>JAEINQ010000058.1 GCA_016342285.1 Desulfobacterales bacterium
TCAGAGGTAAAGCCAAGCGTACCGCGTGTTTGCGTGAATTCGGCAACATCACTTTCAACTCCCGCCGCCTCCACCATCACATGTTCAACAAATACAATGAGTTAAACATTTTCGAAGGGTCGATTTCGGCCGATTGTGACCAAATTGTGTCCAATTGTGCCCAAAAAAATCGGCCCTTCTCATTTGGTGGACTCAGCATAGAGCTTTTCAAAGGCTGACCCATCGTTCCGGGTCAGATTCGGAATGTATCGGCCATAGGTGCGATAGATCATGGCCGTGTCCGCATGGCCCAAGGTCCGGGCCACCCATTCCGGTGTTTCCCCTGATGCAAGCGCCCAGGATGCATAGGTGTGACGTGTTTCGTACATTCGCCGATACTGGAGCCCGCTTTTTACCATTGCCCGCATCCAGACCTCTCTGAGCTTATCTTGAAGGATCGGCCGCCCCTGTGTGTTGATAAAAACGTAAGGGCTGTCAAATCCGTCAATCTGCCGCCTCTGAGCTTGGAGCACAGCCAGAAGTGAAGGCCGGATTCCGATCATTCGACGGCTGAACTCGTTTTTAAGGTCTTCCTTTTCCCGGTTTCTTACCCGGCTGCGCTCAATGTGGATGAACTCATCATCGATGGCTTCCCATTTAAGCGCCACTTGCTCCGAAGGCCTCAACCCCGTCTGAACGGCCAACTTGAAATACAGATGATACCATTCAGGGATGAACTCAAGCAGGGTTTTCCATTCCTTGGTGTCAAAGGGCTGGACCCTGAACTTTCTGGCCTTCGGCAACTTGAGCCCTGCAAAGGGATCATGCAGATGGTGCCATTCGTATTGGCTGACCGCATCGTGCACGATGACCCGAAGCGGGATCATGATGTTTTGAATGCGCTTGCCCGAAAGGGGCTTGCTGTATCGGTTTTTACAGCTTTTCAGTTCGGCAATAAATTTCTTCAGTCGGACCATCGACCAGAAATCAGAAAAAGGGCAATTTCCAAATTGCGGCACCAAGTGGGCTTTAAGGATGCTTTCATAGTCCCGGATCTGGCTTTCGCTCATTCCTGGCCTCATATCCTGCCACCACTTTTCGAGGTACTGTGAAAACGTCACCTCGGATGGATCGATCTTGACCGTTTCCCCTTCAAGCTCGGCAAAATAGACCTTTCGCCGACTCTGGGGAAACCTCTTGGCGAACCTGAACACGCCATTTTCAATCTCGGCGACAATCAGGTCAAGCTGTCTTCGAAGTAATTTCCGGTTTGCCTTGGTATCGGAAAGGCCCGATCCTTCACGGACCCTTTCACCCAGGTATCGAAAATTGACCCATAGCTTGCCGCCTCGGGCGTAGATCGATCCCTTGTCGCTTTTCTTCAATCGCTTACTTGTCGATTCCGATCGATTTTCATCTTCGCGGTATCGAGATAAGTCGATGACATTGCATGTTTTCATCGATTCCCCTTTCCGCTTTTCCGATTCACCTCCCTTCGGTTCGGATGTCACTTTTCGACGTTTTCCCAAAAACGCCGATTTCGCAACCTACCACCGAAGGGAAAAGCTTGTCAATTTCTCGGAGAATTACTTCCCGAAAGTTCTCGGAGAAATCCGCGGAAACTCCGTAAATCAGATATTGATACGGCTGTGTTTTTCCGTATCGGAAAAGTCTTTCCCCTGGAAAAGCCAGCTTTCGATGGAACTCCAGACAAAAAGCATTTTCCTGCCCGTGGGCCTGACAAAATGCTCTCCCTCCCGAAGCTGCTTTTTCCAGACCAGATTCCGAATCGATCCCGGTGACATCTTGATTCGCTTGCTCAGTTCATCCGTGGTCAGATACTGTTCCATTGTCTCAATCCCCTCCTTGCAGGTTTAGTCGCTCCTGAGTTGCGGTTGCTCGTTTAAGCTGTTCATCCGTAAAATTTGAAGGCATCCCGTGGCGCCTTCGTTCTTTATCGACCTCAAGCATTTTTAAATCGGTTCGTTGATATTTGGCCCGTTTCCTCTCCACCTCATCCATGAAGTTAAATGCGCCTTTTCCGTAAGTGTCTGCGTGATGCCTGAAACCATTCAGGGCCATTTTCAAGGTTGATGGCGGCAGATCCTTTGCCCCGTTCCAGCTTTCTAAATTCTGAGCCTCTATAGACGTGTGCAGTCCGTAGGCCTGGCTGAAAAGTTGCTCTTCTTTACCAGCTGAGGCTTTGAATCGAATCAAGGGAGTTGCCTTCAGGTTGCCACTAAAGCCACTCTGAACGGTTATCCACCAAGGAAAAGTCTTTCTCTGGGTGTGATGCTTGCCGGGGTTACTTTGAAATTTTAACCATTTTTGGGTGCAGTAGGCCCAGACATTGTCAAGGCTGGCGAACAGCTCTCCGATTTTATCAATTCCCAGATCCTTGATGGCTTCACGCATTAGCTGAAACTCTGTCCGAATGATCCGCTTTCCATCGGGAACCTTTTCAAGACCCCAAATAGGAAACATCCAATATTTTTTCGACTGCTGTTTGATCTCAAGTGGCTTATCGTACAGCTTGGCCGACACCTTGCCTTTTCCAATGCTCATTCCGGTCATCTTGGCCTTATGAAAATGTGGCGAACAGTATGCCGACCGGGTGACGCGATACTGGATCAGATCCATTTTCCAGATACCTTCATCCATCAGCATATCGACACACAGATCGACCCGGCTTGGCTTGATCGATACGATACTGGCCCCTTGCCCTCGTAGAATCGATAAGAGCCGTTTAAGGGCCATCTTAGGGCCAAGACGCCATAGGGTTTCAGAACTGATCTCAGCGAAGACACTCGGTTTTGCTCCTGGTTCCATCCAATTGCCGATTCTCAAAGTGTACTCGCTGCCGACCAGAAACCATTCATAGCCTTCCTTACCGAAAGGCTTCACAAGGCATTTCATTTCCTGGCCGGCTGGATACGGCAAAAGTGAGACGGAAAAATCCTGGCGGTTATTCTTGGCGTAATTTTTCCAGTAAGTAAGCCTCTTGAAAAAACTGTTATCCAGCCAAGTTACATCAATAGAGAGGTCCAATTTATCGAGGTTTGAGCAAAGGATGGAAGCCTGCCCAAAATAGGCCGTTTTCACCTTTGCGGGGGGGCTGATAGTCATCTGCCCCCCTTTAGGGTCGTGCCGTGATTGTTTCGCTCTGGAAAATAAAAAGCCATGGAACATACCCTTTAGTGTTGTTAGACACTTGTGGTACGTCCATGGCTTGCTATTGGCCTAAGCCTTCGCTGGCTACGGGACGTGGGATGTTTTAGAGCTACTATGCCGTTCCTTCAGCCATAGTAGAGTTTAATAGGATGCCAAATTTCCTCCCGGCGGGCAGCATCTCATACCACCTACGCTCGCCTTCACTTCCTTCAACTTCAATCAGTATCGGTAAGTCTTCAGATTTGATTTTCATCGTTTTCTTGATTTCCGGTTTCATTGTCGGTTCCTCCCATTTTTTACAGTTTAATAGTTTTGAGTTGATGAAGGGTAAAAAGTGCCGTGTGCAATTTTTCTGAAGAGATTAGCTTCCCCTCTGGCGAGATCGAATTTCCAATGGCATCGAAGGCCTCGCAAAGCTGTGAAAGCTTGCCATCGGATTCCAGAACAGCCGGGTTCACCTCTTCAAAGTTGTCTCGATCAATACCTTCCGGCAAAGGAAAGCGAACCTGGAACCGAGTCCGCAAAGCCAGATTAATCAGGACGCTGACTGAAATATTCAATTGCTCTGAGACTGCTTTAACGGTTTCCAGTACATCGGGTTCTAAGGTAATCGAGATTGTGGGTCTTTTTCTTTTTGGTGTCATTATGACCTCCGCTTATGCAATGTTGTGTATTGCGTTGTCGTGCACTACATTACGCACGAGCTTTGCCATTGTCAAGCATAAAATGATGTCCAGTTAAGTTTTTTTCGACTGAAGGACAAGTTTCAACCAGGTTTACCGGAAGGGTTGACGATTGCTTAACGGAATTAGCGAGATGTTCGTTAACATGCCGTATGGCAGAAAACTGAGCATGTAAAAAAGCGCAAAAATGCCATAACTATCTGTTTATTTATGCATCTTAGTGGAAATTGAAATATTCAAACCAACAAATTTTGATAGTATTTCATGAACACAATGGATTTATTGACAAAAGTGGACATTATGAACTAATGTGACTGAGTGTTTACTGAGCATGATTGGACAAAAACGAGCAGCTCATCAATCTATATGTTAGCCATCTGTTGAAGAGAGGCGCAATGAATGAGGAATCGTTATGAAGAGTGGTGACCGAATATTGCCAATAATAATGGTGCTTGCGGCATTCATATTCGTTGCTCTTTCAGTCTTTATTTCCAGCCAAAGAGACTTAACAAGCTTGGAGAATACTTTGCTTCAAGCATTCGGCCTTGGATTGGGACTAATTGGTTCATTTATGTTTGGGAAGCAGTCCGCAAAGGAAGCAGCAAAAGAGATAATTAAGCCTCATGCGCGGTCAGCTTTTAGAAGGCTAATATCACTTTACGAAAGCCTTTCGAGAGTCGGTTTTGCGATTGAAAATTGCCACAACAGCCCGGAAAGTCAATCTCCTACTATGGCAAAGCTTCAGGCAATTGTTATTGAGCAGCTTTCAACTGCTGATGATGCCTTAGAAGACTGGAATGATATTGTTCCTGAAGAAGTATCTGAATTGAAAATTAGATTGGAAAAGTCCAGATTAAATGGGAGAAACAATGAGCAAGCCAATTAAAGCCAAAGTTGCTCGAATTCTAAACTCGAGAGAAATCGTTATAAATGCTGGCACTGAACAAGGCGTAGCGGTGGATATGTATTTTGACGTTATGGATCCGAACGGCGAGGATATTAAGGATCCTGATACAGGAGAGGTTTTGGGGTCAGTTCAGCGACCAAAAGTTAGAGTGAAAGTTACACAAGCACATGAAAAGTTGTCTGTGGCAATGACCTACAAAAAACAGGAAGTTAATGTTGGTGGTTCAGGCACAGGTTTTATGGCTGATGTGGGGTTGTTGTCTAGAACATTAATGCCACCTAAATACATAACGAAGTACGAAACATTAAAAACTACAGAAAAGACTTGGGAAGATTTGAGCGAAGAGGAAAGTTTCGTAAAAACAGGGGACCCTGTTGTTCAGGTAATCCAGGCTATTCTTGATGAGGAATAATGGCTAACAAGGCGCCAATTCGCACCTTCGGTGCCGGACGCTCCGCGCCGTTGCGCTTAACGTTAAGGCCCTATCAATTTGAGGTAATTATATGAAGGATGCGATTATTGCCGGCATGATATCAGGCTTAATGTCGCCCGCGATATTATCTTGGTTGAAACACAAAATCATCTGGAAAGCCCAAAAGAGAAATGAGATTAAAATATCTGCTTTTACAGATACCTTGACAGCTTTGAGTTCTCTTGAGACAGATGCCTTGGATACGGAACTTCAATCAAACAAAAAAGAGTACAAAGGTTCTATGCGTGTGGTGGAGTTACGACCAGAGACTATTGTTTTAATGGAAAAATCCAGAGGGATGGTAAGGGCCTTTTTTTCTGAAGCTACCTTTAAATACGTTGATAAAGCTTTGAGAGACAAGGTGTCAATTGAAAATATTCCTAATATTGAGTTCGACGAAAGTCGTACAACTGCAATTATCGCGATGTCGGAAGAATTAGGTATTAATGAATCATCATTCTGGGAAGCCATAACATCCGGCTTCAAGGGCTGGCACAAAAAGCCGCGCCACCCCTGAGCCGGGGCGTTATGTGAATACTCCATAAAAGGATGATCAAATGAAACCATCCAATAAAGACCTTATTACATGTGGATTCTGCGGCCATTCATGCAACAGGCCAGAATCCGAATTTCCAGAATCTGGAACACCCATTGAAGACATTAAATTCTTAAGAGACAAAAGATTCCGAGCTATGCTTTGTACAGGATGTAATAAGTACACCATCTATGCCCCATCAGACAAAATTATTGAATCCGTTGCGGCTAAATACAAGGTATAAAACCATGACGAATAGAATCATATTCAAGAGTACAAAATTTATAAACCGCCCCTGGATGTGCCGCCGCAAATCTAATAGTTTTTTCAATATGTGGAAGCGCTAAGGCTTCTTTCAATTCTTCATAGCATCTTTTATAGTCGGGTATAAATTCTTTACGGTTGTTCATGATTAAACCCTTTCACATAACCATCGGTTGAACTTGACCACAAAAAGACGTGGCGAGTTACCCGTGACGTTGTGCCCAAAACTGTGCCCACATCTATTGATGGTTGTTAATATTATCTGTGAGTGTGTGACATCCGAACCAAAGAGAAACTTACCGAAAAAGCCAGTTATCATATCAGTTTACGTCACTTTTAAACATGCCTAACCAATTGATATAATAGGTATATTCTAGGGTTCAGCTCCCGCCGCCCGGCGGGGCCATGAGCCACGTGTCGGCGGCAGCGGCTTGATGGGCCGGCAGATTCTTTCCCAAGCTGAGCGGCAACCTCAAAAATCGCTCAACCTATGTCTTTAAAATGCCTTTTATCATGCCCTGCCTCTCCCGTCCGGGCGAAGCCCGGAGGATTTTCGGGCTGCAAATTTGGGAAGAAGAAGCCAGATACCCAGCATGACGGCACCGCTCCCTGTTCCCATGATGCCGATGATGCGGATCTTGTCCGTCCAGTCCAGGGCGATCAACCACATGGAAAATGCCCCCAGCATGAAGTAGATGAAGATCAACAGCGAAGAGGCCGCCCCGGCATGGCGATCGACCTGCTCCAGGACCAGGTTGTTGCTGGGGGGTCGACTGAGGCCGAATGAGAAGGAAACAACCGCCATGGGCAGGGCCAGGCCCCAGGGCCCCGGTAGCCACCGCGTTAGCATGACCAGGCTGCCGATGAGAATCCCGGCAAAGCCGGCGGTCATAATCGCCCTTGACCCCACCCGGCCTAGCAGCCGTGTGCAGGCAAAGGCTCCGGCCATGATGGCCGCGGCGTTCAGGGCGAAAAAATAGCCGAAAACCTGCTCGCTCAACCCGAGCCGGGTGATGTAGATATCGGCCGACCCGCCGATGAAAGCAAAGTGGGGCAGTACGATGATGGCCATCATCAGGGCAAAGCCCACATATCGCCGGTTGCCCAGCAGTTGCAGGTAAATCCCGGCGGTTTTGAGGACACCGGTGGCAGAAGGCGTTTTCAGGGTTTCCGGCATGCGGAATACACCGATCCAGCCAACCGCGCCGATCAACGCCTGGATCAAAAACACCCAACGCCACGAAAACCAGGTCAGGACCCATCCACCAAAAACAGGCGCCAGCATGGGCGCCAGGGCCATAATCACACCGATATGGGCCAGGATTCGGGCCCGTTCATGCCCCTGGTAAACGTCCTTGCTGATGGCCAGGACCAGGGCCGACGCGGAAGCCGCCCCGGCGGCCTGGAACACCCGAAAGACAATCAGGCTGAACACGTTGTTTGAAAGGGCGCAGAGCAGGCTCGCCAGAATGAAAATCCCGATGCCGACCAGTAGCAGCGGCCGCCGGCCGAACCGATCCGACAACGGCCCGTAAAACAGGAGAAAGACGCAGTAGCTGACAAAAAAACCGACCAGCGTCAGGTTGACGATGGCCAGGGGCTGGTGCCAGATTTTTTGAAGCAGCGGTATGGCGGGCAGGTACATGTCGGTCGAAAGCGGCGGGAAGGCCGATAGCAGCGCCAGAAGCAGCAAAAGTCTGTTTTTGTACATCATGCTTACAATTTTCATATAAAGGCCATTTCAATGTGAAAATGAAAAAACGGCAGACGCGTTTGCCTGCCGTTTTCAGTTTCCTGTTTTCGGACCATGTCATTGAGCGTTACCGCATATCAGACGCCGTTTCTTTCTAATACGGTTTGCTATCGTATTCAACAGCTATATGCTTTTCCCGAAGGGATTCCAATCGGGAAACAGGGATTGGATAAAACACCGTCACTGACGGCCGGAACAGGTCTGAGCCCGCGAAGTGGCTGAACGCTTATGAATTGCAACCGTCTCCCGGCAATCCATAAAAAGAAATCCTCTGTGAACTCGGTGTCTCGGTGGTGATTCAAACAAAATAGGGCAACCTCTTTGGGCCGGCCAGGTCGGCCGGTTCAAAAAAGTCTGCGAGTGTCTGCGGTTAATACATGCACTTAGGACCTGCTCTCCGGACCGGTCCACAGATCTCAGGCCGCGACGGAGAAGAGGTCATCAGCCACCATCATGTCGCTTTCGTGGCTCTCGGCCACGGCATCGACATCCGCCTCATCCAGGCCGAACCGCTTCAGGATTTTCGGCTCAACGAAGCAGCGGACCACTTCGGAATGAAAGCAGGTGGACCGGAACGCACACACATGGGCCACGACGTTGCTGAGCCCGGCCCAGGACACGATGTCCGGCTCGCCTTCGGTGGCAATCGGCCGATGGTGATCCTGGATCGACCGGATCAGGGCATCGGGGAAATTCCATGTTTCCGCAATAATCCCGCCCAGCTCGGCATGATGGATCCCGAAAAGCGCCTTTTCCGCCTGAATCAGGGAAAGACGGTTTTGAATCAGGTCGCAGAGCGCACGGTACCTTTTTTCCAGGAATCGGTTGAGCACCAGTTTGCCCACGTCGTGAAGCAGGGCGGCGGTGAACAGGGCGGAATCGGCGGGGCATCCCGCTTTTTCGGAAAGCCGTCCGGAAAGCACGGCACAGGAGACGCTGTGGCGCCACAATTCCCCCTCGTACAGCCCGTAGCCGCCGTGGGCCCGATCGTATTCGGGCAATTTGATGCAGTGGGTCAGAAGGATGTTGATGATGTTGCGCATGCCGAGAAACACCAGGGCCTGTTTCAAGGAGCTGATTTTTTCACTCAGACCGAAATAACTCGAATTGCAGAGTTTCAGGCAGTTGGAGGTCACGGCAGGGTCGAATTGGACCAGTTCGATGAGGTCGTCGACCCCGGCGTCGTTGTCCATGGCGATAGTAAGGGCGCGATGGGCCAGCGGGGGAAAAGAGGTGAGATCTTCGATGGAATCGACAATTTCCTGAATCATGGGGTCCTTTGCTGCACGGATGACCGTCGCGCGAAAAGGGAAAACAGGCAAGGCCGCCTCCGCCCGATGCCAGGGGCGCCTTGGCCTTCTGATCAACGGTGGCCACAAACCGGAACCCGGATTGGGGCGAGGCTGACCAAGTCCATACCCGAAAGAACTGCTTTTTTATCTCTATCGGTATTTCGGGCAGTAACTTGAACATTTCCTTGCCGGTACCCCTGCCCGATCCCCATAACGACAGCGGAATGCTTCCCTTACGGGACGATCCAAACGGCCAGGTTCGATGCTTTTTGCAGGACTTTCCGCGAAACACTGCCTAAGAAAGTGCTTTTGCTTTCGCCCCCCTTCCCGATCACCACAGTGCCGTATTCCCCTTTTCCGGCCGCCTCCAAAATTGCTTTTCCGGCAAAAACACGGGCAGCAACCGTTGTCAGGTCGATCCGATCATCATCGAATCCGTATTGCCCAAGGACCGCCTTCGCCTGGGAGCTAAAATCACGCATACATTTGCGGTCACCGTCCAGCATTGCCGTTTCCACTTCAGGGCTTGGCGGTTCGTCCATATCGATCTCACAGCAATCCCGGAGCCACGGCTGGACGTGAATCATGTGAATCCGGTTTTCCGATTGACCGCCGAGAATGAATGCCAGGTGATCCAGGGCTCTGAGAGATCGGGAAGAACCGTCGACAGCCAGAAGGGTTTTTTCCCCTGAGACATCGCCGTCCACGATCCAGATGGGGGTGATCTGTGAATTATTGGCAAGGTTGGCCGCAACACTGCCCATGACCATTTCATGAAGGTACCCGATCCCTCTCCGACCGACGACGATGGCATCGTAGGACCCGGCATGGCTCAGGGCCAGCAGATCATCGGCAACGCTGACCAGCCGCGGTCGCGTCTGGATCTCGATCCGGACGGCGTCGACACCTCCCTTCACCATCTTGGCGCGGTGCGCCTCCAGCAGTGCCAGGCCCGCGGCCTTGTTCTTCTTGATGATCTTTCCCAGCTCGCTCTTGACCTTTGGGATTTTTTCCGCTTCATCGAGAAGGTATTGGGATATCCCCGGCTGGATGTGGATCAGCAGGTATTCCACATCCCCGATGGCCCCGGCCATGCGGGCCGCGTAACCAACGGCCGTGGAAGCATGCCGCGACCCGTCAACCGCGACCAGAATTTTTTTCTTCATGTCACCCCTATCAATCGTGTGGCATTTTGTTCCGAGGAACATCGCCACAAGTAAAGAATCCTGGCCCAGAAAACCAGGCTTTGGTTTGCCCCTGGAAAGGGATAGGTTATCGCCCCCCCATATCAGTGTGGAGTGACTAAAGTGAGTCCCGCCAAGGCGGCAATGGGTTTTTAATCCACGGCCCCGACCCGGTGAATCTTGATCATGTTGGTGGAGCCTTCCGTGAGCCCCAGGCCGATCACCAGAACGACCAGGTCTCCCTTTTCCACGAGTTTCTTTTCCATGAGCAGGTTTTCGCTTGAGGTGATCAGCCGCTTGGCATCGGTGATGTCGGGGATGTACATGGGATACACCCCCCAGAGCAGGGACAGCCGATTGTAAATTTCCATGCGTGACGAAAAAGCGTAGATTGGCCGGTTGGGCCGCTGCTTTGAGATTTGTTTGGATGTCTTTCCGGAGACCGAAAAGGCGACGATGCACCGGGCATCGACCTCGTGGAGAATATTCACCGCCGACTGGGCTACGGCGTGGGTCACGATGTCCGTGGGGTCCTTTCCGAAATGAAGATTGTACCGCATAAAAGGGGAGCACTCCGCCTGCTCGGTGATCTTGGCCATCATGCGCACCGATTGTACCGGATAACGCCCCGAGGCGGTCTCGCCCGAAAGCATCACGGCGTCGGTGCCGTCGAAGATGGCATTGGCCACGTCCGAGGCCTCGGCCCGGGTAGGGATGGGATTGGTGCTCATGGTCTCCAGCATCTGGGTGGCGGTGATCACCAGCCGGTTTCTTTTATTGGCCGTGGCGATGATCTGTTTCTGGACCGTGGGTACCAGTTCCGGCTCCAGCTCGACCCCGAGATCGCCCCGGGCAACCATGACACCGTCGGCCGCGTCCAAAATGGCGTCGAGGTTCGCCACCGCCTCGGGTTTTTCGATTTTGGCGATCACCGGAATATCGGCTCCCTGTTTTTTAATGAGCGCCTTGATCTGGTTCATGTCGTCGGCACTTCGAACAAAGGAAAGGGCAAAATAGTCAACGCCGTTCTTGATGCCAAAGTTGAGATCGCGCCGGTCTTTTTCCGTCATTGACGGGGCTGAGACCTTCACACCGGGCAGATTGATCCCTTTGTTCTCTTTTAAATAGCCGCCGATGATCACCCGGCAGTGAACGGTGTCGTTGTCAGACGAAACCACTTGAAGCCGGATCAGTCCGTCATCCAAAAGGATGGTGTCGCCGGCCCGAACATCGCCGGGCAGGTTCTCATAAGTGGTGGAAACCCTTTCCGCCGTCCCGGCCAGGGGCTTGGTGGTGATGGCAAAAGAGGCGTTTCGCTTGAGTCGAACCGGTTCACCACCCTCCATTTTGCCCACCCGAATCTTGGGCCCCTGAAGGTCCAGCAAAATCCCCACCGGCCGGTTCATGGTGCGTGAAACGGATCGAATGGTGCGGATCACCTCGGTATGGGATTCGTAGCTGCCGTGGGAAAAATTAAGACGGGCCACGTTCATACCCGCCTCCACCAGCTTTTCCAGCATGTCCCGGCTGCTTGAGGCCGGTCCGATGGTGGCGACGATCTTGGCTTTCAGCTTCATGGTTTCAGCCTTTCATGGTTGGCCAATGGATTGTTGGGGTTGAAAGACCTTTATGCCGGCATCTTCTTTAACTTAAATTGAGCGTTCCCAATTTCGACAATCGTTCAACTCAGGTTTAAGCATGTTCCATTGTGGCTGGATTGGCTATGGGTGTCAAACGATTCCCGATTCGGCCGGCATCTCAATGGCGAACACGCCCCGCCTTTTAATGGGGATTGCACAGCACCCGTTCATCATATAAGAAAGCATGACGCGTCCTACAAACACCCCATTGGCAAATGCGTGCATGGCCCGTTACGACTTCAACCTGAGTTGAGCGACTGTCCAGGCTTGCCCGTCTCAGGCTGTGTTGTCGCAGATACAAGGAAACAGACGAAAATGAAATGCTTCAACTAGTATCGATAGGTCTTCTATCGGGTCTGTTTTTCAGCTCGACCTTCATCCTGAACCGGGTGATGAGCCTGGAAGGGGGACACTGGGTGTGGTCGGCCGCACTCCGGTATGCCTACATGATCCTGTTCCTGCTGGCCGGGCAACTGCTCTCCCAGGGCATTCGGGGGCCTGAACGGATTTTCAGGCTTTTTTTCCGGTATTGGAAATTCTGGACCCTCTCGGGCAGCATCGGTTTCGGCGGATTCTACGCCCTGATCTGTTTCAGTGCCGACCATGCACCGGGGTGGGTTGTCGCCACCACCTGGCAGTTGACCATCATCGCCTCCCTGGTCGTGCTGATCTGCTTTGGAAGGTCGTTTCCAAAAAAGGTATGGGGGTTTTCAGCCATCGTTTTTATGGGGGTCATCCTGGTCAATGCGAGCCATGTCGATACCGTCCACATGGCAGATGCCTTGATGGGCGGCATTCCGGTTCTCATAGCGGCGTTTTGTTATCCAACAGGCAATCAACTGGTCTGGGAGGCCAAAAACGGCCACAGGCTTCTTCCCCATATCAACGACCCCCTTGTGGATAATCCGTTCAACAAGGTCTTTCTGCTTTCCCTGGGGTCGGTACCGTTCTGGCTGGTCCTGGTTGCCATCAACGATCCGCCGCCGCCATCCACCGGACAGCTTGTCAACACCGCCCTGGTGGCCGTCTTTTCAGGCATCTGCGCCACGAGCCTCTTTTTGTTTGCCCGAAGCAAATCAATGACGGGCAGCGAACTGGCCGCCGTGGACGCGACCCAGTCCAGCGAAGTCATCTTTGCCATCGTCGGTGAGGTCGTTCTCATCGGCGCCCCCTTGCCCGGGGCTGCCGCGGTTGCAGGCATCTTACTGGTATTTACCGGCCTGGGACTGTTCATTCGCTTTCAGGATTTACCCGCCCGAAGGGGCCGCTTAGGGGATATCGAGCAGCAAAGAGACCCACAATGAGTAAAGAATCCACACCCAGAGGACGTGGCCTTGGGTTGCCACTGGAAAGGGGTGCGATACTGCAATTCCAGTTCGAAATGCCTAAAATGCTAAATTGCCTAATCCGCTAAAAACCAGCGGACAAGAATTAAGGAATTCTGCCATATCTTAGCTTAAAAAACCGGAGCGAAGCGACTCCACAACTTTAGGCATTTCGCATTTTAGTGCATTTTAGGCATTGGCCAACAAATGAAACGGCATAGCAGATTGACTCCGACCATACCCTGAGGGCATGGATTCCCAAATCGGATTAAAAAACAAGGACCGGGACCATGGATAAGAACAGACTCAAAAAGATCTTCGGCATCGGCCCCCTTGGGGCGGTGATCAGCGTTGCACTCTTCGCCCTGGCCGTCTGGATCGATGAACGGTTGGGTCACCTGCAAATCACCCCACACACCCGGGCCATAGGGGCCGGAGGCGTCGCCCTGATCCTTTCGGGTTTGGGGTTGCATGGCTGGACCATGAAAACGCTGCAAAACTGGTGGCAGAACGATCAACTCTGCACCCGGGGCCCGTTCCGGTTCTTCCGCCACCCCATGTACGCCGCCTGGATCAGCGTGATCTGTTCGGGCGCTGCCCTGATTTTAAATTCCTGGGTGCTCGTTCTCTGGGTGGCTGCCCTGCATCTCATTTGGCACCGCCTGGTCCCCTACGAGGAGAACATGATGCGCAAGCGGTTCGGCAACGCCTACGACGCCTATGCCGATAGGACAGGCCGGTTCTTTCCGCGGCTTTGGTGAACCTTAGTGCACATTGTCAGAAATATGATGACGTATATAAAGCGAAGGTTAAAAACAAATCACATTAAAGCAGCAACTTATTTATGAACCGCAGACGGACGCAGACCATCGCAGACCCGGCTTCGCCTGAAGGCACCCTCCTGGCCTCCCACACGAAATAGCGAGGAACCCATTTTGGAAAGCTTCGCCCCGAAAAGTGGCCTCTTGGGACCGGCCAGGTCGGCCGGTACCAAAAAAGTCTGCGGGTGTCGGCGCGTGTCTGCGGTTAATGAAATGCGATGTCATCGTAATTGTGTTTTCGTGCATTTAGCGAGTGCCCGTCCACGAATCGGTTTTTGAGTGGGTGGGCACCCATAGATGTTTCCAATTCATAAATGTGAATTTTTGTCCAAGGTCAAGGAAATCAAGCCATTGCGCGGAGGCGTGGTGTGCTACGCCGCACAAGCGATGGCACCGATTGACGCCGAGATTGGGCAAAAAGGCCATTTATGGATGGAAACTAGCGAAGAGGTTATAGCCCCGGAAAGACATTCAAGGAAATCCTCGACATCGTCTTTTCGAAATATTAGAAATGGCCCATGGCATCCGTTGGCCCATGGGCGCTTAATCAACAGAAACCGGAGTTCCCCAATGATTCCAAAACACCCCCACCGGTTGCCGGCCTTTCTGGTCGTCGGCATCCTGCTGGCACTGCCGCTACTCTCCTGCAGCGCATTTCATCCCGTACCGACACCGCCGGCACCCACCGCCGTTGCCAGGCAGTATGCCCGGGAAGTGGTCATCAACCGGGACCGGTGGGGGATCCCCCACGTTTTCGGGAAGACGGACAACGCTGCCACCTTCGGCCTGGCCTACGCCCACGCCGAAGATGATTTCCCCCTCATTCAGGCCAGTCTCGTGGCGGCAAGAGGCCAACTGGCCAGACTCCATCTGGCCAAAATCAGCATCGTCAACGATTACCTGGTGCAACTGCTGGGGATTCCGGAGAAGGCAGAGCGCCAGTACCGGGCCATGCCGCCGGAATTCAAGAAATTTCTCGATGCCTACGCCGAGGGTCTCAACACCTATGCCCATTTTCATCCCCAGGAGGCGGATATCCGGTTTTTCCCGGTCTCGGGAAAAGACATCGTGGCCGGCTTCATTCACAAAATCCCCCTGCTCATGGGCGTGGGAAAGGTGCTGGAAGATCTCTTTTCAAGACCGGCGGATCGCCTGGGGGTCGACGCCGCCGTCCAGAAACGATTCGTCTTCAACGAAGCGCTACCTGCCGGGCTTGACGGCCGACTGGCCGGGTCCAACGCCCATGCCGTCGGACCCCGGAGATCGGCGGATGGGAAGGTCCGCCTGAACATCAATTCCCATCAGCCATGGGAAGGCCCGGTTGCCTGGTACGAGGCCCATGTGGTTTCCGAAGAAGGCTGGAACGCCATCGGCGGCACGTTTCCCGGTGCACCGGTGATTCTCCACGGGCACAATCAATACCTCGGATGGGCCCACACGGTGAACCGGCCGGACTTTATCGATGTCTACAAACTCGAAATGCACCCGGACGGATCTCTCCAATACCGTTTCGACGACCAATGGCTACCGCTGAACGTCAAGGACGCCGCCATCGACGTCGACCTGGGGCTTTTTGAATGGACGGTGCATAAAAATGTTTATGCCAGCGTTCACGGGCCGGTGATCGAGCTCAAAGGGGGCTATTACGCCATCCGATATGCCGGGGCCCACCGCCATGGCTTCGCGGTCCAGCAGTGGTACCGCATGAACAAGGCGACCTCCTTTGCCGAATGGAAGGCCGCCATGGCCATGCTGGCCCTGCCCATGATGAACACGGTCTACGCCGACAGGGAAAACATCTATTACGTTTACAACGCCCTGCTCCCCCTTCGAAGCGAAGATTTTGATTGGATGTCGATTCTGCCCGGGAACACGTCTGCGGCCATCTGGACCGATTACCTGCCTTACGAGGCCCTGCCCCAGGTCCTCAACCCGCCTTCGGGGCTTGTTTTCAACACCAACAGCACCCCGTTCCAGGCAACGGTTGGAGCAGGCAACCCGGACCCGAACAATTTTTCTCCGACCCTGGGCATTGAAACCCTCATGAACAACCGCGCCATTCGAAGCCTAGAGCTTTTCGGCACGGACGAGTCCATCACCCGGGAAGAATTTCTTCGGTACAAATTCGACCGGCACTACTCAAAAAAATCGGCGATGTACAAAGATGTCCTGAATCCCCTTTTCGACCGGTACGCAGCCGAGGACAAACATGAAAAGGCGGCCCTTGCCCTTTTGAAAAACTGGGACGGTGAGATGGACGAGAACTCTGCCGCCGCCACCCTGGCCCGTCTCACCTACGAACCGATCCATGACATCCGCATGTTCAAACCGGTCGGCACGCCGGTTCCCGAGCCGGAGAAGACCTTCAAGGAAGCCGTCCACTTCCTGCTCCGGCACTATGGCCGGATCGACGTTCCCCTGGGCACGATCCAGCGGCTTCGGCGGGGGGCGACGGATCTGCCCGTGGGCGGGGGAACGGACACGCTTGTCGCCGTTCATACCCGACGGGTGGGCGACAAGGTGGTGGGAAAAGCCGGCGATTCCTACGTTCTCATCGCCGAATTTTCTGAAGAGGGCGTCGAATCCCGGGCCATCCACCAGTACGGCAACGTCAACCGGAAGAACTCGCCCCACTACGACGACCAGGCGCCGCTCTTTGTCCGGCGGCAACTGCGCCCGTCGCTGCTCACCCCAGAGGCCATTGGCGAAAACCTGGAGAGGTCCTATCACCCGGGGGAAGAATTGGGACGCTGATGAAAAACCGATTCACACCCTGGTCGACAACACCTGATCCCCCATCTATAATAACCCCGGCAACGCCCATGCAAAAAAAGCCCGGCCGGACAGGCTGCCCGGCCGGGCCAAGGTGTTGTTGGCAAATCCAGAGGAAAGAAAAAAGACGATTCTATTGTCCACCCGGAGTCGAAACCGCGGGCAGTGTCGCAGGGACGGACGGCGTCGTGGCCGCCCCCCCCTTGTCACCGACGAAAATCCCCACCGCGGCATTGTTGCCGTTATAGGCATCCATGGCCCAGACCCCGCCCACATTCTCCCCGTTCGTGCCGAAGAGTGATCCGGTGCACGATGCGCTGGCCGCGCCCTGGATGGATCCGGCCGTAACAACGGGCATCGTTATGGGCGTTGTCGAAGCATCGACCAATGCCCAATCCCCTCCGACGATCTTAAACTCACCGCTGGAACCGACAAAGCTGCCGGTGCCGTTGGAAATGCCCGCAGAACGGTTTCCCCCGGACACCGACATGTCAAAATTGCTCACCGAGTTGTTCGGCACGTCGATGTCGCAGCTAAAGGTGCCGACCATGTCGATGCCGCCGTTGCCGCTAAAATAGGTTCCCCACGCCGATCCGGCATAGACGCCGGAAATGCCGGCCACCGCCGCATCGGGGCTAGAGACGCCGTTGACATAATAAGCCCGGTCAGTGATGGCATAAAAAGGCGTAATAGCATTACCCGGAACCCATCGGCTCATGCGCCAGAAGCCCCATTCCATGTACGTGTTTTCCCCGTATTTTCTTTCCCCTAGGGTATCGTTCCGCGGCCAGTCGCTGGTTTCCGAAAGGTCCGGGTTGTCCATCTGCCGGGTGGTGCCCAACTCTCCGCTGTCAAAAGGGGTGCCCGGGGTCCCGGAACCGGCCGCAGTCCGAATCCGCGTCAGATAAGGTGCCGATTCATCCGCAGAACCGGTACCGGAGGCGGTGATGTACCCATCGCTGTTCACGATGGAGACGCCCTTGACCGAAGTGTCATCAAAATCGTTGCGGCTGGTGTTGATGTAAATATCGGCCAGATTGGGGGTCGATCCGCTGGACCCGGTGAGCAGGGCCGTAAAATAACCGACCTGGGTACCTGAAACGACTTCGTCGGCAATAACCTGGGAGGTCTCGTTCTGGCTGACATCGGCCACCGCCGCATCGGCATCAAGAACGGCCGGGGCAGTGGCGGTGTCACCCGCACCCGCGGTCGTATCGTCACCACCATCGGTCCCGGCGTCCTCCCCGTCGCCTCCCCCGGTTCCGTCTTCTCCGGCAGCAGCCGCATCACCCCCCGCGGCACCGCCCCCGTCGTCACCGCCGTCGGCACCGCCGCTGGTTTCCGGCGGCGGGGCATCGGTTGCACGACTGAACCGCCGGGCCACCCCGGGTGGCGTTACGGTGACCGGCCCGGCCCCCTGGGGCCCCACGCTTACGTTCTCGCCCGGGGTCACCGTCTGGGTGGTGTTGTCCGTCGTCGAAGTCACGGCGACGTCTCCATCAAAACCGTAGACCGTGGTCTCAAACCCTTCGCCCCCGCCATTCTGGGCAAGCAGTCCGGGCCAGGTTCCGCCGGAGGCATCGGCCAGGTAAACCGGCCGGTCCGAGGCAACCCCATCGCCGGCTTTTTCCACCTGGACGCCGAACTTGGTCCCCCGCACACCGACAACGGCGGTCTGGGTATGCACTTCGGTGGTCACGGACCGGTAACGGAACAGCCGGACCGCATAAAACATCGCCTTTCCCCGAAGGATACTGAACACTGACCGTTTTTTCTTCGCCTGTCGGTCGTCCTCGAACTGGTCCACGCTGATACGGCTGTTTTCGCCGAGGGTAATGACATCGGCGGTCCGAAGCGCAATGCGGGTCCGCCCGCCCTCAAGGGTATAGAGGATGTCGCGCTCGTAAAGCCGGTCCCCGGCGGTGGCATAGTAGGCGGAAAACCCTCTTCCGTGACGGATGATGAGACGACCCCGTACCGACTGAACAGTCCCGATGACATCGGCGTCCAAAGGCACGAAACGTTCTTCGATAACAATCCCGTTCAGTTCTTCCGGCAGGACAACGGATCGATCCGCCGCTTCTTTGGCCGAAGCAATCCCGTCCGCGGGAATTGACAAAACGATGCCCAGGCAAATCAGCAGGAATCCGTTTCCGATCAAGGCCAGATGTCGCTTTATCATGCTCTGTGCTCCTTAAAATTTAAAACTGGCAGCCCACGCTGACGGTGTGGGTGGTCCGGTCCCAATTGTTCAGGTCAAGGTTGGAATCGTTTTCGGTATAGGCCAGCGCATAGGAAAGATTGAAGCGCTTTAAAATCACCTGGCTCAACACCGCCGTGTACTGGTGGCGCTGGTCGTCACGCTCAAGGCCGGCGTAGGGAAACGCCTGTACGCCGTCATAATCCCGCCGGGTCCACTGATACCCCAGGTAGAGTTCGGTGAGGGAAGGAAAACGGGTGAAAACATTCAGGCCCGCCTTGGGGGCTTTATAGGCATAGGCATCATTTTCAGCCGATAAAAGCTCATAGCCGAATATGGCCGTGATCATGTGCCGGCGGTTGTCCAGGTAGAGGGTCGGGGAGAGTTCGACCCCCTGGGCGTTGCTGTCGAAGCTGGCGGCCCGGACCGGGTCGTAGTACTTCTCGTTCCGGTACCGGTAAGTGCCTTTAAGGCTGAGGTTCGGATTGAAAAAGAATTCGTAGCTGGGATCGACGTGGAGGACGCAAGAAAGCCGGTCACTGGCGTATTCGGAATAGGCAACGCCCACGGGAAGTTTAAGAACACTCCGGCTGTCCGCCCACCAGGGACCGGTGCTGACATCGATGCTCTGGTAGTCGAATTCGCTGTAGTCCGTGTAGCTCCTGACATAGGCGGTCGCAGCGCTGTTCCACATCAGCCCTTTTTTTTCGCCTGGATCATAGAGAAAATTTCCGGAAAAACTGGTGACCGATGCCTGATCCGACAGTTTTGCGGCCGTGGCCGAAGGGGTAAAGGAAGATCCGCCCGGGAAGGTATAAAGGCCGGCATCAGGGCCTGAAGAGATATTGTCATCCCACATCAACCCCGTGGAGAGTCGAAGGTTCCAGGTCAGCTTCCGGGTCCTTTCTTCAATGGCCGCCAGCATCCGGTGGATGTTGGCCTTGACTTCGGGCGGCGGATCGGCAGCCAGGACCGTTTCCAGTTCGCTGCGCGCCTCGGCGTTGCGGCCCAAGGCAAAGTAGGTCGAAGCGAGCTCGAGCCGGACCCGGTAAAGGCCCGGATCGATGCCGAGCATTTTTTGAAATTTTGCGATGGCCAGGTCGGTCTCACCGACGGCGGCAGCGCTGGTACCGAGCCAGAACAGGATATCCATGGTCTCGATCTTGTCGGACAGCTCCTTGAAAATGGGAAAGGCCAATGCATACTTGCGATCATAGTAAAGGACCATGGCCTTTTCCAGAAAGGCATCCAGGGTCTCGATTTCCCCGGGCGTCATGGTGAGAAGTTTCTCCACGGCGGCCGCATTGACCTTGGTTGCACCGACATCATTGTTGGTCTGCGCGGTATCCTGGGCCGGGGCGAAAGCAGGGAAAATAAAAAAAAGGCAGCAGACGAGGATCGACAGGAAGAGCAATCGATGGCATCTCATTTCAGGTATCAAAACCTCCTTGGATCAGAATCGATTAACGGATCATCCACGGGTTGGTTCATGCCGAACACCGGACAGGCGTAGAAGTAATTTAAACCAGACTATCCACATCCATGCAAGCTTAAAAAGAGAAACGGCCATTCACTTTTTTCCTTGACTCATATAACTTATATATATAAGCTAACCATCAAGTCATATTCCCACAATCATAATAACTGAAATGTTAACAGTCGGTTAAACATGAAAAAGCGGGACAAGCCTTCCATAGCAGACAAAGTTTGCATCGACCCATCCATCGGCAAACCCCTCTATCTTCAGGTCACCGAGGCCATCAAAGAGCGGATCGCCGCCAACGCCTGGCAACACGATGAAATGATCTCTTCGGAAAACGAGCTTTCCGCCGCCTTCGGCATCTCCGTCGGAACCGTCAAAAAGGCGCTCGGGGTGCTGGTTGAAGAAGGGGTCCTCTACCGGCGCCAGGGCAAGGGGACCTTCGTGGCCCGGCCTGATTTTAACCGCAGCTTCCTGCGATTTTTCCGCTACGGCCGGGAGGGAGACAGCGCACCGGTGGTCCCCACATCCCGGGTGATTGCCTCGGGCATCGAGACGGCCCCCAAGGCGGCCCGGGAAGCCCTGGGCATATCAGCCCGGGCACAGGTGATCCGGATCCGGAGAATCCGCCTGCTGGACCGGACTCCCTTTATATTGGAAACGATCTTTCTTCCCTATCGTCGCTTCAAGGGGTTTGAAACGGTTGATATCTCCCGGGAACTGCTCTACCCCATCTATGCCAGGGATTACGGCTTTCCCGTGACCCGGGCCGACGAATTCCTGCGACCGGAAATCGCCGATGACGAAACCGGCCGGCACCTGGGCATCGACCCGGGCGCTGCCGTCATTCAGATCGACCGAATCGCCTACACCCACGGCGATGTGCCCGTTGAATTCCGTTCGGGTGTAGGCCGCGGAGACCGCTTCCGATATCACATCGAAATCAAGTAACCCCAAAAAGGAGGCCCCTTCGCATGCCCATCGTCGATCTTTCAGGTGCATACGATCTTCACATCCACTCCAACCCGTCTCTGTTCACCCGCATCGGCAACGATTTCGACATGGCCCGGCACGCAGCGGAAACCGGACTGGCCGGTATCCTGCTGAAAAACCATTTCGAATCCACGGTGGGCCGGGCCGCCCAGGCCGACGCCGCCGTTGAAGAGACCCGGGTCTTCGGCGGTCTGGTCTTGAATGGGTTTGCCGGCGGCATCAACCCCCTGGCCGTGGAAAACGCCCTGGGTCTGGGGGCCAAACAGATCTGGATGCCCACCATCGACGCCGTCGGCCATGCAACGGTCTTCGGCAAACCCGGGGGGTACGGCTACCAGGACACCGTCACCACCGTAGCGCGCCCCGCCATCGGCATTCTGGACGAAAACGGCACCCTCACCGAAGCAACCAAGACCGTGGTGGCCCTGATTCAGGACGCCGGCGCCATCCTGGGGACCGCCCATCTGTCAAGGGAAGAAATTTTCGCGCTGGCTGACCACGCCCGCGCCCAGGGCTTTGACAAACTGCTGATCACCCACCCCTATTTCAACCCGCCGCAACTGTCGGTGGACGATCAGAAGATATTGGTGGAAAAAGGGGCCCTGCTGGAACTCTGCGGCGGCAATCTCTACCCCATTCCGGGCACCGCCCGCCTTTCCAATTACCTGGAAACCATCCAGGCCGTGGGGACCGCCCCTCTGGTTCTGTCCAGCGACGCCGGCCAACCGCGCAAATCACTTCCCCAGGAGGTATTGCGCATCTTTGCCCAGTGCCTCATGGAAAAAGGCATCACCCAGGAGGAAATCGACCGGATGACCAAGATCAACCCTGCCCGTCTGCTGGGCATTTAGCTCCGGGCAAAGCGGCCCTGGCGCCGCTGCTGCCGGAAAACCACTTACCTTTGGGAGGTTTCAAATGAAACGGTTATCGATTCTGTTGGCGATCCTGTTCTGTTTTGCCGGTGTGGCAGCAGCCGCCGATTTTCCGGAAAAACCCATCACCCACATCATACCGGCCAAGGCCGGCGGTGGTTTCGACCGGTCCTCCCGGGTCCTGGCCACGGGCTGGGAAACCATTTTGAAACAGCCCATCAAATTCGACTACTCACCCGGCGCCTCGGGCATGATCGGTTTCGGCAAACTCATGAGCAAGCCTGCCGACGGATACACCACCATTATGACCACCATCGCCATGCAGGCCATGAACATCAACACCGGCGTCTCCAAATTCACATGGGACCAGATCGGTTTCGTTGGCAACCTCATCACCGACCCCAACGTGCTCCTGGTGCACAAGGATAGCCCGTACCAAACCATCGCCGACTTTCTCAAGGCCGGCAAGGTGGCCAAAAAGCCGTTGACCATATCCACCAGCCACCCCAAGGCGGTCTCGACACTGGCGGCGAAAATTCTCATCGAACTGACCGGGATCAACGCCAAGGTCATCGCCTTTGACGGCGGATCCAAATCCAGAAACGCCCTGGCCGGAAAGCAGGTGGACGCCTGCATCGGCCCGTATTTTTCCGCTGCATCCAAGAAGGACTTTATCAAGGCCCTGGCCTCCTTTACCGACAAGAAGGTATGGGACGGACTCTGGGACATTCCGACCCTGTCGGCGGCCACCGGCAAACCTTTTCCCAACCTGGTCGAGCCCTTTGCCTTCATGATCCGCAGGGACACGGCCCAGGTCTCCCCCGAAGCCTACAAGACCCTGGTAAAGACATTCAAGGATGCCTTCAAATCAGAAAAAACCCTCAAGATGGCCCAGGAACAGGGAATGGAACCCTTCATTGATTACTGGAGCCCGGAAGACTGCGACGCCTACGTCAAACAATTCCAAAGCGTCTGGAATCAATACAAGCACCTCATGTAACAAAAGCGCCGCCGGCGCCCCCCCACTGGCGTCGGCGGCACGGCCATTTTCGTCAGCATTGGCAAGAAAGGTTTCCCATGACCCCCTCCAGGCAATCCTTTCCATGGGGCGAGACCATCGTTCCCGGTCTGACCCTGGTTTTCGGCCTCAGCTATTTCTTCCAAACCCGGGGCGCACCCCGGGTTGCCATGTACTGGCCCTTGATCATTGCGGTCATCGCCGCGCTGTTCTGGCTGGCCGTGGTATTTCAGTTTATTATCGGTCCGGCCCGGGTCCGGACGGCCGAAAACCGGACGGCCGAAAACCGGACGGCCAAAGAAGAGTCCGCCCCGGCCCCCATGAAGCGCCCGGCCCTGATCCTCATGGCGACCATGGGGTACCTGGTTCTGGTCACCCGGATCGGCTTTACCATGGCCAATCTTCTCTTTATGCTGACGGTCTTCCGGGGATTGGGCAGCCGGGCATGGGGACGCAATGTGGCCGTGGCCCTGTGCATCGCCGGGTTTTTGTATTTTGCCCTGGTGTTTGTCATGAAACTGTCACTGCCCCAACTCGAACTGGGGCCGCTACGGATCTGAAAAGGAGCCTCTGATGGAATCGGTCAGCCTTGATGTGATGGCTTCCGGCCTGACCCTGTTGCTCCACCCGAACCACCTCATGTGGCTTGCCCTGGGCATGGTGGCCGGACTGGTGGTGGGGGCCATTCCCGGATTTAACGACACCAATTTCTTGGCCATGATGCTTCCGTTTTCCGTCTATCTGGGCGCCATGGACGCGGTGGTTTTCATGATGGCCTGCTTCTGTAGTTCCCAGGCCGCGGGAAGCTTTCCGGCCATTTTGCTCAACATCCCCGGCACCCCCTCCAATGCCCCCACCTGCATCGAGGGCTTCCGCATGACCCGAAAGGGCATGGCCGGGCAGGCCCTGGGCATCTCCATCATGGCATCCACCGTCGGGGGCCTGCTGTCGGCACTCTTTGCCGTGGTATTGACACCCATCGTAGGGGTCTACGCACTCAATTTCGGGCCGGCCGAGCTGTTCATGCTCGCCCTGTTCGGCATGACGGCCGTGGGGTCGCTCACCGGCAAATCGACCACTAAGGGGCTGTTTTCCTCTGCGCTGGGGCTTTTCGTTGCCTGCGTGGGGACCGAATTTCAGCAGGGGTATACCCGGGCCAGTTTCGGTTTCTATGAGCTCTTTGAGGGGTTTCCCCTGATTCCGGTACTCCTGGGGGTCTTCGGATTTGCCGAACTCTTTTCCCTGGTCAAGGAAGACTCCATCGTCGAAAAAGGCCACCGGCAGTTTTCCGGGTATGCCCCCATCTTCCAGGGGATACGTACCGCTCTGGGACAATGGGGCAACATGATCCGGTCCGGCATGATCGGCATTCTCGTCGGCCTGATTCCCGGCACCGGGGCGGCCATCGCCACCTGGGTCAGCTATGGCCAGGCCAAACAGTGGAGCCGGACGCCGGAAAAATTCGGCACCGGCCACGCGGAAGGGCTCGTGGCATCGGATGCCTGCAACAACGGCGTACCGGGCGGCGCGTTGATCCCAACGGTCACCCTGGGCATTCCCGGATCCGGAACGACCCTGGTGGTCATGGCGGCCCTGATGATCAATGGCGTGACGCCGGGCCCGAGTTTCTTCGGTGAACATGCCGTTGAGGCTTACGCGATCCTCTTTTCCCTGGTGGTGGCCAACCTGCTCCTGCTCCCCCTGGGTCTGGGGGTGGCCAGGCTCGCCACCCGGGTCACCGCCGTGCCCAACCGGTTTCTGGTCCCCATCATCGCCCTGTTCTGCATGGCCGGCAGCTTTGCCTGGCGCCAGATGGTCTTTGACATGAACCTGGTATTGGTCTTCGGTGTTTTCGGCGCCCTGTTGAACCGATACGGATACTCGGTGCCGGCCTTTCTGCTGGCCCTGCTTCTCGGGCCCCTGGCCGAACGCAACTTCATCTGGGCGGTTCAGATCGGCGGCACGGACTCGTTTCTGCGCCCCATTGCCCTGGTTATTCTCATTGCCACGGTCGGCGTTCTGGTGCTGCCGGTTTTTATGAAGCAGATGGCCCTGAAAGGGAAGACATGACCACGCCCATAGGACGTGAACGGGGCCAAATAGAGTGACGCTCCACCCGCAGAGCGGGTGGTATCAGGAGGCCCTCCTTAGGAGGGCTTAATGTCCAATATTCAATTTTAGCCTTTTAAAAATTGGCAGAGCGTAGCGATTCCACAATTGAGCATTGGATATTGAGTATTGGAAATTGGAAATTCACGGTAGCCGTTCTCGCCGGGACGGTAGCGATAGCGGAGCCTCTTCCGGTCCACCACTTGAAGTGGTGGTTTAATGCCGGAATTAAAAAAAACTCCGGTTATCCGGAAAGCCCAGGTGCTTTCAATTCCCTCCCGGCACCGCGGTACTGGAAACTTGGGCTTTCCAGATATTTCTTCAATTCCCGGGCCGTGTGGGATGCCCGGGGCCTTCGAAGCAGCTGGGCCGGGGTGCAGGCCGCCACCACCCGACCGCCGGCCGCACCGCCTTCGGGCCCCAGATCGATGACCCAGTCGGCGTTTCCAACGACTTCCAGGTTGTGCTCGATGACGGCCACGGTGTTTCCCGCCGCCACCAGGCGCTGGAGCATGTCCAGAAGCAGATGGACATCGGCCATATGAAGCCCGGTGGTCGGTTCGTCAAGAAGGTACAGGGTATGCCCGGCAAAGGGCTGGTAAAGCTGGCGGGCCAGTTTGATCCGCTGGGCCTCGCCCCCGGAGAGGGTGGGGCTGGGCTGTCCCAGGCGCAGGTATCCCAGGCCGATGTCACAGACGAACTGCACGGCACGATAAATGGCCGGCACCGCAGAAAAAAATCGCGCGGCCCGGGCAAAGGTCATCTCCAGCACCTCGGCCATGTTTCGCCCTTTGTAGGTCACGGCCAGGGTCTCCCGGTTGAAGCGCCGGCCGCCGCAGACATCGCAAGGCACGTAGACGTCGGGGAGAAAACTCATCTCGATGCGGGGCGTCCCCTGCCCCTTGCAGGCATCACAGCGACCCGCGGCCACGTTGAAGGAGAACCGGCCCGGCTTGTACCCCCGCTCCCGCGCCGCCGGCGTCAGGGCAAAGAGTCGCCGGATCTCGTCAAGAAACCCCACGTAGGAGGCGGGCACCGACCGGGGGGTTCGTCCGATGGCGCTGTGGTCCACTTCCCGAACCCGATCCACCGCTTCCCATCCGTTCAGGCCGGCGCAGGTTTCAAGCACCGACGTCTTCAGGCCCAACCGTCGGCGAAGCTCCGGGTACAAGGTGGTCTTGAGCAGGGTCGATTTGCCCGAGCCGGACACCCCGGTAACGGCAATCAGGGTGTTTAAGGGGAAGTCCACGTCGATCTTGCGCAGGTTGTTGGCATGGGCGCCGCGGACCATGATTCGTGAACGGCTGCCAATGGCCCTGCCTTTTTTAGTGATTCTTGCTCCCGGGCCGTCCAGCAGGGCACCGGTCACCGACAGCGCTGCTGAGCGCAGGTCGGCAAGGGTTCCCTGGGCCACCACCATGCCGCCGTTCTCGCCGGCCCCGGGGCCCAGGTCGATGATGTGGTCGGCCGCACGGATGGTCTCCTCGTCATGCTCCACCACCAAAACGGTGTTGCCCCGGTCTCTCAGGTCGGCCAGGGCGCCGATGAGCATCCGGTTGTCCCGGGGATGCAGCCCGATGGTGGGCTCGTCAAGGATATAGGTGACACCGGTGAGATTGGAGCCGAGCTGGGCGGCCAGACGCACCCGCTGGGCCTCACCTCCGGAAAGGGTCTCCCCGCTGCGACTCAGGGAAAGATACCCCAGCCCCAGCCGTTTCAGGAGCCGAAGCCGACTGCCCACCTCGGCCATCACCGGTTCGGCCACGGCCCGTTGATGGGGGTCAAAATCCAGCGTCTCCATGAGGGGCGCCAGCACACCGACCGGCAGCCGGACCAGATCCCAGATGCTGCGGCCGGCGACCCGCACGGCCAGGGCTTCGGGCTTGAGCCGGCTGCCGCCGCAGGCCGGGCAGGGCGCCCCTGGCGCCTCATCCCCATCATCTTCCCCGCCGATCCGACCCAGCCCGTGACACGCGGGGCAGGCCCCCTGGCTGCTGTTAAAGGAGAAAAGGCGCGGGTCCAGGGCGGCCAGGCCGATGCCGCAGGCCGGACAGATCCCGTGAACGCTGAAGGTGGCGTCCCCGCCGCCGCCACCGTCGGCGACGATGAGGCTCCCCTCCCCCTCGGCAAGGGCACGGTCCACCAGCGTTTCAACGCGGCCGTCACGGATCCGCCCCACCACCACCTCGATGGTGTGTTCGTGGTAACGGCTCAGGGCCATGCCCGGGGTCAGGGGCGTGACCCGCCCGTCGATGCGCGCTTCGACAAACCCCTTTTTCAGGGCACCGGCCAGCACGTCCTTGTGAAAGCCTTTTCGACCGGCCACCTTAGGCGCCAGAATGAGGTCTTTTTTGTCGGAAAACCGGCTTTTCACCTGCTGGCGGATGGCCTGGGGGCGCCAGGTTTCCAGCGGTCGATCACACCCCGGGCAATGCTGCCGGCCCGCTTTGGCAAACAATAGCCGGAGGAAATGGTAGATCTCGGTCAGCGTGGCAACAGTGGACCGCCGGCTGGCATGGCTGATGCGCTGTTCGATGGCCACGGTGGGCGAAAGCCCCGTGACCAGATCCACATCGGGGCGTTCGAGCACCTTCATGTACTGACGCACGTAAGGGGCCAGGCTCTCCAGGTATCGTCGTTGCCCTTCGGCAAAAAGGATGTCAAAGGCCAGGGTCGACTTGCCGGACCCGGAAACACCGGTCAGGACCACCATTTGATTGCGCGGAATGGAGAGGTTCAAATTTTGCAGGTTGTGCTCCCGGGCCCCCTGGATGGCGATCATGTCCGCCTTTTCGGCGCCGGCCTCGGCGACGGCCGCGGGCAGATCGGCAACCAGGGCATACCGGGCCTTTTCTTCAAGGCACGGCCGCAGGTAGCGGCCGGTATGGGAGGCATCGCAGCCGGCCACCGCTTCGGGGCTACCGGCCACAACGACCGTGCCGCCCCGATCGCCCCCTTCGGGCCCCAGGTCGATGATCCAGTCGGCGCTCTTGATTACTTCCATGTTGTGCTCGATGACCAGGACGGTGTTGCCCGCTGCCACCAGCCGTTGAAGGGCGGCCAGCAGGATGCGGATGTCTTCAAAATGCAGCCCGGTGGTCGGTTCGTCGAAGACGAAGAGCCGCCCCTTGCCGCGATCGCCCATGAACCGGGAAAGCTTGAGCCGCTGGGCTTCTCCGCCGGAAAGGGTGTTGACGGGCTGGCCCAGTCGAAGATACCCCAAACCCACCTCGGCCAGGGGAGAAATAAGGGTGATAATTCTCTTTTGATCCGAGAAAAAAGACAGGCCGCCGTCCACGGTCATCTCAAGAATGTCATGGATGGTCTTCCCCCGGTAACGCACCGTCAGCACCTCGGGCGAAAACCGCTTGGCCAAACAGTCCGGGCAGGTCACGTAAACATCCGACAGAAACTGCATCTCGATCTTCTCGAATCCGTCCCCCTTACAGGTCTCGCACCGCCCACCGGTCGTGTTGAAGGAAAAGTGCCCCGGGCCGAACCCCAGGGCCCCGGCACGGTCCGTTGCCGCAAAGAGTTTTCGGATCGGGTCCATGGCCTTGGTGTAGGTCAGGGCATTGGCCCTCGGCGTCCGGCCGATGGCCCGCTGGTCGACCAGGACGGCATCGACGATTTTCTCTGCGCCCCTTATTTTTCCATGCTTGCCGGGCCGGCCCTGGGGGTCGCCCTTATCGCGTTTGACGGCCTTGTACAGGATTTCTTCGGCCAGGGTCGACTTGCCCGATCCGGAGACCCCGGTGAGGCAGACAAAGAGGTCTAAGGGGATCTCCACGTCGACATGGCAAAGGTTGTTCTCCGCCGCGCCGGCGATGGTGATCCAGCGCCCCTGTCGCGGTTTTCGCCTGGACACGGGCAGGGCAATGCGCCGCCGGCCCGTCAGGTATTGACCGGTCAGCGAGTCGCTGCCGTCTTTGCCGATGCGGCTCGTGGGCCCGGCGTAAATGATCTCCCCGCCCCTGTCGCCGGCCCCGGGACCCAGGTCGATGAGATGGTCGCTGTGTCGAATGATTTCCGGGTCGTGCTCCACCACCACCACGGTATTGGGCAGGGCACGCAGCCGGGTGAGGATCCGGATCAGGCGGTGGCTGTCCCGGGGGTGCAAACCGATGCTCGGTTCATCGAGTACATACAAGGTATTAACCAGGGAAGAGCCCAGGGCCGAGGCCAGGGCCACCCGCTGCACCTCCCCGCCGGACAGGGTCCGGGACTGGCGGTCCAGGGTGAGAAACCCCAGCCCCACATCCTGAAGATAAGTCAGGCGGTTGCGGACTTCGTCGAGCACCATGCGCCCGGCCTCATCGGCCGCCCGACCCTCCAGACCGGCAAAATAGGCGGCGGCCCGATCCACGTCCAGGGCATAGACCTCGGCAATGGTGCGATCCCCCAGCCGGTAGCCGAGGCTTTCGGTCTTGAAACGGGTGCCGTGGCAGTCCGGACAGCGATCATAGCTGCGGTAGCGGGAGAGAAAGACCCGGACCGTCATCTTGTAGGTCCGCGACTCCAGCCATTTAAAAAAGCCGCGGATGCCGTAATAGTCTTTGGTACCGTCGATGATGGCCCGGCGCTGGGCCTCCGGCAGGCGTTTGAAGGCAACGTCCATGGGAATTTTCGCCTGACGGCAGAAGTCAGCCAGGTCTGCGTATTCCATTTTCCGGTCCGACTTGCCGCCGAAGGGCTTGATGGCACCCCCCTTCAGGGTCAGGCCCGGGTCGGGAATGATCAGATCCAGGTCGATATCGATGACCCGTCCGAAACCGCGACAGGTATCACAGGCACCCAGGGGGCTGTTGAAACTGAAAAGGTTGGGCAGCGGCGGGGCGTAGCCGATGCCGCAGGCCGCGCAGGCCAGCCGGTTGCTGAAGCCTTGCAGCCGTCGGCCGTCAGCCCACAGGTCCATGCGACCGCCGCCAAAGCGAAAGGCCAGCTCGGCGCTTTCCATGACCCGGCTGCGATCCGCTTTCCCCCCCCGCAACCGGTCGGCCAGCACGTCCATGACGGGCGGCGCGTTTTCCGGCGCCAGTGCCGCCAGATCATTGATCCGGCCTTCGGCCAGGTATCGGTCGTAGCCCAATCGGACCAGGGCGCGCCGGGCCCGCTCAATGCCCACGTCGCTGAGGTCGTATGGAAAGGTCAGGGCCAGATCCCCCTCACCGGCAGCGGCCACCGCCGCCCAGACCTGCCGGGGCGTCTCCGAATGCACGATCTGGCCACACCCGGCGCAGTACAGGTCGGCAAACCGGGCAAAGAGGAGCTTGACGTAGTCGGTGACCTCGGTCATGGTCCCCACCGTGGATCGCGAGGTGCGAACAGGATCCTTGCGGTCGATGGCCACGGCCGGCGGGATATTGTCGATGCGCTGGGCCCGGGGGCGGTCCATGCGGTCCATGAACTGCCGCGCGTAAGGTGAAAACGTCTCCACGTAACGCCGCTGGCCTTCGGCATAAAGGGTGTCAAAAGCCAGGGAGGACTTGCCCGATCCGGAGACGCCGGTAATCACGGTGATCCGGTTTAAGGGGATATCCACATCGATCTGTTTAAGGTTGTTCTGAGCGGCGCCTTTGACGCCGATAACGGTCTGTTTCATGGCTGATTCCGGTCCGGCACAGGGTTACGGGCGGTGTGTTGGACAGAGCGGGCACAAAGCGACCCCACAATTTTAGGCATTTCAAACTTTAGTTCACTTTAGTCACTGGCAACAAAACAGTCTCGGCATCGTCAACCGACGCTGACCACGCCCTCAGGACGTGGATTCCGATTTCGAATTGAAACAAAGACCCCGGAACCATAAGCACGAAATGGGAAATAAAAAAGCCCCTGCGCGGGCAGGGGCCTCTGTGGCCGGAAGCATGTCGCCTGGGGGCAAAAAAACGCCATATCCACGTTTGATGCTCTCGTAAAAGGCCACCAACGTGCCATGCTTTTTTAAGTTACCACGAAGAGCACGAAGGACACGAAGCTGAAAATATAATCCTTCGTGCCATTGGTGTCCTGTTAAAAAGGGACCTTTTACTAGTTTATCAAGATTCTGTTCTGGTTTGCTGGGGAACTATGTCGTCGGTGCGTTCGGGCTCACCTTCATCCCCCGGCCGAGGATTTCAAACGCCAGTGCAATGGTTTCGCGAATATGGTAGCGATCCACGTTGAGCATCTTTTTGCTCTCCTCCCAAAGCACGATTCCGGCAAAAACCGACCAGAGAATGTCTGCCAGGGCCGTGGGATGCGCCTCCACAACGATCCCGGCCTTCTGGCCTTCTACAAAAATGCCGGCCAGGGTGCGTAAGGCTTTCTGGCTCAAGTCGTTGATTTCCTTGAGTAGCTCCGGACCCAGGTTCTTGAGGGTCTCGCTGGACTGAAGGTGGAACATGTTGTTTAAGATTACCGGATCGAATTCGTAGACCTCAAACAGGGTGTTCATCACCGCTTCTTTACGGGTGTCAAAATCCACGCCCGGGGGTTCCATGACGTGCTCCAGCTTAACGTTCATGAACTGGAGCACCCGGATACTCAGGGACGCGTAGAGTTCGTCCTTGTTCTTAAAATAAAGGTAGAGGGTTCCGGGGCTCAGCTCGGCCTCCCGGGCGATATCCTCCATGGTAGCGCTTTCATACCCCTTTTTCGTGAAAATGCGCCGGGCGGCGATCATGATATGCTGGCGACGGATCTCCCGTTCCCGCTGTTTTCTTTCCTGAATTCCCATGGACACACCTCTTGTTCAGGCTCATGTATATGCCGCCGGGTCACCTGCGGTTCAGACTTTTCACGCCGACCGGCAGCGGAATACCTGATTAGCAGTCCCCATCGCCTCTGTCAATGAATCTGGCGTAAGCGTTCACAGGGCATCACGCCGAGGCGTGACTTTGTTCCCGGGCATTTGAAGTGCGGAAAATGTACGTCTGCATGCCCGGCGCCTCGCATCTACGGTACCCTGTAAACACTTACCGGTCGAGGGTTCGGAACGCCGCGACCGTTTAAACCCCGTGAACAGGTAAAATCTGGCAACGGTCACCCCGCCTTTTGACAGCTTCCGGGCCCTGTTCTATTATCGGGGTAAAGAATCCACACATGGAGGCTGCCATGAAAAACCGCCCCAAACACCCAATTGCCACACTCTTTGTTTTGCTCATGTCTGTCCTTGCAGCGCCGGTTCCGATTCAAGGGGTGGCCTCAGCTGCGCAGCCGGAACTGGACATCATGCTGGTGCTGGACAATTCGGGCAGCATGAAGCGCAACGATCCGGATTTTCTCATGCGGGACGTGGCCATGAACTTCCTGGCCGGTTTTGGCGACGAAACCCGACTGGGAATCGTGGTATTCGACCAGTCCGTCCGCCTGGCCGACCCCCTGACCCGGCGTACCGAACCCGAAAACCGGACCCGCTTTCTCAAGAGCCTGGAAACCATCGACTACCGCGGCCTGTGGTCGGACACGCCTGCCGGGGTGGAGCGGGCCCTATACGAGCTGACCGCCAACGGGAGAACCGGGGTGCGAAAGGCCATGGTATTGCTCACCGACGGTATCGTGGATACGGGCAATCCGGTCGTGGATGCCGAAAAACGCGCCTGGCTGAAATCCGACCTGACCGCGGCATGCACAAAGGCGGGGGTCCGTATTTTCGGCATCGCCTTTACCGAAGCGGCGGACTTCAGCCTCATTCAGTCCCTGGCGGGAAGAACCCAGGGGGAATACTTCCGAGCCTACCGGGCCCAGGAGATCGCACCGGTTTTCGACCGCATTCAAGCGGCCGTGACCCGGGTCGAACCACCGATGGCACAAACATCCGCCTCCGGGCCGGCGTCCAAACCGACGCTCGAACCGCCCCCCCCGACGCCGGCCCCGACACCGGAACAAGCGAAAACCACACCCCCAGCCGTTCCGGCGCAAAGAACCGACCTGGCACCGCTGGCCGTCGGCATCGGCATCGTCGCCCTGGTGCTGGCCTTGCTGGTCTGGATTCTGGCGCGGCGGTCTCCCCGTTCGCCGGCCGCCGACATGCCCGAAGCCGAACTGGTAGGCATTCATAACGTCACCGGCCGAAAATCTTTTCCCCTAAACCGTCCGGTCACCCGTATTGGCAGGGACAAAAAGAACGAAATCCCCATCTCAAGAGATACCGTATCGAGCCTTCACGCGGTGATTGAATTTCGCAATGGCAGCTTTTTTTTGGAAGACCAGCGAAGCCGCAACGGTACGGGGCTCAACGGGGAACCGGTTTCACCCGGATCACCCCAGCGACTCAAAAGCGGTGACGAAATCACCTTTCACACCCACGCCTTCCGGTTCATCCTGTCGGACATGGCTCCGGCCGGCGAAACGGTCATGGATTTCGACGCCAGCAAGGTGGCGCCGACCCTATCCCCGCCGACAAACCTGCCCCAGGCCCTTCTGGTGGACGTGGATAACATCACCGGCCGCAAGACGTTGAAGCTCAGGGGGACCAACAACCGCATCGGACGGGGTGCGCCCAGCGAACTGGTCATCCCCCAGAAATCGATTTCCGGCGTCCACGCCACCGTCGAATACCGCGACAGCCGTTTCTACCTGGAAGATCAGAGAAGCAAGAACGGCACCCGGCTCAACAATGAACCGTTAACCCCCAACACCCCCCGGCGGCTAAAAAGCGGTGACGAGATCACCTTCGATGTCTACCGGTTCATCTTTATGTTGGAAAACCAGGTCCCCTCGGGCGACACCGGCGAAACCTGGGTGGAAACGGAGTGAGGGGGGATCCGGGATGTGAGATGGGGGATCCGGTCAACATTCCGTTTTGTCTGGTTAAAATTGCATTCTTAAATGTTTTTTACAAAAAAACAAATAATTACCTTGTATATTTTTAGATGATGGTTAAATTGTACGTAATCAACGAAGGCTCGCTTTACTGCGGGACAGTATCTTTCTGAGGGAACAATCCATTTGCCAAAGTGGCACCCTCCAGTTTGAAACGTTGAAAATTTCATTATTAGGAGGATGTTACCATGGCCAATGGCGTAGTGAAGTGGTTTAACGACCAAAAAGGGTTTGGATTCATTGAGCAGGAAGACGGAGCGGATGTGTTCGTTCATCATTCAGCCATCAATGCTTCCGGTTTCAAATCCCTCAGCGAAGGCGATCGCGTTTCCTTTGACATCGAGCAGGGACAAAAAGGTCCTGCCGCTGCAAATGTAACCGTCGTTTAGCTTTAAGATCTGAACAGAAAGGGCATCCCTTCATTCGTGAGGGGATGCCTCTTTTGTTTGATGGGTACGCGGACCGAATCGGGACGATTCACATTTGAAAAGAGCATAAGCAATCAATATTAAACGGCTAAAGCCAAGGAGGCAACACATTGGCAAGATCAAATTATGGATTTAATAAACGTCAGAAAGAGTTGGAAAAGAAAAAAAAGAAAGAACTGAAGAAGCAACTAAAACTTGAGAAAAAAGCTGAAACATCAGAGGAAACTTCGGCGAACCCGGAAGAAAACTCTGATGGCCCGGAAGAAAACCCAAATCAGCCCCAGAATGAAGAAGATCAACCGGAAGCATAGAAACCGGATCGATCAGCACGTTTCCCTTACCAGATTTCCCGAGCAAGGTGTTTTGCCAAAAGGGACTGCCGCACGGCAAACTGAATTGCTGCCACTGTACCTTGTTCGACCCCCGCCCAATTATTCGCACGCTAGAATAAAAAACGGCGTCTTTCCCCGGGCCGAATTTCCCGAACACCATTCCGGACCAGCGGAATTGCAGCCACGGCATCCGGGACGACCGTGCAATCTTCTTCAAACCCAACCGAATCATTTACAGGATTATCGGCAAGTCCGTTTATATGCTGATTCTCCGACGACCCCCGCATTTGGCAGCGCCCTTTCCGGCGGTGCTTTCTCGAAGACTGAATCCGAAAGACCCAGGACCTGAACACCTTTAATATTAAATAATTATGAGCTCTTTCGAAATTTGAAACGCTCAATTGTATTCACCGGGTTACATGAGCCGGCTGTTGATGAAAAGGTGGCAGAAGATGCTGGCCGCGTATCCCAGGGCGATGACCGGGGTCCACTTGAGGTGAGCGCCAAAGGTATAGGTGCCCCGGGCCGTTCCCATGAGCGCCACGCCTGCAGCCGATCCGATGGCCAGCAGGCTTCCTCCGGTACCGGCGGTCAGGGTGGCCAGAAGCCACTGGCCCGTGGACATGTCCGGGTTCATGGTCAACACGGCAAACATCACCGGAATGTTGTCCACGATGGCTGAAAATACCCCCACCAGGGTGTTGGCGATGGTCGGCCCCAGGTCGGTGTACATGTAACTGCTGATCAGGGTCAGGTAACCGAACTGGGCCAGTCCGCCCACGCACAGAATGACCCCGTAGAAAAACAGCAGGGTGTCCCACTCGGCCCGGGAGATCTTCTCCATGATGTCAAAGTGTTGGGCCTTACGCTGCAGTTCGCTGACATCTTCGAAGGTCTCGATGGCCCCGACCACCTGATCGTTTTCATCCTTTACCGGCATGGCGGTAAAGGAGAGCCATTTGCCCTCGTCTCCCATATTTTCGAAAAAATCCGATGCATCGTAGGCAGAGTCGATCATGTCGTTGGTCCGGTATTTTCCCTCGTAGAATTTGCCGACCAGCACGTCCGGCACACTATCGAGGATCAGGTCTGCCAGGGACGGCCGATGCTCTTTGTAGAACGGTTTCCACTGCTCTTTGGTACCGATTCGATCTTCGGCCGGTACGCCGGTCAGTTCAACCATGGCCCGGTTCCAATGGGTGATGACATGGTTCTTGTCGATAATAAAAGCCGGGGTCGGCATACCGTCGAAAGTCTGGACGATTTTACTGAACGACTTATCCTGAAGGGGGTAGAGGGGGTGTTGGGCCTTGCCTTGACGACGGGCGCCCAGAATAAAATCGTACTGCCGTGTGCGCCCCTCCTTGCGTTTGACGTGATAGGAGAAGGCGCCCAGGTATCCCAGGCCGAGCATCATGCCGGCGGCCGGCGGCAGGTGAAGAAAATTGTGGAAAGAAACCGCCGTGGCGATGGTGGCCAGAAAGAGCCCGATCATGACCTTGGCGCCGTATTTCATGGAAACACTCTCTTCCATGACCTCGGGCGGCGTCTTGTCCACGGCAAAGTTCATGATCACGGCCGGCACCAGCCAGTTGACTACCGATGGGATAAAGATGGCAAAGAACTGGCCGAAATGGACTTTCCCCTTCTGCCATACCATCAACGTCGTAATGTCGCCAAAGGGAGAAAACGCCCCGCCGGCATTTGCCGCCACAACGATATTGATGCAGGCCAGGGCCACGAACTTCTTATTGTCTCCGCCCACGGCCATGACCACCGCCCCCATGAGAAGGGCCGTGGTGAGGTTGTCGGCAACGGGGGAGATGAAAAAGGCCAGGGTGCCGGTGATCCAGAAGACGGACCGGAGGGAAAACCCCCGGCTGACCAGCCAGGCACGAAGGGTTTCGAACACGTTCCGTTCTTCCAGGGCATTGATATAGGTCATGGCCACCAGCAGGAACAAAAAAAGTTCGGCATATTCAAGCAGGCTGTGCCGGATAGCCTCGTGGGCCGTATGGGTATCGCCCATGCCGGTATAGGCCAGGGCCACGAGTACCCAGATGACACCGGCTGCCAGAAGCACCGGTTTGCTCTTTCTCAGGTGGAGGTTGTTTTCCAGGGGAACCAGAATGTAGGCAAGCACGAAAAAAATCACGCCCAGGTACCCGTAGACCGAACCCGTCAGGTCGACGGCGGCGTGGGCCTCGGCGCCGCCGCTCGCCAGGGCAAGAGCCGGGGTTGTCAATACCGCCAGTAACGCAACCATACTTTTCATTTTCATTTATCCTCGAATACAGATTGGTAAAAGGGGGGGATACGAACGCACGGGTGGCGGGTTCTCGTCTTCGGGCTGGCATCTTCTGGCCTGGAATGGGCGCTACCGGCGGGTCAGGGTCGCAATCACGGATGAAGAAAAACCGCGTGAATATAAATATCTATATATTTTTTCCCTACGTTTTCCCGGGTCTTTCTCCCTTTCAAAGGTTCGCTGTTTCTTTTCCAGTGCCCTGCGGGCCGTCTCAATTTCATCGGACTCCGGCCGAGCCTGCCCCAGAATCAAATCGATCAACTCTTGAGCAAACCCCTTGGTACGCATGGCTTTTTGAACAAAATAGAATCCATATCCTTTCGCCTGCAGTTCGTCAACATAAAACCGCGCCATCCGTCGATCGTCCAGATAGTTCAGCTGTTCACAGGCCGCCTGCACCTCGGTGGCCACCTCCCGGGAAATGCCTTTTCGGATCAGTTTGGTCCGCAATTCATGGCAGGAGTGGTTGCGTCGGGTCAGTATCCGAACCGCCGTCTCCATGGCGGATTTGAAGGTGGGGTCTGGGTCTTGGGTCGTCATGATGGGCCGGTTTTTTTTGGGAGGTTCGATGTGTTTGATGTTGGGTATTTTGTGTTTGGGAAATGCCGGAATGCCTCGGCGGGACCGACCAAACACAAACATGTAAAAACAAAACACCCGGCGTCAGCCGACGATCTCGTCTTGTATCCGGGTGTCGAAAACCCGCTGGCTCTTTCGCACCGACCGCGGCAGGGTGCCGTAGGGGACCACGTCCACCTGGATCGATACCAGGAGCTGCTTTTTCACCTGGCGGATCAGTTCCCGGGCCAGGTCTTCTGCCTGGCTCTCGTCTGAAGTCTCGCTGCGTTCCACCACGATGCGCATGATCCCCCGCTCGGTCTTGTCCCGGGAGATGTGGATCTGGTATTCGGACCCGAGGCCGTCGATGCCTGAAATGGTGGCATCCAGGGATGACGGATAGATGTTGACCGCCCGGAACTTGATCATGTCGTCGGTGCGCCCCTTGATCCGCGAATGCCGGGGCAAAATCGACCCGCAGGTGCAGGGGCCGGGAATGATCCTGGTAATGTCGCGGGTACGGTAGCGGATCAGTGGCACCGCTTCCTTGCACAGGGTGGTAACCACCATTTCGCCCCACTCCCCCGCGGGGACCGGTTCCAGGGTCTGGGGGTCGAGGATTTCCAGGATGTAATAGTCGGCCCAATAGTGGATGCAGTCGTGATCGGTGCATTCGATGCCGGTACCGGGGCCGTAAAGTTCGGTCAGGCCCGGAATGTCGAAAAGCTCGGCATTGCCCAGCAGTTCGCTGATCTTTTTGCGCATGGAGACCGATGCCCGCTCGGACCCGTAAATGATCTTTTTAAGGCGGATCTGGTCGCGAATCCCCCGTTTGTTCACCTCTTCGGCCATGAGCAGACCCATGGAGGCAGTACAACACAACACCGTGGGCTGGAGGTCCACCAGGAACTGGCACTGCATGTCCACGTTCCCCGGACCCACGGGCAGGGCCATGGCACCGACTTTTTCACAGGCCGCCTGGAACCCCACACCAGCCGTCCAGACACCGTAGCCCACAGCGATCTGAACCCGGTCGGCCTCGGTCACGCCGGCCATTTCATAGGCCCGTGCAAAAAAGTGAGCCCAGTCGTCCACATCCTTTTGGGTGTAGCACAGGTTTTTTCGCTTGCCGGTGGTCCCGCTGCTGGAATGGATGCGGATCACTTTTTCAAAAGGAACGCTGCACAGGGGAAAAGGATAGCCCTGACGCAGGTCATCGGCCGTGGTAAAGGGGAGCTTGTTCAGGTCGTCCAGGGTCTGAATGTCGTCGGGGGTCACCCCTGCGGCATCCAGCTTGACGCGGTATTCGGCAGATCCCCGGTAGGCGTGGGCGACGGTCCATTTGAGGCCGTCGAGCTGACGGGCCGCAAGGTCGTCCTGGGTGCTGAATGTCGGAGCGAATCGTTGCTTGGTCATGAGGGCACGCACCTTTCATTTACCATGGGTCAATTTCCAAGTCTGGCGGAGCCTAATCTACCAGTGATCGACACGGTTGAAAACCCCCTAATACGGCCAACCCCTCAGACCATGGCCCCCCGTTGCACGGCGTTTGCGGATCAGCCGCTCGACGACATCCCCTATTGACAACGCCCCTCAAAAGACAAAGGATTATATCCGTTACCGGCACCGAGGCCATCGCCGCTTTAAAAGCGCTGAAAAGAGTGATATGGCTCCCTGGCTTTACATGGCCAAGGCCACCCATCATTAAAGAATCCTGGCCCAAAGGACCATGCTTTGGTTTGCCCCTGGAAGGGGCTGGGTTACCGACCTCATATCAGTGTGGAGTGACTAAAGTGACTAAAGTTGAGGAGTCGCTACGCTCCACCATTTTTTATAATGGGCAGAATTCCTTAACTTTAGCTCACTCCAAACCTCTTGTCCGCCTCTGGCGGATTAGTTCACTTTAGTCACTGGCAACAAAGCTGTCTCGGCATAGCCAGTTTTCTCTGACCACGCCCAAAGGACGTGGATTCCTACTTCGAATTGAAAGGCTTGATATTGCCCGCCACAAAAATCGATTCCCCCTGGCTGCCCATGGTCAGTCTGCTCGCCGCCGCGGTGCTCTGGGCCAGCTCCTTTGTGGCCCTGAAGATGGCCTTTCGGGCCTACGACCCCATGGTGGTGATTTTCGGCCGCATGGCCATCGCCGGCCTCTGCTTTCTGTTCTTCATTCCAACCTTCCGCATTCCCTACCGAAAAGGCGACCTGCGCTATCTGGCGTTCATGGCGTTCTGCGAACCCTGCCTCTATTTCATTTTTGAGGCCATGGCCATCGAAAACACCACGGCTTCCCAGGCCGGCATGATCTGCGCCATGCTGCCGCTGATGGTGGCCATCGCAGCCCGCATTTTTCTCGGCGAGGTCCTGACCCTCCGGACGGTTTTGGGGTTCATCCTGGCCATGGCCGGGGTGGTCTGGCTAAGCATGGCCGGAGAATCGAGCCAGAACGCCCCCCATCCGGTCCTGGGCAACTTCTATGAATTTGTGGCGATGGTCTGTGCCGTTGGGTACATGATCACCCTGAAGCATCTGTGCGCTAGGTATTCGCCGTTTTTTCTCACCGCGGTCCAGGCCTGGGCGGGAAGCCTCTTCTTTCTGCCGTTTCTATTTCTGCCCGGCACAAAACTGCCGACCGGTTTCGATCCGGTCTCCGGCATGGCGGTCATCTACCTGGGCACCTTCGTCACCCTCGGCGCTTACGGCGCCTACAACTTCGGCACCAGCCGAATTCCGGCCAGCCAGGCCGCAGCCTTCGTCAACCTGATCCCGGTCCTGTCCGTTATCATGGGCTGGGTCGTTCTGGGCGAGCGGTTTACCGTCCTTCAATACCCTGCGGCGGTCATGGTCTTTGCCGGTATCTACCTGAGCCAGGACCCCAGGGCCCGCGCCAAAGGCCGGTAGGCGTTATGTATTGGAAAAACAAACATTGACCCGAAAAGGGTTTGCGTCTAACCCAATGGACATTCGAAATTGTCCTGAGAATCCTGTAAAGCCTTTCAGAAACATTTTTTGGAGGCCATCACATGAAAAAAAGAATTACTGCGATTGCTCTGATCCTGGCGATCCTGGTTCTCGGCTGCGCGCCCTCCATCAGGCTCACCTCCGATGCCACCGACCCCCTCGAAGAATTCACCCTGGAAGGCAACGGCCGGACAAAAATTCTGGTGATCCCCATTCGCGGCTTCATCACAGACCAGCCGGGAATCGGCCTGCTCAGGACCCGGCCGAGCATGGTGCAGGAAGTGGTGGCCCATCTTAAAAAAGCGGCAAAAGATCCGGCCATCCGGGCCGTGGTGCTCAAGATCAACACCCCGGGCGGCACGGCCACAGCATCGGACATCCTCTACAACGAACTGATGGTCTATAAGGAGAAGTCCGGGGCCAAGGTGGTGGCTGCCATGATGGATCTGGCCACCTCAGGCGGGTATTACCTGGCCCTTGGCGCCGATCGGATCATGGCTCATCCCACCACGGTGACCGGATCGGTGGGGGTGATCTTCATGAGGCCCCGGGTGACCGGACTCATGGACAAGATCGGGGTGGGGGTCGAAGTCAACAAGTCCGGCCGCAACAAGGACATGGGCTCGCCGTTTCGCGAGGCCACGGCGGAAGAGGCCGCCATTTTACAGGGGGTGACCGACGGCCTGGCCCGTCGCTTTATGGGCCTGGTGGCCGAGCACCGCGGGCTCTCCGGCGAAGCCATGGCCCAGGTGGCCACGGCCCGCATCTACCTGGCCGAAGAAGCGGTTGCCGCCGGCCTCGTCGACCGGATCGGGTATCTGAAAGATGCCGTGAACGAAGCCCGCAAGTTGACCGGACTCGCCGAAAAAGAGAGCCGCCTGGTGGTCTACCGCCGTAGCGCGTATCCCGACGACAACCTTTACAACACCACCACCATGGCAACGCCAGATCGTTCGCCCGCCCTGGTCCACCTGGGCATCGAAGGACTTTTGCCAACGCTGTCGCCGGGGTTTTACTACCTTTGGCCGGCGATGACGCCTTATTAAACAAATTCATACGTATGGTACACAGTTTATGAATCGAAGCACTTGGTCACACTGTGGCTATATTTTTTTAACAGTGGATTCGATATCCTTGAGTTCCTTGGCCAGAACCTTTTTGGCGTCATCGGCCTTGGCGTCCATCTTTTTGACCTGTGCTTCGTAATTGTTGATCGCTGCAAGGACCTTTTCCTTGAGGGGCCCGGGATCCTGGTAATAGGGATTGTCCTTGGGATTCTTGTTCAGATGGACAATGAACCGGTGCCAGGTATCCGTTTCCATCAATCGGCCGATTTCGCCGCGGGTCGGCTTGTCCAGGGCTTTGCACGGTTTCCATGATTTGCTCTTGGCACAGGCATCCCACTGGGACCTGAGCTTGCCATCGATATTGAGTTGTTGTTTGGCCCCGTCCTTGATGTATTCCTCATACACCTTCTCGGGCTTCCCCTTGTACCCCTTGTAGTAGTAGAGAAAGTTCTCTTCGCTGTGTTCGCTCTTGCAGAAACCGTAAAAAGCCTTCCGAAGCTTCTTGTCCTTATTAACCATGGCGAACTTGAGGTTGGAAGGCGACTTGTCCGTCATTTTCTCGAGTTTTTCCAGATTGGGGCCCAGGTCCTTGTCGAATTTGACGTAGGAGGACAGTTTCTTCAGTTTCGCCTTCTTCAGGGCGCTTTCTGCCGATTTTTTGGCTTTCTGCCAGTCGGCGCGCAAACTTCCGGCCAGACACGGCGTTGAAAGGCTCACGATCAGGGCCAAACTCAGACACAAAACAGCCAAACGCTTCATGATGTTCTCCTCCTTTTTGTCGGGTGAATGCATCCCTTGCAAAGCAGCCAAAATCCGGTTACCATTGCCAAGCCAATGCGAAGAGAACCCATTTGCCGGGCTGAGAATCTCTCCCATGGATAGTTTGACCTCATGCTGGCCAAAGTGAACATAATCTATACACACCTGACACGCCCGGAGCAAGATGAAACCTTTTTGACATGACGCATGAATCCGACAAAGAGTCCGGTCCCATGCAGACGGCGGCCCTGATTGTCGCCACCCTGACCTCTTTTCTGCTCCCCTTCATGGGCTCTTCGGTCAATATCGCCCTGCCCGAAATACAAAAGGATTTCTCGGTGGATGCCGTGACGCTGAGTTGGGTAGCCACGGCCTTTCTGCTGGCCGCCGCCGTCTCCCTGGTCCCCTTCGGCAAACTGGCCGATATCTACGGCCGAAAAAAAGTTTTCTTTTACGGCACCCTCCTTTACACCCTGGCCTCACTGGCCTGCGGCGTAGCACCGTCGGCCGCCTTTCTCATTGTTGCCCGCATCTTCCAGGGCGCTGGCAGCGCCATGATCTTTTCCACGGGAATCGCCATCCTTTCGTCGGTCTACCCCCCGGAACAAAGAGGCCGGGTCCTGGGCTTCAACGTGGCGGCCGTCTATACCGGGCTGTCCTGCGGACCCTTTTTCGGTGGAATGCTCACGGCGTATTTGGGTTGGCGAAGCATTTTCTTTCTCAATCTGCCCCTGTGCCTGCTCATTGTCTACCTGATCGTCACCCGGTTGCACAGCGAGTGGGCCGAAGCCCGAGGCGAGGCGTTCGACATGGTCGGCGCCCTGATTTACGCCGGGGCCGTCATCGCCTTGATGCTCGGTTTCGCCCGGCTACCTGGGTTTGCCGGCCTGATTCTGACCGGAGCCGGCCTGGCAGGTTTTGGCGTCTTTGCCGTCTGGGAAATCCGGGTCCGTTTTCCGGTCTTCGAAGTTCGCCTCTTTACCGAAAACCGGGTCTTTGCCTTTTCCTGCATCGCTGCGCTGATCAACTACAGCGCCACCTACGCCGTCACCTTTCTTCTCAGCCTGTATCTTCAATACATTCAGGCCCTGAGCCCCCAGCAGGCAGGCGCCGTGCTCATGGTCCAGCCGGTTCTCATGGCTTTTTGCTCGCCCCTGGCCGGCCGGCTCTCCGACCGGATCGAGCCGCGCCTGCTCTCTTCCCTGGGCATGGCCCTGACCGCCAAGGGCCTGGCCCTGCTCTCTTTTGTCCACGACGGCACCTCGATTCCCTTTATCTTTGGCTGCCTGGTTCTGGTGGGTATCGGTTTCGGCCTGTTCTCTTCGCCCAACATGAACGCCATCATGGGGTCGGTCGAGCGCCGGTATTACGGCATTGCCTCCGGGTCGGTGGGCACCATGCGGGTGCTGGGCCAGATGCTCAGCATGGGGATTGCCACCATGATCTTTACCCGGTTCATCGGGCACCGGCAAATCGTCCCGTCCCTATACCCGGACTTTATCGAGGCCGTCTCCTGGGCCCTTCGCACCTTTTCCATCCTTTGCGCCGTCGGTATCTTCTTTTCCCTGGTGCGGGGCCGGTTGAGAGATTGACGGTTCCGAAAAACACCCGATACCCTCGTTATGTGTTTTTTTGTCACAGCGGTGCTTTTTGGCCTGCAGTTCGTTCGCTCCAGGGTTCGAGGATTCAAGGGGCCGAGGGGCCGAGGAAAACCAAATATGCACCAGACGCCTTTACTTGAACCCTTGAACCCTTGAACCCTCGAATCCTTTTCTCCAACTCATCGGGATAAGAACCCGAATTAAATATGCCCCTTAATTGATTGACACGGCACGGAGCCTCGCTTAGCATTCCCCGATGGAAAGGCATCCCGGCAAAGACAAAGCCATCTCCGCCCTGGCGGCAACCATCTTCACCACCAACCTCGGCGGCGGGGCCATTTTGCCCGTCATCGCCCTGTACACGGCCCATCTTGGCCTGAGCATTCAGGCCGGAGGCGTGGTGATTGCTCTCTTTGCCGTCACCCGGGCACTGGCCCCCCCTGTGGCAGGCCATTTCATCGACCGCCTCGACCCCCACCCCTTCATGGGCTGGGGCATTTTGATCTTCATCGTCGCATCGGCCGCCCAGGCCGTGCCCCGGGCCGACGTGTTATTTATCGGTCGAACGGTCCAGGGGGTGGGGACCGGCATGGTCACGGTGGCCTGCTATACCCTCATCTCCCGGCGGTACACCCGTACCAGCCAGTTGCGCATGGCCAACGCCCGGTTCATGGTTCTGGAGATGGTCGGATCCGTCCTCGGTCCGGTGGTCGGGGCCGAGGTCTTTCGCCTCACCGGCTCCTTTGCCGGCCCCTTTATCGCCAGCGCCATTTTCGGCACCGTCGCCCTGGGGCTCTATCTGGTGCGCAGAGACGACATCGGCTGCCACGAGCCTGTCCTGACGCCTTCGGAAACCTCCCATGAGCGAATGCGATTCGCCCCCCTGGGCCTCTGGATTCTGGTGCTGATCTCGGCCATGAATTTCATTCTCATGTTCATCTGGGGAAGCATGCAGTTCGTCATGCCTTTTTTCGCCCTCTCCAAGGGCATCGGGGTCCATGCCGTGGGCTATTTTTTCGGGGCACTCTCCTTTGGCATGATCTTTACCATGTGGCTCACCCAGCGCGAGCTTCTCGGCCGCGTCCCCATCACCCCCATGCTGCTGGGCGGCAGCCTCATCTCCCTTGTCGCCCTGACCGTCCTGGTCCAGACCGACGGTTTCTGGACCTGGCTGATACTGTTCTGGGCCACGGGGGCCGGCGTGGGCCTGGTCTTTCCCACGCTGCCGTCTTTGGCCGCCGGCGCCATCATCAGCCGGCCCGGCCGCGGGGTGGGTTATCTGGAAATGGGCGGATGGGCCGGCTTTGTCCTGGGACCGGTGGTCACCGCCTATCTGGCCGCCGACGGCAACTACGCCCGGGCCTTTCATTTCGAATTGGTCGCCATCTACCTGAGCCCCGTCCTGGCCATCGCCCTGGGCATGGTCCGCCGCCGCGCCGCCCGGGCCTGACCCGGCCCTCTCTCCGCACAAATCTCCATCGACACGTTATTTTGAAAGCCTGTCAAGGGATTTCCGAATTGTGATATGATCGATCAAAATGGCGCAATTGAGACCCATTTAAATTTTGGGTAACTGTTCACGGGGTTGAAACGATACGGCGTTCCGAACCCTCGCACGGTAAGCGTTTACAGGGTGCCGTAGATGCG
>JAEINQ010000059.1 GCA_016342285.1 Desulfobacterales bacterium
GACCCAGATCTTATATGCTCTTCATGTCAGGAATTGTCCTTCACCCTCTGATGAAGAATTATAGTGTATGACACATATGGGTAATCATTCTTTACGCTGGCAGTTGTATCCCGGCATTCATCATTGAGGCTGATAAAGCCTTCAGGGGTCGCTTTTCCCAATTCGTTGGCCTTGTAAATATTCATGTCGCCAAGGATAATGAAATCCTTTTCCTCGTCATCCACGATTTCAATCCAGTCCGAAATGGCTGCTAATTCATGCCGGCGTCTGGCTCTATCAGATGGTCCAGGACCGGGTTTCAGATGTACCGATATCAGGACGAAATCCAATTTCTGGTCTGGTGTCCTGAATGCGAATGCGTAGGGTACTCGCTCGTAGCAGGGATGGTCAGTGCGGTCATCGGCAAGAAATCCATGAGGGATATCATTGGCGGGCTTAACGGCCTTTTCTTTGTAAAAGGTTACCCACCATTCTGTGCTGCTGCTGTTGACATGGTGCTTTTTACCTGAGCCGGTGTCCTCCTCTGACAACCAAAAACTGAATCCGTTCAGAGCCATAGCATCGAAAAATTCAGCTGCTTCGGGATCAGGTTTTACATCAGTGGCGTCTGGAAATTTCATTGCGTATGGCGGGGCTACAAGTTCCTGAACAACGACAATATCACAATCCTTGACAACCGAAGCCAGTGCCTCATCATTACGTGACTTACTGGAGCCAAGAAACTGGATATTGAAAGAGCAAATGGTTATTTGGTTTGGTGGATTTGCGAAAACATAATCGGCCCCGGTGGAAAATAAAAACAGAAAAATTACAACAGGCAAGTATACTTTTTTCATTTGATAGCCCTCAATCCGTCAGTCTCCCGCAATCTCTCCCAAAACCTTCGCATCACACATCCGTTTTCGGCGTCATCCTCTCCTTATCTGTGCTCGATAAGCCTGTCAATGGCGTAGGCAATGAGAGGCAGCTCTTCTTCCTCCATCCTTGCAATGACCACTCGCTCCTTAAGCGGGAGGTCTGCCAGGATATCACCCACTATTTCATCGAGTTCCTCTGGCGTCAAAATACAATCACACCATCCGTTAGATCCGACACTCGGGTCGGCTTGATGGCGATTAATGAGGTAAACCCAATCTTCCAGCCTGAGTGCCCGTCATCCACGTCCACTGCCACGGGTCCAGAAAGCCGTGCGAAGTCACACCGGCCAGGATCATCCACGCACGATACAACCGAGAATGTCTTTTTCCCTGGCACCAACTCACCAAAATAAGAAAATACTGAGCCGCATGGATTCGGCACATGATCTTGCCAGTTCAGGGTCTTCAGCACGTGAAGGTTGCCCATGATGGCAAATACCTTTGCTCCTTCGTGCTCCTTGAAAACTAACGCTATCTGCTGGGCCATGTATTCATTGCGATTCACGCTCGCCTTGTACATTGACTGGGGCAAATCCACTGGAACGACCTTAATCCCCGATTCCTCCACCGCCACCTTGACCATCTCGCGGTAGCTGGGGCAATCAATCAGAGATGAGATCTTGAAATTGCCTTCCTGGTCCGCTTCGATCTCAAGGCAGATGTGAGTAACCCCCGCACCCTTCAGGTGTGGTATTAGGTTGGTCAATAGGGAGTGGATGGAAGGTGTCTTATGTCTGGTGCCAAAAAGAACCAAGTCATGGGCTGTGAGCTTATGGAGTAGATAGTCTTGCGGGGCATTAACGTCCTGGTGAGCTACCTGGGCCTTGGCAGAGCATCCTATGATGAGCAGCGGCAGTATAAGATATAGGGGCTTCATTCCACCACCTTCGGCAAATGGGTCTCTCTCAGCCTCTTGTGTAGCATCCCGATTATCATCACACTGGCATCGGCCTCACTTTCCACTGGCATGCGTGACAAAGCCCTACACGACTCCAGCAGGTCAGGATTTCCCTGGCCAAGTCCAAACTCAATGTTGAAGTAGCTTTCCAGCACCCTATGCAGATTGACCAAATCATCCAAGCTCATCTTAGCAATCAACACCCGATCTTTGAGATCCAGGTCATTGATGAACCGGGTTACCGCATCATCCACCGTTTTCGGTGGAAGGGGCAGGTTGTCCAGGTGTTTCTTGATATCGACATCCGACAGATAATTCCCTTTGACCAGATCCAGCAAGATCACCCCTTGAACGATGTATATGACCTCATCGTGGATGCTGGGATCTTTCGAGGCTCGTGGTCCCGCTACGTTGAGAATTTCCACCTCGTGCTCTCGAACCCACTTCAGGATTTCAGAGGAAGAAAGGTAGATGGGAACTTTGTCCAGGTTGATATGCAGACACGGCTTTTTGTGTTGCCTTGCAAGTTTCTGGATAAGTTTCGAACCTCCTGTAAGGGGTCCGTGGCTGAATATGACGGTCCCATCGGAGTCCAGAACATTTTGTTCCGTCCGCTTGGGGTAGCTGTTTGTGGGCATTTCTTGGAGTGCGTAAGTGAGTGGAAGGGGACCGTCTTCAGTGAGTCTTCCCCGTGGAATCCAGCCGGCATGAGGAAGTCCCATCTTTATTGCGGCATCGAGAGCGGCTTGGTCTGCTCCAGTCTGTCCGCCTGATATGATCTTTTTCAGAATCATTCTTCTTTTTAAAGGGATTTGACCCTCTGTTTCGGCACAATATTCGCCGTTTGCGTTTTTTCATCATACACAACGAGCACATCCCCAAGCTTCAACTGCTTCATGACCATCTCAACATTATCATCCAAGATACCCTTCGTGTATCCGGTATCCGTTCCCGGCCGGGTGATAAATTCCTCAATGAGCCCTCGTAAGGCTTCAGGGCTTAATTTGTCGAAGGGAACTATCATTCAGCTCCAGATCCGTCCTCAAGTTCCTTAAAGGCATCCCTGACTTCTGTTTCAACCTGCTTGAGCTTCTTATCCAGATCTTTGATAAGCTTGGCTCCCAGCTTGACATCTTCAGCCAGTTTGTCGATGGGCGTTTCTGAATTGTCCAGCCGGGTCAGTATCCCATCCAGCTTTTCAACTTTCTGCTCATAGGTCAGATTGCTAATGTCATCCGTATTTTCAGCCATTTTATTTCCTCTCGGTCTTATTGACGGTGCTGATTATTTGCCCATCGCCAATTTCCGTTTTCAGTGTATCGGCAGAATTGACCTGGGATATAGATTTAACCAGATCCCCACCGGCTGTGTATACAAGGGAGAATCCTCTTTTCAGACTGGTGGCTGGATCGACTGCCCTTAAGGTCGCCGCCTTATTGGCCAGTTTTGTTTTTTCATTTCCAATGTGAGCAACGATCGTTTCCAATCTGAACCGACGGGATAAATGGCGAACTTGTTGCTCCTGCAGGTGTAGCTTTGAATTGAATCTTTGAATGAACCGATCACGCCAATCCCAAAGGCACTCCTTTTCCTGCCGTATTCTCAGGATAAATCGCTCAGGTTGAAATCGACTTTTCAGGTTCAACAGGTCCTTCTGGTTACCCGTAATCTGCCGTTTATAGCTGGTGGTAAAACGCCCTGTTCGTTCTTTGAGGCGTTCATTTGCTCTTTTGACCTGGCTTATTGGTGCGGTGGCAATAACCTTCCTTGATACGGCTATCCTTGATTTCTCTTCGGTAAGCCGGTTCTGAACTTTTGAAGAAAGCGTGGTCGCATACCCCAGCAGATAACCCCTGGTGGAGTCGAGAAGTTTCCTTGTGCCCTGTACGATTCCGGTCTTTGTATCATCCAGCCACACTCTGTCTCTATCGAATCGATATGACCATGTTGACCGGAAACGATTTTGAGACTCCTGAAGATGACGCTTCATTTCCACGAAACGAGCGACAATGTCTTCGGCTACGGCTGTAGGCGTTTTGAAATACCTATTGGCCACATGATCAAGGATGCTGATGTCCGTTTCATGACCTATACCGGTCCAGACAGGATATTTGAATCCAGCGATACGCCGGGCAATGGCTTCATTGTCGAGGTAAAAAAGATCTGTTTTGCTCCCGCCGCCACGAGCAATGACCACCAAATCAAGATTGAACTTTTCCATGGCATTGAGTGCGTTAAGGACAGACCTTTCCGCCTGGAGCCCCTGAACCGTTGAATCTGCCAGAAAAATACTGAAGCCGAAACCAGACGAACTGAAAGTTTTCAGAATGTCATTGCAGGCGGCACTTCCCTTGCTGGTGATCAGGCCAATCCTTTGCGGGAGCATCGGGACAGTTAGGTGTTTATTCGGCTCCAACAAGCCTTCTTTGGTAAGCCGGTTCAGGATTTCTTTTTTCTTGAGCTCCAGCTCACCAAGAGCAAAGGCAGGGTCTGCCCCAACAGCCTTTAGGGATAATCCGAATTGGGGATGGAACTGAAGGGAACATTGAAACCCGACTGCGGTCCCGTTATCGAGCTTCAGATCAAGGTCGTATTCCTTGAACTGCCGTTTGATATTGTCAAGGTCCCGGCTCCAGATAGTACAACGCATCTGGGCAATAATTTTCCCGCCTTCCTCGGATTCAACCAGGTCACAGTAAAAAGAACCGCCTTTCTCGCGGGCGGATGAAATTTCCGCTTTAACCCAGAACAGCTTTCCGATGTGGGGCTGGAGGATCGCCTGGATACGACCAGTGATGTCGGAAAGGCTGAAAAATCTTTTGTTATTGGAGTCAGCCATTTTTTAATGAACTGCGATGTTCAAAGGTTCGAAGCTTCGCTACCATCTGTTTCGTGGTGTATCCCTTTTCAATGTCCCTGTCTGCTTTCTTTTTGGCCATGACAGATTCTCCCTTGATTTTACCTTGCCCAAGTCAGAACAAGGGTTCCAAAGATGACGCCGATGATGCCTAATAATTGATTCGTCCGAACAGACACATTCTCGAAATACCAGTCCAGCATTCTGCTGTAGATTTTCTTTGGATCTGTGAACGCCACAACCGCCTCGCAAAAGGCTATGAGGCCGATTATTCTGAACACCCATGGATAGTAGGTGGCAGAGGCAGATATCACGAACAACACCCCTATCACGATGGGATAGCTGGCCATGTATCTGAGCTTGTAGGTCCTGAACATCCCCTTCAGCATGTCAATTGTTTCTTTGGTGTAAAGGATGAAAAAAGAACTGATAGCGATATGAGCGATACCAAGCAGGCAAACGATTATTTTCATTGGACCGGCTCCTTATGCAGATGGGGTAATGTGGCGGGAACAGCCAATAAATCGCACCAATCGTCTGTTGTGTCAATGGGTTGGTATTTCTTGATATTTCCGTAGCATATTGATAATCAGGCCCTCATATGAAGAATCAACAGATCCAGCGTCCAGGAATAATCACAGAATCCATCCGGGGTATCGTGGACCGGGTCACATACCATAATCCGGATAGTGGCTGGTCTGTCCTGCGTGTTTTGTCCTTCGATAATCCCCACCAGCATGAGACTGTAACCGTTCATCAGACAAAAGTTTTTGCCGGTGCCACCATGGAATTTCATGGGGCGTGGACCGTTCATCCGAAATTCGGTCGCCAATTCAAAGCCACGAAGGCGGTTGAACAAAAACCTGCTACAGCAGCCGCATTGGAAAAATACCTTGGATCTGGGCTCATCAAAGGTGTTGGCCCTAAGACCGCGAAGAAAATCGTAAAGCACTTTGGGAAAGACACACTTGAAGTATTTGAAAATGAGATCGAGAAGCTTACGGAGATTACAGGGATCGCCCATAAGAAACTGACCATGATCAGTGAGGCTTGGGTCGAACACCGGGCTATCCGAAAAGTGATGATGTTTCTCCAGTCCCACGGTATCAGCACCCTCTTTGCCGTTCGGATTTACAAAGAGTACGGTGATGACGCAGTCCAGTTGGTCAATGAAGATCCATACAGGCTGGCCCAAGATTTCTATGGTATCGGTTTTTTCTCGGCGGATAAGGTTGCGTTAAGCATCGGTCTCGAAACAGACAGCCTACAAAGGATCAGAGCCGGTATAAATCACGTCCTGGCCGCCAGCAGGGAGTTCGGCCACTGTTACCTGACAGAATCACAAATTACCGCACAGGTGAATGAACTGCTGGAATTGAAGCTTGACGAACGGATACCGGGCTTCCTCAATCAAATGGAACAAGACGGGCTTGTCATGGTCCGTGAGCTACCCGTGCCAGATGGGGCAAAGGAATCCTGCTACTATTCCAAATCCCTTTATTTCGATGAGATGTATGTTGCCAAGCGAATTTCCAGCACGAAAAATCCGCCGCAATTGGAGGAGGATCGGATTGAAAAATGGATTGAGCGATATTGCAAGGCAAAAGACTTTTCGCTGAGTGATGAACAGGCGGATGCCGTCAAGGGTATTGTATGTGAGAACTTTTCCGTGCTGACCGGTGGTCCTGGCTGCGGGAAAACCACCACAACCCTGGTCATCGTCAAATTGCTTGAGGCGATGAAGCGGAAAATCCTGCTCGCTGCCCCAACCGGTAGGGCTGCTCAGCGGATGATGGATATCATCGGAAACGAGTCCAAAACCATCCATCGCCTGCTGGAATGGCAGATTGGCCAGTTCAAACGAAATGAAGAAAATACCCTCGATGTGGATTTCATCATCATTGATGAATGTTCCATGCTGGATATCAGCCTGACCGCTTCATTGCTCAAGGCCATTCCGGCGGCAAGCCAGATCCTTTTTATCGGCGACGCGGACCAATTGCCATCGGTCGGTGCCGGGAATGTCCTCCGCGACATCATTGCCTCGGGTGCGGTTCCCTGTTTCGAGCTGAAAAAAGTTTTTCGGCAGGCCCAAGAATCGCTCATCATCAAATATGCTCACCAGATCAACAACGGGGTTATGCCCCACATCGATTCACCTTTCAAAAAGCCAGAGATATGGCAGCAGAAAGCGGACTGTCTCTTTATGGATTCGGATGAGGCCACCAAAGAGCAGCTCAACTTCATTGCCAGGGTCAAAAGGTTCTATGAATCCCAGACACCTGAACAGGCTGAGATAGCCGAATCAGATCCCAACCTTTACGAGTTCAGAATCAATGAGCCTGTCGTCCCCTACGAGACGGAGTTGACCATTCCCAAAAAGTTTCAGCACGTTGACCTGGAAAGGGTTCACAAGGCACAGGATAGGGTCGGGGAATTGCTGTCCGTGTTGAAAAAGGTCCATCCCTGGTCATCGCTGCATTACGGCCTTCCGGCATTTGAAGTGGTCAGAAAACTTTATCTGGAATGGATACCTAAATATTTCGGGGAAAAGACAGAGATCCAGATCCTTTCACCCATGACCAGAGGGAGCCTGGGTACGATCAGTTTAAATCGGATGATTCAGGAGACGGCCAACCCCGCCCGCAGGGGTGTAGGCCAGTTGACGGTGGGAGAACGAATATTTCGGGCCGGTGACCGGGTGATCCACCGCCGGAACAATTACGACCTCAATGTGTTCAACGGCGATATCGGAACCATTCGAGAAATCGATACTGAGGAGCTGACGCTCTCGGTTTCGTTTTTCCCTGACGGCCGGATTGTTGAATATACCAGAGATGCCATACCGGAACTTGACCTGGCCTATGCCATTACCATCCATAAATCACAGGGCAGCGAGTTCGAAGCGGTTATCATCCCCGTCCTGACCCAGCACTTCAAAATGCTGTTCCGCAACCTTATTTACACAGGGCTGACCAGGGCCAGAAAGCTTGCTGTTCTGGTAGGAATGCGTAGAGCATTGGACATGGCCGTTAAGAATCAAGACACCAGCCAGCGACAGACCTTGCTGAAGGATCTGATTCAATGACACAGTCATGGCTCTAACATCCTGTAATATAAAGCTTAATTCGCATAGGTTTTTGGGCAATTACATAGGGGTTTATGTGTAACGGATTGTACTCGGACCAACACAGGAAAGATGAAGAATTACGAAGTAACCGACATGGCACTTTGTCAGATATAATGGGCTGGGATGCTTGGTGGGCAATGGGACGGGATGATTTGGCAGGCAGCGGACTGACCCAACATTGTTCCCGTCCGGTCAGATTGTAATCGGCCATTACAGGGTGACGGACTCACACACTTTCGTTTTTCGATTGGATTTGGGATTGAGGTGAGATTTTTTAGGATTGAAAAGCGATGGACGGTTTGGTAAGGTGCATTTCAGTTGATTTGGGTTCATTTGGATTAAATCGGTGGCCCTGGCCGGGGGATGCTGGGGGCGGTCTGGATGGGTAGAAGGGTAGGGCGGTGGTCTGGAGGGACGGTTTTTGCACCCCTTCAGCGATGGTCTGCAAATCGTGGAAAATGGTTGCGGATAGGTTGCAAAACCTGGCAAAATACCCGCAACCACCATCAGTATGCCTGTAGTTATTTCAGTAGGTTATCACTTTTCATCCAATCTCCCCTTCGGCACCACTTGAAAATCAACGGCCGTATCCCACAAGGGGTGCGGCCTTTTTTTATTTGTTATGAATCGATGATTTGTCAATTGTTTCCATCGTGATATAGTTTATCGTATTGCCAAACACATTTGATGGAAGCAGACCGTTTCTTGACAGCAAGGAAAGGAGGCCAAACCGATGCAGTGGGTTCTCTACGGAATGAGCGGGTTCTGGATTGTCCTGGGGTGCTGTGCCATTCTTTACACCACGGAAACCCGAAGTGTATACCGGCATATCGCACAGACGCCCGGACGGAAGATCATGGCCGTACTGGTTTTTGTTCTCGGGCTTTTGCTCGTCTGGGCGGGATCGGCAAGCCACTATCCTTGGTTTATCCGGTTGTTGGGGCTGATGGCAATCGCCAAGGGCGGGGTTATTTTTGTCAACCCCGGTCAATTCTGGGACCGGATCTCCACCTGGTGTATCGAAGAACTTTCGGACCAGGCCTACCGTTTTTCAGGGATCGTCAACCTGGTCCTTGGGACGGCTGTGCTGTCCTGGGTCATATGAACCGGAGAAATGGAATCGCGGGGAAGCAAAGGGGATAATGCCATGCCCACGGTCGAATACCAATGCCCGCAATGCGATCACCGGTTTTCTCGGGTGGCATTGAGAGGCGAAGCGGAGCCCCCGGCCAAGTGTCCCAACTGCGGGGCGGTCGATGTGACGGCATTCCGGGGGGCGAGCAGCCTGTTTGACGGAATCGCCAACTTCAGTGACCTGGCAAAAGATACCAACTGAGCCCGATGACCGTGCGGCAGGTCTGTCGCCAGGGACAACATTGCCGGTCGTCGCAACCACTGGATGGAAAGGCAGCCGAATGCATCCGGAATTTCCCAACGGCAAAAGGGACGGCGCCTTGGAAAAACCGGCGAATGGCCACATGAAGGAGGCTGCCCCCGACGGGGCGGTTAATCTCTCGGCAAGACCGTGCCTTCGGGGAGTATATCGAAATCTTCGCCGTTGATATTAATGACGCGTTCGGTCGTTAGGCTCTGGGGATTGAGATTTTCGATGATGACCTCGGTGTCCCATTCTGAACTGCGAATTCGTAGGGTGGCATCGCTGATGCCGATGCCCTTGTCCGGAAAGGCATCAATGAGGCTTTCAAAGGGCCCGGCCATGCCGAATTCGTCGTCCCACCAGTACCATCCTCGGTATTTGTAAATGAAATCGGAACCGGCCCCGAGTCCGCCGCTGTCCCACCCCTGAATGTAAACGGCGTCTCCTTCTTCGCGGATCAGGTCTGTCAGAATTTCGATACAGGCTTCGCGATCCAGTTCGCCCATTTTCCCTCCTCCGTGAAATGTGTCGGTGGGATGACTTGCTCGTACGAAATCAATTCTGTCGTCAGGATATAAGCCTATGATTTGAAAATATCGCTTATTTTTACATCAATGACCATGTTTTTTCAAGTGACCGTCGAAACGGGCCGTTTGCAGGCGCAGGCAAGAAACGTTGCCCCCAATGCCCATGGCGGTGAAAGCCGTTCATCCAATGACGCGAACCGTCTGCCCCAGGGGCAGGGGTCGATATTCTTGAAAGCGCCTGTGGATTTAAAGGCGGGACGTACCGTTCGTATTCTTCCTCCGGTTTGGATGGTGACGGCACGGGGCTTGTCGGACAGTTTAACTTCTTGAATACCTTAATTTTATAGACAATTTATAATTGACACGCCAAGGCTGATTCAATATACTCACCACCGACCGTAAGGCATCCGCACGGATAAAACCCACCACACCGGGCGGGGCCCCGGTTCAAGCCGACTTGATGGCATTCAACCGTGACCCAAAACAGATATTCAACCCGAATCATTCATTTTCACCGAAAGACGTGCCTGTGGCCTCTATCCGTGGCGTTATTCGGGGATCGCGGTAAAGCGCTAAGGCATTTTCCCTGTAATGTGGTTTAGCTTTGACAGCATCGTAAAAAATCCATTTCTCACCATGAAGGACATGAAGATCATCAAGGCGTATGATAATATATAACAATTTAAGCTACATGTACTTCATGCTCTTCATGGTAAATTAAAAAATTGGCATGTCGGTGACTTTTTACGAGAGCATCAACTTTAACGGACACCCTGCTAAGAGCCATTGTTCAGAAAGCGAGGTGTTCAATGAGCGAGAAACGAAAACGTCCAAATTTCACGAACGAGTTCAAACAATACGCCGTCAAGTTGGTCGTTGAGCAGCGATATAGCTGCCCGGAGGTCGGCAGGCGACTTTGACCTGCCCCGGGACACTGGGTGCGGGCGTTTTCAGCGATTTAACAATGGAGGGAACACGATGGCCAACCTGCGGAATCTGTCCCGAACGCTTCTTGTCGGTGCACTGCTTCTCATCCACACAACAGCAGCTGCGGCTCCGCCCGATTTTAATGCCGACCGCCGGGTCAACGTCAAGTGCCCCAGCACCATCGACAGGGATTTCGAGGGCCAGTTTGAGGTGGATGGCTTCATGTCGACCCTCAAGCGGCTCTACAGTGAACTGGACAAAAACCTGAAACTGGCTGTCAAGGAACAGGGCGTGGACGGCTATGCTTTCAGCGCTGATCCCAACGACGGTATTTTTTTCATCAGCCACGCCAGGGCCTCCTTTCCTGCCGGCACGCTGCCTACCCTTAATCCCCAGGCCGACATCGGTTTCAGGGAAGTATTTTACGTGACCGACATCGATTGGGATCGTCAGCAGATTCAGGTGGTGCGTCAGCAGGACCGCAAGGCCTTTACCGTTTCCCTGCCCGATTTTGAAAAGGGGTTTCTCTGGTACAATGCGATTTTGGACAAACTGCGCGCCTATATCCCGGTATACGGATTTTTGAGTCTGCCAGGGGATGCCAGTGGTTTTCCCACCATCTGGAATAGCTGGGAAGGGCACAAATCAGACACTGCCACGCCGCCGGAAAGCCTGGTAGACTATGATTTTTACAAGATTCTCGATTACCGCAACGGCTATTACCTTCTGGGAAAAGACGTCAACGAACTCGATTACCGGGACAACATCGAAGATTTCGGCATCATCGGGTGGGTCGAGGGAAAATACATCACCCTCTGGCGCTCACGGCTATACTATCACCCCATGGCACGGGCGGCTTTTTTTAACGATGCCGAAAAACAGGTGCCGGCTGCCGAAACCGAGGAGATCAACCGGTTTTATGTGGACCATGTCTACCTCAAGGAGCGACTCTTTAGCGACATCGTCGAACGCATCGACCAGGGGAGCCTGCATCAGTTCTACTCTCAGTTCGGATTCCCCCAGCTTCAGCATCCGCAGTTCGTGTCCGGCGGCTCCAGCGCCAAGGTCTTCGTTCCGGGCGCGTTCACCCCGCGGCTTATGCGCCTGTTGAGCAGCGCCATCAAGCGAAACCTCAACACCTTCTTCCTCATTGACGCCTCGCAGAGCATGCGCCCCTTTGCCGATTACATCCAGACCTTCAACAAGAGTGTTCGGGAGATGCGTGACAGCGGCATCGGGCTAAGGACCAATCGGGTCTATGCCTATTGGGACTCGGCCCAGAGCACGACCGACCCGGCGGTAGCGCCCAATTTTATGCGGATCAAGCGACCCGAATCGCTCACTTTTGGTCACGAGACCGGTGATCGCAACTACCGCGAACCGATGATCCGTGCCCTGAACCGGACCCTGGACGAAATCGCCAGGCTCCAGGAAGAAGGCGTGATACTGCCCTTGCATGAGAAATTGCTTTTTGTCATCACCGACGCCGGGGCCAATGATGCGACGGACGAGGGGCTCAAGCGGGTCGTTGCCAAGGCCAGCGCACTGAATCTCAACGTCTATTTCGTCTATCCGAGCCAGCACGGCGTCAGCGGATCGACCAAAGGCCTGATGGATTCGCCCCAGGAGGCCTACCTGGATCTGGAGAACCTCATCTCCCGGTTCGAAGCGCAAAACCCGGGACCCGATGGGCGGATTTTTCGCAAGTTCATGTTCGAGGCCCGCATCCTCGATTCAGCCCAGACGCGCCAGGCGGATTTCCAAAAACAACAGCGGCAGCTCCTTAACGGTATCCGCACCTATCTGGACCATGTTTTTAAAGGCGGTGCACCCGAGACCCTGCCCAAGGATGTGGTGCTGTACTTCAGCGATACCAAGCTGCTCAGCCAGATGCGCAAATGGAGCGATCGCAAGATCCAGGTGCTCAACCACATCGTCAAGTTTATCTCCGACGTCGACAACCCCGCCATCTGGCAGGAGCGCATTGCCATTCCGGCCAAACCGGTGGAGGCCTTCATACGGGCCATTCGGACCCAGGACGACATCTCCCTGGCCGACCTGAAGAAACTGGTCATCATCAATTCCCTGGTCAGTGTGGATGAAATCGACAAATGCCGCGCCCTTTACGATCACATCAAGCCGCTCATCGAGAAACGAACCTCGCGGTCCGCTGATGACATTTTCTATCGGGCGTTGACCAATCGGGACCCGGGTACGGATACGCAGTGGAACCGGGTTCTGGTGGATGACAAGGATTTGCTGGGCGAATACCTGGCCAATCGGGGGTTTCACCTCAATTCCTTTAACCAGGCGGTCCAGCGTAAGTTTATGTACCTGAAGGTGGGTGAACTCTACTCGACCGGGCCCTAATAAGGGCGATCCAGACACGGTGATCGCACCCCCGTGAATCGCCACCTCGAGATGGCCACTGACGCAAAGAAAGGCGCTTTGCGCGTCGACACCGCACAACATGACAGGGGATACCGTGAAAACAAGACCATTGATTCGGTTCTGGACCCTTTGGCTGTTCTGCTTTGTTGCCTCCGTCGGTAACGCTTGGGGCGGGACCCTGTTCCAAGGACGGCAGATCCACCTGAGCAATGACGACGGCGCCATTTTCAGTATCGGAGTGACCGGTACCACAGCCGGGTATAATTTCTTCGCCCTGGTGGAAAACACCCGCCAGGAATCGGTCTCACTGGGTGATATGGGCTACTGGGAGAAAATCCCCGACCCACCCTCTTTTCTTCGCAATTACGATCTGCAACTGACGGTACGCAACAACGCCCGGGGTCGGTTTCTCATCGAATTCACCTATGACAAGGACCGTCGGGATATCGACTACCGGATCAAGAACGGGGAGATCGAGGTCGCGCTCGATGCCGGCGCCTATTATCCCACCCTGATCATCAACTCCACCACGCCGACGCCCCAGCCTGAAGACGCCGCGGTTGAGTCGGGCCCTGCGGTCGCCAAACACTTGAAACGATATATCCTATACGATTTTGACAGCTTCGATGCGGACTTGCGGCGCTACTACGGCAAAATCAAGCAGTTGATGAAGAACAGGGACTACACCCATTACTTCTATTATTTTGAGGCCGCCAACTATGACGATTATTACTTCAGGACCTACACGCGTCCCGGGCAGCTCGATACGGACAAAATGGGCCTATCCCTGGAGGATGGCACCCTGGCCTATTACCAGAAAGTCTTGGACAACCTTAAAAACCGACTCGGCGCGGATTTTGCCGACCAGATCATCATCGTCTGCCGGTTCGGGGGGGATTATGCCAAGGACCTGAAGAAATACGCCGCTGACATCGGGTTGGGCCAGGACATGGTTATTACCTTCTGGACCTACGACGAGATTCGGTGATGGACCTGACGGACCGGGGACAATGGAAAGCCAGACACGCCGCATGCCCGTATGGTTTTGCCGGGATGGTGGCGGCGGACAGGTGGCGCGGCCGATGGTGAAGGGGCTGAGACCATTTTTGAAATTGACGGCGGTCTGCCTGAAAATGCTCTTCAGGAAGTCGACCCGGAAGCGGTTTGTCTGCCTGGTGTTGAGCTTTTTATTCATGGTGGGGCTCAATACCTTTTTTTTCTTACAGCGGCACCACGAGGTGGAAATCGAAAAGAGGGGCCTTCTCGACGAAAAAGCCTTCAAGGTCTTTTTCCTGCGCGCCCGAACCCGACATGACGTTTACCGCCTGGTGCACCGCAGTGGCCGGGAGTTGGCCCAATTGGGGGGCGCTATTGTCGAAAACGCTTTTATTTACCAGAACAACCTGTTCATGCACTTCAATTCCGGCCACGTTCCCCGCCACCAAGCCGAGGCCATGGTGCTGATGGAGGCACTGTTCGGGGCCGGTGGGTTTTCCCAATCTCTTTTTGAAAAGACCCAAGGGGCTCCATACCTGGGACGGATTCGAAATGCCTACCTGGACCACAACGGCGCGGAGCTGGCACCGAAGATCGTTCAGGAGCGACACGATGAGATCAAACGGGACCTCTACGACTTGGCCGACATGATTCGGGGTTCCCTGACGGGGCGTCGCATGACTGTTTACAATGATTCGGTCCGGGTGGTCGTGGAAACCCTGAGCCGGGTCCGGCCGGTGATGGCTGCGTCCCCGAATCCCTACCTGAGCCGGGTGGAAGCGGTTATTCCCGCCAATCTGATTTACATCTTCAGCCACCTCCAGGACGATGTCACCACCGACATCGAAGACCTTGCCCAGGCGATTCGTGTGGCGGACGGGGGCATCGAAACCTTTAAAGAATTCCTGGAGATGCCCGAATCGACCGCCGGCGCCGTGCTTTACGCCGATATCAATGCCTATCCGCGCTATATTCCGGTCTTTGTTCCGAAGCTGCTCACCGAGGCATGGCACCCGATGATGTATTACAACCTGCGACTGAACCAAGGCTTTATGGCCTTTGTCGAGGCCCGGCACTTCAAGGGGAATTTGCTTTTTTCCTACGAAAAAACCCAGATTCTGCAAAGCCGAACGCAGCGAATCAATTCTGATCTGCGATCGAATCAGATCAATTTCTACTTCACCGATCTGACCATGGGAATTGCCTTTCCCTTCATGATTTCGCTCTTCGCCTTTATTCATCTGAAAACGGAACTTGCGTTTTTGTTGATGTTCAAAAACCGGATTCGCTTGCTGCTAATGATCTTCTGGATGTTGCCGATGGCTCTGGTACTCGCGGCCAAAGGGGCTTTGACGGCCGGCTACATGATCCATGCCCAGACGACCGGGGTTGCCATGGAAGGCATTATCGTGCTGCCACTGCTGCTTTCATTCGCTGTGGCCGCAATCATTTTCTACCCTGTCAACCGCTGGTGTTTTTCCAGTTTCACCGGCGACAACCTGTGCCTGTATGAACTGCACAAAGGAAGATAAATTGCCCGCGAACGGATTTTCGGTCTCCTTTCCGCTGGTTTTGCGCTGTGAAGGAGACATTGCGCTGACCTTTGCGTCGGCCCGCGGGGCGAGCCTTGCCTTTGACCCGGGACTCTATTTCCTTTGTGGCGACAACGGGTCCGGTAAGACCAGCTTCCTGAATATGCTGGCCCTGATCGCCGGACAGGTCGGAAAAATGGCCGGCGGTTGTCCGGGTGGCATTCGATACAATGGCGAAGCATATGGCGGCAGTCGGTTTGACTGCTTTCGGGCGGCGGATATTCGAGAAAAATACTTTTGTATCTTTCCTCAGAAGGCTTTTTTTCTGCCGGTCTCCAGCCGGGACAACTATCTGATTCTAAATGGTACGGACCGTGCGAAGGCCGATGAATTCTCGGATGGGGAGAATCCGGATCTTCTCTCCGGTGGCCAGCAGCAGAAGATTCTCATGGATATTGTGCTGGACGAGAAAAAGCCGGTGTGGTTTCTCGACGAACCCCTGGCCAATCTTGATGCCCGCCGTCGGGTCTACTTCTGGCAGATCCTTCACCGGGCCTGCATGGGGCAGGACCGGACCCTGTTCTACATCGACCACTGGATGGGACCTGAAATTAAGCGGCATCCACGGTTCACCCATCACGATACCCTGCATGTGGCCGTTGAGAAAGGCCTGGCGGGCCAGCGTGACGACCACAACGGCAAGACCATCGATATTTTTCACAACCCCGATCCGGCAGCGTTCTTTCTGGATCAGGCGCGGAAGGCGCCCTCCTGACGAAACGAAATGTGTACGGAGCGAGAGGAAAATGCCAATGACCCGTCCATCCATGATGACCCTTTTGGCGCTCACCGTCTGCCTGTGCTGCAACACGGCTTACGGTGTCGATTTCGTTACCAAAGACCGGTTCAAATCCGAGGCGGGGGGATATAAGGACTATCCGTTTCGGGTCTTGTTCCAGAAGCTCGCCCAGAGCCAGGGCGAGGAAAAGAAAAAAATCCGAACCGCGATCATTGAAAAACAGGTTTTTGACCGTAATATGCAGCGACGGGTTGAAGCCGGCACGGTGAGTTACCAGCGCACTTACGGCGTTGTTCGGGAAATCAGTGAGGAACGCTTGGTGCTATGGGACACCCAGAATGAAACCGCGCGGACCTTTCATACGGGACTGCTGGCCATTCCCACGTTAAACCCGGGGGCGCACGAGGTCTCTTCTTTCAATCTTACCCGGTTTGCCGTGGTGGTCTATAGCATGGACGATCGGGTCTATCAGTTGGAAATCGGGTTTCCGATGGCTGTGCCCAAGGACCTTGAGTTGAGCCGGGAAGGGTCCCGGAACCTGCTTCAATGGGCCGAACCGTCAAAGACACCGAAACCGGTCGGTTACCGGGTACTTGTGGGCGGTGCGCTGTATCAATCCATCGAAGGGACCGCCATTCGAATTCCGAGAAAGCCGGACCAGGCGGCTGAATACACGGTTCGTGCCGTTTACCGCCACGGCCCGGTGCTGGTGGAGAGCGCGCCGTCGGCCACCGTGTTTGACCGTGCCACGGCCACCGAGATAGCGGAAAAAAAACAGGCCGAACAGGCCTATGCCCTGATGCTCTCCACCCTCAACCCGGCAAGCTGGGAGAGCGCCCGGCGCATTCTAAACGAGAACCTGTCGGTTTTTTCGGCCCGGCTTGAGGAACGTCAGCAGGCTCTGGCGCTGGGGCTGACCCGTTTTTTTGCCGATATCGACGAAGGCGACCGTATGGGGCGTTTGCAGCCTGAGACCGCCGAGTACCTGACCCGGTCCCTGCAATACTACGAGGCGGCCATGGAAAAGGGTCGGCATCTGGCGCCGACGGTGGATGTGGCCTTTATCCCCAGTCGAAAGATTCAGGAGAATCAAACCCGCCTGGCCCGGGCGGCGTCCCGAAACCGCGAGATGCTGGCCCGGGACACCCTGGAGGGAATCCTTGCCAGTTTGACCCCGAACACCTGGGAGGCGGCCCGAAATCGGCTCCTGGACCAAAAAGCGCTGTTGACGGCCCAATTGGCCGGGACGGAGTTGGCCACCGTCAATGCCATGCTGGCCTTTGTTGCCGAAATCGATGCCGGTGATGTCCTGGCGCGCAGCGCCGGGGCCTCTGACGATCAACTCGCCCGGGCCGCCGAATTCTACGCGCGGGCGCGGCAACAGGCGGCGGAGGCTTCCGGGGTGGACGCGACCCTGACCGTCATTGCCGATGGTAAGAACCAGGCGCTTTCGGATCGGATTGCGGTCCTTCGCAGCCAGAGCCGTCAGGCCATGGCCCGGCAGGTATACGATGAGGTGATTGCCGATCTGACGCCGGACGGATGGCCAGAGGCCAGAAACCGGCTTTTGTCCCAGCGTGACCTGCTCTTGGCCGGTATGGATGCGGATCGACGGATCACCGTCGAGGGGTTGCTCCGATTCTTTTCCGACATCGACGCCGGCGATCGCTTCAGCCGAATGCCGGCGGTGACAACGGAGCAGATGGCTCAGGCCGCGGCGTTCTATCAAAATGCCCGACAGGCAGCGCTGGCGCTCGAGCCGGCGGTGAAGGTGTCGTTTATCGCTGATCTCAAGATCAGCGAGGGCAAGCGGATTGTCGATGCCATGGAAAGCCGGACCCAAGCCTTGCTGGCGCTGGAGACCTGGGAGCGGATCACCATGGGCCTGACCCCCGAAAGCTGGCCCGAAGCCCGACAGCAACTCTTTGACAACCGGGAATTTCTGCTGACCTATCTCAATGCCGAGGCCCAGGCAAAGGTCAACCGCCTGATGGACTTTTTCGCCAGTATCGATGCGGGTGACCGGTTTGCGGCCATGGTGCCATCGACCCTGGCCGTTTTGGAAAAAGCCCGGGCCAGCTTTCAAGAGGCTGAGAACAAGGCCGGTGTTCTTGCTGATACCGCGGCCGTCGGCTTCATTGCCCAGGGAAAACAGCAGGAAACCGCAGTGCGTATGCAAGCCATTGAAGCCGAGACCCAGGCACGATTGCTTCAACAGGAATACCAGCAGGTTGTGGCCGACCTGACACCGGCCCGGTGGCTCGACGCCCGGCGGCGTCTCGACGCCCGGCGTGATGCGTTTCTCTCCCAACTCCCCGCGGTCCAGCAGGCAACCGTTACCGGTCTGTTGACATTTTTTTCCCATATCGACAGCGGGGACCGGTTGTTGGGGCTGGCCACCGCCGATGCCGCCGGTCTTGCCATGGCCAACGGTTTCTACGAAAAGGCTGCTCAGACCGCAGCCGGGCTGACCGCGTTCAAGGGGCTCGACGCGATCGTCCGGCAGAAGCTGCTCGAAGGCGACCGACGCATGGCTGCCCTGAAACAAGAAGACCTTCAGGCCCAGGCCAGCCTGGTTTTCCAGCGGGTTCGACGGGACCTGACGCCGACCCAGTGGCCCGAGGCCCGGCAACTTTTGGATGACAACCGGCGACTGCTGGAGGCCCACCTGCTGGCCGAAGACCTGGAAACGCTTCACCTGCTTGGGCGCTTTTTTGCCCATATCGATGCGGGTGACGGCATTGCCGGGCTGGCTTCGGTGTCGGTGGAACAGATGGAACAGGCCCTTGGCTTTTATGAAAAGGCGCGCCAACAGGCCCGGGCCCTGGCACCGGGAATGGCTGTCGGGTTTATCGCCGATATGCGCTTCAACCAAGGGAAGGCATCGCTTGCAGCCATTTCCGACCAAAAAATGCAGGCCCAGGCCGGACAGACCCTGGATCGTATCCTTTTGGAACTGACACCCTCCGGCTGGACCCAGGCCCGGCAGATGCTCATGGACAATCGTGACTTGCTGCTGACCCATGGAACGATTCCCCACAAGGAAACGGCTCAGCGATTGATTGCTTTTTTTGCCGATATCGATGCTGGAGACAAATTTGCTGCCACAACCCCGGCCGTCCTGGCCGATCTGGAAAGGGCGCATTCTTTCTATGGCCAAGCCCGCGCCAAGGCCGAGGCCCTTGCCGATACCGCTTCGGTCGCCTTTATCGTCGCACAACGGCGCAGTGCCAGTGCCAGACGGATTGCGGCTGTGCGGGCCGAAACGCAGTCCGCAGAGGCCAGACAGATTTTTGAGCGGGCCCTTTCGGACCTGAATCCGGCACGGTGGACCGACGGCCGCGCTACCCTTGACGCCCACCGGGAAATGCTGGAAACCCAGCTGGAAGGGGAGCAGCGGGCCCATTTTGACCGGCTGATGGCTTTTTTTTCCGATATTGGTCGAGGGGACCGTTTCAGTTCCCTGACCCCGCCCACCACGGCCTTGCTGGAAAACGCCCTTTCCGCCTATGGCGCGGCGGCCACCCAGGCCGAGGCCCTTTCGGCAGTGGTGGATCTTTCGTTTCTGACCCAACCCAAAATCGAAACCGTTAAGCGGAAAACGGGCGCCATACTGGCCTTGCAAGCCAAAGCGCATGCCGAAGACCTTTATGGGCAGATCATGGACCAGCTCACCCCGAGTCAGTGGACATCGGCCCGGGGCCTGATGGCGACCCACGGCTTGCTCCTTCAGTCAACCCTCGACGGTGAGCAGCGAGAAACCATGATGGCTCTGGATCGCTTTTTCAGCGAAATCGAAGAAGGCGACCGGCTCGGGGCCATTCAACCCGTCACCCGGGCCAACCTGAAGAATGCCGCCATGTTCTACGAGCGGGCCGATGAAAAAGCCGCGGCCCTGCCGGCAGCGGTAGATGTCCGGTTTTTGCCGAAAATGCGGCTCAACGAAATTGCCGGACAACTTGCCGTCCAGAAGGCCTACGAGCAGCGGTTGGCCGAACAGGCCGATCAGCAGTCGGGCAAGCCGGCTTCCCGACCGAGGCCCACCGGCAAGGCCGCCATCAAATACGCCCTGAAGGATTTCAATACGGGCGACTACCCCATGGCCCTTCAGGGGTTTTCCCAAGTCTACCAGAAGCAGATCGGCATGATGCGAAAAAAGGGGATGAAACGGCTTCAGGGCGTGATGGGGCTTCCGGATAAATACCGTGCTGAAATCGTCTTTCTGGTCGAGCTTGAAACCTTGCTGGCCAAGAGCGCCTCCAAGGACCAATTTGCCGTGGAAGAAGCCCTTGGCGCCTTGTCCGACCGCATTCTTGAAGGCCGCGGCATGTGGGGTATCATCCCCCAGGACCGGCGGGACAAAATGGCCAATCGCCTGGAAAATATCGCTTTTGAAACTCAAGAAAGTGGGTGATCCATGAACATGGGAATGGGTGCTGTCACGAAACGTTTGATCCCATACGGCGTCATGGCTTTGTTGGTCATGGCTGTTGCCTCATGTGGCAAGGACGCAACAGACGGTGATCAGAAGGTATTGGCCACCGTCAACGACTACCGGATGACCCTTGACGATTTTCATCGGCAACTCAATGCGGAGCTGGAGTTTACTCCCGAGGTCAAGTTGACCCGAGAGGTTCGAAAGCATTTTTTGGAAGAGCTGATTCGAAAAGAACTCATGATCCAGGAGGCCAAGCGGCGGGGGCTTGATTCCGAGCCGGATTTTGTGCGGGCCATCGAACGTTACTGGGAGTCGACCCTGATCCGTAAGCTGATCGAAATCAAGGGGGCGGAGATCGAGGCGCGGACGCTTATTTCCGAAGATGAAATAGCGGCCCAATACCGAAATCTTCAAAAAGTCGATGCCAACCTTCCGCCCATGGAAGAGATGCGAAATCAGCTGACCAAACACCTGAAAGAGGAAAAGAAGACCCTGCGGCTCCAGACCTGGATCAACGGGCTATGGGAACGCAGCCGTATTGAAATCGACGAGGACTTGATGCAGGGCAAACCGTAAAATAATTTTTTGGCGTGCATGTCGTGTCGTGAATACGGGACCGGAACAGTTTGCCCATATGAAACAGCGAAGAGCCAAAAGAAGGACGCCGCCATGATTCGAAAAAAAAAGATCGGTTCCCAACGAAGGATCTATTATATCAAGAAGGATTTTCAGTTCAGGTTCATTTTTAAGTTCTGCCTGCTGGTCTTGGCCGGCGGCCTGGTATCCACCGGCATTCTATCCTTTTTCTCAAAGGGGACCCTGACCTCCACCTTTGATAACAGCCGTCTTGTCATCGAGAAAACCTCCATCGCTATCCTGCCTGCCGTGGTCTACACCAACCTCATCACCCTGGTTCTGATTACCGTGGCCACCGTGGCCGTCACCTTGCTGGTATCCCATAAACTGGCGGGGCCCATGTTTCGGTTCGAGGCCGATTTGAAGATGATCGGAGAGGGTGAGTTGACCAAGAAGGTCCGACTTCGAAAGGAGGACCAGCTCAAGGACCTGGTCGGAAGTCTCAATGACATGACCGCCAGCCTTCACGGCAAGGTGGCGGACATCCGTTCCCATATACGGCAGGCGCGCGATTTTGCATCGGAAACGGAGAATGCCGGGGCCATCGGTGAACGATTGGACGCGGTTCTCAAGGACATCGACGACAAATTCATTCTTTAGAGACCGGTTATAACCATGTCCCCACGGTTGCCCCCCTTGATACGACTGTTCATGCTGATTCTGGCCGTTGCAGTGGCCATGCTCTGGCAATGCGTCCCTGAAGCTGAAGCCCAGGCCGGACCGGCAGGCCAAGGAGAATGGCAACGGTTGCCCACCCGGCGAACGGTGATCCATTACCGGAGTTTTCAGGATCTGATACGGTTCAATGAAAAGATCTCTTATTTCCCGGGCGATCTGGCCATCAAAAGCCTGACCGCACCGAAGGATGCCAAGGGGATTCAAGGGGTATTAAAACAGAAGGTGGATGCGCTGTTTGATCGGGCCCAGGAGATTCTGGACATGAGAAAGCGGATCCCGCGGGTCAATATTTACGTTTATTCCAGCACCGATTCCCTGCGGGCTGCCTACCGGGAACTGTTTGGCGGAGAATGCCAACTGCGGGCATGGTATCTGTTCGAAACCAAGACCGTCTATCTGGATGCGACCGACACCCACGAAGGGATTGTGGCCCATGAAATGGGCCACCATATCATCGACCACTTCTTCAAGGCCCGCCCGCCTTCAGCCACCGCCGAGATTCTGGCCCGATACATCGACGCCAACCTCTTGAAACAATGAACGAAAAGGTGAGGGCCGTCCATTTGACCCGTATCGGAACGTATTTCTGACAAATGCTATAAATTTGGCAGAAACGTTTGGTGGTGGCGGCCCGGAAAGGTTCTGCCGTTGCGGCGAGAAAACGGCCAAGGGAATTCTTAATTCCCAGCGTTTACTCCTTGGCCGCGATCGCCTCGGCCGTCTTTTCTTTCCTGTCGGTCGCCTTGACCAGGAAGACATTGCCCTGCTTGTCCTTTCTAAGAACAACCTTGGGTGCCGTATCGGTCTGGTTGAATCCGTAGTAGAAGGCTTTGGGCCTTTCGGCGCTGGCCAGAGTTGAGCCATTGTTTTTGAAATAGGCGAGATCCGCTACGGTTTCCTCGGCCGAGATATGCAAGACATTTCCGGCCATGGCCACCCGGATGGGTGAAAGAATGCTCTGGGCAAAGGCGTTGAACCGCTGAATTTCGCCCTGGGTGACTTTTTTGAACGTGAGGGTCGGGGTGATGCCGTCGTCGGTGGTGAACTTCAGCCATCCCGAACCGGGGGCAAGGGCGACCAACTCAAGTTTTTCACCAAAATATTTCGGCACGTTTGGGGCGATTTCCAGTTTCGTGACGCGTCCCTCGCGATTGTGGTGCAAAGCGGCCTTCGATGATAACCGATCAAGGGTGGAGGGCTTTTCGTAGCCTTCCGGTCTGGTGTGTGTGGCCGGCTCCATATGCCGACTTTCCCAGTAGTTGATGGAAAAGATGCTGCCACAAATTACACAAACATAAGCTGTAAGAACCATTCCTGTTTTTTTCATTTTGTGCTCTCCTCGGTGAGGGTGATCAATGCCATTTTCCCGGGCATTGGCACGCGAGTCATACCCCTGCGTACGGTGCAAGATGTGCTGCTTTAATTAGCTTTTGAATATAAAACCCATCCGATGAAACAATTCAACGGGGGGGGGGTTGCTGACCGTATAGTGGGCACATTATATACCCATTATATATTTGGCACCGGGGTTTCCCCGGTGCACCGGCATCAGTGGTCTGTACCGAATATCGGCACATCGGGGGACTACTTTAGAAAAAAATGCAGGGGAGAATGGCGTGGGTCGAATTTTGTGGGATGTCTGGTGGCTCCGGGCGGCAGGTTTGCCCGCGTCGTCATTCCGTGACGAGCATGGTGCCCGGATCGAGTTGAAGGCGCAAGGTATCTTCGGCCTTCTCGCCTTTGAGCAACCGGATGTGAATCTCCTTGCCTTCGGGATGCAGGGCGAGGACGGTATCGAAAAGATCCACGACGCTGTCAAGGGCCGTTGGGATCCCACTGGGGTTTCGTGTTTCGTGGCGGTGGGTGAGCACGGTGAACCACACTTTTATGCCCTGGCTACGGGCAAAGGCCTTGAGCTCGGAAAGGGACTGTACGGCGGTATCGTCGAAAGGAAGTCCGTCGATGATGACCACCTGGGGCTTGAAGATATCTTGTTCGGTCAAATCGGCCAGGCGTTCTTCAAGCTTCGGGACACTGAACCCCTCGACCTTGAAGGTCATGATGAAGCGATGGGGCAACAGGTCTTCCCATAGACGATCAATCTGATGCACATCGTAGGTTTCGGCCAGCCGGCGAAACACCTCCCGGTACCACAGGGTCACCTTGTTGACCGGGTCGTTGAGGCTGATGTGCAACACATTTTGCCCGGAAAGAAGGGTGTTTAAGGCCACCTGAACCATCAGGGCGGTTTTGCCGACACCGGCCCGGGCCAGGACTGCACCAAAGCCGCCCTGAGGAAGAATACTGTCGGCGGTCTGCTCCAGGCGCCTCATGGGATTTCTCAGTATCAGATCATTTTTGACCATGGAAAAGCTCCTTTCTTTCAAATGGATCAACTGGACCTCCGGCGTCCGGGGGTGATGATCCCGGGCCAAACCGGGGAACGCGGTATCCTGCCGGCCATAAGTCGTTACCGGGATAGCAAAATCGGTGGTGGAACGAGGCAGACCGCTGAATTTGCTCATTACGCGACGTTCTTCTTCTTTTCGGCGGCCTTCTTTTCCAACTCCTCGGCGATGGATTGAGGCACGGTTTTGTAGGAAAAAAACTCCATGGTGAACTGTGCCTTGCCCTGGGTGGCCGATCGCAGCACGGTGGCAAAACCGAACATTTCCGCCAGCGGTACCTGCCCCTCCACAACGCACATGGGGCCTTCATCCTGAGCGCCCACGATGATCCCGCGGCGCTGGTTGAGCAGCCCCATCACCCCACCTTGAAATTCGGTGGGGGTCTCGACCACGACCTTCATGATCGGTTCCTGAATCACGGCACCGGCTTTGGCGTATCCCTGGCGGAAGGCGCCGCGGGCCGCGGCCTGAAAGGCCATTTCGGAAGAATCCACACTGTGGGAGGCGCCGTCGTTGATGACCACCCGAACACCGGTGACGGGAAACTCCATCTTTGGCCCCTTGCCAATGCATCCGCGGAATCCCTTTTCACAGGCCGGGATATAGGGCGTGGGGATCGCTCCGCCGGTGACCTTGTTGACGAATTCGAATTCCTCGCCGCCCGCCGGCTCCATGTAGCCTGCCACCCGGCCGTACTGACCCGAACCGCCGGTCTGCTTCTTGTGAATATAGTTGAATTCGGCCATTTTCGTGATGGTTTCACGGTAGGCCACCTGGGGCTGCCCGGTGGTCACGAGTGCGTTGTATTCCCTGCGCATGCGTTCCACATAAACTTCCAGATGAAGTTCACCCATCCCCTCGATGATGGTCTCGCCGGTCTCATCGCTGACGTAGGTCCGAAAGGTGGGATCTTCCTTGGAAAACCGGTTGAGTGCCTTGGACATGTTGATCTGGGATTTGTTGTCGTCGGGAACAATGGATAGCGATATGACCGGATCGGGGACGAACATGGAGGTCATGGTCAGGTTCTGGCCCGGACTGGCAAAGGTGTCTCCGGAGGCGCAGTCGACACCGAAAAGGGCGCCGATATACCCGGCGGAGATTTTATCAATGTCCTCCATCTGATTGGCGTGCATGCGGACCAGACGTCCGATTTTGACCTTCCTGCCGGTGCGCACGTTGATCACGGTGTCGCCTTTGGCCAGGGTGCCCTGGTAGACCCGGATGTAGGTCAACTGGCCGTATTGGCCATCTTCCAACTTGAAGGCCAGTGCCACAGTGGGTTTTTCCGGATCGCTCTCAAGGACCACCGCCGCCTCTTCCCGGTCCATGTCCAGAGCTTCGTTGGTGACATCGCTGGGGCAGGGGAGCAGGGTATTCACCCCATCGAGCAGGGGCTGAATGCCTTTGTTCTTGTAGGCCGAGCCCATGAACACCGGGGTGACCTGCCGGGCGAGGGTGCCTCGGCGCAAGGCATCAAGAATCATCGTCTCGGGAATCTCGCGCTCTTCTAAGACCGCATCGGTCAGTTCGTCGGAAAAGAGGGCCGCGGCATCGACAAGGGCTTCGCGAAGCGACTCGGCTTCAGCCCGCAGTGTTTCGGGGATTTCCTCGACACGGACGGTTTCGCCGTTGCTGCCGTCGAAATACAGAGCCTTCATGCGGACCAGGTCCACCACCCCGGTCAGGTCTGCTTCGAGCCCGATGGGCATCTGCATGTAAACCGGATTGTGGCCGAGTTTTTCTCTGAGCTGATTGGCCACGCGGGTCGGATTGGCGCCGCTGCGGTCGCATTTGTTGATGAAAGCGATGCAAGGGACCTTGTAGCGTTTCATTTGCTGATCAACGGTGATGGACTGGGACTGGACCCCGCCCACGGCGCAGAGCACCAGAATGGCGCCGTCGAGAACCCTCAAGGAGCGCTCTACCTCAATGGTGAAGTCCACGTGTCCCGGGGTGTCGATGATGTTGATGGGGTGGTGGGCCCACTCGCAGAAAGTCGCTGCCGAGGCGATGGTGATGCCGCGCTCCCTTTCCAGTTCCATGGAATCCATGGTGGCGCCGATTCCATCTTTGCCCTTGACGTCGTGAATGGCATGAATCCGCTGGGTATAAAAAAGAATCCGTTCGGTCAGCGTGGTCTTGCCGGAGTCGATGTGGGCACTGATGCCGATGTTTCTGACCTTATCGATGTCGCTTTTCATGGTCCTTTCCTCGTGCGGCCCCGATGGGCCAGTCTTCTTGCGGTGCGTCTCAACGAAGGTGTGAAGATAAAAAAACCCCCGGCAAGGCGTTCGATCTGATCCCGGGGGAAGCCACAGAGAAATCCATATGAGTGTGAACAGTTAAATATATATAAAAAAAAACCGCTGTCAAGAAAAAAATACGGACAGGTCCGGTTTAAATATTGCTCGAAGGGGCTCGCCGTCCCGGTATCGGAAATAGTCGTCTATAATTCGACCATGATCGAAGGCGAGGGGGGCCGGAAGGAGATGGCGGGAAAAGAGGGCGGCCTCAAGGGCATCGTCGGCGCCTTGGGGCGTCCCCATGGCCCGGGCGATGAATACCGTGGTGACGGTGTGGTGTCGCGGGTCCCGATCCGGATGTGAATAGGTGTGAAACTGCTCGCACAGCTCGACCCGCAGGCCGGTTTCTTCTTGGGCTTCCCTTGTGGCGGCCGTTTCGATGGCCTCTCCGTAGTCCACGAATCCGCCGGGAAGCGCCCATCCAGGGGGTGGGTTGCGGCGTCGAATCAGTACAATCCGCTCATCGATTTCGATGATGACGTCGACGGTGACCAGCGGGTTTCGAGGCGTATGGATCATTTTTACCTTGGAAACCTGGCCCTGTGGCCAGGTCAGAGATGTTTGGGCTCTTCGCTGTTTCATATGGGTAAAACGGTGCCGGCCAGGGCCAGGAGGGTGCCTTCTCGCGGCTCGGAACTGTCTGAGCCGCTTAGGGCCCGTTACCCCGGACAGAACCCAGCCCGGCCGCAAATGCTTCTTAATAAACCAAAATATCAGTCTTTTCTGCTGAAAGAGGGCGCTGTCCGGGGTTACGGGCGCTTGGCGACGAGTTTTTCGGGCCGCGAGAAGGCACCCTCCTGGCCTCCCACACGAAATAGAGAGGAACCGATGTTTGGCTATCGGCAAATCATTTTTTGTGTACGGATGGAATCTGTTTTATACCAAATAAAGGACCAACGGGTCAAATCGAAAACAATTTGATCATTGGGCCTGGATTCTTTGCTTGTTGGCGGCTCGGCGAACTGCCGTCGGGCGCTTATAGGGATTGTCAAAAGTCTGTTCCGTTTGAACACCTGTTACCTGCTGGCCGTTGACAAAGCCCCGTCGGGCCGGTTGCCGCTGACAATCCCTTGAGCCTTTCAATTCTGACTCATATTGAGTTTGAAGGTGAGGGCCGTCCATTGACCTGTCTCGGAACGTATTTCTGACAAATGCGATAACCCGGGAAAGCCGTCTTGACTATTGGTCGCAATTGGGGTCAAATAACCCTCAATTTAGCAGCAGGTCAAGGAGAATGACATGGATTTGAACCAATACTGCCCACAGAAACTGCTCAGTGCCGAAGATGCGGTGGCCAAGATAAAAAAAGGAAGTCGCGTCTTTGTGGGAACCGGCTGCGGTGAGCCACAGCACCTGATTCGTGCCATGGTCAAAGACCTGAACCTTCAGGACATCATGGTCTATCAGATGCTCTCTTCCACCTTTGCCGATTATATGGAGGACGACAGCTTTCTGCGCCGATTCTCCCTGAAGCTGTTCTTTATCAGCAGCGCCATGCGCAAGGCCGCCTTTGAAGGCAAGATCGACTACATTCCCAGCTACCTGTCCCAGATCCCGAAGCTTTTTGCCACCCAGCGCATCGGCCTGGATGTGGCCCTGGTGCAGGTCAGTCCGCCAGACCGGTTCGGCTACTGCAGCCTCGGCGTTTCCGTGGACATCACAAGCGCCGGCGTCCAGCACGCCAAACTGGTCATTGCCCAGGTCAATCCGCGTATGCCCAGGACCTGGGGCGACAGCTTTGTCCATGTGGACGACATCGACTACCTGGTCTCTTTCGAGGAGAGGCTGGTGGAGGCGTTGCCCAGCACCAAAAACGAGGAAGTCGCCCGGCGGATCGGTTTTTACATCAACCAGTTGGTCGATGACGGGGCCACCTTGCAGATCGGGTTCGGGAACCTGCCCTACAGTATTTTAAAATACCTCGACAGTAAGAATGACCTGGGAATGCATACCCAGCTCATCACCGACGGCATGCTTCCGCTGTTTGAATCAGGGGTGATTACCAACAAGAAAAAAACCCTGTTGCCCGGCCGGGTTGTGGCCTCCCTGTGCATGGGCTCCGAGCGTATCTACCGATATGTGGACAACAACCCCCGTTTTTATTTCCGCAGCTCGGCGTTCGTGAACGACCCCACGGTGATTGCCCGCAACGACAACCTCGTGTCGATCAGTTCGGCCCTGGAAGTGGATCTGACCGGTCAGGTATGCACCGACTCCATGGGGTACCTGTTCTATTCGGGCATCGGCGACCAGGTCGATTTTCTGCGCGGCAGTGCCATGAGCAAGGGCGGGTTTTCCATTATTGCCCTGCCTTCCACCGCCCAGAGCGGAACGGTTTCGCGCATTGTGTCCCACTTGAGCGAGGGGGCCGGGGTCGCCACGACCCGGGGGGATGTGAATTTTGTCATTACGGAATACGGCATCGCCGAACTCCAGGGCAAAGGGATCTTTCAGCGCGTCATGGAACTGGCCCAGATCGCCCACCCCAAATTTCGCGAAGAGTTGATCGGTGTGGCCAAGAAACGGCACTACATTTTCCACGATCAGCTTCCCCCGACGCGGCAGGATCTTCTCTTTATCGAAAATTACAAGAGTACCCTGAAGCTCAAAAACGGCCGAACCATCGAGTTCAGGCCGCTTCTTCCTTCCGACGAGTTCGGTTACCGGAATTTTTTCTACTCCCTTCAGGAAAAGACCATTTATATGCGGTTTTTTTACAAAATGAAGATATTCTCCCATGAAGTGGCTCAGAAGCAGTGGGCTAGTGTGGACTACAAGAAGAATATGTCGATCATCGGACTGGTGCAAAAGGGCGGGCATAAGGAAATTATGGCCATCGGATCCTATGCCATGGAAGAGGAGCACCGGGCGGAAGTGGCGTTTGTGGTTCGAGAAGACTTTCAAGGCATGGGGATTGCGCCCTATCTGCTCGAAGCACTGGAAAAGATCGCCAGGGAGAATCAGTACACCTCGTTCGGGGCCACCGTGTTGAGGGAAAACACCGCCATGATCCGCGTATTCAAACGGCGTTACCCAAACGCCAATACCTCCATGGCCGGTGGCGGCGACGTCACCCTGACCATGACATTTGACGACGCCGTGTCGCTGAGTGATAAACCGTCTTCCGATGCTTGTGTCTGCTGACCCATGCCGGAAGACGGACCCTGTGGGGGAACCGGTCCCGAGCGACGCGTCACCGGTCACAAAAAAAACGTGCGACCCATCACAGACCCCCATGAAAATTGGTTCTACAGTCTGGAGAGATCGGATTCGGCAGGGGGCGTCGGACCTGGGGGTTCCCCTTGAGAACAGCATGGTGGATCAGTATGCCGACCATGCACGGTTACTGGTGGCCTGGAACCGGAAAATCAACTTGACGGCCATCACAGCGCCCGAGGATCTGGCTGTCAAACACTTTGTCGATGCCCTGGCATCGGCCCCCATGATTGCCCGTGGGGCCAGGGTGCTCGATATTGGGGCAGGTGGCGGTTTTCCCGGCATCGTCCTTAAAGTGGCCCGGCCGGACCTGACCATGACCCTGGTGGATTCAGTACGGAAAAAGGTCAGTTTCATGCAGCATGTGATCCGTTCCCTGGGCATGGAAGGGATAGGGGCGCGGCACATACGGGCCGAATCCCTGGCCAAAGAACCGGGAATGGCCGGTGCCTTTGACGTCGTTGTCTGTCGCGCCTTGAACGACCTGACTGATTTTTTTGAAATGGCCAGGCCCCTGGTGGCATCGGGCGGCATGGCCATCGCCATGAAGGGCCGGATCTCCTCCGATGAACTGGCCCGGGCCGAAGTTGCCGTCGCCGGGGACTCGAAGCGGACCGCCATCCAGGGGTGGCAGCCGGCGCGGTTAGATGTCCGGCGCTACCGGCTGCCGTTTTTCGATGCCGATCGGGCACTGGTCCGATTCAGTGAGTCGCTGCCCGCGGAGCGGATGGCCTCAGAAAGCCCCCCATAGGGGGGATCAATATCCAATACTCAATTCTCAATAGTTTGAGAATTGGAAATAATGAATTCACAGCGATGTTTTCTCATCGGAACGGCAGTTCTCAAATCGAATTCAACAGGGAGGAAACCATGGGGAATCCATTTTCGCGGCAAAAACCCTTATGGGTAGGTCTGGCGCTGGGGGCACTGATGCTCATCGGATCCGGCCCCCGGGCTGGTGCCGCTGAACTCAGAGGGGTGGCCGTGGTGCCGGATCAGGAAAAACGCTCCACCATTCAGGAGGTGGACGGGTACGCCTATCTCTCCGAAAACATGACCCTTTCCCAGACCCGGGAAGCGGCCATTGTCAGCGCCAAGCGGCAGGCCGTGGAAATGGCCAGAACCTATATCCAGTCCAAGACCAAGGTGGAGAATTTTGAACTGACCGAAGACACCATCGAAGGCGAAAGCCGGGGGGCGGTAACGGTTCTGGAACAAAAGGATCTCGGGGTCGAGGAAAACACCCGCTACCACGTCTGGATCAAAGCTGAAGTGGAATACGGGCTCACCCCCCCGCAGCAGGCGTCGAAATCGACCGGGGGGGGCACCAACGTGAGTGCCAGCGCTGAGATGATGGACCCGGACGGTCCGCTCACCGTCAAGGTGTGGACGCCCAAGAAACAATACAAAGAGGGCGATTCTATCGAAATCTACCTTAAGGGCAACCGCGACTTCTATGCCCGCATTGTGGACATCACCTCAGGCGGAGAGATCGTCCAACTCCTTCCCAACGGGTTTCGAAAGGAAGTCCGTTTCGAGGGAGGAAAGACTTACAAGATTCCCGATGCCGAGGACAAATTCGATCTGAAGGTGACCCCGCCCTTTGGAGAGGATCAGATTGTTGTCTATGCCAGTGAAGTGCCGCTGGGGGATGTGACGATGGAGAACCTGGGCCATGGATTGAGCAGCTTTAAAGGGACCCGGGGCGCACTGGCAATGAAGACCCGGGGCATTTCGGTGACGGCGGCCAAACCGGGCAAACCGGCATCGGCGGAATTTTACGAAGGCGCCTGGACCCTGACCACCGGGAAATAGCCCTGGCGGCAAATCACCACTGGCAGGGCCGGATCTGGAAAGGTTCTGCCGTTTCCACATTGGACATTGAGAATTGAATATTGAGCATTTGTCCCCTTCGGTAAGGGCCGGGGCTTCATCGCTTTCGGCCGATCCCCTTCACGCGGCCGGGACGGCGAACAGGGTCGACCCGGTCCGTGGCTTCCACCCCTTCCACGGCCCCTGAAGTGCGCGTTGAAGCGCCGTAGGGGCGGGGATGCCTGGCCAGATCCTTTTTTACGGTGGCGCCGTCCAGACGGGATCGCTCAGGCGGTCGCCCGTCCGACACCTCGTTGAATACCTCGTCGAAACTTTTGTCCTTGTTACCTTCTTTACGAATCCGTGGGGTGTTGTCCGACCCGCCGCTGCCGGATGTCGATGCCCTGTACGGGTCGGTGAAAATCTCCTTAAGGATACGTCGCAGATGAATTCGCCTCAAAGCCTTGAGGATGGCGGGTCTGGGCGATACCGTCGCTGCGTTGCCTCGGGGTGTGCCCGGATTTCTTTCAGACCGGTCGGTGTTGCGGCTTGCGGCAGCGTCCCTGTCTTTGGGCTTCCCGGCCAATTGAGGCGCCACGATCTCCCAGGCCCGGTTGATCTCCTTGAGATGCTTTTCGGCCAGTACCTGCATTTCGGGGTTATGGGCGAAACGGTCCGGGTGCCATTGCCGGACCCGTGCTCGCCAGGCGCGGCGGCCGGTTTCGGCATCGGTGTTTTTTTCCAATCCAAGAACTCGAAGGCCCTGGTCCAGATCCATGATAGGGGCTCCATCACGCGTTTGATGCTTCCTGAAATTCTGCCGCCGGGGCACCCCGGACGTGCACGGGTGCTGTTGTTTGCGGGTTCAATACACAGTAGGAATCCACGTCCTGTGGGCGTGGTCAGAGTCAATTGGCTATGCCGAGACCGCTTTGTTGGAAGTGACTAAAGTGAACTAATCCGCCAGAGGCGGACAAGAAGTTTGGAGTGAGTCCACACTTATTTGGGGCCAGTATCCCAGCCCCTTCCAGGGGCAAACCAAGGCCTGGTCCTCTGGCCAGGATTCTTCACGGAATGAGAAGAACCTTACGACACCCCGGCAAGTACTTCAAGGGCACGGTTTCCCTTGACATGTTTTGGCATTGCCGGTATCAAAAAAGGTTCTGAAACTCAAATCCGATGATGGAGGCTCCATGGATTACAAAAAGACCCTGAACCTGCCCCAAACAGCATTTCCCATGAAGGCCAGCCTGGTTGCGCGGGAGCCCGAGCAGCTTAAAGCCTGGGATGAAGACGGGCTTTACCATAAGCTCAGAACCGCTTCCAAGGGGCGGCCGACATTTATCCTTCATGACGGCCCGCCTTACGCCAACGGCAATATCCATATCGGCACGGCGCTCAACAAGATTCTCAAGGACATCATCGTCCGATCACGACAGATGGCGGGGTTCGATGCGGTCTATGTGCCGGGCTGGGACTGCCATGGGCTGCCCATCGAGCACAACGTGGACAAGGAACTGGGGGATAAAAAGGCGGGAAAGACCCAGAGTGAGATTCGAAAGCTTTGCCGGACCTATGCCGAGAAGTTCATCGACATCCAACGGGAGGAATTTAAAAGACTCGGCGTGATGGGCGAGTGGCAGGATCCCTACCTGACCATGGCCTACCCTTACGAGGCGGTGATCGCCAGAGAATGCGGTCAATTCGCCCTTTCCGGCGATCTTTTTCGCAGCAAGAAACCGATCCATTGGTGCTGCAGTTGTCAGACCGCCCTGGCCGAAGCCGAAATTGAATATGCCGATGAAACCTCGCCCTCCATTTTTGTAAAATTCCCCGTCATGGACGATCTTTCGGAAGTGGTGCCCGGGATTGGGGATAAACCGATCTCCGTGGTGATCTGGACCACCACCCCCTGGACGATTCCGGCCAACCTGGCCATCGCTTTGCATCCGAACTTTGTCTATGCCGCCGTGGACACGGGAGCGGATGTTCTTGTGCTGGCCCGCGAATTGGTGGATTCGGCCATGGCCACTTTTGGTATTACCGACTACCGAATTGTTGCCGAATTCGCCGCGCCGCTTTTGGAAAACAAACGCTGCCGCCATCCGCTCTTTGACCGCGAATCCCTCATCATCTTAGGTGACCACGTCACCCTGGAAGCCGGCACCGGGTGTGTCCACACGGCACCGGGCCATGGCCGGGAAGACTATGATGTCGGACTTCGATACGGCCTCGACGCCTATTCCCCCGTGGATGACCAGGGGCGTTTCACCGACGAGGTCGACTTTGTCAAAGGCCGGTTCGTTTTCGAGGCCAACGATACCATCATGGCGCGCCTGGATGAAAGCGGCGCCCTGGTCGCCCGTAAGCGCATGACCCACAGCTATCCCCACTGCTGGCGGTGCAAGCAGCCGGTGATCTTTCGGGCCACCCCCCAGTGGTTTATCTCCATGGACAAGAACGGGCTGCGGCAACGCTCGCTGGAGGCGATCGATAAGGTCACCTGGATTCCCCACTGGGGCCGTGAGCGGATCTACGGCATGATCGAGAACCGGCCGGACTGGTGCGTCTCCCGCCAGCGTTCCTGGGGGGTTCCCATTGCGGTCTTCTATTGCGAAAAATGCGAGACCCTGCACATGACCCCGGAGATTCTTGCCCACATTCACCGACTGTTCGAGGCCCATGGCGCCGACATCTGGTTTGAAAAGACCGTGGACGAACTGCTGCCCGGCCCGACCGTCTGCGAAAATTGCGGGCATACGCAAATGAAAAAAGAAACGGATATTCTCGATGTCTGGTTCGATTCCGGGGTCAGCCACGCCGCTGTGCTCGAGCCCCGCCCCGAGTTGACCTGGCCGGCGGATCTCTACCTGGAGGGCAGCGACCAGCACCGTGGCTGGTTTCACTCCACCCTGCTGACCGCCGTGGGCAACCGGGGGCGGGCGCCCTACAAATCCGTGCTGACCCATGGATTCGTGGTGGACGCCAAAGGCAAGAAAATGTCCAAATCCATCGGCAACGTCGTGGCCCCCGAGGCAGTGATCAGCAAGTATGGCGCCGAAATTCTTCGCCTCTGGGTCTCCGCCTCCGACTACAGAGAGGACATCCGTATTTCGGATAACATCCTAAAACAACTCAGCGACGCCTATCGCCGGATTCGAAACACCAGCCGGTTCATGATCGGTAATCTTTTCGATTTCAACCCCGACACCGATGCGGTCCCTTACGACCGAATGCCGGAGATTGACCGGTTCGCGCTGCATCAGCTTCAAGAGGTGATCGGCAAGGCCCGGACCGCGTATGACAACTACGAATTTCACACCATTTACCACCGGCTGCACAATTACTGCGCCCTGGACCTGTCGGCCTTCTATCTGGACGTGCTCAAGGACAGGCTCTACATCTACGCCTTCGATTCTTTGACCCGCCGCTCCGCCCAGACCGTTATTCACAAGATCCTCAATGCCATGGCTCGGCTTATGGCACCGATTCTGGCCTTTACGGCGGAAGAGATCTGGCGGCACATGCCGCCGCGGAAGGAAAAGACCGCCAGCGTTCACGAGACGCGCCTTCCCGATCCCGATGGGCGCTACCTCGATGCCGCTCTGGCCGGACGATGGGGACAGTTGCTGGCTGTGCGCGGCGAGGTGACCAAGGCTCTGGAAGAGGCCCGGGTGGAAAAACGGATCGGCCACAGCCTCGACGCCGCGGTGACCTTGTATGCCGATGATGAGCTGATGAAAGTCCTGGCGGGATACGCCGGAGACCTGCAGGGTTTTTTCATCGTTTCCCAGGTGATTTTGGTTGACGATAAACCCGATGGCGCCATGGAAAGCGAGGCCTTACCGTCGCTGGCCATCAGCGTGGCCCCGGCTCAGGGGGATAAATGCCCTCGTTGCTGGGTATGGGCCCGGGATATCGGCAGCCAACCGGATCACCCGGAGGTCTGCGCCCGATGCGCCGAGAATCTGGCCCTGATAGACACCGCCGAATAGGGTCGGACTGAAATGCCTAAACTGAGCGTTTTAAATTTCGAAATAAGATATAAGCAATTGATATTAAAAAATAAACATCCGTATCTGTCTTTCGAAATTTAAAACCCTTCGGGATTGCCGATCTTACCGCATCTACAGCGTCAGATGCCTTCCCGCATAAAGAACTATAGCGGAAAAAACATCTTCCTTGTACCTGCGGCAACCTCGACAATCGCTCAGCTTAGGTAATGGTTTAAAGATGATGTCGTCGTAAACAAGTCTTTGTGGTAAATTAAGGCTTTTTACATGGTCATCAAAGGTAGAAGGGTTGACTTTGCTGAACCCTCTTAAAAATGAAAAATACGCCCGACTCGCGGTTGTTGCCGGCCTGATTGTTGTCGCTGACCAGATTTCCAAGGAAATGGTGCAGCGGTTCATTCCGCTTTACCATTCCATTTCCGTGATTCCGGGCTGCTTCAACCTGACCCACATTCACAACCCCGGCGGTGCCTTCGGTTTTCTGGCCGGGCAGAGTCCGCAGCTGCGCCAGGTGATTTTTATCTTTGCTTCTTCCCTGGCCATCGGATTGATCTTTTATTTCTATCGCAGCACGCCGCGACGTTTTGTCGCCCTGAGCTTCGGCTTTTCCCTGATTTTCGGTGGTGCCATCGGCAACCTGATCGACCGGTTGCGGTTCGGCAAAGTCGTCGATTTTCTCGACGCCTACCTCGGAACGCTTCACTGGCCGGCTTTCAACGTGGCCGACAGTGCCATCACCGTCGGTATCGGTATTTTTCTGTTTCATCTGATCTTTCAGAAATTGCCCGAATAGGGACACCCGATGCCGGAAGTCAACCACAAATCCCTGGAAAAATATCTGAGGCAGGCCGGAAGGAAAAACCTTCCGGCGGCCATTCTCATTTATGGCGAGGAGATGGTCTGTAAGCAGGCCCTGGATGCCGTGTTGGACGAGGTGTTGCCGGGCCGAATCCGCTCCTCCGACTGCGAGACCATGGACGGCGGCCTGGCAGACATGGGTGACGTGCTGGAAAGGGTCAATACCTATTCTCTGCTGGGAGACGGAAAAACCGTTATCCTGAGCGATTCGCGAATTTTCCATGCCCAGGGCGACGCCGGTAAACTGCTGGAAAAAGCCAGAGCCGCCTTTGACCGGGACGAAATGAAAAAAGCGGCCGGCATTCTGTTGAGCCTGCTGGCGATTCACCACTTCACCCTGGAAGATCTGAACACGGAACGGGGAAGAAAGAAGCTGACCATCGGCGGTACAGACGGTGATGAGGCGGATCGGGCCTGGTTCAGCCAGGTCGCCGATTACTGCCGGAACCAGAATCTCTCTGTGCCTGCCGGCGGCACCGATGCCGACCGCCTGGCCCAATCCGTGGAAAAGGGGTTTGCGTCAGGCAATTTCCTGGTGATCACCTCGGATGTGGCGGACAAGCGACGAAAGCTCTATGGGATTCTCAGTGAAAAAGGGCTCGTGGTGGACTGTTCGGTACCGAGAGGGGACCGGCGCAGCGACCGGGAGGCCCAGTCTGTTTTGTTACGGGAACAGGCGCAGCGATTGCTGAGTGGAAGCGGGAAAACCCTGTTGCCGGGCGTCTTCGAAGCCGTTGTGGCCTTGACCGGGTTCGACCTGCGGACCTTTACGGGGAATCTGGAAAAACTCGTGGCCTATGTTGGTGAACGAATGGACATCACCGCTGCCGACGTGGCTGCCGTGCTTCGCCGTACCCGCCAAGACCCCATTTACGAACTGACCAATGCCGTAACCGACCGGCAGGCGGTACAGGCACTATTTTACCTCGACTCCCTGCTGGCCGACAATTTTCATCCGCTTCAGATCCTGGCGGCCTTGGTCAATCAAGTGCGGAAACTGATGGTGGCCAAGGGATTTATGGAAAGCCCGGAAGGGCGGGTCTGGCAATCAGACATGCCCTATGCCCGATTTGCCGCCCAGGTGATGCCGGTCGTGGCAGCCTGTGATGCCGATCTTCTTGAACGGGTCGGAGAGTGGGAGAGCCTTCTGACCCAAGGCGATGAGGCCAAAGGACGGGGAAAGAAAAAAGCGGCCAAGGCCAAAACCGATCTGGTGATTGCACGCAATCCCAAAAGCCCCTATCCGGTCTATCAGACCTTAAAAAAGTGCGAGCGATTCAGTCGTCAAGGGCTCATGGACGCGATGGACGCCTTGAACCGAATCGACCGGTTGTTGAAGACGTCGGGCCAGGACCCTCGAATTGCGCTGGAAACGGCGATCCTGGCCATCTGTCGATGAAAATTCAATACGAATTAGGAATCCACGTCCTTTGGGCGTGGTCAGAGTCAGTTGGCTATGCCGATAAGATTGGCGGCAAGTGCCTAAAATGCACTAAAGTTCGAAATGCCTAATCCGCCAAAGGAAAGGCGGACAAGAGTTGAGGAGTCGCTTCGCTCCAGCTTTTTTCAGCTAAGATTTGGCAGAATTCCATAATTTTAGGCACTTTAGGCATTTTAGGCACTTCGAACTTCAAACACCCGACAGCAGCTCCTTTTAGGGACAATCCAAGGCCACGTCCTCTGGGCGTGGATTCTTCACTTGTTATCGGAAACCGGCAATGGGAAGCGGAGGCAGAAGATGGGTTTCATTCGTCGTCAGGAAGAGCGCCTGGCCGAACGGCTGCTGCGCTGGCATTACGAAAAGAACAGTCTCCCCATGCCGACCGATGGAGCGCTGAGGGTTCGGGCCGGCCGTATCGTGGACGAGGCCCACCGTATCGGGGCACGGCGGGGGCGCAATCTCATGGAGATTTTAAATGACCTGATCAAGGACCTTAAAATCGGCGAGTCCAAAGCCGATGCCGAAAATGCGGACTCCGATGAGAAGAAGACATCCGGGTAATCAGCAATAGGGTGGGTGTTTGCGGTTGAAAACAAGAACGCTTCGTGCTAAGCAAGCAACCTTGATTCAACCTTCCGCAAGGGCATGTGCGATCAATTCAACCCCATACAAGTCGAAAAAGGAGGTCATGTGATGCGCAAAGGTCTATTGTTGGTGGTTTCCATGGTGGTTTTCGGTCTCATTTTCGCCCCCGGTTGCTGGGCGGCCGGCAATACCATCACGATCGGTTTCAACATCCCCCTGACCGGGGACAACCCGGATGTCGGTGCCTCTTCCAAGAATGCTGCCGAGATGTTTTACAAGAAAATCTCCAGCATTGACGTGGGCGGAAAGGCATACAAGCTCAAATTCGTCTATGACGACAACGAGTACAAGGCCGAGTCGGCCGTGAAGGTCAGCACCAAGCTCATCACCGAAGAGGGCGTGCTGGGCATCATCGGTCCCCAGTCCTCCAGCCAGGCGGTCCCGGCCGGCGATGTGGCCAACAATTACGCCACCCCCATGATCAGCCCCTGGTCCACCAATCCCAACACGACCCTGGACCGGCCCTATGTCTTCCGCGGCTGTTTCCTCGATCCCTTCCAGGGGCCGGTTGCGGCCAATTTCGCCACCAAGAAGCTGGGTGCCAAAAAAGCCGCCGTACTTTACGACATTGCCGCCGATTACCCCAAGGGGTTGGCCGAATTTTTCAAGGCTGCCTTTGAAGAGATCAACGGCGCGGGCTCCGTGGTCGCCTTTGAAAGCTTTACCACCGGCGACAAGGATTTCTCCGCCCAGATGACCAACATCGTGGCGTCGGGCGCCGACGTGATGTTTACTCCCCAGTACTATTCGGAAGTGCCGCTGATCGTTCGCGCGGCCAAGGAGATGGGGTGGACCAAGCCGATCCTTGGTTCCGACTCCTGGGGCGGCGGAGACCTCATGGGCCTGTGCGGGGATGACTGCAAGGGCTACTATTTCTCCACCCATTACGCCGCTGCCGGTGCCAAGGGCGATACCAAAAAATTCATCGACGAATACACCGCCGCCTACGGCAAGACCCCCGACGATGTGGCCGCCCTGACCTGGGATTCCCTGGGCCTCATGATTCAGGCCATCAAGAACACCGGCGGACTGAGTGGCGACATCAAGGCCGACCGCACCAAAGTCAAGGATGCCCTGGCCTCCATTAAAAACTATCCGGGCATCACCGGCGGCATGACTTTTACGGCCGACGGCGACCCCAAGAAATGCGCCGTGGTGGTTCAGATCAACGATGAAGGCAAGTTCGCCTTTTACGAGTCTGTTTGCCCCTAAAGGCATCTGCCAGGAAACAAAATGCCGGACGGGTGCGGTCCTTTTTTTGCATCCGCCCGGATGAAACACATCACCAAGGGGCCCGGAGGCATATCCCGGGCCTCTTTCCCTTTCAATGGGAGAGTTCTGAATGACCATCACTTTTCTCATGCAGAACCTGGTCAACGCCCTGCAGTGGGGGAGTTTTTATGCCCTCATCGCCCTGGGCTATTCCATGGTCTACAGCATCCTCATGCTCTTCAATTTCGCCCACGGCGATATTTTTATGGTGGGGGCCTACATCGGTCTGGGTGTGGCCACGCTGATTCTGACCCTGGTGGGATCCGGCGGCGCGGCCCTGTTGCCGGGCTGGATGGTGCTGGTGTTGACCATCCTGATCACCATGTTTCTGACCGCCTTTGTCGGCATCATCGTGGAGCGGGTCGGCTACAGGCCCCTGCGCGAAGCGCCCCGAGCCTCCGCGGCCATCACCGGCCTGATGATCGGCATTATTCTGGAGACCTCCAATATCCTCTTTCTCGGCGGCTCGCGACTCAAGTTCCCCCAGTTGATACAGTCCGAGACCTACAATATCGGCGGCGTCTTCGTGACCAACAAGAAGATCATGATCGTGCTGGTCTCCATTTCCCTGATGCTGGCCCTGCACCAGTTCGTGACCCGCTCCAAGTACGGCATGGCCATGCGGGCCATGGCCTACGACTATGTGGTGGTGCCGCTGGTGGGGGTGCCCATGAACCAGATCGCCACCATGACCTTTGCCATCGGCTCGGCCCTGGCGGCGGCGGCGGGTATCCTGTTCGGTCTGGCCTATCCGGTCCTTGATCCCTATATGGGGGTGAGTTTCGGCTGGAAAGCCTTTGTGGCCGCCATCCTCGGCGGACGAGGATCGATCATGGGGGCCTGCATCGCCGGATTCATGCTGGGTTTTATCGAGATTATGACGGTGCCGGCCATCATGGTCGTCAACCGGCTCTTTTCACTCAATATCGGTTCCAACATGCGTGATCTCATTGCCTACTCCATCGTGCTGATCATCCTGATCTTCAGGCCCCACGGGTTATTCGGAGAGGTATACAGCGCCAGGCTTCGTCTCTGATGCGGACCCACAGCGAACCCACGGACAGGACACGGATTCAATGACGACTTTAACCAATCAAACACCGCCCGGCAGGTTTTCCGGCGTCTTTAACCGAATTTTCGGCCCGGCGCCACTGTTGGCCTTTCTTCTGGGCTTTTTGGCCTGCACGGTGATCGAGACGGCCGTGGGCGTGAGGCTCTCCGAGGCCCTGGGTTTGCCGAAGATGCCGATCCTGTTCGGCCTCGTGACCTGCTTCAAGGTCATCGCCGCCATGATCAATCTCATGCTCAAGGGCACGGCCTTTCAACCGGCCATGCTGCTTCACATTCCCGCGGCCATGATTTACATGAGCATCATCTACCTGGTGCCGTTGATTCTGGTGACCCGGTGGACCGCCGGATGGGCCAATGCCGCAGCAAGGGCCATGCAACGCTTTCCCCTGTTGGTTTCCGCCCTGGTCCACCTGGGGCTGCTTTATGCGATTTTTCACTTCTGGGCTGAAATGAACGACTACCGCCTCATTTCCCTGAAGCTGACGCTCATCGCGGTGCTTCTGACCCTGAGTCTGAATATCATCAACGGCTACATGGGCGAATTTTCCTGTTCCCATCCGGGGTTTATGGCCATCGGTGCCTACATGTCGTCCCTGTTCACCGTTGGGCTGTTCGTGGACGACAAGGTGCTGGGGGCAGCGCGGGTCAGCTTTTCCATGGCCTACCTCGCCTTCCCGGCCGCCCTGGTCTTCGGGGGGATCGTGGCTGCCGCGGCTGCCCTGATCATCGCCATTCCCTCATTTAAGACCCGGGGCGACTACCTGGCCATCATCAGCCTGGCCTTTCTATTCATCGTCAAGAGTTTTTTCGAGAATATGCAGGTTCTCGGTGGTGCACGGGGGATTTCCGGTCAGCCAGACTGGGCGACCCTGCCGGTGATTTTCGGGGCCATGGTTTTCGGTATCTGGGCCATCAATAATTTTGTCAACTCCACCATTGGCAAGGCCCTTAACGCGGTGCGAGACGATGAAATTGCCGCCGAAGCCATGACCGTGAACACGCGAAAGGCCAAAATGACGGCCTTTCTTTTCGGGGCTTTCTGGGCCGGTGTGGCCGGCGGTCTGCTGGCCCATGTTCTTCGCTACGTGAATCCGGCCATGTTCGGTGTACAAAAGCTGGCGGAGGTGCTGGCCATGGTCTATTTCGGTGGCCTCAATTCCGTCTACGGCTCCATTGTCGGGGCGGTTTCCATCAGTCTGCTGGGCGAAGCGCTGAGGCCATTGGAAATTCTCAAGTGGATCTTTATTCCGCTGCTGCTGATCCTGGTGATGATCTACCGGCCGACCGGCCTGGTGGCCTTCAAGGAATTCAATGTTCGACGGGTTTTTGGCCCCAAGGAGACGGATTGACATGGCCCTTCTCGAAGTCCGAAACATGAGTCACAACTTCGGTGGTCTTCAAGCGGTCTCCCGGTACAACCTGAGCCTGGATCCGGGCCAGATCACCGGCCTGATCGGTCCCAACGGCGCGGGAAAGACCACCATCTTCAACCTGATTACCGGCATATACCAGCCCAGCCAGGGGGAGGTGATCTTTGAAGGAAAGAACATCGTCGGTAAAAAACCATACCATATCGCCGCCTTGGGACTGGCGCGGACTTTTCAGGAAATGCGGCTGTGGCGGCACATGACCGTACTGGACCACGTGAAGATGGCCCGGTACTCCAAGCTGACCTACGGCCTGGTCGGTGCCATTTTCGATACGGCCAAACGCCGCCGCCAGGAAGAAGAGGCCACCGAACTGGCCATGGAAACCCTGTCCCTGTTCGGTGTGGACGGGTTTGCCGATCAGATGGTGCTCAACCTGCCCTACGGCGCCCAGCGCCGGGTGGAGATGGCCCGGGCCATGGTCACCGAACCCAAGGTGCTTTTTCTGGATGAACCCACCGTGGGCATGACCTCAGACGAATTGCAGGACATGATTGATGCGATCCGTCGGGCCCACGAGCGCTTCAATCTGGCCATCTTTCTCATCGAACACCGGTTGCGGGTGGTCCGCGAATTGTGCCAGCACGTCCAGGCCCTGGTTTTCGGCGAAGTCCTGGTGGAAGGCGAGCCGGGCGAGGTCCAGAACCACCCCAAAGTCATCGAAGCCTATCTGGGCGATCAGGAATTGGAGTTCTGATGCTGCTGACCGTTGAAAACCTCCGCGTTGCCTACGGCAACATCAAGGCCCTTCACGGTGTGGATTTTCACATTGATGAAGGGGAAATTGTCACCATCATCGGCGCCAACGGCGCCGGGAAGAGCACTACCCTGCGGGCTGTCTCCCGCATGGTACCGGTCCATAGTGAGACCCGCATGATCTTTCGGGACCAGAATCTGGTGAAATTTCCACCCGAAAAAGTGGTCAGCCAGTTGGGCATCTCCCATGTGCCCGAAGGACGGCGCCTTTTCGGCAACCTGACGGTGATGGAGAATCTCAAGCTGGCCTGCTTCTCACGAAAGGACACCGACGGCATCGCAAGGGACCTGGCCCGGGTGCTGGAAATCTTTCCGCGTCTCAAGGAGCGTGGAACCCAGAAGGCCGGCACGTTGAGCGGCGGCGAACAGCAGATGCTGGCCATTGGTCGGGCCTTCATGTGCGGGCGACAGTTGATGCTCCTGGACGAACCGTCCATGGGGCTGGCCCCGCTTTTGATGATGAACGTTTTCAGGGCGCTGAAGGAGATCAACCAGCAGGAAGGGACCGCCATTTTGCTGGTGGAACAAAACGCCCGGCTGGCCCTGAAATTTGCCCAGCGCGGATACGTGCTGGAGACGGGCAATCTGGTTCTGGAAGGTGATTCCCGGGACCTGCTGGAAAACCCGGAGGTTAAGAGCGCCTATCTTGGCGGTTAGTGTTAAGTGTTAGGTTTTAAGAATCGGCGTTTGACTCTTAACACTCTTGTCAGAGAAATCGGTCTTTTTCACCACGATCATCCCCATTGACGACCTGTTTCGTACAAAGAAAGGTCCCATCATGATTCGTGTCGCCGTTATCGGGGCCACCGGATATGCCGGGGCCGAATTGGTCCGCATCCTGGCCGGTCATCCGCAAATGGAACTGGCCGCCGTCACCTCAAGGCAGTACACCGGAATACCCATCGACCAGGTTTTTCCGGCCTTGGCCGGCACGGTCTCCCTGGCCTGTGAGGCCTATGCCCCCGAGCGGATTGCCGCGCAGGCCCAGGCCGTGGTTTTGGCACTGCCCCATCAGGTCTCCATGACCGTGGTGCCCGACCTGCTGGATCGCGGGCTTCGCGTGGTGGATCTGTCGGCCGATTTCCGGTTCAACGACCCCGATCTTTACGCTTCGGCCTACCAGCCCCATTTGGTACCGGAACTTCTCACCGAAACGGTCTACGGGCTCAGCGAGATCTACGGGGAACGCATTGCCGGTGCCCGCCTGGTGGGCAATCCCGGATGCTACCCGACCTGTGTGACGCTGCCGTTGATCCCGCTGGTTCGGCAGGGGCTCATCGCGACCGATCGTATCATTGCCGATGCCAAGTCCGGCGTGAGCGGGGCCGGCCGATCCGTGTCCCTGGCCGCTCATTTCTGTGAGGTCCACGAATCGTTTAAACCTTACAAAGTGGCTGAACATCGGCACAATCCGGAAATGGACATGGTGATCAGCCGGGAGGCCGAAACGCCGACTCACCTGACCTTTGTACCTCATCTGATCCCCATGAGCCGGGGCATGCAGGCCACCATTTACACCCAGCCGCGCCATGGGGTCGATCTTGCGAACGTATGGCAATGCCTTGGCGAAGCGTATGAAACAGCCCCGTTTGTGCGCCTGCTCAAACCCGGACAGGTTCCCAGCACCCGGTCGGTGCGAGGCACCAATTATTGCGACATCGGCGTATGCGTGGATCCGATCAACGGCCAACTGATCCTGATGTCTGCGATCGACAATCTGGTCAAGGGGGCTTCGGGTCAGGCGGTGCAGAATCTGAACCTGATGTTCGGGATAAAAGAGACGGTCGGTTTGGACAACATTGCCTATCCGGTCTGATGAGGAGGTGTCGTGAGGATTTCCCAGGTTTCCATTTTCGTCGAAAACAAGTCCGGCAAACTGGCCGAGATCACAACCATTTTGGGGAACGCCGGAATCAGCATCCGTGCCATGAGCCTTTCGGACACCTCGGAATTCGGAATTCTGCGCATGGTGGTGGATGATCCCCAACGGGCCAAAAGACTGCTTAAGGATGGCGGATACGCGGTTAGTCAGACCGATGTGATCGCTGTGCAGATTCGGGACCAGCCCGGCAGCCTGGGTGCGCTACTGAGCACCCTGGCCGATGCTGGCCAGAACGTGGCCTATATCTATGCCTTCATTCAAAAACACGCTGAAAGCGCCGTCATGATCCTCAAACTCAACGATCCGGACAGGGCCATCGAGACCCTCCGGGCCAACGGGATCGAACCGCTGGCTGCCGAAGAGGTGGCGCGAATGTAAAGTTACCATCCGTAAATGGCCTTTTTGCCCAATCTCTGCGTCAATCGGCGCCATTGCTTGTGCGGCGTAGCGCGCTACGCCTCCGCGCAATGGCTTGATTTCCTTGACCTTGGA
>JAEINQ010000141.1 GCA_016342285.1 Desulfobacterales bacterium
TATGTCTTGGCACAAACGAACCTTAAGGTAACCCATGTCTTGGCACTTTAGGGTTACCTATGTCTTGGCATTTCTCAACTACCAGTTAAAAAAGCCCTGGCGCCAGCCCCGGCCGGCCATGCCCCCCTATACGCTCCAAATCAGCGCTTCCCAGAATTGCGACCGCGCCATAGAGACCGCTCAGGCCATCCGTGCAGACGGTGATCCGGCCTTTTGCGCGCCGGCCGACATTCCGAACCTGGGCACCTGGTATCGGATCTTCATCGGCCGCTATCCCAACCACCAGGCAGCCGCAGCTGCAACCAGGCGCCTGCGGAAACGGTTCAGTGACATGCGCATCGTCCATCAGCCCTGGGCTTTAGCCGTGGACGAAATTACAGCGGAAAGCGATCGGGGAAAAAAGAAGCTGTTTGACATGGGATGTCTGCCGGATCCGAGCTGCTGGCTGGGCGCCTTTGCAACGGCCCAAGAAGCCGAAAGACTTGCCGCGACCCTTGGAAAAATCGGCATCGACGGACGAGTCATCGGACCCGTCAATCCCGAGATGCCGTAGATCCATTCTCCCGGCGACCGTCGGCAAGAAGGCAGTGCGTCATGATCTCGGATCTATCCATCCATACAAATCGTCGCTTCTGTTCTTAGGAAATGACCGGTCAGACAAACGCCCTCACTGACCTTGCATTTTCCGAAAGTCAGATCGCCGAAGGCGATGGCTTTTTGACTGGCCAGAGGAAAAACCGCTACGGGTCCAGTCGAAATTAGCAGACATTTTTCAGGTATCACGGCAAAAGAGGGCCAGGCCGATGATCTTCAGGTCCAGCCAGAAGTTCCAGTTTTCCAGGTAAAAGACGTCGCATTCGACCCGCCGGGCAATAGAGGAGTCACTTCGTCAGCCGGTGATGCCGGATTTGACCCAGTGGCGAACCTTATCGGAGATTTCCTGGCGTAACTACTCGACAAAGAGTCTCCCTCCGCAAGGGCTGAACAGGCTCATATCCCCTTCCGACACGTTGTGCCACCGTCACCATCCGCCCCCGGAATTTACACATATGGCCCTAAGGGACAGATGTGTAAAACGGAGGGGGGCAGTAGTGCGTCAGTGCTTTGGTTTCTGGTTCAGCAGGTTGTAGACGGTTTTACGGGATACCCCTATCATTTCAGCAATTTTCACCTTGGTAAAACCCCTTGAAATCAGCTGCGCGATCAAAAACTGCATGGCCTTACGCGTCTGGGGCCGGCTGCCGAGCTTCCCGCTTCGAGCAGCCTCGATTTGTTGTTCCAACTCTTCTGGATCCAAAAGATCGGCTTCGGCGACGTTTTTAACCCCGCGAAACGAGCGAAAGAGGCTCGGAAAAATCTCGGCCAAGGCTTTTCGGAAACCTTCGAGCGCGTCCGGCTGCTCGAATACCATTTCAGCATCCAGAGCCTTGCTTTTCTCCAGCATTCGACGGTACTTATCCCTTCCCTTTTCAGCCCCCCCGATCAGATCGAGAATCAGTTCGCTCGATACAAAACTGGCCGGTGCCTGATCGTCGCAGTACAACCGCACCGAGGACCAGCGGTACTTCGTGGCCGATTGACAAATCCCGGCCTTGACCGGATTGTTGTGAATGTATAGGGACGCGGCAATCAGGTATCCTTCGTCAAGACAGACGGCCTGGCGATAGGGGCTGCCAAAAAGATGCCCTTTCCTTTCGTACTTGCGGTTGAAAAAAAGAGCATAGCGGGAAAAGAGATCGCGCATCGCTGCGGCCAATTCTCCCGCTTCCGGCCGCAGCAACAGGTGGATGTGATTGGACATCAAACAAAAGGCAAACACGGAAAGTGAACGCTTTTGGGCGATCTCCTTGAGGTTGGCCAACAGGGAAAGATAATCGCCGTCTTCGATGAAAAGCGGCTCCTTGCCGGCCGCTCGCTGGGTTAAGTGAGACACCAGCCGCGCTGAGGTCAACTTTCGCGTGGTGCGAAAATAGCGTTTGACCTTGCCTTGCTGGATGAGATCAAGAGGGTCCATGGCTATTATTTTACACACTTGTCCCTTGGGAGCAAGTATGTAAAAGTTTGGGTTGGAACCGGAGGGCAAGTGGACGAATTTTACACACATGGCCTTTGGGGGCATGTGTGTAAAAACAGGAACTGGTGGTCGGAAATTTACACATTGGTCCCTTGAGGGCAAGTGTGTAAAAGGGGGAGAAGAGGAGGGCCATCAGCAGGCGTTTTTGCAGGTATCGCGGCAAAAGAGGGCCAGGCCGATGATCTTCAGGTCCAGCCAGAAGTTCCAGTTTTCCAGGTAAAAGACGTCGCATTATGAGCCGCCCGCACCCCGGCTTTTTTTAACCACGATAGCGCAGGCCAGGGTTGAGTTGACATCCCCCATCACCAAGACCCAGTCCGGCTTCTGCTCGGCGCAAAGTGTTTCAAAGGCCATCATGATCCGGCCAGTCTGCTAGGCATGGGAACCGGCTCCGGCCGCCAGATGCACGTCCGGGGCGGGAATGCATAGGTTCTGGAAAAAGGACTCGGACATTTCGGCATCGTAATGCTGGCCGGTATGCACCAGCACCGGCGTGATTTCCTTTACCTCGGCCATGGTCCGCAGGATCGGGGCGATCTTCATGAAATTGGGCCGGGCGCCGGCCACCAGCAAACATTTCAAGCCATTGGGTTCACGCAACGCATCCACCTATGTTCATCGGGTTGCTTCGAGCACGTACGCATCCGTGCCAAAAAGTTGGTTCCATCCGGATGCCCGGGGAAAATTACACACTTGGCCCCAAGGGGCATATGTGTAATTTTTTGGGCAAATGATCCTGGGTTGAAGGGACTTTTTTACACATTAGTCCCCAAGGGGAAAATGTAGATGCGCTAAGGTCTTTTCAATTGATTGGGTCAAAGGGGAGCGGGGGGGCAGGATGTCCTGGAGGGTGCGCACCAGGGTGCGCCGTAGGTGCTCGACCCGTTTGAGGGCATAGTGGCTGGACGGATGGTTTCTTAAGTCCTTGACCAGCACCAGGATACCGAAACAGCCGTTTTCTTCCATGAGCAGGGGGAGTTCCAGCCGGAAAAGGTTCCGGCTCAAGGCCTCGCCCCCCTGGCCGTCGAAGCCGTCGCGGTTCCAACGAAATTCGGGAAGCGCCTGCCGCAGGGTGACGCTGGCCACCCGGCCCGGAATGCCCCCCTGTGTCAGGATAGTTGTCGTATGATCTAAAACCCTCTATAATAGAATCTTCCGGGGGCAAAGGAGGAGC
>JAEINQ010000142.1 GCA_016342285.1 Desulfobacterales bacterium
CCAAGTGCGGGTCCGGCAATAGGCCCATTGACAAGCGCGCCGCCCAGTTTGTGTTGGAAGCGATTCTGTCCGGCGACCCGAAATCAATTGTAGCAAAGGATATCGATGTGAACCTGCCCGGAATCGATTTGAGAAGACCGGCACCCAGACGGTATGGTGTCCTCGACATTGAAACCCGCTATTCCGCCGCTGATGTTGGCGGCTGGAATCGTGCCGACCGCATGGGCGTGTCCATTGCCTGCGTCTATGACTCCGAAGACGAGGCCATGCACGACTATGAGCAGGATCAGATGGACGAGTTGATCGCTCACCTGCAAGAATTCGATCTGGTCATAGGCTTCAATCACGTCAAATTCGACTACGCCGTGCTTGGAGGGCTGCACCCCTTCAATTTCAGGGGATTGTCCAATCTCGACCTTCTGGTGGAGGTCAACAACCGTCTCGGATACCGGCTCAAGCTCGACAACATAGCCCAGGCTACGCTTGATGTGGGCAAGTCCGCTGATGGGCTTCAGGCCCTGGAATGGTGGAAGGAAGGCCGTCTGGACCTCATCACCGAGTATTGTCGGCAGGACGTTGCCGTAACCCGCGATGTCTATCTCTTTGGCCGCGAACACGGGCATATTTTTTTCACGAACAAGGCCGGGCAGAAAGTCAAATTGCCTATAGATTGGTAAGCAACCCAAGCAGAAAGGAAGAGCTCCATGACTATCTACAAATCTTTTCTCGCCGTTCTTTTCCCCATCTTGATCGTCGTCATTGCCGTGGTTTCTGCCCAGCCTGAAATCGAGGGTGCGACCAAGGTTGCCGCTCGTAGCGGAGACAGTGCGGCACAATATGAACTGGCCCGGCTCTATTTTGAAGGGGATGTGCTGCCTAGAGATCTTGACAAGGCTGTCTACTGGGTGACCAAAGCTGCGGATCAGGGCGAGCCGAACGCCCAGAACGTGCTTGGAATCCTGCACCTTCGTGGCGAGGGGGTTCCTCAGGACGATGCCAAGGGGCTTGCGCTCATACGAGCCTCTGCCGAGCAGGATCATGCTCCGGCCCAGGCATTCATGGCTTATATTTATGGAAAGGGCATTGGTGTTCCGCAGGATGGTGTGCGCTTTCTCAAGTGGGTGCAAAAGGCAGCTGCCAACGGTGATCCTGCCAGTCAGTTCAATGTTGCGATCCTGTACCTGACCGGAAACATGCTCGACAAGGATGTCGGAAAAGCCCGATCATTGCTTCTCCAATCCGCAGATCAGGGTTTTGTCGAAGCGCAGGTCACTCTGGGAGAGGTCTATGTACAGGGTTTTGACGAGGAACCGAATCTCGTGGCCGCGTGCAAATGGTTCGCTATTGCCGGAACACAGGGACATCCCAAGGCCAACGTTTATCTCGTGCAGATCACCAAAATGATGACCAGCGAACAACTGGATCAGGCAGCGGATCAGGCCAACAACTGGCTGGATACGCACGATAGATAGTTTTTCCCGCATGGATAATTACAGATAAAAAAAGGCCACCTGTTTGGGCGGCCTTTTTTTGCGTCTGGAGAATGGGAATCAATTCATTGCGTAGCGTTCGATTTTGCCCTTGTAGGCCAGGACCCCTTCGACTATGCCGATGGCCATGTAATCGAGATAGGTGCTTGACTTGAGCCGCTGGGCTTCGGTGGAGTTGGTGATGTATCCGAGTTCCACGAGTACGGATGGCATCTTTGCGCCCATGAGCACGTAGAAGGGGGCTTCGCGGGTGCCCTTGTTGTTGAGTGCCCATTTGCGTCTGACCTGGCGGCATGTCTTGGACTGTACATCCGTGGCAAGGTCGCGGGATTCCTTGATCTTGGAGTTGACCATCAGGTCGGTGAGGATGAACTGGAGATCGGAAATGGCACGAGGGTCCACGGCGTTCTCTCGGGCGGCAATGCGAACGGCGTCCCTGCTCTTGGCAAGGTTCAGGCTGTAGGTCTCCATGCCGTTGATTCTCTTGCTTCGATTTGCGTTGCAATGGACCGAAAGGAAGAGGTCCGCTTTTTTGACGTTGGCCATTGCTGTGCGCTGCTCAAGGGGGATGAATATATCGGTGGTCCGGGTATAGACCACGTTGAAGCCCTTTGCCTGAAGTTTTTTGCCGAGAATTTTCACGAAGCGAAGATTGACGTCCTTTTCGCGGATGCCATTGGAGACCGCGCCCGGGTCTTTCCCGCCGTGACCAGCGTCGAGCATGATGGTCCTGACTGTGAGGCCCAGCTGTTCAAGCAGGTCCCCGGCCATGGTCTTGCTCCCTTTGGGAGGACGGTACTTGGAGTTTGCCGTGGTCTTCCGGGCCTGTTGTTTGCTCGGTTGAGCCTTGGCGACCGGCGTGCTGCCGTCCGGGGAATAGACGTCAATGACGATTCTGTACGGATTCTCAAGAGGGAAAACCTTGTATTCCTGCATGTCCAGGAAATCGAGGACCACACGGGTGGTTTCCTTGTTGTACTGGCCGGCGCGGATGGAGCGCAGGATGCCGTCAGAGACCGTGGTGGCTGCGGTGACGTCGTGGCCCAGTCTTGCATGCTGAAGGTCAATGTACAGGCGGTGGGGCCGGTCAACCGCAGGATTGGGGTCCAGCACCTGATAGCGATAATTGACCCGGCCATCGAGTTCCAGGACCACGCGGGTGTACTCGTCGCTGGACTTGAAGCGGATCGTGTCCAGATGGGCTATGCCTGACGGGTCCACATGTCTGCTGTTTGTCTGGGGAGCCTTTTGTGTTGTCTTGGTCGCGGGCTTCTGTTTGGCCGCTGCAGTTGCTGCAGCCTTGTCCAGGGAGCTTGTTGAAGTCTGCTTTTTCCCGGAGACCTTGGCTATGGCCCAATCGTATTTACCCAGCTTCTTGAGTTCGGTCTGGGCCTTGCTTCGCATGTCGGAGCGGGGGTACTCGACAATGATCTTTGCCAGATCAAGGCGGGCTGCGGTGGTTTCCCCGAGTCGCCTGGAGTAAATTCCGGCTCGGCGATAGAGACAATCATCGGCCCATCCGTGGCGGGGATAGCGGGCAACGACCCTTCCAAAATAATCGACGGCTCGGCGAAAATCGGATTTCAGCCCGCTCTGGACGGCGAGTTCCTCATGCACTCTGCCGATGTAGTAGAGGGCCTTGGGAGCGTATGAGCCGTTTGGTTCGGCTTTCAGACACCGGGAAAATGTTTTTTCGACTGCTTGCCAGTTGGAACG
>JAEINQ010000143.1 GCA_016342285.1 Desulfobacterales bacterium
TGGTACACTGCATACCCACCGGACTTGACCATGCGCAAATCGCGTTCCAGATCGTCGTATTGCGTTGGTGAAAAACGAAGATCGAACGAACCATTTTCTAGCAGTCTTTCAGTCCGAAAGAGATGGACACACCCTGTCACCGAAGCACACGGACGAATATAGTCGGCCTGACCGAAATCGCCCTCCTGAAGCATGATGGTGGACATAAGCGTGTCCTGCCGCTCTTCAGGAGAAGGCGTCAGATTATGCTCACCGCACTGAACACGGGCCGGGCCGTCATAATCCACAACCTTGCACCCCCATACACCTGCATCAGGGTAGCGTTTGACCGCCGCCCCAAGACGAAGCAGCCAATCCTTGGGCAGAAAAATATCATCGTCGATGTAGGCCGCAAAGGCACTCTTCCGAACCTCGGGCAGATTCATGAGCCAATTTCGTGCGGCAGGAGCACCTATGTTGACAGGCATGGACACCATGGCTGCATGGTCAGACCCGAACTTGTCCACAAACCGGCGAATGACATCAGCAGTGTTATCCGAACTGCCGTTGTCCAGAATGCGGACATGCACATCATCCAGATCCGAATTGACGAGGCTCTCAAGAGTTTCAGCCAGATCGTCACCCTTGTTGTAACTGTAGCCGAGCACCATGGTCCGGCCGGGTACTAGTCTGGCATCAGTCATGCCCTGTGCTGCCAACTCGAAAAGCCGCAACCACAATCCCACGTTCCATGGCCGTTTTTCAACACATTGACGCAACAGCTCAAAACTCTTCTCGATCTTTCCGGAACGCAGCCAGGCCGTTGCCAGCCGCTCTTGCACGCATGGAACGGGAAAGGATTCCAGACAAGCGCGATAGTTCCCGGCCCCAGCCAGATGATCGCCGGAGGCAAGCAAGGCGTTGGCAAGAGCCCACTGAAAAAGTCCGGCCAGCCCTTCGGGAGGTCTTGCCGTGGCAAGGGCTCTTGATAAAACGGACCAATCGCCATGAATGCGGGAAAATTCGTAGAGATGGTGCCACCAGAACAGGCTTCGTGGTTCATGGAGCAACCGTTCCGTCAAAAAGGCCAGTTGCTCGTTTTTGTCGCCTGCCATGGCTTGTCTGGCCTCGGGCGTAGCATCGGGTTGCCAATGGACCATGACCGATTTGAGCACGGGCAGCAGCGGCGAAGCCAGGGGTGGCAGGCTTGCCACATTGGCAGCCAGAACAGCGGCACAGTGGCCGTCAAAGGGATTCTCAGCCCATGCCGCCAGAAACAGGTCTCCGGCAATGACGGAATAGATATCACCCGGCTTGCGCATATGACCAAGAGCGACACCTGCCGTGGCATGCAAATGAATCCGCCCCGAACACCCGAGCAGAAGTGAGCGGAGAAGATCAGCTGGCATCGCGGGAAAATCAAAAGAATGACTCATGCTTCCGAGGTATGCGGCGTTGCTAAAAATGTCAACGCGAAGAGAGTCTAAATCATGCCCTGTCCCCTCTTTCGGCAACACGAGTTTTCTGGTAGGTCTCTGACAACATGAACCAATTCACGTTCCCTGACACACTCCCGCCCTGCTCCGGCATCCAGCCCGCCTTCATGCGGCATTTTTCCGGCTGGCATCTCGGAATGGGACTGGCCAGCAACATAACAGGCCTGCTCCATGGCCTGCATATTTTAAGCAATGAGCAACCCGGCTGCAAAGCCGCAGCCATGGGGATGAGCCTGTGGGGCATCCAGGCCCATCCCCTTGCTCCAGGCATGGGACAATGGGCACTGAAAGCCAAATCAATGGGCCTTCAGACAGAAAACGCGCTCACCCAAATCATGACCAAACTGGCAACGCTGCCCGAACTAAGCGAAGCCGACAATGAATTGATGGATACATGGTACGCTCTGGCCCGACAGGATGACCGTTCCCTGATACTGCGCTTTCTGGCCGTAGTCCTTGCCGACCCGAACAAGGCCCTCGCATGGCTGCACCACTGCTGGCAGGACCTCATTTATCTGGGCAGACCGGAAATTCCCCGTGCCGCTCTGGACATGACCCCATGGAACGCGGCAATGCTCCCGCTCAAGGCACGCATGGAAGCCGACTGGGCCTTCCACTGCCAACCATCTGAAAATGCCCTTGAACATGTCGAAAGACTGGACCCTGACACATGGGGATTGTGGCGTGCATATGCCGGAGGAGAACTCCTCCTGCGCATGGGCCAGAAAAACAAAGGCAAGGCTGCGCTGGCAGGGTTGTGGAAAGCCATCCCCTGGCACGTCAACCTGACCCTGAAGCTGTACGACCTTTTCAATCCGATCCCACTTGCCACAGAGGCTGACACGGAAGATGTCGCCATTCTCGCATACTCATGGAACAAGGCAGACCTTCTGGCCGACACTCTGGACAGTCTGGCGAAAAGCTCTGTGGGCAAGGCACGGATATTTGCCCTGAACAACGGCTCAACCGATCACACTGCCGATGTACTGGAAAAATACCGCAGAAAATTCGGGCCGGACCGCTTCCATATTGAAACCCTGCCCATAAACGTGGGGGCACCCGCTGCCCGCAACTGGCTGCTCTCCCTGCCTCAGGTCCGGGCCTCGAAATGGGCAGCATTTCTGGACGACGATATAGTTCTGCCGGAAAACTGGCTGCTTCATCTGCTCGGAGCGGCACAGGGACGCCAAGACCTCGGAGCCGTAGGTTGCCGGATCACCGCGGCCACGCCGCCCTTTGGACTCCAGTCTGCGGACTACAATCTTTTCCCGGCTCCTCCTGCACCAACAGAACCGGGCTCACTGCCCAACAGGGTGCTTGTTTTCGACAACTGTGCCGGCTCCACGGACACCGGCATGTTCACCTACACCCGTCCCTGCCTGTCCGTATCCGGCTGCTGCCACATGATACGCATGCAGGCCGTGGAAAAGGCAGGCGGCTTTGATCTGCGCTACACTCCTTCCCAATTCGACGACCTGGACCGAGACCTGCGTTCGGCACTCGCCAGCATGCCCGCCGTCTACGCTGGCAACTTAGCCATACGGCACGTGCAGCATTCAAGCCTTGCCAAGTCACAAACATCACGGCAGATCGGCCATGTCATGGGCAACAAGCTCAAGCTCGACACCAAATACACGGACGACGAGTTGACCGCACTTG
>JAEINQ010000144.1 GCA_016342285.1 Desulfobacterales bacterium
GAAAATCTCCCGAGCTTCCGTTGATAATGCCGTCATAATTGTCTTCCTCGTACCAGAGGAAGGTTGTTGTGCTGAATTGTCCGGTCAAGGATATCTGGTCTGTCCCGGAAACGAAGTCGGTGATGACATCGCCGGTAGTGGCAGTGAGTATGTCTGCATGTTGCGAATAGATGAAAACATCGCTGCCCTCGCCGCCAGTTAATGAGTCGTCGCCTTCTCCCCCCTGAATGATGTCGTCTCCGTCGTCACCAAAAAACATGTTCCAACCTGAATTGCCGAGAAGAACATCATCGTATTTGGAACCGTCCACTATCTCGATACTGGTGTAGGAATCGATCTTGCCCCATCCGTCCGTGCCTGTCCCGGAATTAAGGTCAATGACGACTCCTGTTACTCCGTCGTTGTCCAGGGATTTGTCTTCAGAGTAGCTGACCACGTCATTGCCGTCTCCGCCGTTGAAGACGTCTGCACCGTCCCATCCTATGAAATGATCGTTTGCAGTGCCGCCGGTGAAAACATCGTCGCCCTGAGAACCTTCGATGCTTTCGATGTCGGTTAGCGAGTCTGACCAGCTTGCGCTGACTCCGTCGGTGACAACCCAATGGTCCTGATTCCAGGATACATCGATGTTTGTTGTTAGGTTCCAGTAGGAGACAACGTCCCAGTCAGCACCGTTTCCGTCGCCATCCACCACATCGTTGCCTGTGCCGGGCATGAATTCCTGATCGCCGTTGTCGCCGGTCAGGTGGTCGTCGAAATGGGAGGCCCAGACCATGTCAATTTTGGTCAGGGTGTCCGTGCTGCCGCTCATGGTGTCGCCCACGATGACAGTGCCGGATGTGCCGATCATGTTCGCGGTGATGCCGACAGTGGAATAGTCGTAGGATACGATGTCGTAACCAGTGTCCGTTATTGGATCGTAAACACTGTTGCCGTTGATGTTGTCCGAGCCGCCTCCGTCGATGAAGATGTTGGCCTGCCCGGAATCGCCGACGAGCGTGTCGTCGAATTCGGAGCCCCAAACGCCCTCGATATTTGTCAGGGTGTCGGTGTAGACCGTGTCGGTTACGGAACCGGTGGACAGATTTGCGTTGATGGCCAATGAGGAATCTGCATATTTGACTACGTCGAGTTCCCGGAGGTCCATGTCGTTGTCGCCGCCATCGATGGAGTCATTGCCAAGACCACCATCGATGGAATCCTGTCCGCTGCCCGCAGAGATGGTATCCGCTCCAGCACCACCATCAATGGAGTCGTTGCCGCTGCCGCTGACAACGGAATCGTTGCCCTCGCCACCCATGATGTAATCCTGCCCGCTGCCCGTGAGGATGGTGTCATTGCCGGCTTCGCCGCTGACAGTGTCGTTGCCTGCGCCCGCTTCAATGGAATCGTTGCCGCTGCCACCGCTGATGGAGTCGTCTTGTGTGGAGCCAATGATGTTATGATGGAAATCGGTGACGGTGCTGCCGTCCCATGTCAGGGAGTGGGTATCAGTCAGGGCGGATGCATCAACCGTGAGTGTGGAAGCGGAATCCACAAGGTTGTTGTGGCCGATGAGATTTGTATCGGCATTTCCCAATATAATGTTTTCGATGCCCTGGACGTTGGTCAGGGCCGCCGAATCTTCCGAGTCCGTAAAGTACAGGGAATCGTCACCATCGCCACCATCCAGGGTGTCGTTGGAATCCATAAAGGTCTGCATGGAGAAAGAGTCGTCGCCATCCCCTCCCCTCAGGATGTTCATGGCGTTATCCCGTCCGGCAAGGGTGTCGTTGTGATCGGTTCCGATAACCGCTTCGATGCTGCTCAGGACGTCGGTGTAGGTCGTGCTTGCTATGGTATATTCTGCCGAGTTTGTTCCAAGATTAACATTAACGCCGGAGCCGATGGCTGAATAATCAGCGGAATCTGTTCCTTCGCCGCCATCAAAGGTGTCTTCATCAATGCTGCCGATGAATGTGTCATCACCAAGGCCGCCGGTAAGGGTGTCGTTTCCGCTGCCGCCATCAAGGATGGAGTTGATGTTCAAGGTCTGGATGTTGTCGTTGCCTTCCATTCCTTCGATGACAAAACTGTCTTCGGTTCCCCAATCGTTCAATGTCAAAGGTGCTGAACTCAAATCAATGGTATCGCCTTGATTACTGCCCTGAACGAGTACGGTTTCCTCGGTCGAGTTCTCTGTTGAACCATAGAGTCCTTCGAGACCTATCAGGAAGGAATCCATGCCGAAATCAAAGGTGGCGGTCTGCCCGCTTGCGATTTCGAGTTGCTCTATGCTTTCGTTGGCCGCAGCCCCGGCGAACGAAGTGGCAGTCTCGACATAGACTTTGTCGGTTCCCCCTTCGCCGTAGAATTCTTCGCCGCTTGCCACGTCTCCGGTATTGAAGACAAATACGTCATCATGCTGGTTGCCGACAAGGGAGTCCATGCCTGCACCACCTTCAAGGGTTGAACCGCTGATGGAGCTGCCTATAATGGTGTCGTCGCCCGCGCCGCCTTTGATGTTCATGAACATGTTGGCGTTTTCGCCGTCCCAGTATAAACTGTTGGAGCCGGTCAGGGCCGAGCCGTCAATGGATATGGTTAAACCGGAGTCGGCTCCATCATTGACGTATGCGATGTTTGTTTCGGCATCACCCAGAATGATGTTTTCCACCCAGTGGACGTCTTCAAGGTCTGTGGTGTCGTATCCGTTGTCCGTAAAATATAGGGAGTCCGTGCCGCTGCCGCCATCGATGGAGTCAATGCCGTCAGCATCATTGAGCTTGTCGTCCATGAATATTTTGTCGTCGTTATTGCCGCCAAGGATGGAGTCCTGGCCACCGCCGATGCCGGAAAGAGTGTCGTTACCCCCCTCACCCCGAAGACTGTCGTTGCCCACGCCGCCGAACATGGTGTCGGACAGGGCCGCGCCCTTGAAATTGTCATTGCCTGTACCACCTATGAGATTGAAATGGCTGTCCGTGTCGTTATAGGCCAGGAATCTGACGCCAGCAGACAGTGAACCGTCCAGGGTCAGGGTCGCGCCAGCATCAACCAGTGCATCGGGTGTCGTGACGATGTCCACGACACTGGTGCCGGTCACGATGTTTTCGATGGACTGGACGTTTGCCAGGGCCCCTCCCCCCATG
>JAEINQ010000060.1 GCA_016342285.1 Desulfobacterales bacterium
ATGTCTTGGCACAAACGAACCTTAAGGTAACCCATGTCTTGGCACTTTAGGGTTACCTATGTCTTGGCATTTCTCAGCCATCCACTAAAAAACGATTCCTGGATAGTCACCCGTCTGGGCTCGATGCTTGCGGGAGAGTAAGGAGATCGGTTGTGGTGTTTAAATCCAAAGCCCTGGAAGTCAACCTGGCCAGTTACCACGTCGATGTGGCCATCGATCCGAAATATGTGGTGATCCTGGAAGTCATGAGCCGGTATTACGGCCTGACCGAAGGCCTGACCGCGTTTCTTAAGGAACTCAGCCACCCTTACCGCAACTGGCCGTTTATTGTTCAGGAGGCCAGGGGCTACGCCCTGGACTACTTCCATCTTATCGGTCGGCACGATCGGGGGGTTGAGGCGGCCGGCGTTTTTGTCGATATTTTAAGCGACGCCATCACCTGCAACACGACCCCTGCTATTCGGGCCGAGGCGGCGGACAACCTGCTTCTTTTTTTGCAAAAGATGCTCAAGGATGCCGGCGATGCCCTGGAACGGTTTCTGCCTTTGATCGACGCCACTTTTGACCGGATCCGTCTTTACCCCGCCGAACCCTTCTTTCTTTTCGTCAAGAGTTTTTACCAGATCAAACGCATGGCCGAAGCCCGGCGAAACAGAAACGGGTCCGGATACGGCGCCATCAATCGGTTGCTTCACCGGTATCTCAAGGAAACTTACGCCCACTGGTTCGACCAGGAGGATCCCCAGTCCTGGCTGGAGCACCAAAGCGGCGTCGATAATGCCGGGGAGGCCATTGAGGGGATTTTCAAGGACATCTCCTTGGCCGATATTGAGACCTATCGCCGGCAACTGACCGATATCGAAGCGACCCTGCCCCCGGAGTCGGATCAGATGCTGGCCGCCCTGTTGGGACTGCCCGGCTTTAACCAGGTCGTGGACATCTATCGAGGGATTCCCCAGCGGCTCTTGGATGCGGGTGGCCGGGACGGCCGTGGCAACCGCTGGAAGGTGATCTTTTTGTTTCACATCATGAACATACCGGGTCTGTCCCTGATCCGTGAAGAGGCCCTTAGGGATATCAACCGAACCCTGAGCTGGCTCATCGGAAACGAGACCGGCTATTATATTCGAAATCTCATGGAGAAGACATTCGACATCCTCAAGGCCCGGACCCGTGAATTTCCGGCCACCGCTCTGAACTGTGTGTTGAACATGGGAAAGGGCGTCTACCGAACCGATGAAAGCGAACTGATCAATTTTTTTATCGATGAGGTCATCAAGCTGGGTTTCCAGGCGCCCAAGATTCAGGGCATGGGAAACGACTGGCAGATTCGGGTGAACAAGGCCCACATTCAGAACATTCGCACCTGGCTCGAACTCATTGAGTTCAATCCCAAATACTCGCCGCGACTTCTCTCGTATTTGACCATCCATCTGGCCCTGTGTGGCGTTTTCATCAAGGACACGGACCTGTTTCCCCGGGACATTACCCGGTTTCTCAATTCCGGCATCGATCCGGTATACAATCTGGTGAAACAGCTATCCCGGCTCTTTCCTGCCTATTTCAACGATATCGGTGCTGAAGGTTTGTTGAGGGGCATTTCCACCCAACTGGACGAAACCACCTGCCGCCGGGATATTCTCATCCATTTTCTGAGAAAGCAGAGCCATGTGGAGAGCAGCAACCTGATCATCGGTTTCATGGAAGCGGTGTTAAAATACTGGGAAGTCGGTGACAAGGGGCTGGTGGAGCCCTTTGTCCCGCCGAGTATTTATGCCCAACTCGATACCCAGCGGGAGTGGGCGACGGGTGTGGGCCGGGTCATCGCCCGTCTTCGGGAAAAGGGGGTCGACTGGTATGTTGATCTGATCGCCATCCCCGATCAACGCCTGCGGACCCTTCTGGACACCATCACCGAAGGCTCGGCCACGGATCGGGAGCGGGTGGCCCTGATTGCGGCTTTTTACAAAATGCTTCATCATAAGTACAGCCTGGACTTTGTAGAGACCGGCCATTATCTTGCCCAGCTTCGCGCCGAAGCATTTCCGAACCTGGACCGATTGCGTAAATCGCTGGCATTAACTGACCTGGAAGCCAGACTTGGCGGCATTTTAAATTTTCTTCAAGGGTTGCAGAAAATGCTGCTCAGCGACCGGAATTTCGAGGTTCGCGAAGATATCTACAAGAAGCGTCATTTTACCGTGGACATTCCGTCCATGTACGGCCGTTACCACGAAATGAAGTTCGATGCCATGGGCCTGACCCTAAGGCTTGAATCCCTGGTCAATGTGCTCTTTGAAGAACTGGTGGAGGACATCGACTTAAATCTTATCACCAAGGCCACATTTTTCCAGATCCATACCCGGCTCAAACTCTTCCAGCAGGCTCTTCGTTTGGACGGCATCTCGTCGGTAGAGTTTGACCGTCAGGTTGATCTTCTGGCCCACAGCCTTGAAGTACGTGGGTTTACCTTTACACAGTACCTGGATATCTTCAAAGGGTTTGCCCAGGCAGTGAAGAACATCCTCAACGACTATTTTCACAACGTCCACGAGCAAAACATGGCCCGAATTCTGAGTCAGATCCCCACGGACCAGATCTTGGAGAAGTATCTGCCGCGGGGTGAGGCCATGGAAAGAGATAAGATCAAACACCGGGTTTCGGAGATCTTTTTCAGAGACCGCATCGCCACTTCACTGGGGCTGCAGCAGTTGGATCGTTTCCTGAGCCGGACCCTTAACACCCTCTTTCACCAGTCCGACAAACTGCCCACCGACAAACTGCACTTGTTGCTCAACTACGACCCGAAACGCGCCATGACCTCCATTGTACGCCCCAAGAAGATGGCTTCGGGGATCATCTACCTGGGTGCCAAGGGGGACAACATGCTTCGGCTCAAGGATTTCGACCTGCCCGTGCCGCCGGGCTTTATCATCACCACCGAAGCCTTTCGCTGCCGTGAGGTGATCGATCGCTATCCGCCGGCCGAACAAAACTTCAAGGACCAATTGGCCCGGGAGATCAAAGCACTGGAAAAGGTGACAGGCAAGCGATTCGGGGATCCCGGCAACCCGGTTCTCTTTTCGGTACGAAGCGGTTCGGCCATCAGCCAGCCCGGCATGATGGACACGTTTCTCAATGTCGGCATGAACGAAGAAATCGCCGCGGGGCTCGCCCAAAAAACCGGCAATGACTGGTTTGCCTGGGACAGCTACCGGCGTTTTCTGCAGTGCTACGGTATGGCTTTCGGCCTGGAGCGAAACGATTTCGATGACATCATCAGCGAATTCAAAGATCGGCTCGGCATCCCCTTGAAACGCGGATTCACCGGTGCCCACATGCAGGAAATCGCCCTGACCTACCGCAGGAGAATTGCCCAGGCTGGTATCGAGATCATTGATGACCCTTTTGAACAACTCCATATGACCATCAAGAGTGTTTTCGCTTCCTGGCACTCATCCAAGGCGCGGACCTATCGCCGCATCATGGGTATTTCCGATGACTGGGGAACGGCGGTCACGGTGCAGGAGATGGTTTTCGGAAATATTTCGGAGATGTCGGGGACCGGCGTGATTTTCACCCACAACCCCCGGTGGTCCGGCGATATCCTCAAGTTATGGGGGGACTTTACCTTGGAAAATCAGGGCGAGGATGTGGTCTCGGGATTGGTCAAGACCCTGCCCATCTCCGTATTTCAGCAGGAAATCGAGATGCGTGAGACCGACATCACCCTGGAGACCCATTTCCCTGAAATCTACCAGGCCCTGAAGTCGTGGGCCAATGAGCTGATTTACACCCACGGCTGGAGTCCCCAGGAGATGGAGTTCACTTTCGAGGGACCCAAAGAAGAAGATCTCTACCTGCTCCAGACCCGGGATATGGCCATGAGAGAAGTCAAAGAAGTCATGCGTTTTGACATGGGCGCCATCAGCGAAGACAAGTTTCTGGGAAACGGCATCGGTGTGAGCGGCGGCGCCATGAGCGGTCGTCTGGTTTTTTCTCTGGAAGAGATCGACCGATGGCGAGGTGCGGAACCGGAGACCTCTCTGATCCTGGTCCGCAGAGATACGGTTCCCGACGACATTCGGGAGATCTTTGCCGCGGACGGACTGCTGACGGCAAGGGGCGGGGTGACATCCCATGCCGCGGTGGTGGCCCATCGGTTGGAGAAAACCTGCGTGGTGGGATGCGCCAACCTCATCTGCAACGAAACGGCCAAGACCCTCCGGTTTGACGACAGGCGGCTGGCCGCCGGTGACTTCATCAGTATTGACGGCCAGGAGGGGTCGGTTTACCACGGGCGTATTCGGGTCAATCCGGCTGACTGATTGGACATTAAGCCCTCCTGTGAGGGCCTCCTGAGGCCACCCGCTCTGCGGGGGTGGAGGCTCACTGGTCGTTTCCATCCACTACAAAAGGATTTATGGATGGGCACTTAGTGGGTGGCTTTATTCAGCGAAAAGACGTATCAGAAGTGATAAACCTGAAACCACTGAGCGATCCCGTTTGCCGAACGAGCGGTCGGATCAGGTAAAGACGTTTAGAAGGAGTGCGCCAATGAAGGTCCTTGGGATCAACGGCTTTGGACGGATCGGCAAGCTGACGGTCTGGCACCATGTGGCGAGGAAGCATTTTGATGGGATCGTGGTCAATCTGGGACGTGACGTGGGCACCGGCTTAAAGGACATCGCCCACTACGTGGAGCGCGACTCCACCTACGGGCGGATTCACGGCTATTTGTACGGCCAGGCGGCCGGTCCGATGATCTCCGATTTAAACGAAGCCGACGGCACCCTGCGCATCGACGGTGTTCCCGTGCGGTTTTTGAGAACCGACCGCAATCCGGCCGACATTGCCTGGGCGGACCACGGCGTGCGCCTGGTGGTGGATACCACCGGACGATATCTCGATCCGACCCTGGCCGGCGACCACCCCGGGGGGAGCCTTCGCGGCCACCTGGAGGCCGGTGCCCACAAGGTCATCGCATCGGCGCCTTTCAAGATCGGCGATCCGGGGGCGCCCATGCCGCCCGACGTCGTGACCACGGTGATGGGGATAAACGACAACGACTACGATCCGCGGCGCCATCACATGGTCTCCAACGCGTCGTGTACCACCACCTGCCTGGCCCACATGATGAAACCCCTGCTCAATGCCTTCGGCCCCCAACGGATTTTGTCGGCTTCCATGGCCACCGTCCACGCAGCCACCGGCTCCCAGCAGGTCCTGGACCGGCCGCCCAAGGCAGGGAAAATCGATCTGCGCAAAAACCGCAGCATCATGAACAACATCATCCTCACCACCACTGGGGCTGCCAAGGCCCTGGCCCTGGTGATTCCGGAGATGGCACAGATCGGGTTCATTGCCGAGTCGGTCCGAATTCCAACGGCCACGGGATCTTTGATCATCCTGGTGGTCAACTTTCAGGAAGAGCCGGCCGGCCGCACTATCACCCGGGATGCCATCAACACCGTTTACCACCAGGCGGCTGCCGATGATCCCCGAAACTACCTCCACTTCACCGAAGAGCAGAATGTTTCCGGTGATATTATCGGTATGCCCCGGGCCGCGGCTATTATCGAAGGCCACGAAACCCATACCCGTACCGCCGAGATCACCGTGGACCTGTCCAAGGTGCCCGGTATCAACAGCAGCCTGGCCGCGGACCATCCCCTGATCCGCGTGCCGGTGACCCAGGCTGTGATTTACGGCTGGTACGACAACGAGATGGGCAGCTACGTGAACATGCTGGGCGACCGGACCGTCACCGTGGAAGAGGACATGTAGGCGCTTTGCGGAGATATGGGGTCGCCCATTAAAGGATAAGGCGTTTGAGGTCGGCAAAGGCAAATCGGGGATCCTTTGATGGGTCAAGTTGCCAGCCGGTTCGCTTCCTTTTCGGCCCGTTGGCGGAATTCGGTCATGTCCACCACCGTGTCCCGGGTTCGGGCCTCTTCGGCGGCAAAGCAGAGCAGGTGGCTCCAGATTGCCTCGTCGGCGCCGGTGAGCACCCGGGTGGTCTTGGCGGCTTTTCGGACCGCCTTGGCAAACGCCAGCAAAACGATGCCGTCGGAGCCGCCGTGAAAGAGGGGATTGAAACGGATCCGCTTCCGGCGCACCGCCACCTTGGGATCGAATTGCCGCACCTCCAGTTTTCCCGTAAAATCCCTGGAATAGATCTCACCGGCGGTGCCGCTGATGTTCAGGGTCCGCTCCCAGGTGACGCTGAAGGCCGATAGCGTCAGGGCCGCCATAAGGCCGTTTTCGTAGGCGATGTTGACCACCTGGTGGTCCATGACGTCGTTGTCGCAGAAAAAGACGCAGCGGCCGTGGGGACCGCTCTTGAGCTCGGCCAAACGGCCTGCGCGGTCCGTGGCCGTGAGGTTGTAGGCGGACAGGCTTCTCAGGTGGGGATAGCGGACATAGCCGTCGATGAAGGTTCCCGGGGTGATGCCGGTCATCAGGGAGAGGGGAACCTGGGGGAAGCCGGGCTTGATGTACTGCCGGTGGGCGTGAAACGGGCAGGTGGCGGCCACCCGGCACCCGTCGTAGCAGCGTTCGGTGGCCCCTGGAGGCGCGTTCTCCCGGGTGAAATAGGACAACCCGCCGAAGGAGGAAACCTTAGCCGGCGGCGCGTCGGCCAGCCAGGTCATGATGTCGAAGTCGTGGATCCCCTTGGCCGATAGAAAGGAGATGACGTCCTGGCTGCGCCGGGCAAACCCCCGGACATAACTCATGATGAAATGCCAGTAGCCGAGGTTTTCCGTGGTCTGCATGGACATGGGCCGGCCGATGCCGCCCGATTCCACCAACTGCTTGATTTCGCTGTACAGGCGCAGGTACCGGCATTCGAGGAAAATCTGAAGGATCACGCCGTTCTTTTCCGCCCCCCGGGCCAGGCTGATGCACTCTCCCGGGGTCTGGGCCATGGGCTTTTCCAGCAGGACATGGTACCCCTTGTCCATGGCCGCCATGGTTGACGGATAGTGGAACCGGTCCGGCATGGCGTTGATGACGGCGTCGGCCAGGTTCGGTTTCTCAAGAAGATCTTCCCACCTTTGAAAGATGTTTTCCTTGGATAGGGCAAAGCGGCCGGCGAACTGCTCGCGGCGCTGGCGATCCGGTTCGGCCACAGCCACATACCGGAACATGTCCGGATGTTTCTCGGCGAAAAGTCCGAACATCAACGCTCCCCGCTCGCCTGCGCCCAGCAGGGCCACGGTTATGGGACGATCGGCTTTCATGGCACCCCCTTCTTTTAAGCTTTCCGGTACGGGCTGGCCCCGCCAAACTGACGGTTCAGGTGGATGGTTTCCGGCAGGCAACCGTACTTTCCGGGCAAAACGTTCTTGGTGAAATAAAAACGTTTAAATCATCTTGGCTTCTTGTGCCACTGGATGGCTGTTCTGTCAAGGAAATAACGGAAAAAGGATGTCCCTTGGTGTCCATGCGCTCAAAACCAATGCCGTTCGGGAAGAGCATATAATATATTTATATATCAGCATATAAAGGGACGAATCGACTCGATTGCCGGGCTGTCAAGGCGATGGGAAAACCGCGAAAGCGGGCTTGACACCATGCGGGATTTGTGAAATTAGGCAGTTAAACGTTTAACTATAAATGCAAATTCCGGAACCGGAAAGGGAACCATTGCCATGCCCGAACCCACGGTCCATGGGCGACTCAGCCTGAAAACAAAACTCGGTTACGGCATAGGGGACCTGGCCGCCAACCTGGTCTTTCAATCCATCCTAATCTACCTGCTCTTCTATTTTACCGATGTTTTCGGTATATCACCGTCGGTGGCCGGACTGGTGTTTTTCCTCTCCAAGATCTGGGACGGCATCTCCGATCCGCTCATGGGGTACATGGCCGACCGCACCCGGACCCGTTGGGGGAGCAAGCGTCCCTTCCTGCTGGTGGGCGCCATTCCCCTCGGGCTTTCCTTTTTCCTGCTCTTTACCCCCTGGCCCTTGAATGCCTTTTGGAAGCCCGTCTATGCGCTGGTCATGCTCCTTTTGGTCTGCACCTTCTACACCGTGGTCAACATCCCCTACGGGGCGCTGACGGCGAGCCTGACCCGGGATGCCAACGAACGGGCCGGGCTCACGGGATACCGCATGTTCTTTGCCATCTCCGGAACCCTTGTGGTGGCCGGTGCCACCAAACCCCTGGTGGCCCTGGCCGCCACCCCCCAGGCCGGGTTTTGCATCACCGCCGGCGTTTACGGTTTTTTTGCCGCCGTCCTGACCCTGGTCACCTTTGCTTCGGTCCGGGAGCAGGAAGAGCCCGAACGCTTTGAAAAATACGGACTCCGGGACATCTGGTCGATTTTAAAGAGCAACCCCCCGTTTCTGGTTCTGTCGGCCGGAATGGTTCTGCACCTGACGGCCGTCGGTATCATGGCGGCCATGGTCAACTACTATTTCAAATACTGCCAGGGGCGGGAATCCTTCACCACCGTCGCTTTTCTCTGCATTTTTGTCTCCGCGGCCGTTTTTTTACCGCTGTGGGTCACGCTGTCCAGGCGGCTTGACAAGAAGACGACTTTTAACCTGGGCATGGGCACCCTGGCCCTGTCCCTGGGCGCGATCTATTTCATCCGTGGCCATGAACCGATGCTCCTGATTCCGGCGTTTGTGTTTGCCGGTGCGGGGATTTCCACCGTCTACCTGAGTCCCAATGCCATGGTTCCGGACACGGTGGAGTACAGCCAATGGAAAATCGGCCTGCGCCGGGAAGGCATTCTTTACGGCTTTTACTACTTCGGCCAGAAATTCGCCTCGGCCTTTGCCGGTTTTATCGCCGGCATCGGCCTGGAACTGGTCCGTTTCCAGCCCAACACCGTTCAGAGCGAAACAGCTCTGGAAGGGATTCGGGTACTGACCACCATCGTCCCGATTGCCTTTATCCTTCTGGGGATCGGGGTCATCCATTTTTACCCCATCGACGCCGCTTTCCATGAACGGATACTGGCGAAGATCAGTGCGGCAAAAGAATCGGCATGAACATGAAAAAGGAAAAACGGGTCACCATCAAGGACGTGGCCGGCCGTGCCAGCGTATCCATTGCCACGGTATCCCACGTAATCAATGAAACCCGGTTTGTCAGCGACGATCTCAAGGGGCGCATCCTTGCAGCCATCGAAGAGACCGACTACCAGCTCGACATGATGGCCGGCAGCCTGCGAAAGCAGAGCACCCGTACCGTGGGGCTCATTGTCCCGGACATCTCAAACCCCATCTATGCCGAACTTTCCAAGCTCATCGAGAACAACCTGTTTGCGGACAACTTCACCCTGATCCTATGCAATTCGGAACACGATCCGTTTCGGGAAAAGAAATACCTGGACATGCTTCGAACCAAACGCGTGGATGGGGTGATCGTCATCCCGGCATCGGCGGACATCGCCCACATCAACGCCCTGGTGGCAAAGGGGCTCCCCATGGTCGTCCTGGACCGCCCGGTTTCAGGCGCCAGGGCCGATGCGGTCTTCATCGACCACGAGCGGGCTGTCTTCGATGCGACCCAATACCTCGTCGGGCTGGGCCACCGGCGCATCGGCTACCTGGACAAGTCCCACGACGTTCCCCACAAGGCGCCGCGTCTCGACGGGTTTCATGCCGCTCTGAAGGTCCATGGCATCGACTTTGACGACACCCTGCACGTGGAAGCCGGCGTGACCTTCGAAGACGGCGCCTCGGCCATGGGCCGGCTCCTCCAGCGCGGCCCCCGGCCCACAGCGGTCATCGCCTTTGACGACGTGGTGGCCATGGGCGCCATGAGGGCCTGCCGCGACCGCGGCCTGGACATCCCCGATGACATCTCCGTGGTCGGCTTCGATGACATGCCCCTGTGCGCCTACACGGTTCCCCGGCTCACCACGGTGAAGTACCCGCGCCGGAAAATGGCCGAAACCGCCTGCGCTCTCCTGCTGGAACGGATCCGTAGCGGCATGGACGGCAACCGCCAGGAGATTGTTCTTCCCCTGGAGTTTATTGTCCGGGAATCCACGGCATTCCGCGGCGAGGCGCCATGATCGGAAAGGACTTTTTTGTCACCCTGGCCTGCTCGCTCTCCCTGCTCTCCTACGGTCTGACCATCTCTGTGGCCGGTCCGGCCATGGAAGGGATTCAACGCACTTTTTCCGTGGCTGCCGGTGCCGCCGGATTCCTGTTCACGGTTTTGTCCGTGGGCCTGATTCTCACGGTTCTCCTCTCGGGATACCTCATCGGCCGTTGGTCCCTCAAAGGGGGCGGCGTACTGGGGCAGGGCCTTCTTACCGCCGGGCTGGCCCTTTGCGCCGCGGCCGATACCTATCCGGCGGGCATGGCAGCCTTTTTCCTCATGGGTATGGGCGGCGGGTGCATCGAGATCGCCACCAACACCACCGTGGCGGCCCTTCACCGGGAAAACCGGGCCACAGCCCTGAACCTGCTCCATTTTTGCTTCGGCGTGGGGGCACTGAGCGGACCGCTGATTTCCGGCTGGCTGATCGAGACAGGAGCGGGATGGCAGGCGGCTTTTTCGGTCATTGCCGCTTTTTCCGGGTTGGTGACCGCAACCCTGGCCGTGTCTCGCTTTCCCCGGGACGCCGATCCGGGCCGCATGACCCGGGCCGTTGCCGCGACCCTGATGGGCAGCGGCTATATGCGCCTGATCTGTCTGGCGGTGGTGCTCTACGTGGGCATTGAAATGGCCATCACTTCCTGGGCGGTCCTTTTTATGGAGCGCACCTTGGGGGCGACACCCTTTTCGGCAGGTGCCAAGCTCAGTTATTTCTGGACGGCCATGACCTTTGGGCGTCTGCTTTGCGCCGGCCTGAGCCGAAGGCTCTCTTCCCGGGACATTCTCGTCGGGCTGACCCTGCCGGCCTGCGGTGCCATGGTGCTATTTGTACTGGCGCCCAGTGCGATGATCGCCGGTCTGGCTCTGGCCATGACCGGGCTGTGCTTTTCCGGTCTGTTTCCGGTGCTGGTGGCCCTGTGCGGCAACCGGTTCCCCCAAATTATCGGCACCGGCACCCTTATCCTCATGGCCTTTATGGGGGTCGGCCTCATGGTCTTTCCCTGGCTTACCGGCGTCCTGGCCGAGAGCCTTTCCCTGAAAAGCGCCATGGCGGTCCTCGTCCTGGCTCTGGCAGCCCTGGCCGCCGCGGCGCTGAGAATCCGAAACCTTACCCCCCGGAGGTCTGTCCCATGACCGTTCAGCCCCGACCGCTCAACGTTGCCATGATCGGCGTCGGCGACATCACCGACCTTCACTACCCGGCCTATGTCGACTTTGACCAGGCCGTGCTGCACACGATCTGTGATGCCAGTGAATCGGCCCTGGCCCGACGAAGCGCCCAGTGGGGGGTGAAACACAAGGCCACCGATTACCGGCAGGTCCTGGTCGACCCGGACATTGATCTGGTGGAGGTCAATCTGCCCCATCATCTGCACAAGGAAGTGGTGGTGGCCGCCCTTGGGGCAGGCAAGCACGTGGCCTGCCAGAAACCCATCGCGACCACCATCGCCGATGCCAAGGCCATGGTGACGGCCGCGGAGAAAAGTCGGGGAAGCTTTCGCGTCCTGGAGAACTTTGTTTTCTATCCACCTTATGAAAAAGCACGGGAACTGATTCTGGCCGGAGAGATCGGCGATCCGCTCACCATCCGGTTCAAGCTTGGCACCGGGCTCTTCGGCTCCCGGTGGATCCCGCTCAAGTCCGAACTGTGGCATCTGCGGGAAAGTGAAAAGGGGATGGGACAGGCGGTCTTTGATGACGGCTACCACAAGCTCTCCATGGCCATGCATTACTTCGGCCCCGTGGCATCGGTCATGGGGTTCATCGGCCGTTCCTTCAATTATATCGATGAACCGGCCCAGCTCATGTGGCGCTACAAGGACAATCAGGTCCTGGGCAGCTTCGACAACGCTTTCTCCCCGAACCTGTATACCTTTTCGAAATACTTCCCGGCGGACGAACGCATCGAGGTTGTCGGCACCCGGGGGATGATTTTTTTATCCCAATGCACCGGTCAGATCATGGATGCCCCGCCGCTGATTCTCTATCGCGACGGGAAAAGCGTTTTGTTTGAAGACCTTGAGACCGACTGGCAGGCCAGTTTTACCGCCGGTATCCGGGACTTTCCCGCTGCCATTTGCGAGGGGCGCCAGACACTGATCTCCGGAAAGCGCGCCCTGGAAATCCTTCAGATGGCATTCGCCCTGATCATCGCCGCACAAAAGGGGGTCGAAGTCCGCCCCGACGAGGTAAGTGATGACATGATTGCCGAAACCCTTGGGAAAACAAAACCGGATACCACGCCATGACCAACCATTTCTTTGAATTCATCGGATGGGTGATGCTGAAATCGGCCCGAATCTTCTTCAGGCTGCCGGACCGGTTGCTGATACTTCTCTTTTGCACGGTCGAGACCGTTTTGGGCTGGATCGACCCGGCCCATCCCGGAAGAGCTTCGACCCGGGAACTCCGGGAGGTTTTTCAAACCGACCCTGTCGGCGGCCGAACCATCCGAAATTTTTTCCTGAAAAGCCGCCATGCCCAGGGCCGGGCCCTATTTGCCGGCATGGTTCGACACCATGTGCGGGTACAGGGCCACCCTTATGCCGCCCCCCAGCCACCCGGCCCATCAAGGCTGGTGGGCCGACAGCTTAAAATCGGTCTGATCGGCGCCAGCCATGATCTTCATGCCCTGAAGTGTGCCTATGCCGAATTCGGGCCGGCCGAACTCATTGTTTTGGATCCCATGGGGCCGCTTCCGGACCTCGACGGCTTGGAGGTTGCCCGGATGACACCCGAAGCCTTGGAAAGGATGGATCAGGCCGCGGCGCGCGGCATGGCCGTTTCCATTCACCATACGGCCGTCGATTCCCTGGAGAGCCTGCAACGGGTACTATCCGTGGCCAAACGCACCAATGCCCCTTTTCGCCTCTTTTACCCCTATTTTCACTATCCGCCGGCAGTGAAAGTGAGGGACCTGATTCAACAGGGTGAAATCGGTGAGATCTGCCATGTCCGCATTCGTGCCACCATGGGTGCCCCTGGCTGGCTGGCAGACCACAAACCACCGCCCGCCATGGATTATCTGAGTCACCCGGCCTTTGATCATTTTCTTCTCCTGGCCGACCTGGGAGGGCCCATCGACACCGTTGCCGCCTACCTCAACCCCATGCTCCCGGAAACCGGCGGCCAGGGCATGGTCGTCTGTAAATTCGCCTTTCCGGGGCGTTACGGAATCCTCGAATGCACCTTTGCCCCGCAACTTCACCTTGTCACCGAACACGAACCCTTCCTTCTGGAGGCGGAGATCGCAGGTTCTGACGGCATCATCTGGCTTCAGCGGGGCATGGCCCGGCGGACCTGTGATGCCCCCATTCGCGTCCGGGTGGGCCAGCGGGCCTACAGCATCGGCGTGGAATCGGGCTTTCCGGCCCAGTGGGGAGTCACCTACCGAAGCATGGCCGAGGAGATGGTCCATATGGTCAGGACTGGAAGGGAGCCTGCCGTCTCCGACAGCCTCCTTTGCAGCGCCTTTGAGGCCAGGGAAGCCGCCGGCCGGCCCGAGGCCGGCCAACGGGTGGTGGCGCTGTAAAGTGAAATCCGTCGACGTCTGTTCAACTCAAAGCGGGAATCCACGTCCTGTGGGTAAGGAGAAAGCCCATGTACCGACCGATCTACGTTCCCGAGGCATCGGCCCTGGTCTTTGCCGCGGATTCATTCCGGAAGGGCCTGGGCTGGTTTTCCGCAACAATCAATGTGTTTGTCTGCGGTGCCCTGCAGGATCCCGAAAAGATGCGGTCCCTGCTCGGACTTGCCCCGGCCTTTGCCCCGGCGGCTGTGACCGGTTACCGCAGGAGCGAGGAAACCATCGACGGCAAGACGATTCCTTTGATGATACCGGCCTCGGACACCCCGGCCCAAATCCTGACCGGGGTGGTCTGGCTCCACCTGAGCGAAGCCGATCTGGGTCGGATCGAAGAAATCGAACTGGCCGGCGGGCATCGCCGGGCCGCTGGCCTCAAGGTTTGCATCGGCCAATTGCAGGTGGCTGCAACGACCTATATCAAGGCGGACCCGTGCCGCGGTCCAAAGCCGGCTTGATCACCCCAGGGGCAGGAGGTAGTCGGCCAGGCGGCTGGAGGTTTTTCTCAGGTTCATGCTCAGCAGGCGGGAGAGGCCCTTTAAGATGGTAATGCCGATTTTGGGATGTTCTTCGAGAACCTGTTCGAACCCCTTTTGGGTCAGGGACACCAGGGCGGTGGCGGTTCGCGCCTTTACGGTGGCCGAACGCGGGGTGTTGTCGATGATGGCCATCTCGCCGATGGAACGGCGCTTGGCAATGGTGGCGATGACCACATCACCGCCGCCGGCCGATTCCTTATAGATGTCCAGTGCCCCTTCCACAACGAAGCAGACCGAATCCCCCTTGTCCCCCTCGCGAAAGAGCAATTCTCCGGGCTCGAGTTCGAAGTAGTTCATGTGCCGGGCGATAACGGTCAGTTCGTTGCCCTGAAGGGCGTCAAAAAGAGGCAGGTCGATGAGAAAATCAATGATGGACGGGGCTTGCGATGGCGGATTCTTTTCCTTGTTTTTCTTGAACATGGGACGACCTCCATCATAACCTTGATCCTGGATTCACTTTGGGATCACCCCGTCACCATTTCTGTCATCGTAGCGGCGGTACAGGGCATTGGCCAGGCTTGAAAAGGTCCGGGCCGTCAGCGTTTCCGCCCGGCAGGTCGGATCCACCCCGGTCTCGGTCATGGCCGCTTCGATGGCCTCCGGCGTCATTTCCAGGCCGCCACCCCGAAGGGCGTTTCGAAGGATTTTGCGGCGCTGGCCAAAGCCGGCCTTGACCACACGGAACAAGAATTCCTCGTCTGCGGCCACCGGCGCCACCGGAGGCCTGAATCGGACTTCCACCACTTCCGAATCGACCTTGGGCCGGGGGAAAAAGCTGGCTGCTCCCACATCGGCGATTTTTCTGACATCGGCACAATAGTCGAGCATGACCGTGATGCGTCCGTAGGTTCTCGATCCCGGTGCCGCCGTCAACCGCTGGGCCAGTTCTTTTTGAAACATGAGTACGGCCCGTTGGATCAGGTGTCGGTTTTCGACCAGCTTGACCAGGACCTGGGAGGAAATATTGTAAGGCAGGTTGCCCATGACCACCAGGGGCCGTCCCTGGCCCTGTTGATGGATATCGTTGAAATCGACCCTCAGCACGTCGCGATGAACGATGATCACCTTGTCCTGGCCGGCCGCCTGAAGCTCGGTTCTGAGCAGATCGATCATGCGCGGGTCTTTTTCGATGGCCACCAGTGATCCGGCTGCCCGGGCAGCCGGAATGGTCAGGGCACCCAGGCCCGCCCCGATCTCCACCACCGCATCTTCGGACGAAATTCCGGCACGGTTGACGATCATTGCCGCTGTGGACGGGTCGGTCAGAAAGTTCTGCCCCAGTTCTTTTCTGGCCTTCAGGTCCCAAGCGGAAAGCAGGGTTTTCGGAGATGTCATGGGTGCCTATGGATGCCAAAGCATCCGGTGTTGGTTGTTTTGCGTTTGGAACCATAATAAGTTTATCATGAAAAAATATCTGCAAAATTAGCATGGGGAGCGGGGAAATTCAACACGCAGTAGGAATCAACGTCCTTTGGGCGTGGTCAGAGAAAACGGGCCATGCCGAGACACCGATGTTGCCAGTGACCAAAGTGAACTAAAGTTTGGAGTGAGTCCCGCCGGGGCGGGATTAAGGAATTCCGCCTATATGAATTCGTGAACCAAGGGCAGCCATCGAGGCTGTTTCGTTTTTGCGGTCGCTTTGCTCCGCGGAGGCGAGTCCCTGGCAATTGCATTCCCTTGCCGGATGCAATAGAATGCCACATTGTATTCGTAAAATTCTGGATGACCACAAAGGGCACAACGTTCGTGTTCCCTGTGTGCGTTGTGCCTGCGGTTTGGAATGGCTTCTTAGGAATGCATCAAATTTGAAACGTTTAGCTTGGTGCCCGCCCACGAATCGGTTTTTTGAGTGGAAGGGCACCATCCGGTGGAAATAACCCGCAAGGAGAACGATGTGGCCAAGCGTAAAGGAAAATCCGTCAGCTTCGATGCCATGGTCAAATTTTTTCTTCAGTACCACAACATTCCCACCAAGAAGGACATCGATCGTCTTTTGGAACGGATCGACCGCCTCGAAGCGTTGGTTCAGCGCACCGCGGGCCCCGGCGTCGCCCGGAATACCGGCAGTGAACGCCGGTCCCGCCCCAAGGGGGAGGCCACGGCCGCTGACACGGTTCTTGGGGTGGTCCGGCGAGCCGGCCGGGAGATCGGTTTTGCCGATATCAAGAAACAGTCCGGTTTCGATGACAAGAAACTGCGCAACATCATTTACCGCCTGAGCAAGCTGGACCGGATTCGACGGGTCCGCCGCGGTGTCTATGCGGCCAAATGAGGCCTTTGCCGCAGGCCCAATGCCAACACCATCACAGGAGCGACCATGACAACCCCCACGGATCAGGACCACGGCATCATCGCCGAGGGCGATCAAATTGGTGACTACCGGGTGACCCGGGTCTTTGCGTTGAAGGAAATCGACGCCGTCTTTCACCTCCTTGTCCACGGGCCCACCGGGGCAAGGCACATTCACATCGCTCGGGAGGACCGGGAAAACACCTTTGCCGTCGCCTTTAAGACCGTGCCGACGGACAGCACCGGCGTGGCCCATATTCTGGAGCACACGGCGCTCTGTGGATCACGCCGGTATCCGGTGCGCGATCCCTTCTTTTCCATGATCAAGCGGAGCCTGAACACTTTTATGAATGCCTTTACGGCCTCCGACTGGACCATGTACCCCTTCAGCACCCAGAATTGGAAAGATTTCTATAACCTGATGGATGTCTACCTGGACGCGGCCTTTTTCCCTGTTCTCGACGAACTGAGCTTCCAACAGGAAGGGCATCGGTTGGAGCTGGACAGCAGCGACGGAGAGGGGCGTCTGGTTTACAAGGGAGTCGTTTACAACGAAATGAAGGGGGCCATGTCAGCCCCCAGTCAGGTTATGGGACGCTCCCTGCTAAACGCCCTGTACCCGGATACCACGTACCGGTTCAACTCCGGCGGCGAACCCGCGCAAATCCCCGGGCTGACCCATGAACAGTTAAAGGCCTTTCACGAGCATCATTACCACCCGAGCAACGCTTTCTTTTACACGTATGGCAACCTGCCCCTGGCGGCGCATCTGGCTTTTATCGGCGAGAAGGTGCTGGGCCGGTTTGCCCGCATCGAACCCAATACCGACGTGGCTTCCCAGCCGCGATGGTCCGAGCCTCGCTTGGCAACCTATCACTACGCCCTGGACCCTACAGAAGACCTGGGGCAAAAGCACCAGGTTTGTCTTGCCTGGCTGCTGGCTGACGTTCAGGATACGTTCCAGGCGCTGGCCCTGACCTTGCTGGAGCAGATCCTGCTGGGAAATTCAGCATCGCCCCTGCGAAAGGCGCTGATCGAATCGGGGATAGGGTCGGCCTTAAGTGACGGCAGCGGTTTTGACGGTGACAACCGGGACGCACTCTTTGCCGTCGGGCTCAAAGACGTGGCTGAAGCCGACGCTGGGGCCATCGAAGGGCTGATCTTTGATACCCTGGGATCCCTGGCGGATTCGGGAATCGATCGGGAACTGGTCGATTCGGCTTTGCATCAACTGGAGTTTCACCGCAAGGAGATCACCAATTCTCCCTATCCCTACGGGCTGAGGCTGCTGCTGACCATGGGGGGCACCTGGTTCCATGGCGGTCGGCCTGAGCGGGTGCTGGCCCTGGATGAAGACCTGGGGCGGATCCGCCAGGCGCTGGCCGGCGAGCCCTTTTTTGAAAACCTGATTCGGCGATGGCTGATCGACAACCCCCACCGGGTGCGCCTGATCCTTTCCCCGGATCCGGACCTGGCCCGGCGGGAAGAGGCCAGGGAACGGGCCGAACTGGACCGGATCGAAGCGGGTCTGACCTCCGATCATCGGGATCGCATTCGTGAGGCCGCCGCCATTTTAAAACAGCGCCAGGAGAAGGCTGAGGATCTCTCCTGTCTGCCGACACTGACCATTGCCGATATTCCCCCTTCGGTGGCCAGTCTTATCGCCGTCCCCGGTGCGGATTGGGTGGCCTGCTATGACCAGCCGACTTCCGGTATTGTCTATGCCGCCGCCGCCGTCGGCGCCGGTGACCTGGATCCGCCGTTGGTGCCCCTGTTGCCGTTTTTCTGTCATGCCCTGACCAAAATGGGTACCGCTGCGCGCGACTACGCGGCCCTGGCCCGCCGCATCGATGCCCACACCGGCGGCATCGGTTTGAGCGCCCACGCCCGAACCCGTTTTGATGATGCCGGCGACTGCCTTCCCTTTGTCTCCTTAAACGCCAAGTGCCTCGCCCGAAACCAGGCGATGATGTTCGATATTCTTCAGGAAGTGCTGGTCCGCTATGATTTTTCCGATCTGAGCCGGCTGAAAAACCTGCTTCAGGAATATCGGGCCGGCCTGGAGGCCATGGTGCTGCAAAACGGTCATCGTCTGGCCATCTCGCTGGCCTCCCGGAATTTTTCTCCGGCCTCCCTGCTGGGCGAAACCTGGGGCGGCATCCACCAACTGCGGACCATCAAGGAGATGACCAAGACCCTCGACGACGCGGCGTTGGCCGGGATAGCAGACGGCCTTACCTCCATTGCCGTCCGGCTTCTGTTCCGGAAAAATTTCAAGATGGCCCTCATCGGTGACCATGACGCCTTAAAGGCCGGCGCGCCCCTGGCCGAACAACTTGGCCGGTCCTTTGGCGCGGTCGGGCCTTCCGGCTTTGCCTCCCCGGTCCTGGCGCCCCATGAGGACCGCATCCGTGAAGGGTGGTGGACGGCCTCGACGGTTTCCTTTGTGGCCGCTGCCTTTCCCACGGTCCGGTTGAACCACGAAGATGCACCGGCCCTGGCGGTGATCGCCAAGATGCTTCGGTCCATGTACCTGCACCGGGAGATTCGGGAAAAGGGGGGCGCCTACGGCGGTTTTTCCCTTTACAACGCCGAAGACGGACTTTTTGCTTTTGGTTCTTACCGGGATCCGCACATTCTGGCCACTCTGGAGGTCTATCGGGCTGCCGTGACCTTCATTCAATCGGGTTCATACGTCGAATCGGATGTGCATGAAGCGATTTTGCAGGTCTGCTCGGAAATCGACAAGCCCGACCCGCCCGGGCCGTCGGCCCGAAAAGCCTTTTACCGATCCATTATCGGTCTGACCGATGCCGATCGCCGGCGCTACAAGGAGCGACTTCTCACCGTCGATTCCGCCCAGGTGCGGGCGGCCGCGGCCAGGCATTTCAGCGAAGACATGGCCGTGGCCATCATCTCCGGGCAGACCCAGCTCGAAGACGCCAACCGGCGCCTTGGCCGGCAGCCCCTGGACCTATACGCCATCTGATCTGAATTGGACTTGGTAATCCACTTGCCAAATCCCCATGCCCGTCGTATAGCACCCCGAGGTGCCGATGGGTGCTGCCGACGTGACACGACAACAACGGCCGGGTCGACCGGACAAAAACGGAGAAGCGGGTGGAAGATTTAAAAGGATATCAAAAAAAATATTTAAGGGGCCTGGCCCACGGACTCAAACCGGTGGTTTTCGTGGGCCAGAAGGGATTCACCGACGCCCTGGTCCGTGAAGTGGGCGGAGCGCTCAAGACCCATGAACTCATCAAGGTCAAATTCGTCGATTTCAAGGAAAAGGACCAGAAGGAAACCATTGCCGCATCCATTGTTGCGGCCACCGGCGCGGCCATGGCCGGCATGATCGGCCACATGGCAATCTTCTATCTTCGCCACCCGGATCCGGACAAGCGAAAAATCAAGCTTCCGACCCAGTCTGAATGACCGTTTTCGATCCTGTACGCATGGTTTCCTGCGTAACTTCACGTAAGGACATTCATCATTTGCCTCCTCCGGGGGCTTGGGTGGGCCCGCCCTGCGGGTGGCGCCTTGCTCAGCGGGTCACCGGCCTGTTTCGATAGAACCTGACCGAGTCGACGGAGAAAATCAGAAGGGCGACCCAGATCAGGACAAAGGAGAGGATCTGGGGGATTGCCAGGGATTCCTCATAGACCGTTACGGCCAGCACGAAGCTGCAACTCGGTGCCAGGTACTGCAAAAACCCCATGGTTGCCAGGGGCAGGCGCCGGGCCCCCAGGGTGAACAGCAACAGGGGCAGGGCCGTGACCAGGGCCGCCCCCATGAGCAGCAGATCGGTCCGGGTGTCCACCCGGAGAAAGGCTCCTTTTCCCAGCATGTCCAAATAAAACAGATAGGCGGCGGCGGGTAGGGACAGGAGCAGGGTTTCGATGGTCAACCCCGCGGCCGCTCCCACCGGCGCCACTTTTCGAATCAGCGCATAGAAGCCAAAGGTAACGGCCAGGGCCAGGGCGACCCAGGGAAAGGTCCCGTAGCCGAGGGTCAGGTAGGTGACGCTGATCGCGGCCAGGCCGACGGCCACGGCCTGAAGGGGCCGCAACCGTTCACCCAGGAAGATCATGCCCAGCAGCACATTCACCAGGGGGTTGATATAGTAGCCAAGACTGGTTTGCAGGATGTGGCCGCTGTTGATGGCCCAGATAAACAGGAACCAGTTGCCGCCCACGATGACGGTGGTCAGCGTCAAGATGGCCAGGGTGCGGGTGTTGGTGATGGCTTCCTTGAGTTCCTTCCACTGCTTTAAAACGATCACCAGTGGGACCAGAAAGACAAAAGACCAGATCATCCGGTGCATGAGAATTTCAAATGCCGGCACATGGACCAGGGTTTTCCAGTAAGCCGGGCTTAGCCCCCAGATCAGGTAGGCGGGTACTGCGGCGGCAAGACCGGCCAGTGAGTCTCGGGGAATGGGTGACGGGGTGTGACGGGTCATGATCTGTCCTTGAACGGTGCGGTTCGGTTCGATCCGGGCATTGCGTCTAACACAGCATCGGCCACCATAGACCAAGGGCCGGTCCAAGTCAAAATCTTGTATGCCATCTTCCTTGACAAAGGGGGGGGGCGAAAAGTAATCTGAAATCAAAACGCCCCTTTTTCGGAGGTGGCTTGATCCGTAACCCCAACCATGGATCGATTGCCGTCCCCATGACCGGATGATTCTTTTTTAATGAGGAGAGCGGTGCCAATGACCCTGACCAAAGCCCAGATTGTCGACGCCATTCCCGATGCCGTCGGATTTACCCGGACCCGAAGCGCCGAAATCGTTGAAACCCTGCTGGAGATTGTCAAAAGCAGCTTGGGCAGCGGCGAAGATGTTCTGATCAGCGGATTCGGAAAGTTTTGTGTTCGCGATAAAGGGGCGCGAAGGGGAAGAAATCCCGCCACCGGTGAGAGCATGACCTTGGATGAACGGCGCGTTGTGGTGTTCCGCTGTTCGAAGATTCTCCGGGAGAAGGTCAACGGCCGATGATTCCTGTCAGCATGCTCATGCTGACGGGAAGAACGCCCAGAATAAAAGCGCCAGGAGGTCTTCATGACCGTCCAGCCGGATCTCGATCATGCCGAACGGCAGTTTTTGTACCGGGTTTTCCAGGCCGCAAGCGGGAATCCGGACGTTCAGGTGGACATGTACGCGGTGGGCCAAGTCGGTGGTCTGGAGCAGGATGCCGCCCGGCGGATGGCCGAGACCCTCATCGGCTGGGAACTGGTGGATATCCGGACCCTGGCAGGCGGCATCAGCATTACTTCCCAGGGGCTGGCTTTTCTCGATCAGGCCGGAATGGTGGCCGAGCCTGAGCCGGCAGGCGAGGCACTGAGCCCAGGGCCGACGCTGGACAATACCGACCGGCGACGCATCGAGCGCCTTTCAACGGATCTCAAGGCCAGGGCCGGGGAGCGGAGCTGGCATTTTTCGGCCCTGAATGAATTCATGGCCGACTTGCGGACCCTAGAGGCCCAACTCTCCTCCCCCAGGCCGAAGACCGACGTTATTCGGGCCTGCCTGCACTCCATCGCCGACAACCTGACCGAGGCCGGCTCCAGGGAGAATTTGACACGTGTTCGGCTTCTGCTGGGATAGGCTGTTTCCACCCATAAATGGCCTTTTTGCCCAATCTTCCGACTTTGCTCTTCGAGCTTCGCCAGGACAGGCGGCGTCAATCGGCGCCATTTGCTTGTGCGGCGTAGCGAGCTACGCCTCCGCGCAAGGGCACCGATTTCCTTGACCTTGGACAAAAATTAACATTTCTGGATTGGAAATGTTCACGGCTTTTGCCCTTTCATCAGGCGGACAAACAATACGGGCGAAAGGAGATGGCTCTTCTCCTTTCGCCCGTATTGTTATGGGCCACTATGATTCTTTACTTCTCAAGTGTTGAAGCGCTTCGCTCTGCCAATTCTAAAAGGCTAAGAAGGCAGAATGCCTTACTTGAACATTGAGAATTAAAAATTGGATATCGGACATTGAGCCCCCCTCTGGGGGCCACCTGAGGCCATCCGTTCTGTGGGTGGAGACTCACTTGACCCCTCGAACCCTCGATCCCTTTTCTATTTTCCCAGTACCGCCAGGGCCGCCTGAACCACGGCTTCCGGCGTAAAACCGAATTTTTCCATGACCACGCCGCCCGGGGCGCTGCTGCCGAAGCCGTCCATGGCGACGATCTTTCCGCCATCACCCACGTAGCGATCCCACCCCATGGGCAGGCCCGCCTCCACGGCCACCCGGGCCTTGACGGCGGGGGGCAGCACCATGTTCCGGTATTCCCGGGCGCTTCGTTCGAACAGTTCCCAGCTCGGCATGCTTACCACCCGGGCGCCGATCCCCTGTTCGGCCAGCCGCTTGCGGGCTTCTACCGCCAGTTGGACTTCCGAGCCGGTGGCCATCAAAATCACGTCCGGCTCCCCGTCGGTATCTTCAAGAATGTAGGCTCCCATGGCCAGCCCCTTTTCGCAGGCACTGCGGTCAAGGATGGGCAGTTTCTGGCGGCTCAGGATCAGGGCCACCGGGCCGCTGTGGGTTTTCAGTGCATGACGCCAGGCGTCGGCGGTTTCTCCGGCATCGGCCGGGCGGATCACCGTCAGGCCCGGAATGGCCCGAAGGGCGGCCAGATGTTCCACCGGCTGGTGGGTGGGGCCGTCTTCGCCCACGGCGATGCTGTCATGGGTGAAGACATAGATCAGGGGCAGCTTCATGAGGCTGGCCACCCGGATGGCCGGGCGGAGGTAATCGGCAAAGACCAGGAAGGTGCCACCGTAGGGCCGGATGCCGTTGTGGAGAAACATGCCGCTCATGATGGCCCCCATGGCGTGCTCCCGCACGCCGAAGCGGATGTTGCGCCCGTGGTACTGCCCCTTTTGAAATTCGGGCTCGTCGTTGATGAAGGTCTTGTTGGAGGGTGCCAGGTCGGCCGATCCCCCCATGAGGGTGGGAACCTTCGCGGCCAGGGCGTTTAACACCTTTCCCGACGCGGCCCGGGTGGCCAGGGGCGGATCGTTGGGGGAAAAGGCCGGCAGGTCCGCATCCCATCCCCGGGGCAAAAATCCGCTGACGGCATCGACCCACTGGTTCGATAAATCGGGATGGGCCTGGGTGTAGGCCCGAAATTTTTCCTGCCATTGGGATTGGGCCTGAACGCCGGTGTCCACGCATTGCCGATAATGAGCCAGGGCCGCTTCCGGTACGCAGAAAATAGCGTCCTTGGCACAGCCGAGGCATTCCTTGGTCAGGCAGACCTCTTCCTCCCCCAACGGCGCGCCGTGGGCGTCGGCGGTGTCCTGTTTGTTGGGGCTGCCAAAGGCGATGTGGGTGTGCATGACGATCAGGCTCGGCCGGTCAATCTCGCCGCGGGCCGCCTCGATGGCCGCGGTGAGACCGGCCACGTCGTTGCCGTCCTCGATCTTGATTACATGCCAGTTGTAGGCGGAAAAGCGCCCGGCCACGTCTTCGGTGAAGGCGATGTCGGTGCTCCCCTCGATGGAGATGCCGTTGTCATCATAGAGGCAGATCAGGCGGCCCAGGCCCAGGTGCCCGGCCAGGGAGGCGGCTTCGGCGCAGACCCCTTCCATCATGTCGCCGTCTCCGCACATCACATAGGTGAAGTGGTCCACGATCTCGTGGCCGGGGCGGTTGAAGCGCGCGGCCAGATGCCGTTCGGCCATGGCCATGCCCACGGCATTGGCAAACCCCTGTCCCAGGGGGCCGGTGGTGGTTTCCACCCCGGGGGTGTGACCGTATTCGGGGTGCCCCGGCGTCCGGCTCCCCCACTGGCGAAAATTCTTGATGTCGTCCAGGGTCAGGTCGTAGCCGGTCAGGTAAAGCAGGCTATAGAGAAGCATGGAGGCGTGACCGCCGGAGAGAACGAACCGGTCCCGGTCGAGCCAGTCGGGGTTTTTGGGGTTGTGTTTGAGAAAGCGGGTCCAGAGCACATAGGCCGCGGCGGCCATGCCCATGGGGGCGCCTGGATGGCCGGAGTTGGCCTTTTGGATGGCGTCCATGCTCAGGGTACGGATGGCGTTGATGCACAGGGTGTCCATGTCGGGTGTTGCCGAGGCGGTGGTCATTTCCGAGGCTCCTAATTCGGTTTTGGGTTAAATTCTTATGAGGCACCTTCTCTCAGGCTGGAGAGTTGATGCTTTATCATACGGTGGAGTGTTGGAGTGATGGCGTATTGGAGTAATGATACAATGGAGTGGGGGTTTTCCCCAACAAGCCACTACTCCAGTATCCCATTACTCCAAGTTTCTGCTTCTACAGCGCCCTCAGATACTCCGGTTTCAGAGAGACCCGGCCCTCGATGGCTGCGTCGATCAGGGACAGGGTCTTTTCCTTTTCTTCCGGAAGCCGGGCCCGGATCGGCAGGTAATTGGAGGCGTGGTTGGCGTGAAAGAGTCCGCCGGTCAGCTCCGTGTGGGCCATCATCACCCTCAGTTCCCGAAGCATTTCCGAAGCGTCGGGAAGCTGAAAGCGGCCGGCCGCAAAATCCGTGTGCAACGGGGTGCCGGGGATCAGCATCAGGCTCAGTGCCCCGACATACTCCGGGTCGATGGCGGTCAGCACCCGTCCGGTCTGAACGGCGTGGATCTTTGAGCGGCTTTTCCCGGCCAGGCCGAGCAGCACGGTGACGGAAAGCCGGATTCCGGCGGCCCGTGCCTTCGTTCCCATGGCGATCATTTTTTCGGCCGTGGCCCCCTTGTTGACCGCCTTGAGGGTCTCGTTGTCACCGGATTCGAGCCCCATGTAGGCGATGCCCAGGCCGTGGGTCCGGAGTTCTTCGAGTTCTTCGGGCGTCTTCATGTTCAACGCCTTGGTATTGCCGTAGATGCCGACCCGTTTGACCCAGGGGAGCTTTCTTTCGATCTCTTCCAATATTTTCATCAGCTTTTTCTGGGGAAGGATCAGGGCGTCGCCGCCCACGAGAAAGAGCCGGTCCTGGCGCCGGCAGTTGGCCGCGGCAAAGTCGATGTCGGCCATCACCGTCGCTTCGGGAATGATCCTGAAGCGCTCGTCGAGGTAGGTGCCGCAGAAGGTGCATTTTTTATGGGAGCAGCCGACGGCCACCTGGAGTAGGATGCTGTTGGCCTCGCTGGGCGGCCGGATGATCATTCCTTCGTAATGCATCGGTATCCCTTTATAAATTATTCAAAACGGGCCTTGGGTTCGGCCCGGCCGGAACCGATTCTTACTACCCCAGCCCGTCGGCCGAATGCAACCTTTTTCCGGCTTGACAACCGGCCTTCGTAACTGTAACTGTTACTGTAACTTTAACATATAGGGGGCGATCATGGCGGCATCCACCAAACTGGCCACATCCGTAAAGGCGCTTTGCCACCTGGCCGAGACCTACCCCCATCCCCAGAGCAGCCAGGCGATCTCCCGAGTCCTGGGGGTGAACGCCTCAAAGCTCAGACAGCTTCTGTCCTTGCTCAGCCGCGGCGGTATCGTGGTGAGCACCATGGGCAAGGCCGGCGGTTTCCTGCTCAACAAGGACCCCCGGGCGCTGCATCTGCAGGAGATTTATTGTGCCGTGGAGGACCGCAAGGCCTTTTTTCTGGATACCGGAAGCCGGGACGACAACAATGAGCGCTCGGCGGCATTCAACCACTATTTTCTCGATCTCTACGACGGCATTCAGCTCGATATTGAAGACCGGATGAGAACCATCTCCATCGCCTCGGTCATGTCCCGACTGGGGTTGGTCTCGGCCTATTCCAATTCGAAGCAACAGGCCTTTTAAAGCAAAAACATCAGGGAGGTATTATGGACTTTTTAAAACAACTGGGCATCAAGGAAAAGAATATGGGGGCGTCGACCGGCCGGCAATGGTTGGGCTCTGAGGCGGGCGATGCCGTGACGATTATTTCACCGGTGGACGGCAAGCCCATTGCCGGCGTGGTTCCGGCGACGGTAGAAGAATACGAGCGCGTCGCCGCAGCGGCCCACCAGGGGTTTTTGAAATGGCGGCAAGTCCCCGCGCCCCAGCGGGGGGAGGTGGTCCGCAAGATCGGCAACCGCCTGAGGGACTACAAGGAGCCCCTGGGCAAGCTGGTCTCCTATGAAATGGGCAAGTCCGTGCAGGAAGGGTACGGCGAGGTTCAGGAAATGATCGACATCTGCGATTTTGCCGTGGGCCAGTCCCGTCAGCTATACGGTTTCACCATGCATTCGGAGCGGGCCAGCCACCGCCTCTACGACCAGTACCACCCGCTGGGGGTCGTCGGCGTGATCTCGGCCTTTAACTTTCCGGTGGCCGTATGGTCCTGGAACGCCATGATCGGGACCGTCTGCGGGGATTCGATTCTGTGGAAGCCTTCCTCCAAGGTGCCGCTGACCGCCATCGCCGTCATGAACATCATCGGCGAAGTCATGGAAGAAGAGAACCTGCCCGAAGGGGTCTTTTCCATGGTCATCGGCAAGGGCGCCACCGTGGGGGACCGCCTGGTCAACGACCGCCGCCTCCCCCTGGTTTCCATCACCGGTTCGACGGTCGTCGGGCGGGAAGCCGCCCAAAAGATCGCCGGCCGCTTTGGCCGGGCCATTTTGGAACTGGGTGGCAACAACGCCATCATCGTAACGGCCAACGCCGACCTGAAGCTGGCCATCCCCGCCACGGTTTTCGGGGCGGTCGGCACGGCCGGCCAGCGGTGCACCACCACCCGCCGCCTCATTGTCCACGAGAGCCTTTACGATCGGGTGACGTCGTCCCTGGTCAAGGCCTACCAGGGCCTGCGGATCGGATCGCCCATGGATGAAGCCAACCATGTGGGGCCGTTGATCGACCGGGCGGCGGTGGAGGATTTTGTGCGGGCCCTGGGCCGGGCAGAGGAAGAAGGCGGCGTCATTTTAACCGGCGGCCAGGTGCTGGAGGGGGCGGGATATGAATCGGGCTGTTATGTCCGGCCGGCCATTGTCGAGGCAAAAAATGAATTTTCCATTGTCCAGGAGGAGACCTTTGCCCCGATCCTCTACCTGATCCGGTATGCCGGACCGGTGGAAAATGCCATTGCCATTCAAAACGACGTGGTCCAGGGGCTTTCTTCTGCCATCTTTACCTCCGACCTGAGAGAGGCCGAGGCTTTTCTCTCCTGCCGGGGTTCGGACTGCGGCCTGGCCAACGTCAATATCGGGACCTCCGGGGCTGAGATCGGCGGGGCGTTCGGGGGGGAAAAAGAGACCGGTGGCGGCCGCGAATCAGGCTCCGACGCCTGGAAGGCCTATATGCGAAGGCAGACCAATACCATTAACTACGGCATGGATCTGCCTTTGGCACAAGGGATCAAGTTCGAAATCTGATCATCTGAGCGATTAGAAATCGTTGAACGGGCTGTCGTTCATCGGTATGAGCCTGTCCGGCCGGACCCGCGGCGTTCGGTTTGCCATGGTCGGTCGATCGCCCGGGGACGGGCCGCTTTTTGTGGGGCCTTTTCGCCGCTGGTCGAAGACCATGACGGCCAGTTCCGCGACCATCTCGCGCATCCGGTTGGCCTGGTCGAAGATCGATTCCGTGGCGGCGGCGGCCTCTTCGGCGGTGGCGGCATTTTGTTGGACCACCCTGTCCATTTCAGTAACCGCCGAATTGAGCTGGACGATGCCTTGGGCCTGATCGGATGAGGCCGAGGCGATCTCTTCAACCAGCGTGCCGGCCTTTCCCGAGTTGGCCGCCACCCGGGCGAATACTTCCGACGTCTGGGTTACCGTTCGCGCTCCGTCATTGACCTTCCGAACCGTCTCTTCGATCAGGCCCGCCGTACTTTTGGCCGCTTCTGCCGCCCGCATGGCCAGGTTCCTGACCTCGTCGGCCACCACGGCAAAACCGGCACCGGCCTCACCGGCCCGGGCCGCTTCCACCGCGGCATTCAACGCCAGAAGGTTGGTCTGAAAGGCGATTTCGTCGATGGTCTTGATGATCCTGGAGGTTTGCTCGCTGGCCGCGGAAATCTGCTCCATGGATGTGTTCAGGGCGTTCATGGCGCCGTGGGCTTCCTCGACGGCCCGATTGGTCGCTTGCATCAGGGTGTTGGCCTGGCCGGCGTTGTCCGCGTTCTGTCGGGTCATGGCGGACATCTCTTCCAGGGATGACGAGGTCTCTTCGATGGATGCTGCCTGATTCGTGGCTCCTCTGGCCAGATCGTTACTGGCCGAGGCGATCTGCTCCGAGGAACCCGTCACTTCGTCGGCACCCCCGCTGATGGCGGCCACGGCCCTCTGAATGGGCTGGGCCAGCCCTTTGGCCACAACAATCATGTTGGCGGTCATGATGGACAGACCGCCAAGGGGGATGACGACCTTGGTGATCAGGCTGCTATAGCCCATCGACCCGAGTTTTCCGGCCAGAACACCGAGAAAGGAAAAGACCAGCACACCCGGCCCCATGCGCTGCCAGATGCGAAAGACCAGGGTCTTGCCGTAAAACAGGTACAAAAGTCCACAGAGAAGAAAATAGAGCAGGGCTAAAATTCCAATTCCTGAAACGAACGTGTCCATCAGGTTATTATTGGGCATCACGGAACTCCTTATTTCAATGGGTTTATTGGTTTGGTATGGAACTTCAGTTTTTAGTATCGACCGAAAGCGGGGTGACTTGAGGTGTTTTTTGGCGGGGGCTTATGGCGTTTGTCGGAAAAAACGATCCGATATCGTCTTACGCGATTTTTTCAATTCACAGTTGGAGTCCACGTCCTGTGGCGTGGTCAGAGTCAATTGGCTATGCCGATAAGATTGGCGGCAAGTGACCGGCTATCGCCTAAAATGCGCTAAAGTTGAGGAGTCGCTTCACTCCAGCTTTTTAAAGCTAAGATATGGCAGAATTCCTTAATTTTAGGCACATTAGGCATTTTAGGCACTTCGAACTTCAATCGCCCGATAGCAGCCCCTTCCAGGGGCAACCCAAGGCCATGTCCTCTGGGCGTGGATTCTTTGCTCATGCTGTGGGCATTGTTACACTTCGGCGATGAGCGGGAACCCTCCGAAACAAGGGCCTATGGGGCTGAATCCAAAAGCTGGGACAGTTGCTCGGCCCGGTTCGCCTCCAGGCCTTTGGCCCGGGCCAGGCCCACCGTGGCCTGACCCAGGGCGCGGTAGAGGGAAAGCAGATCGGGCCGCAGGGAGCCGATTTGGTCCAGGTGGGTGGCAACGGTCTCCACATCGCCCCGGGCGATGGGGCCGGTGAGGGCCTCGGGGATGCCGACTTTTTCAATGTTGGCAAGGGTGCCGTCGATGAGTGGCTTTAGCACCTTGAGCACGTCGCAAGTATCGATCCCGGCGCTTTCCAGGAGCTGAAAGGCGAGATCCATGACGGTGACCAGGTAGTTGGAGGCTACTACGGCCGAGGCGTGGTAGAGGGTCTTGGCTTCCGTTCGGATTTCAACGCAGACCGCCTCCAGGTCCTGAGCCATGGCCCGTGCCGTTGCCACGGCTGCCGGCTCTCCTTCCACGGAAACCACAATGCCGCAAAACGGGTTTTTTTCAACCTCGATGCGGGCAAAGCTCTGAAGTGGGTGCATGGACCCGATGGTCGCCCCGGACGCCTTCGCCGGGGCCAGCAGGGTGGAGGGAAGCGCTCCGCTGCAATGCAGGACCACCGCGCCGGGGCAAACGCCCCCCTTGTCCGCGATGTGTTGGCAGGTGCTGGCGATGGCATCATCCGGCGTGGTAATCAGCACGATGCCGGCCGCGGCGGTGACGGTCTCGGGCCGATCGGAGAACCGGTCGATGCCGATGATGCCTGCCGTGCGTTCAGCCGATGCCATGCTCCGGCTGGCCACGCCGGCTACCGGATAGCCCGCATCGGAGAGAAACTTTCCCAGGCAGGTGCCGACCTTGCCGCAGCCCACGATGGCGATGGTGGATTTATTCGGAATGTCGGTTGGCATGGGTCCCTTGTTCCGTTGTGTAGGCTTTTTAAAGTTGACCGCCGACCGCCGTCATCGGTCATCGGTCATCCGTCATCGGTCGTTTTCAATAACAGTGTTCCTCACCCGGGAATTTGACGCTTCGAACCTCGTCGGCATAATTTTCCAATGCCTGGCGGGCCGCTTCACCGAGGTTGGCGTATTGCTTGACGAATTTGGGCAGATGCCGGTCGTTTAGGCCGAGCAGATCATGAATGACCAGGATCTGGCCGTCGCAAAGGGCTCCGGCCCCGATGCCGATGGTGGGAATGGCGATGGCCTTCGTGATTTTTTCGGCAATATCCGCCGGAATCCCTTCCAGGACGACGGAAAAGGCGCCGGCATCGGCCACTTCCCTGGCGTCTGCCATAAGGCGGTCCTCGTCTCGCTGAACCTTGTATCCGCCCATGGCATGCACTGACTGGGGGGTCAGGCCGATGTGGGCCTGGACCGGAATGCCGGCGGCGGTAATGGCGGCAATGGTTTCGCTGACCGCGGCGCCGCCTTCGAGCTTGACGGCCGCGGCCCCGGCCTCCTTGAGGAACCGGCCGGCATTGTCGATGGCCTCGGCCAGGCTGCTCTGATACGACATGAAGGGCAAATCGCCCACCACCATGGCCCGGCTCGTGGCCCGGGACACCATTTGCGTATGATAGAGCATTTCCTCCATGGTCACCGGCAGGGTGCTGGTGTTGCCCTGAACCACCATTCCCAGTGAGTCGCCAACGAGGATCATGTCGATGCCGGCATCGTCCACCAGTTTGGCAAAGGGAAAGTCGTAGGCGGTCAGCGCGACGATTTTTTCGCCCTTTTCCATCATTTTATAAAGTGTCGTGACGGTCACTTGGGATGCCATTGTCCTACCTCCAGTTGTTCGCGAATTTCCTGTTATGAGTTCAATGCGTCTTGGGAATCCATGCCCTCAGGGCATGGTCAGAGTCAATTGGCTATGCCGAGACAGCTTTGTTGCCAGTGACTAAAGTGAACTAAAGTTTGGAGTGAGTCCCGCCAGGGCGGGATTAGGAATTCTGCCCATTATAAAAAAACGGTGGAGCGCAGCGACTCTTCAGCTTTAGTCACTTTAGCTCACTTTAGTCACTCCACACTGATATGGGGCCAGTATCCCAGTCCCTTCCAGGGGCAGCCCAAGGCCACGTCCTTTGGGCGTGGATTAATTACTTGTCAAGGGGCTACGAGGTCTGCCAGCCACATGGAAAGTGGAGAGAAAAAAGTAATCACCAGAAGGTCTATAATCAAAATTGATAGAAATGGCAAGATGCGCCGGCTGACCGCGCCCAGGGAGTCTCCGGAGATGGCGGCAGAGACGATCAGGCAGATGCCCATGGGCGGCGTCAGCATGCCGATGGCCAGGTTGGTGACCACAATGACGCCCAGGTGTATCGGGTCGACACCCAGGGCCGGCAGCATGGCAGCGATCATGGGGACCAGCAGGATCAGCGCGGCGGTGGTCTCCACAACGGTGCCGGCCACCAGGAGAATGGCATTGATCAGGAGCAGCAGGGCAACGGGATGGGTGGTCAGCCCCAGCAGGCTGCCGGCGATGGCTGCCGGGATCTCTTCAATGGCAGCCATCCAGCCAAAGACCGAGGCGGCGGCGATAATGAACATGACAATGGCGGCGGTAACGGAGCCTTCAAGAAATATCTCCACCAGGTCTTTAGGACGTATCTGGCGGTAGACGACCATGCCGACGGCCAGGGCGTAAACCACGGCCACCGCCGCTGACTCCGTGGCCGTAAAGATGCCCAGGAGAATACCGCCGAGAATGATGACCGGCGCTCCCAGGGCCAGCAGGGCCTGTCGAAAGGCGTGCCAGACATGGGCCAGGGAAAACGGGGCTGTGGCGGCGTAGCCCCGCCGGCCGGCGATGACCGAGGAGACGGCGATCAATGAGACACCGATCATCAGGCCCGGCAGGATGCCGGCGGCGAATAGCCGGCCGATGGAGGCGCCGGTGAGGAAACCGAAGATGATCATGGGAATGGACGGGGGGATGATGACCCCGATGGAACCGCCCGCTGCCTGGACCGCCGCGGCAAAGTCAGAGTCGTAGCCGGAGCGCTTCATGGCCGGAATCAAAACGGCCCCCACGGCGGCGGCATCGGCGGCGGCCGATCCGGAGATGCCGGCAAAGAACATGGCTGACACCACGGTGACCGCGGCCAGTCCGCCGGGGAGCCAGCCGACCAGGGCTTCGGCCAGGGCGATAATCCGCTGGCTGATGCCGCCTCGTTCCATGATGATGCCGGCGTACATGAACAGCGGCACGGCCATGAGGTGAAAGGAATCGGCCCCGCCCACCATGCGCTGAACCACCATCATCAGGGAAAAGTCGCCCTGGACCGCCATGGCCAGGATCGAGGCGGCGGCAATGGCCATGGCAATGGGGGCGTTGGCGGCAAACAGCACCACCATGGCCGCCAGAAGGACACTGGCCGTCACTTGGGCTCTCCCGGGGGGCGGGAGACCAAAAAGGCCACGGCGTGGACGGTGCAGATGGCGCCGCTGACCGGCACGATGCCGAACAGAAGCCATTTGGGAAGGTTTAAGGCCGGCGAAATCTGGAGCCGGACGAACCAGGAAAACTCTATGCCGTAGACGACCATGACGGCAAACACCGCCAGGCAGACCCAATGAACGGCAATCTCGACCCGGCGGCGAACCGGGGCCGGCAATCGGGTCGTGACCATGTCCACCCCGGGGTGGGCCTGGCGCCGGTAGGCGGTCGAGGCACCGAGAAACGTCATCCAGACCAGCAGGTGCCGGGCCAGTTCTTCAGACCAGAACAGCGACGCGTTCAGGGCGTACCGGCAAAAGACCTGCACCGCCACTATGGCGGCCATGGAAAGGCCCATGGCGACCAGGGAGTGCTCGACGGCCCGGTCGATCCTCGACGAAATGCGATCCAAAGAGGTATTAAATTTCAAGTCACGAATCTCAGATCTCAGATGTCTGATCTCGGATGTCTGGGTTCATCGCGTCGCTGCCAGCATCCGCCCCAACAGGTCCTTTACCCGCGGTTCGCTGAACAGGTCCATATCTTTTAGGCCGGCCACCCGTTTTCGGAAGGCGTCGATGTTCGGATTTTCCATGATCTTCATCCCTTTTTCGCGAAGCATGGCCAGGCGCTCGGCATTCATGGCGCGATTTTGCCCCCGCTGGAACACGGCCGCTTCGGTGATGGCATCGCCGATGAATTTTTGCGTGTCCGGATCGAGGGTTTTCCACCAGACCAGGGACGCCACATCGATATGAGGGGAATAGACATGGCGGGTCAGGGTCATGTATTTCTGGATTTCATAGAATTTGTAGACGTCCATGACCCAGAGGGGGTTTTCCTGGCCGTCGATGACCCCCTGCTCCAGTTCCGTGTAGATGGGCCACGGCATGGGGGTGGGGTTGGCCCCCAGGGCCTGCCAGATGGCCTGGTGCATGGCCGATGCCATGACCCGGATCTTGAGGCCGGCCATGTCCGCGGGCGCGGTGACCGCCCGGCGGTTGTTGGTCAGGTTTCGAAATCCGTTTTCCGAAAAACAGAGCCCTTTAAACCCGCTGCTTTCCAGGCTTTTGAGGATTTCAGCCCCCAGGGGGCCATCAAGAATGCGGTCGGCCTGGGCGTTGTTCTTGAATAGGAAGGGGTAATTGATTACCCGCACGATGGGGTCGAAGGTGTCAAAGGGGCCGCCGGTGATAATGGCCATCTGGATGGTGTTCATCTGGAGCTGCTGAAGGATTTCGGTTTCGTTGCCGATGGACTTGGAGTGAAAGATTTTGACTTCGATCCGTCCCGGGTCGCGGGTTTCGACGATCTCCTTGAACTTTTCAGCCACGATGTTCTGGGCCGAGCCGGGCTTGGTGACCACGCCCAGTTTGATGGTCATTTTTGCGGCCGCCGGAAGCGGTGCCAGAATCAGGGTGACAATGACCGCTGCTGCCAGGGTCTTTTTCATGATAGGTTCTCCTTTTCGCCGGGCCTGGGCCTGAGAGTGATTGGTATGCTGTTGCCTGTTCAATAGGTAGAGCGGCGCCAGACGGCCGCAACCGTCTGTTGCCTTTAGCAGATGTCCGGCTAAAAGCCAAATCGGGACTTTCTTATTGACTCCGGCAAATCAACTGGGATAGACAAACAGGTTGTTTTCTATTTGAAGCAGGACTCCGCGCCCTGTGGGTAGGATTAGGGTCCGTTGGTGAGGCCGATAAGCTTGCCGGCCAATGCCTAAAATGCGCTAAAGTGTGAAATGCCTCAATTTTAGGCAATTTAGGCATTTAAGGCATTTTGAACTGGAAGCGGAGTATCGCGGCCCCTTTCAGGAGCGATTCAGGGCCACGTCCTCTGGGTGTGAATTCTTTACGGGAGAAAACCAAAGTCTGGCCTGCCACTGGTGGGCGGGACAATCACAAGATCGTTGGGATTATGATACAGCTGATACGAGGATTTAAGGACATTCTTCCCGAAGAGACGCCCCTGTGGCGGCATATCGAGCGGACCGCCACGGCCCTCTTTGAAGATTTCGGATTTCGTGAGATCCGGGTCCCCATCATGGAAAAGACCGATCTTTTTGCCCGAAGCATCGGCGAAGAGACCGATATCGTGGAAAAGGAGATGTACACCTTTCCCGATCGTAAAGGGGACCTGATTACCCTGCGTCCCGAAGCCACGGCCTCCATTGTCCGGTCCTTCGTCCAGCACAAGCTATACGCCCAAAAGCCGGTGCACAAACTGTATACCATCGGCCCCATGTTTCGCCGGGAACGGCCCCAGAAAGGTCGCTACCGCCAGTTTTATCAGATCGATGCCGAGATTTTCGGCGACGGCTCCCCTTACGAGGACGCCCAGTTGATCTTTATGCTGGTGACGCTGCTCGAGCGGCTTTCGGTGACCGACACCAGCGCCCACATCAATTCCCTGGGTTGTCCGGCCTGCCGGCCGGATTTCAAGGCCGGTCTTCAGGCCTTCCTGGCGGACAAGGGCCAGGTGCTGTGTGAAGACTGCCTCCGCCGTCGGGAGAACAACCCCCTGCGGGTGCTGGACTGCAAGGTGCCGGCCTGCCGGGACGCGGTGGCCGACGCCCCGGACCTGTTGGATTATCTCTGCGACGACTGCCGAAATCACTTTGATACGGTGCAGCGCGCCCTGGCCGACCTGGGCGTTCCTTTTGAAGTTGACAAACGGCTGGTTCGCGGGCTGGATTATTACACGCGCACCGCATTTGAAATTCAGACCGGTGCCCTGGGTGCCCAGAGCGCCGTGGCCGGCGGCGGGCGCTATGACGGTCTGGTGCGTGCCCTGGGCGGACCGGATCAGCCGGCCAGCGGATTTGCCATCGGTTTTGACCGCCTGGCCGAGATCGTCGCCATGGTCCAAAATGATCTTCAGCGGCCGCCGGCCCTGTTTGTGGCCGCCCTGGGCGAGGCCTGCCGGGCCGCGGCTTTTGACTGGGTCTGCCGACTGGCCGTTGCCGGGGTCAATGCCGAGATGTCCACCACGGAGCGCAGTCTCAAGAGCCAGATGAAACAGGCTCACCGGCTCGGCGCCCCGCGGGTGCTGATCTTCGGTGACGACGAAATGGCCCGGGGCGAGGCGATGCTCAGGGACATGGCGACCAAGGAGCAGCAGGCTCTCCCCCTGGAGGGGATCGTGGAAACCCTCCAAACAATATTGATGGCCAAGTAAAAAAATCTTTGGAAACCTATCGTGGCATAGCCGCAACCAAAATGTGTATCACCGCAAAGTCGCAAAGATCGCAAAGTTTTTTTTGACAGGATGAACAGGATATCCAGGATTGATTTGTTCGGCCGATCCCCTACGAAAAACCGCCGTAGGCGTTCCGGCCGAACAAATGGTGCCATGCCCTTCGGGCAGGTGCACGGCCTCACCAGACTTGGTGCCGTGTCGGGAGCCCCGAATCCCGTCATCTCTCCCGTCAGGGATCGCAGCTTTTACGGAATCGCAGCCTGTAGTGGCCGGGTTTTGGCCAGTACAGGACCCGATTCCATAAAAAGGATTTCTTTGCGTTCTTGGCGCCTTGAGCGAAGCGGGCGGTGAGATTATTAGGCCCACCGCGAGATTGGCCACCAAATTGTTGCTCTTGAATCGTACGAAAAAAACAAGAAATTGAAGGATAGTGGTACAAAGGCATTTTAGGCAATTCGAACTTCGAGCATCCAAAGGCAACCCCTTCCAAGGGCAAACCAAAGTCTGGTTCTCTGGGCCGGGATACTTTAAATGCTGAAACCGATTAACCTGAATGGAGTGACCCACTCAGGTTTTTGAAAGGAGCGTCACCATTGGCTGATCTGCTTGGGAATATGCGGCGGACCCACCACTGCAATGAACTGGGGATCGAAGACGAGGGCAGGCAAGTCGTGCTCATGGGCTGGGTTCAGCGTCGGCGGGATCACGGCGGGGTCATCTTCATCGATCTTCGTGATCGGGAAGGCTTGACCCAGGTGGTTTTTAACCCGGAAGTCGATGCCGAAGTTCACGCCAAGGCCCACGTCATTCGCAGCGAATTTGTTCTCGGCGTGCGCGGGAAGGTGGTCAAACGATTCGAAGGCATGGCCAACCCCAACCTGAAGACCGGCGAGATCGAGATCATGGTCAATGAACTCAAGATCTTCAATGCCGCCAAGACCCCGCCGTTTCAGATCGAGGAAAATATCGAGGTGTCGGAAAACATCCGGTTGGCCCACCGGCATATCGACCTGCGTCGCCCCCAGCTTCAAAAAAACCTCATGCTGCGCCACCGGACCGGGGCTGCCGTGCGCCGGTATCTCAACGACCTGGGGTTTATCGACATCGAGACCCCGTTTTTGACCCGTAGCACCCCCGAAGGGGCCCGGGACTACCTGGTGCCCAGCCGGGTCAACCCAGGACAGTTTTACGCCCTGCCCCAGTCTCCCCAGCTTTTCAAGCAACTGCTCATGGTCTCGGGGTTTGACCGTTACTACCAGATCGTGCGCTGTTTCCGTGATGAAGACCTGCGTGCCGACCGCCAGCCCGAGTTCACCCAGATCGATATCGAGATGAGCTTTGTGGGCGAAGAGGATGTGATGGCAACGGCCGAGGGGATGATGCGGGCTGTTTTTAAAGACGTGCTGGACCTCGACCTCACCCCGCCCTTTGCCCGGCTTACCTATGACGAGGCCGTGGGTCGCTACGGACTGGACAAACCGGACACCCGGTTTGATCTGGAGTTAAAGGATGTCTCCGACATCGTGGCCGGTTCCGGATTCAAGGTCTTTGCCGATGTGGTGGCCAAGGGCGGCATCGTCAAGGCGATCAACGCCAAAGGGTGCGTGGACATGACCCGCCGGGAGATTGACGAACTGACCGAATTCGTGGCCGTTTACCGGGCCCGGGGGCTGGCTTATATCAAGGTCCGGGAGGACCAGTGGCAGTCGCCCATTGCCAAGTTTTTTACCGACGACGAAAAGGCGGCCCTGGCCCAGCGGCTCGACATGGTCCCCGGCGACCTGGTCTTTTTCGGGGCCGACCAGCCCAAGGTGGTTAACGACTCCCTGGGAAACTTACGCAACCACCTGGGCGCCAAGCTCGGCCTCATCGAAGAGGGCCGGTTCAACTTTGTCTGGGTCACCCATTTTCCGCTCATGGAATACGACGAGGTCGAAAAGCGTTACCAGGCCCTGCACCATCCGTTCACCGCCCCCGTGGAAGAAGACTTTGACCTGCTGGACGAAGACCCGCTGCGGGTCCGCTCCAGGGCCTACGACCTGGTCTTAAACGGCAACGAGGTGGGCGGCGGGAGCATCCGTATCCATCGGACCGATCTTCAGGAAAAGGTTTTTTCCGCCCTGGGGATGGGACCTGAAGACTACCAGGAAAAATTCGGTTTTCTCCTGTCTGCCCTAGAATCCGGGGCCCCGCCCCACGGCGGCATCGCTTTTGGACTGGACCGGCTGGTCATGCTGCTCTGCGGCCAGCCCTCCATCCGGGACATCATCGCCTTTCCCAAGACCCAGAAGGCCGCTTGCCTTCTGACCGGCGCGCCCTCGGATGCGGCCAAGGCCCAGCTTGACGAACTTTCCCTGCGGGTGCGAAAGCTCATGCCCGACGCCTGATCGCCCCATTCATCCATAAAAAGGGCCTGCGACAAAAGCCGCGGGCCCTTTTTTGTGGGGAAATGTTGGGCTTTGGGGCAGGGCGGGCCCAGAATTAATTCGAATCACCACAGAGGCACCGAGTTCACAGAGGCTTTCTTTTTATTGATTGCCGGGAGACGACGGCAATCAATAAGTGCTACAGCCACTTCGTGGCACAGACCTGTTCCTACCGGCAGTGACGGTGTTTTATCCAATCGCCGTCTCCCGATTGGATAAAAAATGAATGGCCTTCTCAGCGCTCTCCGCGTCTCGAGTGAGCGAAGCGAACGGGTGGTGAAGAATTGATTGTACACACAGTAATACGTTTCATAATTTGAGAATCGAAGCACTATGGCATCGTCGCCGCATGGGTGCGGACCTCACGCTCCAGGCGATCACCCAGGGCGTCTGAGGCCACATCCAGATCGTAGTCGGCCTGGAGCCCGAGCCAAAACTGCGGCGTGGTGTTGAAATAGCGCCCGAGCCGAAGGGCCGTTTCAGCGGTCACCCGGCGTTTCCCGAGGACGATTTCGTTGATGCGCCTCGGGGGAACGCCGATGCTGAGCGACAGCCGGTTTTGGCTGAGTCCGAGCGGTTTCAGGAACTCCTCCATGAGCACTTCGCCCGGGTGCACTGGCGCGAGTTTGTCATTGGCCATAGTCTATCTCCTCATCCGTTTCAGTTTCGGCGTTTGCGAACGACGTGATCATGGCGAAATAGTATAACGCAGCGCGTTAAACGTCAAGCGTTATGAATCTATCGAAAACACAAAGGGGTGAAGAACACCCGCTGGCATATCTGCCTGAAAGAAAGGCGAAAGCTGCAGAACAAGAAAAAAAGCCCGGCCGCTTTGGCGACCGGGCTTTTAAATTGGCTCTTCAGTCACGCCTGCGGCGTGATTTCCGTTGCACGTCAACACCATTGGATTCGAATCCCGCCGATAGCGGGACTTCGGCTGTCGCCTCAGCCGAATCGGACAAGATGGTTAATCCCGCCGAGGCGGGACTCTACCTACTGAGCTCTGGCCTCATTTTTGATTGGTCTTTGAGAAACCGGCCGATCCCTCGTTTCTTGATCCGGCGTTCGGCCCGCATCGCTTCACCTCGGATTTCTAATGCCTGGGACCAAACGAGTTCCCACGGCCCCTGAAAAACCTTGGTTGTCCGGCTGCCGCGGTAATCCGGGTCGTTGTGCTGATGAATACGACGGGCGAGATCGTCGGTATGGCCGCAATAATATCGACCGGTGGATTGACTCTGGAGGATATAGACATGGTAGGCCATAAAGAAAAAGCCCGGTCGCTTTGGCGACCGGGCTTTTTGACATTGGCTCCCCAGCACGGACTCGAACCGCGGACAAGATGGTTAACAGCCATCTGCTCTACCTACTGAGCTACTGGGGAACAAGCTTTTCTATCTGAACAAGCCCAGCCGCTTTGGTTTCGCGGACTCAGTGGTTAATCCCGCCCCGGCGGGACTCTACCTACTGAGCTACTGGGGAACAAGCTTTTCTATCTGAACAAGCCCAGCCGCTTTGGTTTCGCGGACTCAGTGGTTAATCCCGCCCCGGCGGGACTCTACCTACTGAGCTACTGGGGAACAAACTGTGTGGCTTGCTGATGCGTTTTCCCGGCGGTCGGTGCCATCAGGAAGCCCACTAAATAGACGAGAGCCGGGCCGATGTCAAGGGAAAAAGAGAAAGGCTGAAAACCCCGCGGAATTAGAACATAACAATCCATAATAATAAGATAAATCTGTATTTGAGCGCATTGTTTTCATGATGTTTATAGATGGAAGGCAGAGAGGATTCTGGGGTGGTCCTGGGCTTTCGAGACCAGAGACGATGCAATGTAAGGCGAGCACCGGATCAAGAATCCCGGGCTCAGGCGTTTCATCGAGGACCGACAGGAAATGATCTCGTAGTTCAGGCGGTCGTGCCCCGCCAAGGACCAGGTGCGGTCCAAGTGCCATGAAATGGTCTTTGTTCGGCAAGGGCGACAACAATCGGCTCGAGAAATAAGTTGACGGTCTTGGCGACATCCTCGAAGGAACCCGGTGCGTCGATCAGCTTGGCTTTTTTTAAAAAACCCTGCCACTGAAGCTGCTTATTCGAATCTTTATATAACCGCCTCGAGATAGGGACGGATAACATTTTGCACGCGGCAAATTCTTGCAAACCGCATTAGCTCGTCAACTTTGAACCTTCTTTGTTCGCGGTAAAACCGAACAGCCTCCACTACCGTATCGAGGCCCACCTTGTTGCGGAACTTGAAACAGTCCGCAAGGGTCTTTTCCGGGCTAAAAATGCGCACGCCTACCCCGTCATGGTCATGGGTTTCCACGCCTTCTGAAAATGATTCTCCGGTGAATCGGTATGTCTGTATTGGGGGGAAGTCCAGGCGAGGTTCTTCTGCACCGCGTCTTAGCGCAACGTGCACTACGTGGGGTATCTGAGTGGTGAGTTCGTGAAATGATAGTGCAGAGATCAGACAGACCACACCGCTCGGGATCCGGGTTGCAACAGTCACCAGATCCGGATTGGCAAGGGGCGGAATGTCAGCCAGTCGATATACGCCACGGCTTATGACTTCCAGCGCCCCTGAATCTCGCATGGCGTAGAGTGTTCCAGGATGGATGCCTGCACGAAGAGCCTGTGCCGTACGAAGGATTCCGCCATGTTTATTAAAAACAGCGATAGCCCGGTCAAACCGGGGAGCGCCTTTATTCGATTCGTTTGGAAGCATGATAATAATACCATTACAAGTTGTTTAGTGTAGGTAATTCTATCATGCTGGGTTTCAGTGTCAAGAGAGATTGAAAGTGATGGCTTATTTTCTTTACGGGGAGGGGATCAGATAGCCGGGCGCCTATCTGCGGAAAGATAAAGCAGGAGCTTAATACTCCTCTGTGGCTTATCAACGGTCGCTTTTGTTCTTCAGTGCCCATCCACGAATTACATTTTTCCTGGATGGGCATCGATGGACGTTTACAATTCATAAATGAGAATTTTTGTCCAAGGTCAAGAAAATCAAGCCATTGTGCGGAGGCGTAGCGCGCTACGCCGCACAAGAAATGGCGAAGATTGACGCCGCCTGTCCTGGCGAAGCTCGAAGAGCGAAGTCGGAAGATTGGGCAAAAAGGCCATTCATGGTTGGAAAATAGATAACAGGGTCCGTTGTCTTTATCAGTCTGGTGATGTTGGCTATGATCAAAAAAACATTTGTCAACTTAAATTTTTAGTGATAAACAAGTTTTAGGAAAATTCTTTGCCCATCAGGCACTTATGCGACCACCTTCTTCCGGTCGCTGACGTTTATGTATTTTCAAGCCCCCGTGTTACCTATCTGGGGGCATTGCATTTATTAGAGGTCTATCATATATATGATCATCTCTATTTATCTAATAATTTTAGAACTCATCTGATAGAGACTTCACAATGTCTAGATCTAAGAAAAAATCTGTAGTTTCAAAAACAAGAATTTTAATTAAGTCCAAATATCTTTTTTCCAAAAAAAGAGCCTCGACTCTAGGTTATATAAGGGATAACTTGCATGAAAAAAACTATAATGACCTAATTCAACTTCTATGGCGCGAAGAAACGACTAAAAAACATTTCCAGAAAATCGCTTTTCCAGAATCTTTTTCCGATATAGAATATATTGATCCCGGACCAAACCCGAATCTTGTAAAGGAATTCAGATGGGGCTGGACTTTTCTGTCTAAATATTCTTATGAGTTATCAACGTTTATTTCTTTAAGTAAAATTTATGAAAAGCATATTCTCCTAAGTGAATTTAAAGAGGCCAGAGGAATACTAAATACTATTAGTGATAAATTTGGAGTATCGATTTGGTTAATGAAAAATCTCATATCCTTCCTTCAGCTATCGGAAGGCTTAGAAAGCCAGAAGATTTATTCAAGAAGTATAATGAATGAAAATCCAGAAGCACCAATAATTCAATATATTGCTCATTATTTAAGTTACCGCACAGAACCTGCGGTAAGCCCTCCAGCTTTCAAGAAACAATTTGATGAAAATGTCAAATTGTTTAATAATATGGATCAGTGGAAAGCATATTTAAGCTATCATTTATCACCAACTTTTGAATCATCAAAAATTAGTCTAACGTTCATTCTTGGTTTAGAGTCAAATGTAAGCGCTATCGATTATTATTGTAGCCTCATACATTCCTTATTTTTTATAGTTGCAAGTGATTATGAGTACTTCAAGAGAAATAATATATTGCCAGATAAAGATTTCATTCAAATTTTAGATGATAAAAGAATATCGAATCTATATAAATTAAGACAAAATGAATCGTTGCTGGAACAAAGTGCTGAAAGCATTGGGTATAACACCTTTATTTCATTATTTGATAGCAGTCAATTAACAGATGAGTTAGCGATTAGGAACGATGTACTAGAGCATCCGAATGATCCTAATGTTATTGAGATAGCATCGAAAGCGATGGTCTCTAATTGTAATTTGGACTTAGATAAAAATTTATTCGTTTCAAAAATACTATATTGTATGAAATCAATATGTTTGAAAGATGAAAATTACGGCTCCACCCCTTTAGAGCTGTTTAAAATTTGTTGGGACTTCATTACGCACCCATGGGCAATTTATATCTTATCTTTTATACTTAAAGAGATGTCAGATGAGCCTTTTGGGTATAAAAGTGATTACTCTCAATTCTCTGTAATATCTAGTCATAATTTGCACCCTATAAGAATTCTTGATTTAAATAATTATAATCTTAGAGTGATATACGGTCAAAGCATTAAAGAAATATGTAATAATAAATTGGTTCATGAATACATAAATATTTGTATTAACGCTATAACTCCACAGCGATTATTGGAGCTTAAGGGTGAAGAAGAGTATCTCATTTCATCCTTAATGTTTTATGAAAATAATGAGTGCCATGAATCCATAAAAATGGCTCATTGGATTTTAGACTCAGAAAATTTGAATTTCCGTCTAAAAGCAACAAGAATTATAGCCAATTGTTTGATAAATCTTGGAAAAATCGAAAAATCAATGGAAGTTTGCATTGATACATATATTAACGAAAGACGAGCATTCAAAATGTTGCCAATAAAGAAACTTGTTAAAACCATAGATGAAGAAAAGCGTGCAAATTTTTCAGCTAATATTGCGTTGCCTATTTTATACGATATTTATGCAAAAAATGTCGAAAAAGATTATGATTACCTTAGGGCTTATGCTTATGAGGATTTCCTATCAAGCTATGGAATTGAAAAGCCGTCTGAACTTGAAAAAATTATTAAACAGTTCGATTATAGCCATTTACTATATTTTTTGAAAAATTTGTGCGTTGAGCAAATAATGGATAATTCAACATGTTTTAATTCTTCTGAAGAAATATTATATGAAAGGGTTTCTGTTCTTAGATTGTTATCAACAATCGATGAAAATGGGGCCGATGAATATCAATCGGAAATACGCAAAATACTTAAGAACATTACTATAAAGAAAAAAATTCGAGAAATAGAGCAAAGCAAGGTATATGTGGATATAGCTAGCATAAAAGAAAGCTTATCTGTCACTTTGAAAGAAAACTATAATCGTTATTTATCTTTTTTAAAAGATGGATTAGATGAATCAAACTTAGAGATACATAAGGCCTATAGAGAAGCCGGAGAAGCGGGAGATATTATGAGAATTCTTTCTTTGTCTTTGCCAGACAATGAAATGAACTCTCTGTTTAGTTCTATGATTTTCAATATTCGAGACCAATTTGTTTCAAGCACAGAACACGGTCTTGATGGATATTTAAGCGTAAGAATAAGGCATGGAACGTTTTTTAATCATTTGAGAAGTCCATTGCAAAGCGAAAAACTTATAACCTTAAAAAGGGACGAAGAGGGGAACTATACAAATAATTCTTACTGGATTGATAAGCTGAATATTGAAGACGAATCCATTTTAGAAGAGGTGAACTTTATTTTTAATGCTTTTTCAAAAGACATTGATATGGTGATTGAACAAATAATTAACAGTTGGATACAACGGAAGTTCCCTTTTTCAAAGCCACGCTTATGGCATATAAATAATTGAAATTAAGCGCTTTTACGCCGTTTC
>JAEINQ010000145.1 GCA_016342285.1 Desulfobacterales bacterium
CCTAAGCAGACCGAAGAAGCCAGCCAGCCGGAAAGCCAGGCCACGGGTGCGGTGGAAGGAAAAACCTATGTGACGGAAGCGCCGGAAGTCGTCCACATCACCCAAAAAGGAAAGGCTTTAAAAGGCGTGATCGCCATGGATCTGACCCAGGAGCAGGCCAAGGAGATCGACAAGTACACCTGGAAAAAGATGGGCGGGTATTTCATCCGCCTGAAGCACGTCCGGAGGCCCTCCGAAGAAGACGAACCTAACCAGGCCGCAGGCGGGGCCATGTACGCCACGGGGCAAGGACCTGGCGGGCCGGTGACGGTGGATCAGGTGCGGAAGCATTTTCCCGGCGCCCGCGTGGGGATCTCCAAGGACGGGGACGTTTGGGTAAAATATGCGGGCATGGATTCCCTGTCGATCCGGGCCGTGGACCACATCAGTGCGGATGAGGCGGCCTTCTCTCTGGGCCGGGGCCGGGATCAGGCTTCGGGAGAAATGATCGCCGGGCAATACCAGGATTTTGAAATCCTCCTCCAACGGGATATCTCCGATGAATGGACCCTGGCCCACGAAAAATATCACTTTCTGGAAGACACGGACCTGGTGAGCGAAAAAGATCAGGCCGTGTTGACCGAAGAAATCCGGGAGCAGGCTGATAATAACCAATGGAAGCCGGAGAATCCCAAGGACGTGGGCGGGGCTGAAGACCGGGCCGCCTGGGTGGCGGAGCAGCTTCGCAAACGGGAATGGGACCGGGTGTCGTCCAAAGCCAAGGCCGTGCTCCAGAAGATCGCGGATTTTATCGACGGGCTGGTGAACTCTTTTGTCAGGCCTACGGCGCGGGGCGTGGTGCGGGATATTGAATCAGATCGTTTTACGGGCAAGGCTTCCTCAGAAGGCGGGACGGGCCGGGTCCGGTATGCGGCGGTGAAGCAGCCGGGATCCTCGCACCTGACTTGGGAACTGGAACAAAACCGGAGCTTTGCCAATCGCATTTTTGAGCAACGGGACGTGGCTATTCACGGGGTTCAGGTAAAGGTCCAGGAGCTCCAAAAAACGGGTTCAGGCCCTGGCAGGCCCCAAAAGCAAACGCAAGCTCACCCTGGGCTTTGCCTATGACCGGAATTTGAAACGGTCCCGGGAGTCGGACCTCCTGGATCAGGCCATGATGGTATGGCGGGATATCCAGGGGCATCCTGACAAGATCCAGGAGTTCCGGGCCTGGGCGGAAAAAGCCCTCAAGGCCAGCGAAACCTCCCAGGAACGCAAAATCGCCATCAGGGAGCAGATGGACATCCTGGACCGGGTGGAGGCTCTCAGCGACGAACAGAAGGCTTTGGCGGATGAAATCGGGACCCTGTTCCAGGACGCATTCAACGTGGCGGCGGCCAACGGCGTGGTGAAGTCGTGGCGGGACAACTATGTGCGGCGGATTTGGAAATTCGATGGCGATAAACGAAAAAACGTGGCGGCGGCGGGCGCGGGAACCAGCGGGTTCCAGACCTTTACCACGGCCCGCATGCAGCGCACCCTGGACACCATCCTGGACGGCTGGATGGAGGGCTACACCCTGGGCGTGAAGGGGCTCACCAACTCCTACGGCTCGTACATGACCGAATTGGAATCCATTCTGGCCAACAAGGATTTCATCCGGTCCGGGTACTATTTGCGGGACCTTGAGGGCGCGCGCCTGTTCGACACCAAAAAGCAAAAGGGCTACGCGGCCCTGGACGCACCAGGCTTTTCGGTCTGGGAATGGGCGGGCGTGGTGGGATCGGAAACCGCGCCGGACGATGCTCCCACCCTGTTCGTGAATGACCATGGCCGGAAATTCTTCTTTTCTCCCATGGAGCGCATCCCGGAAACCTGGGCCGTGTACAAATCGCCGGACGCCACGCGGGCTTATCGGGTGTTTACGGACCTGGAAGACGCCCAGGAATTCGCCGTTCAAAAGCAATGCACTCGAATCGAGCACCGGCCTGCCAAGGACGTTGCCGACGCCTGGGAACAGCGCCGCCTGTACGCTCCTGCGGAACTGGCCAGGATGATCAACAAGATGACCGCCGGGGACAAGCTGTTTTGGGACACCCCGGGGCTGAAGGCCATCTCGCGGCTGAACCAATCTTTGAAATCGTGGATCCTTTTGTCTTCGTTTTTCCATCACATGGCCGGGGCCAGGTCGTGGATGTTCGGGGTCCAACACGGGTGGCGCAAGACCGTGGAAAATGCCAACGGCCAGGACGTGGAAACAGGCGGCTGGAATCCCGTATCGGCCCACAAAATGGGCCTTCGGAAGATCGAAGAACGGCATCCGCTCATCACCCTGGGGATCAAGAACGGCCTGACCCTGGGGGAAATCCAGGATTGGGGGGAGCATCAGCTTAGGAACGAAAAGGGCTTGGCCGAAACCCTGACCCGGAAAATGGGGCTGGAACCGGCCGCCAAGGTGTTAGGTAATCTGGGACACGCCCGGGAGAAGTTTGCGGATTCGTTGTTTAAAAAATTCTTTGCGGGCCTCAAGGCCGAGGCCTTTGTGATCGAATTTGTCCACGAGCTCCAGAAAGCCCAGGACCGGCACTTGAAGCAGGCGTTGCCTGGAGGGGTGGACGAAAACGCAGTGGCTGAACGGGTGGCCAGGCTCATCAACGCCGACTTTGGCGGCCTGCACCTGAAACGCATGGGCCGGAATCCCACGCTCCAGAACCTCTCCCGCATAGCCCTGCTGGCGCCGGACTGGACCGAATCCAACTTTCGCACGGTCACCGGCATGATACCGGGCCTGAACAAATGGATCAACCACGCCGTTGGCGACATTCCCGGCCCCGAAGGCATGGACCGCATTTACCGGAACTTCTGGGGAAGGATCGCCCTGCGGGTGGCCCTGGCCACCATCCTGGCCCAATTGATGCTGAACGGCCCGGACGATACCGAGAAATTCTGGAAGGAACAGGCGGGCTCGAACCGTTTCGGCAAGTTCCGGTGGACCGAGGTGGACATCACCAAGCTGTATAAGGCTCTGGGTATCGAGACCAAGGGAAGGAAAACCTTCTCCATCGGCGGACATTTTTTTGATCCGCTGAAGCTGTT
>JAEINQ010000146.1 GCA_016342285.1 Desulfobacterales bacterium
TGCCCTGAAGGCTGAAAAGGGATTGTCGCATGCCGCCGGTGAGTGTGATGCCGTTCATTGACATTTTTCGTTCCTCCGATTCTGAGGGATTATTCGGCGTTCTGACCGAAGTTTGGGGTGTCGGGATCTTTTTCCGGGAGCCGATCCGCCCAGACGGTGCCCTGAAATACATCCCTTATGGTCTCATTATCGGGTGCCATGGCCGAACCTTTAGCGTTTTTTTTGCGCCCTCAAGAAAAAGCTGTTCGGGATATCCCGGGTTGTGGCATGAATGGTTAACGGGATGAGGGAATAAGGAATTCTGCCCATGATTAAAAACCGGTGGAGCGAAGCGACACCACAATTTTAGTCACTTTAGATCACTCTGACTTGAAGCCACCACTTATAGTGATGGACCCGGAAAGGTTCTACCGTTCCGGCGAGAGAAGTACTAAGTGAGTTTTCAATCTGGCACGTTCTCTGCATTTGCTATCATGCGCCGGCCGATCATCAGGCCGGCCTGGCAAGCCCCTGCCCGGGTGATGTCGAAATTTGTGCGAATGACCAAAAAAAGGCTCAAGATTTGGCTTGACATGCCGATTTATAAACCGGAACTTATTGTTCAATGTATGGAATACGGCACCAAGTATCCATTGTTCATAAAAATGGAAACGAGCTAATTTTCGAGTGGAGGAGCACATGACGCTAAAAATTCTTACCGTTGACGACAGCAAAACGATCCGAATGATCGTGAAAAAGGCCTTCAAGCCCTACGACTGTGAACTCTACGAGGCTGAAAATGGCCAGCAGGGTCTGGAGGTGGCAGGACGGGAGAAACCGGACCTGATCATTCTCGACATCACCATGCCCGTGATGACCGGTGTGGAAATGCTGGAGAAGCTCATGGAAAATCCCGATCTCAAAGGGATACCGGTCATCATGTTGACGGCGGAATCGGGCAAGGACAATGTGATGCAGATTGTCAAGATGGGCGTCAAAAATTATATGGTCAAGCCCTTCAAAGGTGAACAACTTATCGAGCGGACCCAGAAGATTGTCGACATCAAGCCCTTGGAAGGGAAGCCGTCGACCGACCCTTCGTCGAAATACTTTCTCATGGACGGCGATATCTGCATTCTGTCTCTGCCGTCAAAGATCACCCGTCCGGTCAGCGTCGAGGTGGAAACCTATCTCGGGGCTCAATTGAAGAAGCTGAACACCGAAGGGCTCAACAAGTTCATCCTTGATCTGTCCAGCGTCAGCGAAACCAACATGAATCTGATCAAACTCGTCGTCACGGTGATCGAGAAGAGCCAGAACGCCAAGGTCCACACCCGGGTGGTCGGCCAGGATGGATTGGCCGCGGAGCTAAAAGAATTTGCCGAAACCAGCGATATTCCGATTCATTCCGATATCGAAGCGGTCAAAGCCAAGTTCTGAGACAATTTGCGCCAAGGGGTTTCGCATTTTGCGAACGCCCTTACAGGCAAATGGCATTCCCTGCGCCCATCCCACGGGGGCAGGGGGTTTGCCCTGCCGTTTGGGTCCAATCCCTTGGCTGAAGCATGCCCATGGCGGCAGGGACTGGCAATCCCCTTCTGCCACGCGTTTTAGCGCCGTTGGCTTGTTTTGCCTCTCGACACCGTTACCCTCGGGGAACGGATCGGTTTGTGGCGGGCATGCCGCCCATTTCGCATTTTGCAAAAATTGGAGGGTGTGACTGGAACTCCATCATTCCTGTAATTTAATCAACTACCTGGAAAGAATAGAGAAAAAGGCCATTGCAGGGCCATGGCATATTCCTTGCTGATGGAATACGGCATCACGTATCCATTGTTCAAAAAAATGAGGAGGCGCCATCGTGACCCAGGCCGCGGCTGAGAAGATGACCGAGATCGGGCAACCCCTAGAGACCCCGTTGCATGTGATTGCCGACATCGACACCGATCCCTTTTTTTCGTGGGGTATTATCGGGCGGGCCCGTGCCATGACTGCCGTTTTTGACCTTGTCCGCAAAGTGTCTGTCAGCGACGCCACAGTGATCCTGACCGGTGAGACCGGTACCGGCAAGGGCATCATTGCCAAGGCCATTCACGACCTGTCCGGCCGCAGCGACAAACCCTTTGTGACGATCAATTGCGGTGCCATACCGGAACACCTGTTGGAGAGCGAGCTGTTCGGCCATGTGCGCGGTGCCTTTACCGGGGCTACCGTCAACAAGGACGGTAAATTCGAGATGGCCAATGGTGGGACCGTCTTTTTGGATGAAATCGGTGACATGAGCCCCGACCTACAGGTCAAAATCCTTCGCGTACTGGAGGAGAGGGAATTCGAACCGGTGGGCGGCACACGAACCGTTCGAGCCGATGTGCGCATCATCGCCGCCACTCACCGAGACCTGGAAGATTCGGTCCAGAAGGGGCGATTTCGTCAAGACCTCTACTACCGTCTCTTTGTGATTCCCATTTTGCTTCCTTCCCTCAAGGACCGCCCATCGGATATCCCTCTGCTGATCGCCCATTTCCTCGGTCTTTTCGGCCGACGCAACCATACCCGTCCCCCGGTCGTTTCCGAATCGACCATGACCCTGCTGAAGGACTATGCATGGCCGGGAAACGTGCGTGAACTGAAAAATCTGATGGAACGCTGGGTGGTACTCCATGGCGACGGGACCGTGACACCGGCTGACCTGCCCCCTTCAATGCACGGCAGCAGCCACAACCCTGCGATGCCGAACGTTTTAATGGGAAAAGACGGCATCTGTCTCAACACAGCCGTTTCAGCGTTTGAAAAAGCCCTGATCATGGAATCGTTGCGAAAAACCAACGGTATCAAGAACCAGGCAGCCAAACTGCTTCATCTCAACCGCACCACCCTGGTTGAAAAAATCAAGCGTCACCAGCTTCGGGACTGACGACTGCAGACGGATGACCACTGACGGCCGACCGCGGACCGCCGTCGGCCGTCGTCGGTCCATCATCCAATATCCATCATCCAATATCCAGCATCCAATATCCAGTATCCAGCATCCAGTATCCAGCATCCAGTATCCAGCATCCAGTATCCAGCATCCAGTATCCAGCATCCAGT
>JAEINQ010000061.1 GCA_016342285.1 Desulfobacterales bacterium
TTGGGTCAGGCGCGCCGTCATCATTTCACCCAATCCCGGGGGAACCTTTAGCGCGTAGGTCTCTTCTGGTGTGATTTGGTATCTCAGCTCCGGGTTGAGGTCCCTGAGTTCGTTTTCGGTTACCCCCAGGACCTTGGCCACATTCTTTAAGTGTACACGACGTGATACGTCAATGGTTTCATAGGTCATGGGCGGGTCGGCGGTCAACTCAGGCATGCCGTATTTTCCGGGGTTTGAAATGATGTGAAGGGTCGCCAGAAACCGTGGCACATACCGCGCTGTTTCCCGTGGCAGACGTTCGTAAAGGTCCCAGAAATTGTCCAGGTAATTGACGTTCTGGCTTCGAATGACGCGAAGGACGCGACCTTCGCCGCAGTTGTAAGCGGCCAGGACCGTGGTCCAGTCCCCGAAAATCTGGTGGAGTTCCTTGAGATAGGCAACGGCCGCGTTCGTGGCCTTGACGGGGTCGATCCGTTCGTCGATGTACATGTCGCGTTTGAGCCCGAACTTATACCCGGTGGAAGGGATGAACTGCCACAGCCCCAGGGCCCTGGCCCGGGACAGGGCGGCAACCTTGAAGCCGCTCTCGATCAGCGGCAGCCATGAGAGTGCCGCGGGAAGGCCGGCCTCTTTTAGCGCCTTGAGAATCATCGGTCGGTAGCGCCCGGACCTGCGATAGGACGCGATGAAGAAGGCGCGTTCACCATTGGTGAAGCGCTTGATTTCTTCCTCCACATGCTGGTTCATGGACCGGGGAATTTCCTTGTAGTTGCCGTTGACCACGATATGGCGCGATGCGTAGATCTCTAGAATCCGTTTGGAAATTAAAAATCGAAGGTCTTCCTTTTGCTGCATCAGCTTGGGGTCGTCCACATCGGCGGCAAGGATAAGGGAGTACGCCTGATCCAACGCATCCAGAGCGCTTTCCAGATCGCCCTTTTGCCAGAAATCTTGGGCCACCTGGCAAAAGTCCAGGGCTTCGTCCAGGACCGGCTGTCCGCCCTTGGACGGTTCCGGCTGCCGGGCGGTGTTTTCCATCTGAAGTGCCGGTTTGACAGGCAAGGCCGTGGCGACGGTCGGCTTGACCGTGGCAGGTGTTTGTTCCGGTGCCGGTTGGCTTTGATGATCGATGGTGGTCGTCGGTTCCGGCTTTTCTGCCAGCACCGGCCCTTTGGGGTCCAGATGATACGTTGTTGTGGCGGCGCAGCCCCAGAACAATCCGAGCAGCATCAATGTAACAGGGAGTAGACGATGACCTCTCAATTAAACATCCTTGGCCTGCCGTGCCTAGTATTGGCGCGGCGTGTGACACCCGTTCAAGGGTGCGATTTATGGGTCACCTGAACAGCAGACAGGTCGCTGAGCCGGCTTTGCGGTGAGGGCGATAATGTGCCGAAGCGATACACAAAATCGTTCGGGCCTGTCAAGGCGTAACGCACAAGGGCACTTGATCGGCCGGCCTCAATGGTTACCATGCCTTTGTCCGGGCTCGGAGAGGGCCGGTAGGGAGATAAGAATTAGGTCCGTTTCTATCCGGATATTTTGTGTCTGTCAATAGCAAAACCACAATATATAGAGCATTGGTTGGTCGTTACCCCCGGCCATGGGAGGCCGATGGCCCCAATATGTTCGGCCGTTGTTCCGTGCTCGGGGACGATCAGAATAGATCGGCGGGTTGATTTGGGAATATTGGCGTATTTGGCCAGAAAAAGCTGAAATATGGCGAGAAATGGCATATTTGACAAATATCTAATAAATATGTTTGGAAATACCCGGTTTAAGCAAAAATTTTATATTGCTATTTTGAATGGAATCGGTTAAAAGCTTCTGTTCAGTTCTATTGAAAACGGTTGACGAGGCCGTTTTTTTGTTGTAGACAATACGCTTGTGTGTCAGAGCCAGAGTAGCTCAGTTGGTAGAGCGCCTCACTTGTAATGAGGATGTCGCGGGTTCAACTCCTGTCTCTGGCTCCAAGGTATGGATACGAATCTTGGTGGGGTTCCCGAGTGGTCAAAGGGAACAGACTGTAAATCTGTCGGCGACGCCTTCGGAGGTTCAAATCCTCCCCCCACCACCAACCGAAACAAGAGTCGCATGTAGGAGATTCCGGGTCGCATCGGAATCGCGTAAACTACGTGACTTCCTCGGCGAATCTTGATGTGCTTGAGATGAGGGGATGAGACGGTGGTGCCGGGGGCGAGGCGAAGCCAATCGGTGGCCAGTGGGGATGCCTTGATATATACGGGCGGGAGTAGCTCAGTTGGTAGAGCTCCAGCCTTCCAAGCTGGAGGTCGCGAGTTCGAACCTCGTCTCCCGCTCCATTTTTACCGGCATTCTCATCGTTGACCTTAGGAAGCCTTTTCAGTTCTGGATCAGTGCCCACGTAGCTCAGTCAGGTAGAGCGCTTCCTTGGTAAGGAAGAGGTTCATCGGTTCGATTCCGATCGTGGGCTCCACGCTTCCACAGAAACATCCTTATGGCTCCAAGGGGTACACAAGTTCATCTCCATAAACCACGGGAAGTGACCATCCAGAAAACGTTTAATCGTTCAGTCAGGAAATTCCAAATACGCATGGGAGGATCGGAAGATGGCGAAGGAAAAGTTTAAGCGAACGAAAACGCATGTCAACGTGGGTACGATCGGCCACATCGATCATGGCAAGACGACCCTGACCGCGGCGATCACCAAGCACGCGGCGTTAAAGGGGCATGGGGATTATGTGCCGTTTGACCAGATCGACAAGGCGCCCGAGGAGAAGGAGCGCGGGATCACCATTGCAACGGCCCACGTGGAATACGAGTCGGAAAATCGCCACTACGCCCATGTGGATTGCCCGGGCCATGCGGATTACATCAAGAACATGATCACCGGCGCGGCCCAGATGGACGGCGCGATTCTGGTGGTGGGTGCCGATGACGGCCCCATGCCCCAGACCCGCGAGCACATTCTGCTGGCCCGCCAGGTGGGTGTTCCACGGATTTTGGTTTTTTTGAACAAGTGCGACATGGTGGACGACGAAGAGCTCATCGAACTGGTGGAGCTTGAGCTTCGCGAGCTTCTGGACAAATACGAGTTTCCTGGTGACGACACGCCGATCATTCGCGGCAGCGCCCTCAAGGCGCTGGAGAGCGACGATCCGGACAGTGACGAAGCCAAGTGTGTTTTTGAGCTGCTCGCCGCGGTGGATGCGTTCATCCCCGATCCCGAGCGCGATGTGGACAAGCCGTTTTTGATGCCGATCGAGGACGTGTTCAGCATTTCGGGTCGCGGCACCGTGGTGACCGGTCGTGTGGAGCGCGGGATCGTTCACGTGGGCGACACCGTTGAGATTGTCGGGATTCGTCCGACCTTAAAGACGGTGTGCACCGGCGTCGAGATGTTCCGCAAGCTTTTGGACGAAGGTCAGGCGGGGGACAACATCGGCGTGCTGCTTCGCGGCACCAAACGAGACGAGGTCGAGCGCGGTCAGGTGGTGGCGGTTCCGGGATCGATTACGCCGCACACCAAGTTCAAGGCCGAGGTGTATATTCTGAGCAAGGAAGAAGGCGGTCGTCACACGCCGTTTTTCACCGGATACCGGCCTCAGTTTTACTTCCGGACCACGGACGTGACGGGGATATTGAATCTGCCCGAGGGCGTAGAGATGGTGATGCCTGGCGACAACGTGGCGATCACGGGCGATCTGATCACGCCTATCGCCATGGAGAAGGAGCTGCGCTTTGCAATTCGTGAAGGCGGCAGAACGGTCGGCGCCGGCGTCGTCAGCGAAATTATCGAATAAGGCCGAAGGAGTCAACTGGTGAGAATCATCGTTACCCTTGCATGTACCGAATGCAAACAAAGAAACTATACGACGACGAAAAACAAGCGCACCACTCCGGACAAGCTGGAATTCAGCAAATATTGCCGTTTCTGTAAGAAGCATACGCCGCACAAGGAAACCAAATAGCTGGAGTCGATCTCCTGCGGCGGTCTGGAATCGGCTCATACGGTGAGGTGAATCGGGTGATTAAGGCCAGTAGCTCCAATTGGTAGAGCACCGGACTCCAAATCCGGGTGTTGGGGGTTCGAGCCCCTCCTGGCCTGCCATCATATCTCGGTAAAGCTCAGAGTTTTCGCACCGGAAATGGACCCAAGCGCCGCGTGTTGAAAACCCTGAGCTTTCACCATTTTAGGAGAACCATGGCACGGTTGCAGAAAAAAATAAGTCCTGAGGCCAAAAAGAAGAAAAAGATCAAGGCGGACACTGCCGAGGATGGGCAAGGAAACGAGGCCGAAGCCAAAAAAGGGAAACCGTTTTCCGGCGCTTCGCGCGACACCACGAAAAAGGTGGTTTCCACAACCAAAAAGGCGGACGGAAGCCCTCGGGCGACCCTTATGGCCAAAAAACCCAATTTCGTGAATCAGTCCGTCCAGTTTCTTCGGGAAGTCAAGGTGGAACTGAAGAAAGTGGCTTGGCCTACGCGAAAGCAGACCATCGGGTCCACGGTGGTGGTCATCGTGCTGGTCATGATTGTTTCGCTCTTTCTCGGTGTGGTGGACTTCGGGCTGAACAACCTGATTCGTGTCGTTTTACAGTAGGGCAGGGGGATTGGGATGGCAATGAAATGGTATATCGTCCATGTTTATTCGGGATTTGAAGGCAAGGTCAAGGCATCCCTGGAGGAGCGAATCGCTTCGTCGCAGCATCCCGATAAATTTGGCGAAGTCCTTGTCCCAACCGAGCAGGTCGTTGAACTGGTCAAGGGGAAGAGAAGAGAATCTTCCCGAAAGTTCTACCCGGGCTACATTTTGGTCAACATGGAACTGGACAACGATAGCTGGCACGTGGTCAACGATACGGCCAAGGTGACCGGATTTCTCGGTGGGCGTTCCAAACCCGCGCCTCTTTCCGATGAAGAGGCGGCCCAGATCCTCAACCGAATGGAAGCCGGAAAGCTCAAGCCCAAACCCAAGTACCTCTTTGAATCAGGTGATGAGGTCCGGGTCATTGACGGCCCCTTTGCCAACTTCAACGGAACGGTCGAAGACGTCAATCCGGAGAAGGGCAAGATTAAAGTATTGGTGAGTATTTTTGGCCGTGCAACACCTGTCGAACTGGAATTTGTCCAAGTGACAAAGCTATAGAACCCTAGGAGCAAGAAACATGGCAAAGAAAGTAATCGCGCAGATCAAGCTGCAGGTTCCGGCTGGAAAGGCCAATCCTTCTCCGCCCATTGGCCCTGCATTGGGGCAGCATGGCGTTAATATCATGGATTTTTGTAAGGCCTTCAATTCCCGGACCGCCGGTGAGGAAGGGATGATCATTCCGGTGGTCATCACGGTATTTGCCGATCGAACCTTCAATTTTATCACAAAGACACCGCCTGCGGCCGTGCTGTTAAAAAAGGCAGCCAAGATCGCCAAGGGTGCTGCCGATCCCAAACGAGATCGGGTCGGAAAAGTCACGCGAGCCCAGGTCGAAGAGATCGCCCAGCTCAAGATGCCCGACCTCAACGCCATTGATCTCGACGGTGCCTGCAAGATTATTGCCGGCACGGCTAGAAGCATGGGAATCGAAGTCGTCTAAGGGCTGTTTGACAGATGCCGCGGCCGGGTCAAGGCGCGTGGTGCCGCGGGATTGGCAACCCATAACTGGAAACAAGGAACTTAAGGAGCAAGTGGAAAACGATGCCGAAGCGGGGTAAAAAATATCTGGAAAAAATCAAAAATTTGGACTCTTCGGCCCGGCTCGATTTTACCTCGGCCGTCCAGATGGCCATTGATGCTTCCTATGCCAAATTTGACGAGACGGTGGACGTGGCCGTGAGTTTAGGCGTTGATCCTAGACACGCCGACCAGATGGTCAGAGGAACGGTGGTGCTGCCAAACGGTCTCGGAAAAGAGATTCGGGTGGTTGTTTTCGCCAAGGGCGAAAAGGAAAAGGAAGCGCTGGACGCCGGTGCCGACCATGTGGGCAATGACGAACTGATCGAAAAGATCAAGGGTGGTTGGCTCGATTTCGACAAAGCCGTCGCCACGCCGGACATGATGGGCTCCGTGGGCAAGATCGGACGGGTTCTCGGCCCCCGGGGAATGATGCCCAACGCCAAAACCGGGACCGTGACCTTCGATCTCGAACGGGCTGTCAAGGAACTAAAGGCAGGCAAGATCGATTTCCGCGTGGAAAAGGCGGGAATCGTCCATGCCCCCATGGGCAAGGTTTCTTTTGGAGCTGAAAAGATTGTTCAGAACATGGCCGCTTTCATTGAAACCCTGGTCCGGCTCAAGCCATCTTCGAGCAAAGGCGCTTACGTTAGAGGGATCGCTATTTCCACCACCATGGGTCCGGGCGTCAAGGTTGATACGACCCTGGTAAAGGACCTGATCCGATAATAGTGCCCTTGTCGTTGTTTAATGACCGATACGGGCCCTGTGGTTGCGTTGCGCGTTCTTTTTGATGTGGCGTAGCGCGTGCGGTTGGTTGTGCGTATCATTGTCACGATAACGAGAATTCCTGTCAAAGACCGTAGGTTCACGGACTGTGTTTAATCGGCAATGCCGGCCTACCGAGATGTGGGGTTATTTGGTTAGACCCTCCGGTTTTTTACAGATGTGAAAGGAGGTGTTAAAAAGACGTGAAATTAACTGATAAACAACAAATTGTCGAGGAACTCAGCAAGAAGCTTGCTTCGTCCAAGGTCGTCATCGTTACGGACTATAAAGGCCTGGATGTCGCCGCCATGAACAATCTGCGGCGAAAACTCCGCGATGCTCAGGTGGAATTCAAGGTTGTTAAGAATACCTTGCTGGTCCGTGCCTCTGAAAACACGGATGCCGCTTTGATCGCAGGCAGCTTCAAAGGCCCCAGTGCCATTGCCCTCAGCTATGACGATCCGGTTGCTCCTGCCAAGGTCCTGACTGACTTTGCCAAGGAAAACAAGAAACTGGAAATCAAAATTGGTGTCATGGATGGCCGGGTGATCGACGCCGCGGGCATTGTGACCCTGTCGTCGCTGCCTTCGCGCGAAGTGCTATTGGGACAGGTTCTGGCCGCCATGAACGGCGTGTCTACCGGTCTGGTTCGGACCCTCAATGCAATCCCTGCGAAACTTCTCTACGCGCTGCAGGCCATCAAAGAACAGAAAGAAGCCGCCTGATTGGCTGGTTTGCCGCCCATTTGATTCCGTCGACAAAAGGGGCCAAGGCCCCAACGGCGCCGTTTCACATTAAAAAAGAAAGATACTGGAGGATAGAATAAAATGGCAGATATCACCAAGAACGATGTGATTGAGTTTATTGCAAACATGACCGTGCTTGATCTTTCCGAGCTGGTCAAAGAGCTCGAAGAAAAATTCGGCGTTTCCGCTGCCGCCCCCATGGCCATGATGGCCGCCGGCCCCGCGGATGCCGGGGCGGGTGAAGCTGAGGAACAGACGGAGTTCGACGTTGTTCTGATCGCCGCCGGCGACAAGAAAATTCAGGTAATCAAGGAAGTACGCGCCATCACCGGTCTCGGCCTCAAAGATGCCAAGGAGCTTGTGGACAACAGCCCCAAACCGGTTAAGGAAGGCATCGGTAAAGAGGAAGCCGAAAAAGTCAAAGCCCAGCTCGAAGAAGCAGGTGCCCAGGTGGAGCTCAAGTAGACGATATCCAGAAGGCGGTGCCTCGTTGTTACAGCGGGGCGTCGGTGACCGGATTGCGGGGCCGTTGGAGACGAAAAGGCGGAATTTCCTCCCTTTCGTTTTCTCGGCCCCTTCGGGCTCCATAGCCATGCTTCAGATCGTACCGGTACAAAATTTAGACCGAGTCGATCACCAGGCCCCGTTGAAGGGCCTTTGAAATTCCAACTCATTTGAATTTGGAGATGCCATGTCGGAAAGGCCTTTGGCAAACAGGCGTATTCGGAAGAATTTCGGCAAAATCAAGAAAATCGTTGAAATTCCTGACTTGATCGGGGTGCAGCGGGAGTCTTTCAGCCGTTTTCTGCAAATGGATGTGCCTCCGGAGAAACGTAAGGAAATCGGTCTTCAGGCTGTTTTCAAATCCGTTTTCCCCATTAAGGATTTTACCGGAAGTGCCTCTCTGGAATTTGTGTCGTACCGATTCGCGGAGGTCAAGCACGGGGTGCAGGAATGTATCCACCGGGGCATGACCTATGAAATCCCCATCCGGATTACCGTCAGGCTGGTGGTTTACGATACCGACAAGGAAACGGGATTTTCCAATATCCGTGATATCAAGGAGCAGGAGATTTACTTCGGCACCATTCCGTTGATGACGGAGAAAGGCACTTTCATCATCAATGGGACCGAGAGGGTCGTTGTCAGCCAGCTTCACCGATCGTCGGGTGTTTTTTTCGATCACGACAAGGGCAAGACGCACTCCAGCGGCAAAGTGATCTACAGCAGCCGGATCATACCGGTTCGCGGGTCGTGGATCGACATGGAAGTCGACCCCAAGGAGATTGTCCATATCCGTATCGACAGGCGCCGAAAATTTCCCATCACCATCTTGCTCAAGGCGTTCGGGTACACGGCCGAAGACCTGTTGGCCTATTTTTACGATACCGAGACCATTTTGATCCAGGGCAAGCGCATATTCAAGGCGTACAGCTCGGAAAGGCTCAAAGGTCAGCGGGCGACCCGCGATGTCAAAGACTCTGAAACGGGAGAAATTCTCGTTAAAAAGGGCCGCGTTTTCAGCGTGAAAGCCCTGCGCCGGCTGACCGCACTGAACACCGAGAAAATCCCCATCAACGTGGAGGACATGATCGGCAAGGCGGCGGCCCATGCCATTTTGGATGGAAAAACCGGTGAAACCCTGGTCCAGGCCAATGAAACCCTGGATGAAGAGATCCTGACCAAGCTCACCGATGCCGGTATCAAAGCCTTCGACGTTCTTCTCATTGACGGCGTCAGTACCAGCGATTCCATCCGAAAAACCCTGCTGGCCGACAAGGTCGAGTCCAAAGAAGAAGCGCTGGTCGAGATTTACCGTCGCCTGCGCCCGGGAAATCCCGCCACGCCCGAAGTGGCCCAGGATTTTGTCGACCACCTCTTTTTTAAGTCCGCCTATTACGATTTGTCCGGTGTTGGCCGCCTCAAGATCAACATGCGGCTGGGAATTGATTCGGATATCAACCTGACCATTCTGCGTAAGGAAGACATCATTCTCACCGCCAAGACCCTGGTTGAACTCAAGGATACCCAGGGGGTCGTGGACGACATTGACCACCTTGGTAACCGCCGGGTCCGCGCTGTGGGAGAACTGCTGGAAAACCAGTATCGCATCGGGTTGGTGCGTATGGAACGCGCTATAAAAGAGCGCATGAGCCTGCAGGAAGTCGATGCTCTGATGCCCCACGACCTGGTCAATCCCAAGCCGGTCTCCGCCGTGGTCAAGGAGTTTTTCGGCACCAGCCAGCTCTCCCAGTTCATGGACCAGACCAATCCGCTTTCAGAGACGACCCACAAAAGGCGATTGAGTGCCCTGGGGCCAGGCGGTCTGACCCGGGAGCGTGCCGGTTTTGAGGTGCGTGACGTGCACCCCTCCCATTACGGACGGATCTGCCCCATTGAGACGCCGGAAGGCCCCAACATCGGACTCATCGTTTCGTTGAGTACCTATGCCCGGGTCAACGAATACGGCTTTATCGAAACGCCTTACAGCGTGGTCCGGGAAAAGCAGGTGACCAGCGATGTCCGGTTCCTCAGCGGTTTCGAGGAAAAGGAGCACCCCATCGCCCAGGCCAATGCACCGGTGGATGAAACCCGGCATTACATGAACCCGCTGGTGACCTCCCGCGTTGCCGGTGAATTCATGATGGTCAAGGCCGAGGACATCGAGTTGATGGACGTCTCGCCCAATCAGTTGGTGAGCGTTTCGGCCTCGTTGATTCCGTTTCTTGAAAACGACGATGCCAACCGGGCACTCATGGGCTCGAACATGCAGCGTCAGGCGGTACCACTGCTCAACAGTGACGCTCCCCTGGTGGGGACCGGTATTGAGGGCGTGGTGGCCAAGGATTCAGGCGTGGCCATCGTTGCCCGGCAGGACGGTTTTGTCGAAGATGTGGATGCTTCGCGGATTGTGCTGCGTCATGAGGCCCAAACGGATGACGACAGCGAAAAACCGGTTACGGTCTACAACCTGTCCAAATTTGTCCGTTCCAACCAGAATACCTGTTTCAACCATCGGCCGCTGGTGAAAAAGGGGCAGCGGATTCAGGCCGGTGAAATCATCGCCGATGGGCCGGCCACGGACCACGGGGAACTGGCCCTGGGCAAAAACGTTACGGTCGCCTTCATGCCCTGGGGTGGATACAACTTCGAGGATTCCATTCTGGTCGGCGAGCGGCTTCATCGCGATGGTGTCTACACATCGGTGCACATTGAGGAGTTCGAGGTGGTGGCCCGGGATACCAAACTGGGCAAGGAAGACATCACCCGTGACATTCCCAATGTGGGCGACGAAGCCTTAAAGCATCTCGATGACAGCGGCATTATCCGACTCGGGGCCGAGGTGGGGCCCGGAGACGTTCTGGTGGGCAAAATCACCCCCAAGGGGGAAACCCAGCTTTCGCCCGAGGAAAAACTGCTGCGCGCCATTTTCGGTGAAAAGGCCGGCGACGTCAAAGACACCTCCCTTCGTGTGCCGCCCGGGGTCCAAGGCATTGTCATCGACGCCAAGGTATTTTCCCGCCGCGGTATTGAAAAAGATGATCGGACCCGGCAGATCGAAGACGAAGAGATTGCGGGCCTGGAGCGTGACCGGGACGATGCCCTGCGGGTCATCGCTGATGTGACTCGTGATCGCGTCACCGAATTGCTGGCCGGCAGCACCCTGGCAGCCCCACTCAAATACGGTAAAAAAATCGTGGCCGCCAAGGGGGATGTCATTGATGCAAACACGTTTACCGATATCCCTGTCGCCCAGCTTGAGGGCCTCGTGCTCAAGGACGCGGGCCTGACCGAACGCTTTCACAACCTGCTGGAAATCTACCGGCGTCAGGGCGAGAAGGTTCGTGAGAATTTAGAGAAACAGTTGAGCCGCTTTGAAAAAGGTGACGACCTGCCGCCGGGCGTTATCAAAATGGTCAAGGTCTACGTGGCCATGAAGCGCAAGCTTTCGGTGGGCGATAAAATGGCCGGTCGCCACGGCAACAAGGGCGTGGTGTCACGCATCCTGCCCCAAGAGGATCTGCCGTATTTTGAGGACGGCACAACGGTGGACATGGTCCTCAATCCCTTGGGCGTCCCGTCTCGTATGAACGTCGGCCAGGTGTTGGAGATTCACTTGGGCCAGGCGGCGCGCGGCCTGGGTGAACAGATCAATCGGTTGTTGGAGGATAACAAAGTCAAGGAACTTCGGGCCAAACTCAAGCGGATCTTCGACCGGGCCGAGGCCCAGGAGATGATCGACGGGTTTAACGACCAACAAATTATTGATTTCTCAGGTCATTACCGAAAAGGGGTGCATATGGCCACGCCGGTTTTCGACGGGGCCAAGGAGTCCGAGATCAAGGCGTTGCTCGAAGAGGCCGGCCTTTCGACCACGGCTCAGACCACCCTTTACGACGGCCGTACCGGTGAGGCGTTCAAAGAGAGCATCACCGTGGGAACCATGTACATGCTCAAACTGCATCATTTGGTGGACGACAAGATCCATGCCCGATCCATCGGACCGTATTCCCTGGTCACACAGCAACCTCTGGGCGGTAAGGCCCAGTTCGGCGGGCAACGGCTCGGCGAAATGGAGGTCTGGGCCATGGAAGCTTACGGTGCGGCTTATGCCTTGCAAGAATTTTTGACGGTCAAGTCCGACGATATGGCCGGCCGGACGCGCATGTATGAAAAGATCGTCAAAGGTCAGAATACCCTTGAACCGGGACTGCCCGAATCTTTCAAGGTGCTGACCAAGGAACTGCAGAGCCTGGGACTGGATATTACCCTTTTGGAAAAGTAAGAAAGAGAGGATCTGTGGAAACACTATACGATTTTTTCGCCAAACCGACGGATCCAAGAAAATATACCGGCGTCCAGGTTGCCCTGGCAGCGCCGGAACAGATTCTGAAATGGTCCCATGGGGAAATCAAGAAACCCGAGACCATCAACTATAGAACTTTCAAGCCGGAACGCGACGGACTCTTCTGTGCCAAGATTTTCGGTCCCACCAAAGACTATGAGTGCAATTGCGGCAAGTACAAGCGCATGAAGCACCGCGGCGTCATCTGTGAAAAATGCGGCGTGGAGGTCATCCAGTCCAAGGTCCGCCGGGAGCGTATGGCCCACATCAAACTGGCCACCCCGTGCGCGCACATCTGGTTTCTCAAAAGTCTTCCCAGCAAGATCGGCAACCTTCTGGATTTGACCCTGAAATCGATTGAAAAAGTGCTCTACTTTGACAGCTACATCGTCACCGATCCCAAGGATACCCCGCTGACCCGCGGACAGCTGTTGTCGGACGAAAAGTACCGGGAAGCCAAAGAGACCTTCGGCAACAAGTTCGAGGCCGGCATCGGGGCCGAAGCCATCAAGTCGATGCTAGAACTCATCGACCTGGACAGCGAATACAAGCAGCTTCGAGAAGATATTCATGCCACCGGGTCCATTGCCAAACGCCAGAAACTGTCCAAGCGGCTTAAGATCGTCGATTCCTTCAGGAAATCGGGGATTGATCCGACCTGGATGATCATGGACGTGATTCCGGTCCTGCCGCCTGACCTTCGCCCCCTGGTTCCCCTGGAGGGGGGACGCTTTGCCACGTCGGATTTAAACGATCTGTACCGGCGGGTCATTAATCGTAACAATCGGCTCAAGCGACTCATCGACCTCAATGCCCCGGACATCATTGTCCGAAACGAAAAGCGCATGCTTCAAGAAGCCGTGGATGTGCTTTTTGACAACGGTCGCCACGGGCGGGTAATCACCGGCACCAACAAACGGCCCTTAAAATCGCTCAGCGACACCCTCAAGGGCAAGCAGGGGCGCTTTCGCCAGAACCTGCTCGGAAAACGGGTTGATTACTCGGGGCGTACGGTTATCACCGTGGGGCCCAACCTGCGGTTGCACCAGTGCGGTCTTCCCAAGAAGATGGCTCTGGAGCTGTTCAAGCCCTTTGTCTACTACCGGCTCGAGCAAAAGGGGCTGGTTTCCACGGTCAAGAGCGCCAAGAAGATGGTGGAGCGGGAAGTCCCGGAAGTCTGGGACACCCTCGACGAAGTGGTCAAGGAATACCCGGTGATGCTCAACCGGGCACCGACCTTGCATCGGCTCGGAATTCAGGCCTTTGAACCGATTCTGATTGAAGGCAAGGCACTGCAGCTTCACCCCCTGGTCTGTACCGCTTTTAACGCGGACTTTGACGGCGATCAGATGGCCGTCCACATTCCCCTGTCCGTGGAGGCACAGATCGAGGCCCGCGTGTTGATGCTTTCCAGCAACAATATCTTGTCACCGGCCAACGGCAGCCCCATCATCGTGCCGAGCCAGGACATTGTTTTGGGTATTTACTACATGACCCGTCTTAACCCCGGCGCCAAGGGGCGTGGGCAGCTTTTTTCCAATCCCGGCGAGGTGCGTTTGGCCTACGATGCCGGAGTCGTGGATCTGCATGCGGCCGTTACCGTGCGCATCGACGGCAAGCGGGTGGAGACCACGGTCGGCCGTGTTCTGCTCTGGGAGGTCATTCCTCACGACCCTCTCACGGTGATACACTACATTGAGGTGTCCGATGAGGCCGTTGGCCTGGAGGCCCTGCAGGCGTTGCGGGACGGTGCCGGTTTTTCAGATACGGTGAAAAAATATTCACAGCTTGCGGACAAGGAACACCAGGGGTTTCTGGGCATGTTCCGAAAAGAAGATTTCCTGCGGATGTTCAATGTCGACGCGAAAGATGTTGACGCGATCTTTTCCCTGGAGGACGGCCAGATCAGCGAGATGATCGCCGATGGCGATACCTATCAGATTTTCAAGGTGCTTGAGCGGCGCCCGGAGATTCCTTTTGACGGGATCAACCATGTCATGGACAAGCGCCGGCTGCGAGACCTGGTGGACTACTGCTATCGAAACCTCGGCCCCAAGGCCACGGTCATTCTTTCCGACCGGCTCAAGGACATCGGTTACCGATACTCCACTGAAGGCGGATTGAGCATTTCCATCGACGCCATGATCATTCCCGAAGGCAAAGCGGCCATACTCGCCGAGGCCGAGGGAAGGGTTATCGAGATTGACAAGCAGTACAACGAGGGGCTCATTACCCCCGGTGAGAAGTACAACAAAGTGGTGGACATCTGGGCCAAGGCCACGGACGATGTGGCCAACGAAATGATGGAGGCCATGAAATATGCCCCTGTCATGAACCACACCGGAGAGCCTGTCCTGGACAGCGAAGGCAAGCCGCTGATCGCCGAAAGCATGAATCCCATTTACATGATGGCCGATTCCGGAGCCCGGGGAAGCAAGGACCAGATGCGCCAGTTGGCCGGTATGCGCGGGCTTATGGCCAAACCGTCCGGGGAGATTATCGAGACCCCGATTCAAGCCAATTTCAGGGAAGGCCTGTCTGTTCTTCAATACTTTATTTCCACCCACGGCGCCCGAAAAGGCCTGGCCGACACCGCGCTCAAGACAGCCAACTCCGGCTATCTGACACGGCGGCTGGCCGATGTCGCCCAGGACTGTGCGGTCATGGAAGCGGACTGCGGGACCATGATGGGCGTTGAGGTCGAACCCCTCATGGAAGGGGGCGAAGTCATTCAGCGGTTGGGGGACCGGATCCTGGGCCGGGTGACGGTGGGCGACATTCTCGATCCGTTTACCGACGAAGTGCTGATCAAGAACAATACGGAACTGGATGAAAAACATGTCAAGATTACCGAAGATGCCGGTCTGACCAGCATCACCATCCGTAGCGTGCTGACCTGCCGCACTCCCAACGGGGTCTGCGCCAAATGCTACGGGCGCGACCTCTCCCATGGCAAGACCGTGGAGTTTGGTCAGGCCGTGGGTATCCTGGCGGCCCAATCCATCGGCGAGCCCGGAACCCAGCTGACCATGCGCACCTTTCACATCGGTGGCACGGCCAGCCGCAGGGTCGAGCAAGCCGACATCAAGGCCCGGGTCGACGGCAAGGTCAAGTTTCTCGATCTGAAGGTGGTTAAAAATGCCAAAGGTGAGACCGTGGTCATGAACCGGCGCGGCGGTGAGTTTGCCATCGTCAGTGAGACCGGCCGTGAGCGCGAGCGTTTTCCGGTCATCTACGGTGCCCGCATCGCGGTGGCCGACGGCCAGGACGTGAGTTCGGGCGACCTGCTGGCCACCTGGGACCCGTTTGCCACGCCGATTCTGACCGAGGCGGGGGGCACGGTCAAGTTCGGGGATATCATTCCCGGCAAAACCCTGCAGGAAAAGGTCGACCCGGTCACCGGAAAGTCGATTCGGACCATCAGTGAATCCAAAATCGGCGAGGATCGGCCGCGCATTTCCATCAAGGATGAAGACGGAAAAACGGCCAAACTGGCGTCCGGAAGTGGACTGGCCCGATACATGCTCCCGCTGGAAGGCATCTTGATGGTTGAAGAAGGCGATACGGTCCAGGCCGGCGATGTGGTGGCCAAGCTACCGCGGGCCACCACCAAGACCAAGGATATCACCGGTGGTCTGCCCCGGGTCGCTGAACTCTTTGAAGTCAGAAAACCCAAGGAAATCGCTGTTCTAAGTGAGATAGACGGCTATGTCTCTATTGCCAAGGCGTCCAAAAAAGGCAAGCAGAAAGTCACCGTCACCCCGGTGGATGTGGGGGAAAAGAAAGAATACCTCATTCCCCGCGGAAAACACATCAATGTCTACGAAGGCGACTACGTGCGGGCCGGTGAGCCCTTGATCGGTGGCTCATCCATTCCCCAGGACATTTTAAACATCAAGGGCGAGATTGCCCTGGCCCGTTACCTGGTGGACGAAGTCCAGGAGGTTTACCGCCTCCAGGGGGTCCGAATCAACGACAAACACATCGAGGTGATCGTTCGCCAGATGATGCGCCGGGTCAAGGTCCTGGAATCCGGCGATACCAATTTTATTCAGGAGGAGCAGGTGGATCGAACCCGGTTCGAGGAGATCAACCGCTCGGTCATTGCCTCGGGTGGCAAACCGGCCGTGGCCGAACCGCTGATTCTCGGAATCACCAAGGCCTCCCTGAGCACCGAGAGCTTCATTTCCGCGGCCTCCTTTCAGGAGACCACCAAGGTGCTTACCGACGCCAGCATTGCCGGGAAAATTGACACCCTGTCAGGGCTTAAGGAGAACGTCATCATGGGCCGTCTGATCCCCGCCGGTACCGGTGTGCGCCCATACCAGGATCTGGAACTGACGGTGGCGGGATGACTGCAATGGCAAAGCTTGGTGCCGAAGAAATCCGGCAAGGCTGACGCGAAAAAGGCTTGACAAGATGCTCGAACCTATATACATACCTGCTTTTACCCATATCGCGAATTCGCGGTGACCATATTTTTTCATTTAGGATGCGAGGAGAAAGATGCCGACCATTAACCAGCTAGTACGCAAGGGCAGGAAGCGGGTCAAAAAGAAGACCAATACGCCGGCCCTTAAAGGGGCTCCCCAGAAGCGTGGCGTTTGCACCAGGGTGTATACATCTACCCCCAAAAAGCCCAACTCCGCTCTGAGAAAGGTTGCCAGGGTCAGGCTGACCACCGGTATCGAAGTTACCGCCTATATTCCCGGGATCGGGCACAACCTGCAGGAGCATTCGGTGGTGTTGGTCCGTGGCGGCCGGGTCAAGGACTTGCCCGGTGTCCGCTATCACATCGTGCGGGGCACCCTCGATACCCTCGGTGTTGAAGATCGTCGTCAAGGCCGATCTAAATATGGCGCCAAAAAGCCCAAGTAGACCGGAGGGCGGCGCGTGGCCGGCGGGGCGGTTGGCGACAATCGTTCAACCGCTGAACATCCCGAATTGTGAAACCGAAACAACGAAGATGGTGTGACCTATGCCGAGAAGAAGAGAAGTTCCCGTGCGCGCAGTGTTGCCGGACGCCAAGTACGGCAACAAGCTGTTGGCCAAGTTCATCAAGTCGATTATGAGCGATGGAAAGAAGAGCACGGCCGAAGCCGTAATCTATAACGCCTTTGAAATTATCGAGACCAAGACCAAGGAAGATCCGGTCAAGGTGTTCGAGCAGGCCCTTGAAAACGTCAAGCCGACCATCGAGGTCAAGTCCCGGCGTGTGGGTGGATCGACGTATCAGGTTCCCAACGAAATTCGTCCGTCACGACGGACCGCACTGGGTATTCGGTGGATTATCGGTTACGCCCGCGGTCGGTCCGAAAAAGGGATGGCCATGAAACTGGCCGCCGAGCTCATGGATGCCGCCAACAAGCGGGGCGCGTCGGTTAAAAAGAGAGAAGACACACACAAGATGGCCGATGCCAATAAGGCCTTTGCGCATTTCCGCTGGTAGACAACCGGCCGATGGTCGCAGGATCGATTCGACGCCTGCGACCCATTAGATGGCCCAGCACACGGCAGACCCAATTCCAGCCCGGAAGCAAGGGAGGAGACGAAGATGGCGAAGGAAAAGTTTAAGCGAACGAAAACGCATGTCAACGTGGGTACGATCGGTCACATCGATCATGGCAAGACGACCCTGACCGCGGCGATCACCAAGCACGCGGCGTTAAAGGGGCATGGGGATTATGTGCCGTTTGACCAGATCGACAAGGCGCCCGAGGAGAAGGAGCGCGGGATCACCATTGCAACGGCCCACGTGGAATACGAGTCGGAAAATCGCCACTACGCCCATGTGGATTGCCCGGGCCATGCGGATTACATCAAGAACATGATCACCGGCGCGGCCCAGATGGACGGCGCGATTCTGGTGGTGGGTGCCGATGACGGCCCCATGCCCCAGACCCGCGAGCACATTCTGCTGGCCCGCCAGGTGGGTGTTCCACGGATTTTGGTTTTTTTGAACAAGTGCGACATGGTGGACGACGAAGAGCTCATCGAACTGGTGGAGCTTGAGCTTCGCGAGCTTCTGGACAAATACGAGTTTCCTGGTGACGACACGCCGATCATTCGCGGCAGCGCCCTCAAGGCGCTGGAGAGCGACGATCCGGACAGTGACGAAGCCAAGTGTGTTTTTGAGCTGCTCGCCGCGGTGGATGCGTTCATCCCCGATCCCGAGCGCGATGTGGACAAGCCGTTTTTGATGCCGATCGAGGACGTGTTCAGCATTTCGGGTCGCGGCACCGTGGTGACCGGTCGTGTGGAGCGCGGGATCGTTCACGTGGGCGACACCGTTGAGATTGTCGGGATTCGTCCGACCTTAAAGACGGTGTGCACCGGCGTCGAGATGTTCCGCAAGCTTTTGGACGAAGGTCAGGCGGGGGACAACATCGGCGTGCTGCTTCGCGGCACCAAACGAGACGAGGTCGAGCGCGGTCAGGTGGTGGCGGTTCCGGGATCGATTACGCCGCACACCAAGTTCAAGGCCGAGGTGTATATTCTGAGCAAGGAAGAAGGCGGTCGTCACACGCCGTTTTTCACCGGATACCGGCCTCAGTTTTACTTCCGGACCACGGACGTGACGGGGATATTGAATCTGCCCGAGGGCGTAGAGATGGTGATGCCTGGCGACAACGTGGCGATCACGGGCGATCTGATCACGCCTATCGCCATGGAGAAGGAGCTGCGCTTTGCAATTCGTGAAGGCGGCAGAACGGTCGGCGCCGGCGTCGTCAGCGAAATTATCGAGTAAAGGGAAAGAATATACCCATGATAATGAACACCAAAATCAGGATCCGGCTCAAGGCCTACGATCATAAGCTTCTCGACCAGTCGTCGTCGGATATTGTGGATACCGCCAAGAAGACGGGTGCGAAGGTGGTTGGCCCCATTCCTCTGCCCACGCGAATCAATAAGTACTGCGTGTTGCGGTCCCCCCACGTCGACAAGAAATCCCGGGAGCAGTTTGAAATGCGGACCCATAAGAGACTGCTGGACATTCTCGAGCCCACGCAGCAGACTGTCGATGCGTTGATGAAGCTGGATCTTTCGCCCGGTGTGGACGTGGAAATCAAATTGTAACAAGAAGGCAGCTGAAGATATGTCTAGAGGACTATTAGGAAAAAAACTCGGGATGACAAGCCTTTTTAATTCAGACGGGCGCTTCGTGCCGGTAACCGTCGTCGAAGTCGGTCCGTGTGTGATCACCCAGATCAAGACCGAGGCGACCGACGGCTATAACGCCCTTCAGGTCGGGTTCGGTGCGAGACGGCCTTCGCGGGTTACCAAGCCGCTGGCGGGTCACCTGAAAAAGAGTGGCAGCGAAGGGTTTGCCTTCCTGAGAGAATTTGCCGTCGACGACCCCGCGGCCTATTCGCTGGGGCAAGCACTCACGGTCGATCTTTTCAAGGTCGGAGAGCGTATAGAAGTGACCGGAATGAGCAAGGGACGCGGATTTCAAGGGGTGATCAAGCGTCATGGTTTCCACGGTGGAAAGGATACTCACGGAAGTCATAGTCATCGAGTGCCCGGCTCCATTGGGTGCAGCGCATGGCCGTCCCGCGTTACCAAAGGCAAGAAGCTTCCAGGGCACTATGGCAATGATCGGAAGACCGTTCGCAATCTGGAAGTTATCGATATTCGACCTGAAGACAACTTGATCCTGATCAAAGGGGCGCTTCCGGGGTACCGATCCGGTCTTGTCGCCATTAAGAAACTCAAAACACAGGCATAAGAAAGCGCCGCTTGCTGTCGGTTTTTTTACCAACGGGCGCTGCGAACGATCGTGGGCCGCGACGAACCGGGCGCATCATGAGGAAATGGTATGGCTGTCGTAGATGTGATCAATAGTAAAGCGGAAAAGGTTTCGCAGGTCGAACTGACAGACGGAATCTTCAACGTATCGGTGACACCGAGCGTTCTGCACGAAGTCGTTGTCATGCAATTGGCCAATCGACGAACGGGAACGGCGTCAGTGAAGCACCGCTCCGATGTGCGGGGAAGTCGTAAAAAGCTTTTCAGACAAAAGGGGACCGGACGGGCGCGGCGAGGAGACATCAAATCTCCGCTGCTTCGTGGCGGCGGATCCGTTTTCGGACCCGACCCTAAATCCTATGCCTACAAGGTGCCCAAAAAAGTTCGAAAACTGGCGATGAAAATGGCGCTGAGCAGCAAACTGCAGGCTGACGATCTAATCGTTGTCGACACGCTGGCGCTCGAGCAGATCAAGACGCGTGATTTTGTTCAGGTTCTCGGAGCATTGGCCCTTGAAAACGCGCTGATCATCACCGACGGCAAGGATGACACACTTGAAATGTCTTCGCGTAACGTGCCGGGTGTGAAGGTTATGCGGACCGAAGGTTTGAATGTATACGATATTTTAAAATATCGGAAGTTGGTCCTGATTGAGTCTTCTATCAAGGGCATCGAAGGGAGGCTTCAAGCATGATTATGCATGATGTGATAAGGCGGCCCGTTATTACGGAAAAGACGAATATCCAGAAAGAGGCGTCCAACCAGGTGACCTTTGAGGTTGATATGAAGGCCAACCGGGTGCAGGTCAAACGGGCTGTGGAAGAAATATTCAAAGTCGGGGTTGCCGGTGTGCGGACCTTGCATGTTAAGGGAAAAACCACTCAGCGCGGACGGATTCTTGGAAAACGCAAGGATTGGAAGAAAGCGATCGTAACGCTGTTGCCTGGTGAGCGGATCGACTTTTTCGAAGGGGTATAGAAGGGGCAGACCATGGCAATTAAAAAAGTAAAACCGACGTCTCCTGGAAGGCGGTTTCAAGCATACGCCACCAATGAAGAGATCACCCGTACCACCCCCGAAAAGAGCCTGCTCGCGACGATCAAGAAATCGGGCGGCAGAAACGTCAACGGGCGGATCACGGCCCGGCATCGGGGGGGGGGGCATAGACGCCACTACCGGATTATCGATTTCAAGCGTGACAAGGTCGACATTCCCGCTAAGGTGGCCACCATCGAATACGATCCCAATCGTAGCGCGAGGATCGCTCTGCTTCATTATGTGGATGGAGAAAAACGCTACATTCTGGCGCCGCTAAACCTCAAGGTAGGCGATATGGTGCTGTCAGGCCCCGAGGCGGATATCAAGCCGGGCAACACGTTGCCGCTGTCAAAAATTCCCCTGGGCACTTTGATTCATAATATCGAATTGCGTATGGGAAAAGGGGGCCAGATTGTTCGCGCTGCCGGCACTTATGCTCAACTCATGGCCAAGGAAGATCGCTACGCGCTGGTGAAATTACCGTCGAGCGAGGTCCGTATGGTGCTGATAAAGTGCAATGCCACCATCGGACAGCTTGGCAATTTGGTACATGAAAAGATCTCTCTTGGCAAAGCCGGACGAAAACGATGGCTTGGTCGCCGCCCCATGGTCCGCGGCGTGGCCATGAACCCGGTTGATCATCCCATGGGCGGTGGTGAGGGGCGCTCTTCAGGCGGCCGTCATCCTTGTAGCCCCTGGGGAACTCCGTCAAAGGGTTTCAAGACCCGCAACAAGCGAAAAACCAGCAACCGGTTCATCGTCAAGAAGCGAGGGCGGAAATAGCGGTTTCGCCACCGAAATGGTTCCAAGGAGAAAGACCGCCGAGAGGGCGGCGCGCAACGAGTCAATAAGGAGAGAATATGCCACGGTCGTTGAAAAAAGGCCCCTTCATTGAAGACAAACTGATGAAGAAGGTAATGATCGCCCAGGAAAGTCGCAGTAACCGGGTCATCAAGACTTGGTCAAGACGCTCTACGATTATTCCAGAAATGGTCGGCGTCACCTTGGCGGTCCATAATGGCAAGAAATTCATTCCGGTTTTTGTGACCGAGGACATGGTCGGACATAAACTGGGAGAGTTTTCTCCGACCCGGACCTTCTATGGTCATGCCGGAGACAAGAAATCGAAACTGAAGAGGTAATTGGAGAAAAGGGATGTCTGCAACAGAAGCCAAGGCTGTTTTGAGATACGCGCGAATTTCTCCTCAAAAAGTCCGGAAGGTGATCGGCGCCGTGAAGGGAAAACCGGTTGAGAGGGGGCTTGATGCGCTCAAGTTCATGCCCCAGAAAGCGGCCGGCATTCTGGAGAAAATTGTCCGATCCGCGGTCTCCAATGCCGACCAGAATCCGGATATCGATGTCGATTCCCTGATCATTCGCAATATCACCGCCGACCAGGGACCCACGCTGAAAAGATTTCGTGCAAGGGCTCGTGGGCGAGGCACTCGGATATTGAAGAGATCGTCTCACATTACTGTGATTTTATCAGATGAATCGGCGTGAAAGGGAGGTAGAGCTTGGGCCAGAAAGTTAATCCGATAGGATTGAGATTGGGGATTGTCAAGACGTGGGAGTCCCGTTGGTATGCCGGGAAGAACTATGCGGCTTACATCCTGGATGACTACAGGATTCGAAAGTATCTCAAAAAGAAACTTTTCCATGCCGGCATTTCCAAGATCGAAATCGAACGGTCCTCTAGGCGCACCAGGCTTCGTATCTTTACCTCTAGGCCCGGAATCGTTATCGGCAAGAAAGGTTCCGAGATTGCCCAACTCAAAAAAGAGCTTGAGGGAAAATTCGGCAACGAAGTGCTGATCGATATTCAAGAGGTTCGCAAGCCTGAAATTGATGCACAGTTGGTGGCGGAAAACATCGCCATGCAGATCGAAAGACGGGTGGCTTTCCGTCGAGCCATGAAACGTGGCATGCAGTCGGCCATGCGGTTCGGCGCCGAGGGCGTCAAGGTGATCTGCGCCGGCCGGCTCGGTGGGGCTGAAATGGCCCGCACGGAGCAATATCGGGAAGGCCGGGTTCCATTGCACACCCTGCGAGCGGATATTGATTACGGATTCACCGAGGCGCATACCACGTATGGCTTGATCGGCGTCAAGGTGTTTATTTTCAAGGGCGAGATTCTAGGCAAGGACCCCGTCCAGGCCGCAAGTTAATTGTTAGGAGAACGAAGGACATGCTGAGTCCCAAGAAAGTCAAATTCAGAAAGCAGCAAAAAGGCCGGATGCGGGGGCTTGCCCAGCGGGGCAGTGACCTGAATTTCGGTGAATTCGGGCTTCAGGCGATTGAATGCGGCGCCGTTACATCAAAACAGATCGAGGCTGCTCGTGTTGCCATGACCCGGCACGTGAAGAGAGGCGGAAAGATGTGGATCCGCTTTTTTCCCGACAAGCCGTTCACCAAGAAACCGGCTGAAGTCCGAATGGGTAAAGGTAAGGGCGCGCCCGAGGGCTGGGTGGCGATCGTTAAACCGGGACGGATTCTCTACGAGATGGAAGGCGTGACACGGGAGATGGCCAAAGAGGCCCTTCGGTTGGCTTCTCACAAGCTTTCGATCAAGACAAGATTCGTTGAGAGGAGCGACCTCTAATGAAGGCCAGTGAAATAAGAGAAATGAGTCTGGACGAAATGCGTCGCAAATCGAAGGACCTAAAGGAAAAACTATTTACCCTTAGGTTTCAGCATGCGACCGGCCAACTTGAAAATTCCCGTAAACTGGGACAGACGAAAAAGGATATTGCCAGAGTCAATACCATTATCCTTCAGTCTGATTCCAATGACAGCAGAGAATAGATGGGACTATGAACGAGCGAGGAAAAAAAAGACAGGTGGTCGGGACGGTCGTTAGCGACAAAATGGAAAAAACCGTCACGGTTCTGGTGGAAAGACTTGTCAAACACAAACTTTACCAGAAATATATTCGAAGACGAACCAAATTCGCCGCTCACGACGAAGGCAATGCCTGTCAGATCGGCGACAAGGTGCTCATTACCGAATCCAGACCGCTGAGTCGCTCGAAGAAATGGCGAGTCAGTAAAATAGTCGAAAAAGCCATCTGACGACAAGGGAAAGAAAATGATTCAGCAAGAGACGAGATTGACGGTGGCGGACAACTCTGGTGCCAAGGTCGTTTACTGTATCAAGGTGCTGGGCGGATCGAGGCGGCGATATGCGAGCGTTGGAGACATCATCGTCGTATCGGTCAAAGAGGCAATCCCCAACGCCAAGGTCAAGAAGGGGGACGTGCTAAAAGCGGTCGTTGTCAGAACCAAGAAAGAGATTCGACGACCCGACGGGACGTATATCCGATTTGACGATAATTCCGCGGTTCTGATCAACCTGAACAAGGAACCCATCGGAACCCGTATTTTTGGACCCGTCGCAAGGGAGTTGCGTGCCAAAAGTTTCATGAAAATTATTTCATTGGCACCTGAAGTGCTCTAGAATCTGTGCGCTCCGTGGAGAAACAACCCATGACAACAAATAAGTGCTTGTTGAAAAAAGATGACAAAGTAAAAGTTCTTGTCGGAAAAGACAAAGGCAAGATCGGCAAGATCCTGAAAGTTGATCGGAAGAAAGATCGGGTGCTGGTTGAAAACATCAACCTCATCAAACGGCATTCCCGGCCGAGTGCTTCCAATAGGCAGGGCGGGATCATTGAAACGGAGGCGCCGATTAACCGGTCCAAAGTGATGCTGATGTGCGGCAAATGCATGACGCCAAGCAGAATCAAGATGCAGCGTCTGGAAGACGGAAAAAAGACCCGGGTTTGCGCCAAGTGTAGTGAGATTATCGACGCCTAGGACGCCGTGTCGGAGGAAATGGTATGCCATCGTTAAAGACAGTGTACAAAGAGGAAGTCTCACCCACGCTTCAGGAAAAGTTCGGGTACCGGAATCCGATGCAGATCCCGAAACTGGAAAAAATTGTTCTGAATATGGGTTTGGGCGAAGCCATTCAGAATATCAAGATTCTTGATTCGGCAGCCGAGGAGCTCAAGGTTATTTCCGGTCAGAAACCCGTCATTACCCGGGCAAAGAAGTCCATTGCGGCCTTCAAGCTTAGGGAGGGCATGCCGATTGGATGTTGCGTCACCCTGCGCCAAAAGCGGATGTATGACTTTTTTAACAAACTCGTGAATATCGCATTGCCCCGTGTTCGCGATTTCAGGGGAATCTCCGCAAAAGCGATGGACGGTCGTGGCAATTATAGCCTTGGCATAAAAGAGCATATCATCTTCCCGGAAATTGAATATGATAGAATTGACAAGATCAAGGGGATGAATATCACCATCGTCACGAGTGCAAAATCTGACGAAGAAGGCAGAGAACTGCTCCGACTGATGGGCATGCCGTTCAAGAACTAGCGCCCGTTTTCCAGGCGGCGGCCGGAAAGCTTGGTGATAAGGAGGATGATTTGGCTAAGAAGTCGCTCATAGCAAAGGCAATTAGAACACCCAAATTCATGGTTCGGAAATACAACCGATGCCCCATCTGCGGAAGACCTCGGGCGTTTCTTCGAAAATTCGGGATATGCCGAATCTGTTTTCGAAATCTGGCGTCCCAGGGAAAGCTGCCGGGCGTCGTCAAATCAAGTTGGTAGGCAGGACCGGTTTTGCGCCTCTGAGGGCGACGACTCGGTCCACCTTAGAGGCAACAATCGTTCTTACATAGATAACGACAACGGAGAGAACCATGTCAATGAGTGACCCGATCGCGGATTTGCTGACCCGGATTCGAAATGGCAGCCGTGCAAAATTTAACAGTGTTGATATTCCGGGATCCAAAATGAAAACCGAGTTGGCCAAGCTCATGCGCAACGAGGGGTTCATTCGGAATTACAAATTCATCAAAGACGACAAGCAGGGTATCCTGCGCGTGTATCTGAAGTACGGCCAGGCCCAGAAAAACGCCATCGTTGGGATTCAGCGCGTCAGCAAGCCCAGTCGCCGGGTTTACGTCCGAAGCAAGGATATAAAACCGGTGCTCAATGGCATGGGGGTCGCCGTACTGTCCACGTCAAAGGGTATCATGACAGACCGACAGGCCCGCAAGGATAATCTCGGCGGCGAGTTCCTTTGCAAGATTTGGTAGCGCGCAAGCAACAAGGGAACAATGCGTTCCGGTCGATGATATAACCGGGCCAATATTTCAAATAGAGTAAGATTTGATCCACCATTGAGGAGTCATCCATGTCTCGAGTTGGCAAGAAACCGATTCCGATACCGGATAAAACGAAAGCGACATATAAGGACAAGATCGTTACCGTTCAGGGACCGAAAGGGACGCTGACGCGTACGGTTCACGCTTCCATCGAATTAAATATTGCGGACGGTCTGATCAAGGTAATCCCGCTGACGAACAGTCGCACCGATCTGGCGCTTCAGGGGCTGACCCGAAGCCTGGTTGCCAATATGGTCACCGGTGTCGACAAGGGCTTTGAACGCGCACTGGAGATCAATGGCATCGGGTATCGTGCCACCTTGAACGGCAACACCATACAGTTTAATCTCGGCCATTCCCACCCCATCGATTTTAAAGTTCCCGACGGCGTTACGGCTGCCGTCGATAAGAACAATAGCATTAAGCTGTCCGGAATCGATAAGGAACTGCTGGGGCACACGGCATCGTCCATAAGGCGCCTTCGGCCACCCGAGCCTTACAAGGGCAAGGGCGTCAAATATGCCGAGGAGCACATTCAGCGGAAGGCCGGAAAAACCGGCACAAAATAACAGGTCATCAAAGACGATCGTGTCTTTATAACGCTTGTGAGGATATCAAGATGGGTTCGGCAGAAGATAGAAGGCAGTCGCGATTAAAGCGGAAACAGAGGATTCGGAAGAAGATTTCCGGAACGGCGATCAAACCCAGGCTCAGCGTTTTTCGCAGTGCCAGGCACATTTACGCTCAGGTCATCGACGATACCAGCGGAAAGACCATGGTTGCCGCCTCCAGTCTCGACAAGGCGGTCGCGGAGCACCCGCCTTTTGAAAGCAAGGTGGCCAAAGCGACCTTTGTCGGCAAACTCCTCGCCGAGCGAGCCCTGGAAAACGGCCATAAAAAGGTTGTTTTTGATCGAAATGGCTTTTTGTACCACGGCCGGGTCAAAGCAGTATCCGACGGCGCCCGTGAGGGTGGATTGGAATTCTAGACGCGCGCATGACGATTGTGACGGGCGAAGGAGGCAGACCCTTGTTCACGCAAGATACAGGCGAAAATCAGTTAATTGACAAGGTTGTTTACATTAACCGTGTCGCGAAGGTGGTCAAAGGCGGACGTCGGTTCAGCTTCAGTGCCATTGTTGTCGTGGGAGACGGCGATGGCAGCATCGGTTACGGTCTCGGGAAAGCCGGAGAGGTTCCCGAAGCGATCCGAAAAGGGGTGGAAAAGGCCAAAAAGAACATGATCAGCATACCGCTGATTGACGGTACCATTCCTTATGAGGTGATCGGAAAATTTGGTGCGGGCAAGGTGTTGCTCAAGCCTGCCTCCCAGGGAACCGGTGTGATTGCCGGCGGTGCCGTCCGAGCTGTGCTTGAGGCGGTCGGCGTACAGAACATCCTGACAAAATGTATGGGGAGCAACAATCCGCATAATGTTGTCAAGGCCACCATTGAGGGCCTGTCCAGGCTCCAGAGTCGTGAGCAGGTTGCTGCCCGACGCGGCAAGAAGGTTGACGAGCTATAAAAGGGATCGGTGCAATGTCTGAAAAATTAAAGGTGACCCTGATTCGAAGCATGATCGGCCGGCCTGAAAAACACCGGAAGGTGCTCCGAGGAATGGGGCTGACCAAAATGAATAAGACCGTTGAATTGGAAAACACTCCGGCCATCCGGGGTATGATCCATACCGTATCGCATCTAGTCAAGGCTGAGGAGAGAAGTGATGAAGCTGTCTGAACTGTCGCCGGCTGAAGGCTCCCGGAAAAAGAGAAAGAGAGTCGGTCGGGGCGTTGCCTCGGGTTCCGGAAAGACTGCCGGAAGGGGGTCCAAAGGGCACAAAGCCCGCTCCGGCGGTGGTGTGCGTCCCGGATTCGAAGGCGGGCAAATGCCGATTCATCGACGCCTTCCCAAACGCGGGTTTACCAATATTTTCAAAAAGGAATTCGCTGTCGTCAACATCAGCGATCTGAGCCGTTTCGAGAGCGGTGAGACCGTGGACGAGGCCGCTTTGGTCAGGGCCGGTTTGGTCAAAGGCCGCCGGGACGGCGTCAAGCTTTTGGGAAATGGTGACGTCCAGGTTCCCCTTAATGTCCGCGTATCCTGTGCCAGCCAAAACGCAAAAGATAAGATAACAGCTGCTGGCGGCCGCTTTGAGGTTGAATCATCATGATGGGTGGCGGGTTCGGCAACATATTCAAGATTCCTGAGCTCAAACGCAGAATTTTGATCACACTGGCTCTTCTGATTGTCTATCGGATCGGCGTTCAGGTTCCGACCCCGGGAATCGATGCGGTGGCCCTGGCCTCTTTTTTTGCAAAAGCCAAAGAAGGGTTGCTGGGGCTGTTCAACCTGTTCTCGGGTGGCGCGCTGGAAAGACTCTCGGTGTTTGCACTGGGAATTATGCCTTACATTAGCGCCTCCATTATCCTTCAGCTTCTGACGGTCACCATTCCGCACCTGGAACGCCTGTCCAAAGAAGGCGAGCAGGGACGAAAGAAGATTACCCAGTATACCCGCTATGGAACGGTGTTGCTGAGCATCATTCAGGGGTTCGGCATTGCTGTCGGGTTGGAAAGCATGAGTTCGCCCGGCGGTGCACCCATCGTTATTTATGCCGGATGGGGATTTCGCCTGATGACCGTCATCACCCTGACTGCCGGCACGGCGTTCATCATGTGGCTCGGCGAGCAGATCACCGAGCGGGGCATTGGAAACGGCATTTCACTGATCATTTTTGCCGGTATTGTTTGCAGAATGCCCAGCGCCATTGCCAATACCCTCAGGCTTGTATCCACTGGGGAGATGCAGATTTTCCCTGTGTTGATTCTGATGGTGTTCATGATCCTTGTGGTTGCGGTGATCATTTTTTTCGAGCAGGGGCAGCGTCGAATTCCGGTTCAGTATGCCAAGCGGGTGGTCGGCCGTCGGATGTTCGGCGGACAGAGCACCCATCTGCCGCTCAAGATCAACACCTCGGGCGTTATTCCGCCGATTTTTGCGTCCTCAATCATGATGTTTCCGGCGACCATCGCCGGCTTTGTCACCATACCCTGGATGCAGGAAATTGTCGCCAAACTTCGTCCAGGCAATGTGATTTACGAGTTTCTTTTTGTCGGCTTGATTTTCTTTTTTTGCTACTTCTACACGGCCGTGACATTCAATCCGGCCGACGTTGCCGACAATATGAAAAAGCAGGGTGGCTTTATTCCCGGGATTCGGCCAGGGAAACGGACAGCCGACTATATCGACAAGGTTTTGACGCGAATTACCCTCGGGGGAGCGATCTATGTCTCAACGGTCTGTGTATTGCCTTCCATATTGATTAACCAGTTCAATGTCCCGTTCTACTTTGGCGGTACCGCACTGTTGATCATTGTGGGGGTGTCCATTGATACCGTCGCGCAGATTGAATCCCACATGTTGACCCGCCACTATGAGGGTTTCCTGAAAAAGGGACAGAGTCGAATAAAGGGCCGGCACTAGCAGCCGATGACCTCGATTTGGCATGAATGAACCCGAATGGCGCGATAAACGACAGATCGGAAGCAGGGAACCAGAAAGATCCGGCGACAGTTCTACTTAGAAAGGGAGGCGGGGGAAAGATGCCAAAAGAAGAGGCAATCAAGGTTGAAGGAAGGGTTCTAGAGACTCTGCCCAACGCCATGTTCAAGGTGGAACTGGAAAACAAACACCAGGTGCTGGCCCATATCTCAGGAAAAATGCGCATGCATTTTATTAAGATTCTGCCTGGCGACAAAGTGACGGTGGAGCTTTCCCCTTACGATTTGACTCGCGGCCGAATTACATACCGGTCCAAATAGTATATTTCGCGTCGCCGGAGGGCGGCGGCAAGGAGTGAAGAGCAATGAAAGTCAGGGCATCGGTAAAGAAAATTTGCTCGAAATGCAAGATCATTCGTAGACGCGGCGTCGTTCGTGTCATTTGCGAAAATAAACGGCACAAACAGCGACAGGGATAGGAGGACAAGCTTTGGCGAGAATTGCAGGAGTCGATTTACCGAGGGGTAAGCGGATTGAGATCGGCCTGACCTATATATATGGCGTCGGTCTGTCTAGCTCTAAGGCTATACTGGCAAAGCTCAAATTTGACCCGAACACCAAGACAGATGATCTGTCTGAGACCGAGATCAATGATATCCGGAAGGTGCTCGACAGCGAATACAAGGTCGAAGGTGAGTTGAGGACCCAGGTGTCCATGAATATCAAGCGGTTGATGGATCTCGGATGTTATCGGGGACTTCGACATCGACGGGGACTCCCTGTGAACGGTCAGCGTACGAGCACCAACGCAAGAACGCGAAAGGGACCGAAACGCGCGGCTGTCAAGAAAAAGAGCGGGCCCAAGAAATAACACCGTATTCAATATATAGAGGCATACTCCATGGCTAAGAAAACCCGTACCAAGAAAAAAGAGAAGAAAAATATCTCGAGCGGTGTGGTCCATATCCAGTCGACGTTTAACAACACCATTGTCACCATTACCGATCCGGCAGGAAATGTGGTCTCCTGGTCGAGTTCGGGCGTCCAGGGCTTCAAAGGCTCCCGCAAGAGCACGCCGTTTGCCGCTCAGTTGGCAGCAGAAGATGCCGCAAAAAAAGCGATGGAGCATGGCATGAAGAATGTCGAGGTCTATGTCAAGGGGCCGGGTTCCGGAAGAGAGTCTGCCCTTCGCTCCCTTCAGGCCGCGGGCTTTAATGTTACGATGATCAAAGATGTTACGCCCATTCCCCATAACGGATGCCGTCCACCCAAAAGGCGTCGGGTTTAGATTATACTTTCATGTAGGGTCGGGCATTGCCGATCCGATTGATTTGAGCGCTTCCTGCAGGGGCAGGGGCTTTGAACATAAAGGAGGAAGTCTTGGCACGTTACAGAGGTTCCGTTTGCCGGCTGTGCAGACGCGAGAATGTGAAGATGTTTCTGAAGGGCGATCGCTGCTTTTCGGACAAGTGCGCGTTTGACCGCCGCGGATATCCCCCTGGCCAGCATGGACAGCGGCGAGGTCGAAAAGTTTCCGATTATGGAATTCAGCTTCGAGAGAAACAAAAAGTCAAGCGCATGTACGGGCTTTCCGAAAAACAGTTTCGTTTGTTCTTCAAACGAGCTGACAAACAAAAAGGAATTACCGGTACAAACCTTCTGGTCATGCTGGAACGCCGCCTTGACAATCTCGTCTTTCGCCTCGGTTTCGTCAACTCCAGAACCCAGGGCCGACACTTTGTCAAACATAATCATTTCCTGATCAACGGGAAAAAAGTCAACATCCCGTCGTATATGGTCAGGGTCGGTGATGTCGTTGAAGTGCGCGAAAAAAGCCAGAAGGTTCAGGTGATCGAAGATTCCATGGATGCCGTCGTTCGTCGAGGAATTCCGCAGTGGATCGAACTGGAGAAAGACAAATTCAAAGGGAGCGTCAAAGCCCTGCCCGTCCGTGAAGATATTACCATGCCGATTCAGGAGCAGCTGATCGTCGAGCTATACTCGAAATAGCACAACGATATCGCGCTATATTCCGACGGGCTTTCCTCGCAGAGCCCGTTTCGAAGCGATTATTACTGCAATTGTCACGCCCGGACGACATGTAGAATTCTAAATCTGGAGATTTGATCATGTCATCAAACGAACTTAGGTACATGAACTGGCAGGAAATGATCCGGCCGGAAAAGGTTCAGGTTAGCAGTACGCCCACCTATGGGAAATTCGTTTGTGAACCCTTGGAAAGAGGGTTCGGTATTACCATCGGGAACTCCTTGCGGCGAATTATCCTGTCCTCTCTTCATGGTGCCGCGATTACTTCTGTCCGGTTCGATTCCGTGATGCACGAGTTCAGTACGATTCCGGGGGTTCTTGAAGATATTTCTGAAATTATCCTGAATCTGAAAGAAATCCGCATCAAGGTCGATGACCCGGAACCAAAGACCATCAGAATTGAGAAAAAAGGCGAATGCGTGGTCACTGGTGCGGATATTTTGAGCCCTGACGGCAAATGCCAGGTTCTAAACCCCGATGCGCATATTGCCACTTTATCCGTCAAATCCGATTTGAAGATGGAAATGGCCGTCAGATACAGCAAGGGGTATTCCCTTGCCGAAAACAACAAAGACGAAGAGGCGCCCATTGGCACCATACCCATTGACGCTGTTTACTCACCCATAAAGCGGGTTGTCTACGTGGTGGGCAACGCGCGTGTGGGACAGCGTACCGATTACGATAAATTGACGCTTGAAGTTTGGACTGACGGCAGCATATTGCCTGAAGATGCCGTCGCCTATGCCGGAAAGATTATGAAAGAACAGATGACAATTTTCATCAATTTTGATGAAGATGTCTCTGCTTCAACGGAAAGCAAGACCGAGGAAAAGGAACAATCGGATTTCAATGAAAACCTCTATCGAAGCGTTGAAGAACTTGAGCTTTCCGTTCGAAGTGCCAACTGTCTGAAGAATGCCGATATTCACAAAATCTTCCAGTTGGTCGCCAGAACCGAACCGGAAATGCTCAGAACCAAGAATTTCGGTAGAAAATCGTTAAATGAAATCAAGGAAGTCCTGGGCGAGATGGGCTTGTCGCTGGGGATGAAGCTTGAAGGATTCGTTCCTCCAGAAGAAGACATTGAGGAAGAGGAGTAATTGATTCATGAGACATCAAAACGCCGGTTCTAAATTTAATCGCGACAGCAGTCACCGGAAGGCCATGTTCCGAAACATGGTGACGTCGTTGCTCAAGCATGATCGGATTCGTACAACGGACGCCAAAGCGAAGGCATTGCGGAGTTGGGCGGATCACCTGATCACCCTTGCCAAACGTGGTGACCTTCATGCCAGGCGCCAGGCACTCGCCATTGTTTACGAGAGCGATGTGGTCCACAAACTCTTTGATGAGGCGCCGAAACGGTTTGGCTCAATTAGCGGTGGGTACACCCGTGTGGTCAAACTTGACAGACGGCCGGGCGATGCGACCATGATGTCGCTTATTGAACTGGTCAGTGGGGAAGAAAAGGCCAAGAAAAAGAAAACGACCAAGAAAAAGAGCGAGCCCAAGGCTGTGCCGGTTGTCCCTCAGCCGGTGGAAGAAAAGAGCATCCAGGCGCCCAAAGAGGCTGATGCGGAAACCACAGAGGAGAAAGTGGCTGTGGCCGCCGAAACCCAGGAGCCTGCTGTCGATGGCGATGCTTTGGTCGATTCCGCTGACGAGGGGGAAGCGCCGGCAACGGAAAAGTAGCCGGTACCAAGATTCGGGTCACAAGCCCTGCCGAGTAAATCGGCAGGGCTTTTTTGTTTTACAACACCGTTTGCCTCCCGGCCACTTCCCATCCCATTCGTACAATACCCACAGATCTCTCTACATACACCCCCCTGCTTGGCTGCTGTTACAGTTTTTCCTTGACAAAAATGCGAGTAGCTGCAATGTAACTGTAAATTGATTTTGGCAAATGAATATGGTTTAAATAATTAATGCGGTGCATATCAACAGGCACGAAAGGAGAATCCGATGGCGCTTAGAAAAGTGGTGGGTTTGGCAATCATCTGTCTGGTCGGGCTGGGGTTGACGGTCGGGCCCGCCTTGGCCAAAGGCCCTAATTTGGATGCATGGAAGCCGGCGTTCGATCCGTCAGGGGCCAAGTACACTTGTATGGTTTCCAACGTGTCTCATCCGGTGATCCGGGGGGTGTACACGGGCTTTGCAATCCGCGATGAACTCTGGAAGCGCACCAATGGCCAGATTTACCTCAACTTCAAGCCATTTTCCATGCTCGGAGGCGAAGTGGAGGTGCTCAACCAGCTTCAGATGGGGGCCATTCAGGGGATGGGGGTCAGTTCGGTGGCCGCCACGAATTTAGGGCCGCGCTTTGGCGTGGTCAACCTGCCTTTCCTGATCAATTCTTTTGACAAACTGGACAAGTTTGCTTCCAGCGGCAAGCTTTTTGACCACTTCATGATGGCCATGGACCATCAGGGGATCATCGGGATCGACATCACCGGTTACGGTAATTACGGCTGGGCCACGGTCAAGCCGGTACGCACCATTGAGGAAGCCCAGAAGCTCAAGTTCCGCACGGCCGAAGCGGCCGTGAACCAGCTGACCTACAAGGCGTGGGGAATAAATCCAGTGGCCATGCCGTGGCCGGACGTGCCGGTGGCCCTCAAGCAGGGGGTGATCGACGGTCTGGATCACACGCCCATGGTTTGCAACATCACCAAGAAGTTTGAGGTGGCCAAGTATTTCACCTATGTCAATTACGCACAGGGTCTGTTCATCTGGATTTTCAACAAGGCCTGGTTCGAAAAACTGCCGCCGGATCTTCAGAAGACCTTCGTTGAGGTGGTGCATGACGTTTGCGCCCAGATCCGTAAGGAAACCGTGGCCCAGGAGTCCGAGCAGATCGCCAAGGCCACCGCGGCTGGCATTGAGTTTATCAGCTTGAGCGCCAAGGACAATGCCTGGTTGCAGGAGAAGGGCAACGCGGTCCATGTGAAATACGCTCCGGAAATCAATGAACTCTATCCGAGCGACAAGTATCGTCCGGACAATTTTCTCAAGGAAGTTCAGGACTTTGTCGGTTACAAGCCGTAGGATCGATTCATAATAGCCCATAGGGGCCTTGGAAATTCCCATTTACCAAGGCCCCGTTTTACTTGCGATTGATGATGATTTCGTGTGAACCTATCAATCCACATGCCGGCCCGAGGCCCCGATACGGATCATGCCCGTTTCAACGCCCGGGCTCCGATGCAACGGCATATGGGTTTTTCTTTTTTTAAAGAACCTTGACACAGACCCGCACGGGGAATCGAGAAGCCGAAATGTTCGCAAAGACGCTCAACGTGGTGGACAAGGCAATGACCTTTTTTGAGGACTGGACGCTGTTCATCACGGTGATGGTGGCGCTGGTGGCGCTGTTTTTCAATGTGGTGCTGCGGTACGGATTCAACTATTCGCTGGCGTGGTCCGAGGAACTGGTGCGCGAGGTGATCATTTACACGACACTGATCGGCTGCAGCGCAGCGGTGAAAAACCGCAGCCTGATCAGAATCGACGCTTCGGTGCAGATTTTTCCCCGGCTCAAGGTGCCGCTGACCTTTTTCAGCCATCTGGTGACGCTGGTCTTTTCGGTGCTGGTGCTCTATTACGGGTGGCAACTGGCGCTGCTTCAGGCTCAGACCCACCAGAAGACGATTATCCTTCAGATTCCGCTGATTTATGTCTTTTCGATGCTGCCGCTGATGGGGGGCATGATGACCATCCGTACCGTTCAGGTGATCTACGAAGACATCGGTAAGCTGTTGGGCACCGGGGACAAGGGGTTCTGACATGGCTCGACGGGTCGAACAGAAACGATTCACAGGGATGGACAGAGTGTCGAACCCCATGACGCGGGCTGCGTCATGGGCAAGCGGTCGGTTTGCCGGGGGCTTCGGGGTTAATCCTGTATATCCCCTTTCCATCGTATCGGTCGTTCGGAAATAGAGAGAGGGTCGGAAACGGAATGGAAACGAGTCATGTGGTGATTTTGTTGATTCTGCTCGGATGCATGGCCACCTACGTGCCGGTGTTCATGTGCTTGTTTTTTACGGCGGTGCTCGGGTTCGTCCTTTTCACCGATCTTCCGGTGCTGCTGTTGGTGCAAACCCTGCTTCGCAGTATGGACAATTTTGCCCTTGTGGTGGTGCTCTTTTTCATTCTCTGCGGCAATATCATGACAGCGGGCAAGATCGTTGAAAAGCTGATCAAGGTGGCCAACGCCCTGGTGAGCTGGCTTCCGGGCGGGCTGGGTATGGCCGGGGTGCTGGCCTGCGGGCTCTTCGGCGCCATATCCGGATCCACGGTGGCCACGGTGGTGGCCCTGGGGGGCTTTATGATCCCGGCACTGCTGGAAAACGGTTATCCGGAGGATTACACCCTGGGGCTGATGACCACCAGCCCGAACCTGGGGGTGATCATCCCGCCGAGCATCGGGATGATTTTGTACTCGATGATCAGCAACGTATCCTTAGAGGGGCTCTTTCTGACCGGGTTCCTTCCCGGGGTGATGATCATGTTCGGGGTCTGCCTGTACAGCTATTTTTACTTCCGTAAAAAAACGGAGATCGTCCGCAAGCCGGTGCCGAACTTTGGTGAGGTGTTCGGGATCCTCAAAGAGGGGTTCTGGTCGTTGATGCTGCCGGTGATCATTTTCGGTGGGATTTTTTCCGGGGCCTTTACGGCCAATGAGGCGGCGGTGGTGGCCTGCGTCTATGCCTTTTTCGTTGAGATTGTCATCCACCGGGCGATCCGTTTTTCAGAGGTAAAAAAGATCACGGTCAACTCGGCGGTGACATCGGCCACCCTGCTGATCATCGTGGCCGGGGCGAGCTGTTTCGGCCGGCTGTTGACCCTGGAGGACATTCCCGGGAAAATCACCGAGGCCGTGCTGATGGCTATCCATTCGCCGGTGGTCTTTCTCATCGCCATGAACGTGCTGCTTCTCATTGTGGGGATGTTCATGGACATCATCTCGGCCACCATGATTCTGGGCCCGGTCTTTTTGCCCATGCTCGATGCCTTCGGGGTGGACTGGATGCATTTCGGGCTGATCATGACGGTGAACCTGGCCATCGGCTACTGCACCCCGCCCATGGGGGTGAGCCTCTACATCACCGGGGCCATCGCCAATCGGGACATCATCTACGTGTCCAGGGCGGTGCTGCCTTTTATCGCCATTCAGATTTTCGTGCTGCTCTTAATGACCTTTCTGCCCGATGTCGTGCTGTGGCTCCCGGCCCTCATGGGGTTTAGGTAGTGCCCATCCACGAATCGATTTTCAAGAGGAAAGATGCCTCAACAGGAAAGGACCGCGAACATGTCCCACCAAAGGAGCCGATATCCCAAAGATCTGGTATTAAAAGATTGCACGGAGGTTATTTTAAGGCCTCTGGGCTCCGAAGACCGTGACGACCTGATACAGTTTTTCAACGACCTTCCCATTGCCAACCGGTGGTATCTTAAAGAAGATCCGACCCAACCGGAAGTCATCGAGAAATGGATCCGGAATCAGTCCAAGGGAAAGAGCTTTTGTGTGCTGGCCATCCATGAGAACCATGTGGTGGCCCATGCCAGTCTGTTGAGGCGGTTTCAAGGCGGCCGTCGGCATCTGGGACGTATTCGACTGATGGTTGCTCAAGATTTTCGCAACAAACGGCTCGGCACATGGATGATTTTCGATCTGATTCGCCGGGCCATGGAACTGGGTCTTGAGAAACTGCGCACCGATTTTATTGTCGGTGTGGAAGACATGGCCATCGAAGCGGCCCGGAAGCTTGATTTCGTAAAAGAAGCGACCCTGCGCAATTACTACCGGGATGAAGCGGGTAACTATTACGACTATCAGATCATGGTCAAAGACCTTCACAAAGAGTGGAGCGATTTTTAGCGGCCGCATTCATGACCCCAACCCATCAGAAAAAAACGTTTGTCCATACGACACGCGGCCGAGTTTCCCTCTCCTCTTTTTGCAGCCCCGAAGATATCGAGACCCTTGCCTTCAAACGCGCCTTTGGAAAGCATCCCCATTACAATCCCATTGTCTCCACCAAGGAGAGCCTGATACGGCCCGCCGGTGGCTCCGATGCCAATGTGACCATCGCCGCCACCGACGATGGTGACATTGTCGGTTTCGGTATCCTGACTTACCCTGCTCCCGGGGAGAGATGGCACCGGGTCGGAAATCAAATCATGATGGAAGTGGCGGTCATTGAAATCAGCCGCCCCTGGCGATCCATGGGGCTTTCAGCTAAAATTCTGTCAATGGTCCTCGACCATCCGCTCGTCGAGGATCGAATTTTCTACATGGTGGGCTATTCGTGGACCTGGGATATGGAAGGCAGCAAGATGGCCACCATGGACTACCGGGAAATGATGATTCACCTGTTCTCTTCCTTCGACTTCAAGGTGTTGCAGACCAACGAACCCAATGTGATGCTTCGCCCTGAGAATCTGTTTATGGCGAGGATCGGTCGAAATATTTCCGATGATGTTCGAAGACGTCTTAAAATGGTGCAGTTCAACATGGACTTATGAGGGCCTAAGTTGAGCTCAGTTTAGGCAGGGGTGTCCTGGCACCTTGACATTTCCAGGGGTTCCTGTTTACAACTACAATGTAGCTATACACAGCGCGTTAGGTCTTTGCGTTATCAACCCTTAAAAGCACGGTTTCCAGTTATATCCTTGAGCTTGTCATCTGTACGCTGTGTATGTATGAAAAATGATTTGAGTTATTCTGTATAAAAACGAACCCTATGAACACGTGCCGCAGCAAGGGAGAGGTCGCTATGAAGCTCAAACAGATTTCCGTTTTTATCGAGAACGCTCCGGGTCGGCTATACGAGGTGACCAGCGCTTTGGGAGAGGCCGGAATCAACCTCCGGGCTCTGAATCTGGTCGATACGGGAGATTTCGGAAAACTCAGACTCCTGGTATCGGATATCGCCACGACCCGACGGATTATGATGGAACGCCAAATTCCGGCCCGGGTGGACGAGGTGGTTGCCGCTGTGATCGAAGATCGGCCCGGGGCGCTGGCCGCACTGCTAAAGCCCTTGAAAGATGCCGGGGTCAACGTGGTACACATGTATGCGTTCATCGGTGTTTCAGCGGACCAGGCGGTCATGATTTTCCGTTTCAGCGATATCGATAAGGCCATCGACATCCTTTTGAAAAACGGAATACGCTTGCTGGATGCCGAGGCTTTCGGCATTCTTGAATCCGACAGCTGAAACGACAGCACCCGGCGGGGAGCCACCGATCCCGTCGGGGTAAATGACGTCTGTTGTGCATCCCGGCGGGACCGTACTGGACGCCGCTCCGGCCGACCCCACCGCCAACCTCGTCCAACCGCCCGGCCATGTGACCATGGGGAACCCGACGCCAAAAGCCCATACGCCCCCTGACGCCCCCAAGGCGATTTCAACGGGGACAACACCCCTTCCGGAACTGCCCTCCGAGGCGTGTCGTATCCCCCAGGACCGTTACCGGGTCTTTTTGGAGGATGTCGCAGACGGGTTTTACGAAACCGGGCTCCATGGCGATTTCGTTTTCTTCAACAGGGCCATGTGCCGTATCTTCGGGTATCCGGAGGAGGAGATTCTCGGTAAAAATTATCGGGCCTTTATGGATTCGCACAATGCCCATATCGCCTTTGAAGCGTTTAACAATATCTACCGGACCGGCCGTCAGGACTCCGTTATCGTATGGGAAATCATCCGAAAGGACGGCCAGCGGCGAACCCTGGAGATTTCCGCAAACCTGATCTACGACGAGGGGGGGAAGAAGACGGGATTTCGGGGCATTGCCCGGGATATGACCGAAAAATACCGGACCCAGGCGGCCCTTGAAGCCTCTCGTAAACATGCCCACAAGCAGCATCTGGCCAGCCGGCAGGCTGAGTTGCGATACCTGGCCTTTCTGAAATTTTTCCCCGATCCGGTCTTTGTCTTCAACCTGGACCACACGGTCTCTTATCTCAATCCGGCTTTTGAATCGGTGTTCGGATGGTCGCTGGACGAACTCCACGGCCAGCGGATCCCTTTTGTCCCGGACCATGAAAAGGCCGAAACCATTGCCGGCCTGAAGGTTCTTGATCGCGACAAATCCATCCGCGGGTTTGAGACCCAGCGGCTGACCCGTGACGGCCGATTGCTGGACATCATTCTCGACGGCGCCATCTATTACGACGAAAACAACCAACCGGCCGGGCAGGTGGTGACCCTTCGAGACATCACCAGGGAAAAGCGCCTGACCCGAAGCAATCAGGCCCTGTTCCGCATTGCCAAGGCCCTGCATCGGTTCAGACAGCTCGACGACCGTCTCAATTTCATTACCCGCGAAGTGCAGTCGCTGATCGATGTTGCCGGGGCCTCGGTCATTTTGCTTGATGAGGAGAAACAGGAGTTCTTTTTCCGCGTGGCAGCCTACGAAGACCGGGAAACCGGAAAACGGATGCAAGAAATCCGGTTTCCGGCAGACAAGGGGGTGGCCGGCGAAGTCTACCGCACGGGGCGACCGCTGATCGTGCCGAATACGGACCAGAGTCCCTATTTTTTCAAGCAGGTGGATGACAAGGCCGGGTATCGGACCCACAGCATGCTCGATGTTCCCATTCGTCTCGAAAATCGCATGATCGGGGTGCTGTGCGCGGTGAACAAAAAGACGGGCACCTTTGATCAGACCGACGAGGAACTGCTATCCACCATTGCCAACATGGTGGCGTTGCCCATTGAAAACGCCCGGATCAACGAAGCGCTGGAGCAATCCTATGACGAGGTGACCAGTCTCAACCGTGCCAAGGACCGGGTGATCCATCGACTCTCCCACGAGCTCAAGACGCCGGTCTCTGTCCTGGCCGGCTCTCTGGCCCTGCTGGCGCGAAAAGCCAGCGAGACAGGCGATCCGGGTTTCCAGCGCGTCCTGAAGCGGGCCCAGCGAAACCTGCAGCGCATTTTGGACCTGCAGTACGAAATCGAAGACATTTTTCGAACCGGCGAATACGCCACCCACCGCATGCTTCATACCCTTTTGGACGTTTGCTCGGACGAACTCGAGTTGCTGGTCACCGAGGCATTGACTGAGACCCATTCCAATGCCGACGCCATTGTTCAGGGTATTCGGGATCGGATCGATGACCTCTTTGCTCCGGTCGATGTCGTTTCAACGGCGGTCTCCCTCGAACCCAGCGTCCGTGGCATCTTAGAGCGCATGGCCAAAAAATTTAGTCACCGGCAGTGCCGGCTGATTTCCAAACTCAGGCCGGTGCCGCGGGTGGAAATTCCGACGGAGGTGCTTGAAAAGGTCGTGACCGGCCTGGTGCGCAACGCCGTGGAAAACACACCGGACCAGGGACGCATCGAAGTCGGGCTCCATGACGCCGTGGACGGGCCGCTGCTGACGGTCAGGGATTTTGGCGTGGGGGTGACGGACCAACACCGGGCCTTGCTCTTTGAAAGCTATTTTTCAGCGGCCGACCCCATGGTCTACGCCACCAAAAAACCGTATGACTTCAATGCGGGCGGCAAGGGGTTCGACCTGCTGCGCATGAAGATTTTCTCGGAACGCTACCATTTTGCCATTGATATGATCACGACCCGGTGCAAATACATACCGCGAGAAGAAGATGTTTGCCCCGGCCGGATCGAGGACTGCCCGCACTGCCGGACGGTGGCGGACTGCCTCGACTCGGGAGGCACCACGGTGACCGTACAGTTTTAGACAATTCAGGCATTTTAGGCTCTTTGAACTTCAAGCATCTAAAGACGACCCCCCATGGGCAAACCAAAACTTGGTCCTCTGGGCGTGAATTTATTAAACCTTTGTCTGGATGGGTCCCCATCCGTTTGACTTGACATGATGCGACGAAAAGATAAAAAACAGCCAAACCCTTCTTTAGCCTGCGGCCCCGACAGCCGGTTTTTTCAGGAAGTCGAGATCGAGTTTCTGGTCCATGAACTCAAAGACCCCCTGTCGGTGATCGAAACCGGTATCCGCACCCTAATGGAAAAACAGGACAAATACGGCGTACTGGGTGAACGCCAGCAGCGGACCCTGAACCGCGTTTTGAGAAACTCGGTCAAGACCCGACAGATGGTCTACGATCTGCTGGAGGTCGGCCGCGCCCAGGCAGCCTGTATGACCTGTTGCCTGTTTTTACCCCGGCAGGCCGTGCTTGCAGCCCTCATGTCTGCCCTGGAGACCTTTTCGGAGGGGACGGATGTGCCGGGTGGTGAGACCCCCAACGAAGGGGAGGTCCAGCGCTTTTTAGAGATGTCCGGAATCTTTCTGGACGTCTCCCCGCAGGCGGAGGCAACGGAACTCTACCATGACGAGTTCAAGTTCCGGAGCATTGCCGGCAACCTCATCAAAAACGCCCTTCAGTATCGTCGCGAGCGGATGGCGGTGGCGCTGGAGAGTGACGGTGACACGCTGGTGGTCAGTGTGAGCGATGACGGTCCCGGCATCGACCCCCAGCACCATGAAGCGGTCTTCCAGCGCTACATCCGCGGCGTCGGAGCCGTTGCCGATTTGCCACGAAGCGGACACGGGCTGGGGCTGGCCTGTTCGCGAATTCTGGCCCGCAGCATGGGCGGGGATATTCTATTGGAGAGCCGCCGGGGGAAGGGCGCCCGGTTCCGGTTGCATCTACCCATATCGACAATCGTTGAGAGAGGGGACAAGTCATGACCGAACAGACTTCCTACATCAAAGGCAAGCGCATCCTGGCAGTGGACGACGAAGAGGATATCCTGGAGACCATCGAAGACATCCTCGATGAAGCCCAAGTGGACCGGGCCACGGATTACGCCAGTGCTTCGGCAAGAATACGTGGCCACCGTTATGATCTGGCCATTTTGGACATCATGGGGGTCAACGGGCTGAAACTTCTGGAAGAGGCCGTGGAAAAGGGCATCCCGACGGTGATGCTTACCGCCCATGCGGTCAATCCCGAGACCCTCATGGAATCGATCCGAAAAGGGGCCATTTCCTACCTGCCCAAGGAAACCCTGGCCGATCTCGACGAACTGCTCAATGCGCTGCTGGGCGCCCAAGAGCGGGGCGAGCCGCCCTGGCGCCTTCTCTTTGAGCGCCTGGGGGACTATTTCGACGAACGGTTCGGGGCCGACTGGAAAGAAAAGGACAGCGCCTTCTGGTCCGAGTTCAGTCGCACCTACCAGGTCGGCAAGGGGATTTCCCAGCGCCTGCTCCACGACGAACGGGTCCGGGGCAAGGGGGTTTAGGGATGGTCAAGGATGACAGCCCAGTGGAAAGCGGTTCTTTTTTAACCACAGAGTTCATATCACAAAGTGTAAATTTTAAGTATGTCCCCAATAACCTTGAAATATTTTTACTGTATTTGAAAGTTATTGGGGCACCGATCGTTTCGTCGGATTAATCTATTATCAGGCAGGATATATCATTGGAATCCATGGGCTATTGGGAGAGGCGGTATGCCCAAGGGGGCACGTCGGGGGCTGGCTCATATGGCAGACTATCCGGATTCAAGGCCGAGGTGCTCAACGCCTTCGTTCAGGAACGCCGAGTTCAAAGTGTCATCGAGTTCGGATGTGGTGACGGCAACCAACTTACGCTGGCTCGATATCCTTCTTATGTAGGGCTTGACGTGTCAAAAACTGCGGTTTCCCTCTGCGGGAGGCGTTTTGCAATGGCTCCAGATAAGAGCTTTTTCATATACGCGCCAGGCTGTTTTTTTGATCGTGCCGGGTTGTTTTCCGCCGATTTGGGGATTTCGCTGGACGTGTGCTACCACTTGCTTGAGGAGGACGTTTACCAGTGTTATATGCAGGATCTATTCTCTGCCTCTCTCCGATATGTCGCGATTTATTCATCGAATTTCGAAGCCACTGAAGGTTATTCCCCCCATATGCGCCATCGCAAAATCACGGCATGGCCTGCCATACACATGCCCGATTGGAAGCCTTTGTTTAAAGTCAATAACCGCTATCCGTTTGACCCTAAGGATCCGGAGAACACCTCCTTATCAGATTTCTATTTTTGGGAAAAATAATGAACTAATCACCGTGCCAAGAAATTATTGGCTCTTCGCTGTTTCATATGGGTAAAACGGTGCCGGCCAGGGCCAGAAGGGTGCCTTCTCGCGGCTCGGAACTGTCTGAGCC
>JAEINQ010000147.1 GCA_016342285.1 Desulfobacterales bacterium
ATGCGATGAAAAGTTGTGCCGCGCTCTGACTCATGTCCTCGGCGTTTGCGAAGACGTGAAAATCCGCCATGGTGTTACCTCTAGGCAAATGATGATGTTCAAACTTCCGTGTCCGGCCAGCATTGACGCACCCTGTGGGGACCGTTGGTTCCGGCCTTGTAAAGGTGCAGCCGCTCGGCTTGGTCGGGACAGTCGCACTCCATGAGTATCGGCGTCAAGAAACTCCAGCACAAATTTATGGAATCCTGCCGCCAGAACAGGGTGTGATCCCCCAGCAGGACTTCGAGTAGCACTTTTTCGTATGCGCTCAGGCGGATGGGAGAACCTTGTGAATAGTCGAAATCCATGGTCACGTTTCGCAGGCACATGGCCGGTCCCGGGGCTTTTGCCTGGAATGTCAGGCGTACTTCCTCGCGGGGCTGGATGGACAGGGTGAGCCGGTTGGCCGTGATGTGTTCGCCCAGGATGTTGCGGTACATGGAATGTGGTACTTCCTTGAAACGAACCTCGATTTCGGTGTGTTTTTCGGCCATGCGCTTGCCAGAGGTGATGTAGAACGGCACTCCTTGCCATCGCCAGTTGTCGATGAAGATTTTCATGGCCGCAAAGGTAGGGGTGAGCGAATCCGAGGCAACGCCTGGCTCCTTGACGTAGGACGGCACAAATTGGCCGTCCATCATCCCTGCGGCGTACTGGCCGAGAACGAGATAGCTGTCCAGATCGTTGGTTGGAAATGGCCTGAGTGATCGGTAGACCTTGGTTTTTTCATCCCGAATGCGATCCGCTTCATAGAGGGAGGGAGGCTCCATGGCCACCAGCGCAAGAAGCTGCATCATGTGGTTCTGGAACATGTCTCGCAGCACACCGGCATGGTCATAGTATCCGGCCCGGTGCTCCACTCCGAGTTTCTCGGAGGCTGTGATGTGTACGGATTCGATATAACGGCGGTTCCAGAGCGGCTCGAAAATGGCGTTGGCAAATCGGAACATGAGTATGTTTTGAACTGTTTCCTTGGCCAGATAATGGTCGATGCGGTAAATTTGATGCTCGGAAAACCCCTCCATGAGAGCTTCGTTGAGACGGTGTGAGCTGACAAGATCATGTCCGAACGGTTTTTCCACGATCAGACGAACCCAGTTGCCGTTTTCCCTGGAAAGCCCTGCATGGGCAAGGCCGCGGGCAATGGTTTCGTAGGCTGTAGGCGGAACGGCCAAATGGAAGATCGTGTTGTTGGTGCCGAATTCGTTGCCTTTGGCCTTGATGAACTCTGCCAGTTCGGAGAACGCGTCCATTGAAGTTAAGTCCACGCTTTGATAAAACACACGCTGGGAAAAACTGTCCCAGTTGTTCATGGCCGCGCCATTTTCCTCAAGGGAAATCCTGATGCGTTGCCTGAATTCATCGATTGAAAGTGCGGACCGTGCCACGCCGATGATGATGCAGTCTTCGGGCAGTCCTTTGTCGCAAGACAGGGCCTGGAGCGATGGCAGGATCTTGCGGAAGCTCAGGTCTCCAGTGGCACCGAATATGACAATGGCGCATGGGTCCGATGGCTTTTCATGGAGGCAACCACCGTTTGCATCACCCTGCTTGATGGCAACGCCGGGCATTTATTGTTTTCCTGCCGGGCTTACGGTGTGGCCTCCGAATTCCCGCCTGAGTGCGGCCAGAACCCTGTTGCGGAAGTCATTGTCCCGTCTGGATGCGAATCGTTCCATGAGGGCGATGGTCAGGACCGGTGCGGGTGTGCCTGTCTCTATGGCTTGTTGAACGGTCCAGCGACCTTCCCCTGAGTCGTCCACAACTCCTTTGATGTCGGTCAGCCGTTCGTTTTTTTCAAAGGCGGTACCAGCCAGCTCCAGAAGCCAGGAGCGGATGACGCTTCCGTTGTTCCAGAGCTTGGAGAGTTCGGAATAGTCCATCCCTTCATCGTAGTCTGAATTTTCGATGAGAGCGAACCCTTCGGCATAGGCCTGCATCATGCCGTATTCAATGCCGTTATGGACCATCTTGATGAAGTGACCTGCTCCGGCGGGTCCGCAATGCATGTAGCCGTTATCAGGAGCCAGGGCCGCGAACACGGGCTTCAGTCTTTCAAATGCCATTTTCGGGCCGCCGACCATGGTGCAATAGCCGACCTCAAGTCCCCATATACCGCCTGAAACTCCGGCATCCAGATAGTTGATGCCGCGTTCAGCCAGTTCTTCGGCACGGCGAATGTCGTCCTTGTAATAGCAGTTTCCGCCGTCGATGATGGTGTCGCCGGGATCGAGCATTTGCTTGAGACTGTGAATGGCAATTTCGGTTGGGCTGCCTGCCGGGAGCATTACCCAGACCGTTCGCGGAGGCGGGAGCAGTTCCTTGAGTTCCCTGTATGAATAGGCTCCCAGCCCTTTCTCTTTCTTGAGTTGGTCGGTCTTGTCCTCACTTCGGTTGAAGCCCACGACCTCTATGTTGTTTTGCAGGAGCCTGCGTGCCATGTTCATGCCCATGCGGCCAAGTCCGATCATGCCGATTCGCATTGTTATCCCTCCGCAAATGAGAATTCATGAAGTGTCATCAATGTTAGCACGGCGTATGCGTGAAGGGCAAAGCTTTCGTTGATTTAGCGATGGGTATCATCCATACTGCCCGGAATCTAAAGCCGAAAACGAGGAGTTGTCATGCTGGAAGGATTGTGGACGCTGGAAAACATGATTGCATTGATCACGCTGGCTGGGCTGGAAATTGTGCTTGGCATTGATAATATAGTGTTCGTGGTGGTGGTGACCAACAAGCTGCCCGAGGCCTCACGGGCCGCGGCTCGGAGGCTGGGCATAGGGCTGGCAATGTTCACCCGAATTGGGCTTTTGCTCATCATCAGTGCCATCATGGGGTTGACCGCGCCTCTTTTCACTGTTTTCGGACATGTGGTGGCGGGCCGCGACATAGTGCTCCTTGTCGGTGGGCTGTTTCTGCTTGCCAAGGCAACGCACGAAATTCATGACAAGCTGGAAGAACCGGATGAAAGGGATTCACTTG
>JAEINQ010000148.1 GCA_016342285.1 Desulfobacterales bacterium
CGATTTCTCTTTCCTCAGGAGAAAGGACGGCCTGACTGGAGGCGAGGGATTCAAGAACAATGTTTGAAACATCAAGTCCAGAGCGGTTGCAGGAGCGGATGATGTTCTGGGCCGAGGTCACTGCACCTGTAACGATGTGGACCTTGACCTCCAGGCGCACACCGGCCATGCCCAGTGGGTCGGCAATGCCGCGCTGGTCGTCCACAATGAATTCCTGAGGCAGCGTGTGCAGCACTTCGCGATCCATGGGGATGGCAATGGCCTTGGCTGCCTCGATAACGCGGTCCACGTCGCGCTGTGTGACTTCGCCTCCCTTGACGGCAATCACGCCGTGAGAATTGAAGCCCTGGATGTGGCTGCCCGCAATGCCTGCGTAGACGGTGCGAATGTCGCAGCCTGCCATCAGTTCAGCGTCTTCAAGGGATTTCTTGATACACTGGACTGTCTTTTCGATGTTGACGACCACACCACGACGCAGTCCGGTGGAGGGAGTTGTGCCGATGCCGATGATATCCACACCGTTCTCGGTTGCCTCTCCCACCACGGTACAGATTTTGGTGGTGCCGACGTCCAGGCCCACGATCAGATCGTTTCTGGCCATAATATTCTCCTCTGTTCCTCTAAGTTTCCCTGCAATATTCTATGCGCCCAGGCCCTTGGCCGGACGTTTCTTGACCCATATCTTTTCGCCGCTGGCTGCGATGATGGCAGCATCCTTGAATTCGTTGCGCCGCATCAGGTCACGCCAGACAATTTCCAACCGTTCAAGTTGGACTTCCCAATGGTCCATTGAGAGCCGTACGGTCAGGTCCTGGCCGTCCAGGTAGAATTCTATTTCGCGGGCAGAAGTCAGTTTGATCCAGGCGGTCTGTGCCTGGGTGAACGGAGCCTGTCTTTTGCCGACTCTCTCCAGAAAACCCGTGAGCACAGCCTGTCCGTCTTCGACACTGTCAGCTATGCTCAGGATCGGCAGGGAGGTCATTTCGCCCGGATGCATGGGGGCGATTACATTGCCTTTCGCATCTGCGAAGTAAAGTCCATCGCCCTGGCGAATCCAGAACACGGGGATTTTCTCTGTCACACCAATGCGAAGTTTGTTGGGAAATTCGCGGCGTACGGTCACGGATTGAATCCACTGATTGGCGGAGAGTTTCTCTTCCACTTCGCTTAAGTTCATTTCCAGACAGTTGAGGCCAAGATTGACGTCTCCGGTTTTCAGGATGTCGCCATATGTCAATCGGTCATTGCCGGTGACGTGAATTTCCTTGAGTTCGAAATAGGGGTGCGAGGTGACGAGACGGTAGCCATAGAGCAGTCCCACACCGAGCACGGCAACAAAGGACAGGGTGAGCAGGGTCATGATGGTTCGCATCACGATTTGTCCGGCACCTGTCAGTGAACGGCCCGACTTGCTTTTCTTTCGACGCAGGGTGTTGCCGTGTTTGCTGCCGAGTTTGAAACGGCTTTGTTTGTCCATGGTCAGGGTACTCATAATATGATGACCTCCGTTTCGAGGTTGATGCCGAATTTGTCCTTTACTGTAATGCGGCCATGCTCAATGAGTTCAAGGGCGTTGCGGCTGTTGCCATTCCCTGTGTTGATAAGAAAATTTGCGTGAAGGTCGGAAAAGGCCATTCCGCCGAGTCTGACCCCTTTCATGCCTGCCCGATCAAGGAGCTTGCCTGCGCTTTCGCCTTCGGGGTTCTTGAACACGCATCCTGCGCTTTTGGCCGTGACCGGTTGAGTGGCTTTCTTCTTTTCGTAAACTGCCTGCATGTTCTTGCGCACGGATTTGGGAGTGGCTTCGGTCAGTACCAGCTCCACTTTCCAGATCAGGCACTTGCCGCCATGGATGCCCGGGGAAAAATGGCGATAGGAAAAGTTGCACTGGTCCTCATTGAGCCAGAAAAGTCCGTGAGCCGGGGACCACAACTGGATTCTGGTGACCAGATCACCAAACTCGAGGCCGTAGGAGCCAGCGTTCATGGCGATTGCACCACCCACTGATCCCGGGATGCCGGTCAGGGGTTCCAGCCCGGACAGTCCGGCCATTTGCGCCCAGCCAAGAAGGCCGGGGAGCCTCTGTCCCGCACCGCAGCGCACTACGAGCTTGTCTTCCACCTTTTCCACGCGTTCAGGACCAGATGTCGTGCTGACGCGAATCAGGGCCATGTCGAGATGGCCGTCCGGGGCAATCAGGTTACTGCCTTCGCCAATGACGAACGGCCTGAGTGTTTCCCGTGAGAGGAAGGTCCCCAGTTCATCGAGATCGTGCCTGTCGTGCACCACGGCCTCGACCTCGGCGGTGCCGCCAAGTTCCAGTGTGGTACGCTCGGTCAGCGATGGATTGGGGATGAGTACAAGTGCCACTTTCCTGTCCTTTATTTTTTGGTTCCGTCTGTTGATTCGTCTTCAAATTCCTGTTTAGGCTCATCCGGCTGGTTGAGCCAGTTCTCGCCGATTCGCCATACGGACCCGGCTCCCTGGGTCATGAAAAGGTCGCCTGGTTGCAGTGTGGCTTTCAATTGATTTTCCAGAGCCTCGAAATCAGAGAAGAATTCCACATTTGTTTCCGAGACCTGCTTGATGCCCTGGGCCAGGGACAATCCACTCACTCCGGGAATGGGCGATTCACTGGCCGGGTATATTTCCGTAAGCATCAGAAGGTCGGCGTCGGTAAAGGCCTTGCAGAATTCTCCGAACAGGGCTTTGGTCCGGGTGAAACGATGGGGCTGGAACGCGACGACTATCCGTCGATTCGGGTAACATGCCCGTGCAGTCTTGAGGTTTGCGACAATCTCTGCGGGATGGTGGCCGTAGTCATCCACCACCATGACTCCCTTGAGTTCACCCT
>JAEINQ010000062.1 GCA_016342285.1 Desulfobacterales bacterium
GACCCAGATCTTATATGCTCTTCATGTCAGGAATTGTCCTTCACCCTCTGATGAAGAATTATAGTGTATGACAGTTACCCACGGCCGGCCATTCTTTTTATCTTCCAGATAAAACTGCGTGGAAGCCTTGTAATGGATCTTTACCTCGGCCCCCATATTGTTGCGATGGGCGATCATCAGGTGAGGCTTTTTGCTCGCCATCAGGTCAATGTATTGCAGCGGGTGGTTGGTATGCTTGGGTAAGGCCGAGGACCAGACAATACAACTGGTTCCTGTTCCCAGCAGATCCATGACAACGATTCGGGAAAAATTGTCAATCTCCGGAAAGGGATTGATGGTCTGATAAACGTCGCTCCATCCATTGCCACCGAGATTGAGCCAGAAACAAAATGCTTTCCTACCCAAATAGACAATATCCGTCGTTCCGGAACCATCCAGATCAGCCAATCGCAGATAAGTGGGATTAAAGCTGTCCGGATGATCAAACATCGGGGCATTGGACATGCTGACTTTCGCACCGAATTTCCCATAGCCCAGATTTGGCCAGTAAACAATGTCGCTATGCCGAATACGAACAATATCCTGCAGGCCATCTCCCGACATGTCCGCCAGCACAATGGCCTGCGTAGAACCGGAAAAGACGATCGCCGGCCCCTGCTCTTCATCTAAAGGCTTGTCCGCCTTCGATGCCGGACCATACCCATTCTTTCCCTGTGACGGATACCAACGAAATGCGCGTTCTTCGGATATCAGCAAATCCGGGCGGCCATCACCATTCAAATCAAGAATTTTTAGATTAGGGTCAGAAAAATCGATATTGGGATATTGTTTGAAGGGCTCAAAGGTTTTCCATGCTTCCTCATGATCCAGCGCAAAATAACCCTTCGTCGCACCGGATACTGAAACCAACTGCTTCTCGCCACTCGCCTCAAGATCCTGGATCTGCATGGCACCTGCCGCCATGCCTTTTAGCGAAGGCCGTGGTGAAACCGCGCGCGCCTCTGAAAAATGCCCGTTTCCCTGGTTGCTTTTGTAAAACAGCCCGCCTCCCTGTTCGGAAAGGACGCCGGGCAGTCCTTCGCCATACAGATCGACCCATCGGTATCGCTGCTGGTCAACACCCCCAGGGGTGTTTTTCAGGTCGCAGGGAGAAATGGTCCTGATGTCATTGTTCCATTCATGCCGCTGGTATTCAAACCCATAAGGGGGCAGACTTTTGCTGGTATAGGAGCCGTCTGCCCGCCGGCGGTATCCTGCCCGGGTGACATGCTCAAGTAAACTGAACCCCGCATTGCCGTTATCCGTATAGCTTAACGCCAATGACTGGACCAGGCAGGGAGTATTGCCCAACTCGGGAAAATCATGGAACAGCAGGATGCGTTCGCAACGACGCCAGGTCCGAACTTCAAAGCCTGCTCGATAATGCGAAAAGGCATCTTTCCGGACATCCCAGCTGTCCGCCTTATCCGGTGACTCGCCGTTTGAATGCACGCCGTAATCAAACACGGTTTGAAAATGATATGCCGGATCTGTTGTCTGATCCGGGAAATACGGGGCCTTGTTCCCGTAAAGGACCCTTTTGATATAGCGATTACAAACCTTGCCTAAACCATTAAGGCGGTTTCTTTCATGTAGATTGCCTGCACTGATTCCGACCAAATCCTCTTTAATATATTCATACTGGATGCAGTTTCCCTTATCGTCATAACTGAAGGCTGCTAACCATTCAAAGATACGCGATGGGTCATTGGGATCGGCAATCCGACTGTCGGAAGATTGCCCAAATAGTGTGGTAATGTTTGACGGTGTAACGGTACGCCAATGTATGATACCCGTCGTCACATTTTGCCAACGTTCAATCCTGTTGAAACCATCCTCTATCCTCGGTCGGTAGTGCTTGACGACATAAATTTGATCGTCCAGGATGCGACGGGTCACAACCGGATTCCATTGATCGCCCTCTTTTTCCAGCAACGGCACCAGGTCTTCGGAACCTGCGATTATGAATGTATCGGATTCTTCAAAATCGTTGTATTGCGGCAGCCCCTTATCGGTTTTGCGGGTAATGGATGGGACGGAGATATTCCAGCCCAGGCCAAACGCACTGTTGCCTGCGCCCGAGTTGTAGCTTAGCGATAAAGAAGGAGAGAATCCGTTGCGGCCCGGTGCCACCGGAACAGGGATGGAAAACGATGCCGTACCATTAATGGAATTGACTTGAAATTTCTCATCAATTCCCTTGATTGCGCCACCGCCTTTGGGCAGCGTTGGCGGCTGAATATCAAACGGACCGGCAAGATCTGATGGGCTGTCACCAAATCCTGATGAAGCGGGACCAGTCGCACCGTTGATTATCATCGAATCCATCTGGCCATTCATAACCAATATGCCCCCTGCAATAGCCAATTAGTTGTGTAGCAACGTCCGGGGTTTACGTTCGTCTGGGTGTCTCCTTAGGTTCTCGCCGGCAGTTCGACAATTTCTGCGCTTCTACAAAAACGAGTTTGACCAAACGCCTCTTTTAAGGCTTCATTCAGGCTTCGCATGGCTTCGACCCGACAAGCCGGAAGCCTTGAAAAGATCCTGTCCATCCTGCCTGTCCGGCGAAGCTCGAAGAGCGAAGTCTGGTTGATCCTGTCAAAAAAACAAACTCTGTGCCCGAGGATAAATATCTCTCACCGTTGCGCCGTGGCGTCGTTGCGTGAAACCCGACGATTGACTGGAAATGAAAACGGACCATGGAGGCCTCGTACTTGGACAAATAGACAGGATTCGCAGAAGAATGGAAACCGGCATGCACAATAGGCTCAACGAGCTTTACACGCCAGTACTTTGGATACATTTCACGATCGAGAAATGCAAGCCAAACTTAGGTTGGTCTTAAAATCTCAGAACCGTTCAAGGAAAACAGCAGTCGTAACGATGGGAATGTCCTCGAATGTCTCCAGGGCCAGAAGGTGCCGGTCGCCGGAAATGATCGCATGGACCCGGGCTTTGACGGCACAATGAAGGAAGGCATCGTCGGAAGGATCGGCGTTGACGATGACCGGCCCGGGCTCGGGGGTGACGATCTGAAAATATGGCAGAATCTGACGGTAAATCAGGTATTCGATCTCTTTTTCACCCAGTTGGAAGCGCGGATAAGCCAGCACCCGCAGGTATTCGTCCACAACTGCCGGCGAGGCAAAGGGCTGGATCTGACCCTCCTGCCAGAGTCCGAGCAGCTGCCCCGGCGTGCCACCGAACAACAGCGCGGAAACCACCATGTTGGTATCGATGGCAACGCGCACTATTTGCTGCGTGCCCATTTGACCGCTTCCCGCACACTATCCGGTGCCAGTCCGAGTTTTTGAATCTTCCCACGGATCTTGTCCAGGTCGGTGTCATAGACCGTCACCGGCGTCATCACCACCGCCCCCTCCCGGAATTCCATGTCGAAATATTGAACCTGGGGCAACTGGGCCATGATCTTTTTGGGAATGGTTATCTGGTTCTTTGAGGTCAATTTGGCAAGCATTTTCAGAATTCCTTTTTTTCTTTTATTCTTACTTTCTGAATTTAGCTTGCCATCTCGTTTCTGTCAATCCACCTTGATCTGAACCAAGGCGGACCGCACTTTTTTGCTCATTGAAAATGGATCGCGATAAAGGACTCCAGCATCACCTTTTTCGCCTTGGCTCAGGAGCCCTCCGGCTTTTTTGCATCGTTAGGGTTAATTGGCGGCATTGAGGGTCTACCACATGCGGTATCGGGCTTTTTGCCTCATACCACAGGGGGGGGGGCCGGCCCCGCATACGGAGACACATGGCAAAAATCGCCACTGGTGTCATCCGGCCCGGGGACCCGGCCCTGTCCGTGGATGCCGGCCCCCCAAAAAAATACCGGCCCCCGTAACTTACCGGGGGCCGGTTCAGGGCATAAAAAGCGCTGCTTCTATTTCAATGCCAAAGGATCTTCCATCAGGATCAGGTGCAGCCTGGGGGGGCCTTCTTCAGCCCAATAGTCTTCGGCGGACCGAAGCACCTCCAGGGCGATCTTCCATTCCCCCGGGCTGGTCCGGGAAAAATTGCCGGTCCGGTCGAAAATCAGGACCAGATCAGAGGCCTCGATCCAGGCCAGGTCGGTAAGACAGTCCTCCAGCGCATCCCCGTTTTTTCCGAAATAATCCGGAAAATCCATCACCTCGGCGATCCGTTCCAGGAACTGGCCCTTGTTGGAAATGGATTCACCCTTGAGATGGCAGACCCGTGCACCGGCCCAGGCCAGTTCCTCCAGGCAGTCCGAATCGATATGAGTTTTTTAAACATGAGTGACCCCCTTGATATGTCTGCACCAAAAGGCGGACATGTATGATGACGGTTTGCACGGGTGTCCGCACGAGAGAAAACGAATGACTGAAATCCGGTCGCACATCCACGCCAGCCCTAAGCGGCGGCGTGAAAAACGACCGTCGGTCAATTCGGAGCCCTGCGGTTCGGCCATGAGTTCATATATTGGCGACCGTTTCATAAAAGTCAAGCAACGGCTGTCTGGAAACCCTTCGTCAACCTGCCAGGCCGGGACACGAGGGGGAAAAGTAAAGAATCAGGGGATGGATGATTTGGAAATAGTGCCAACGCTGATCAAACAACCCAAAAAGTGGCACAAAATTCTGCTGGATCTCAAGGAAGCAACCCTGAAGGTCAATGCAACGTCCGTCGCCCAGCTCTTTAAGAACATGGATGCCAGCTATCCCCACGGCGCCTTTATGGCGGTGGTGCAGCCGGCCGCGATGGATTTTGACTTCTGCTGGCTCGCCCAATCCATGGCCACGGCCTGGTCCCGAACCCGGGTCGAAATCTTCACGGAAAAGCAGGAGGCTCTGAACTGGCTCAGAGGCCTGGCAAAAGACCCATCCGCTTGAGCGCCTTGATCCTCTTTTTCATCGACCGATTGGGTATTGACCGCACGCCATGAATCCCCGATAATCAGGGTGTCATCCAATCGTCGGCACCACCGCCATGGGCGTCCTGCTTCCGCTCGCCGGGCGGACCATAACTTCCGACCCCAGACCCAAAGCATGCTCGATGCAATCGCAACGCAACCCAAATCAAAGGAGACAGACATGAAAGTGGTCATCACCAGTCAGTGCATGGGCGATCGCAACTGCAACCAATTGTGCCCGGAAGTTTTCGAGTACAATGAAGACCAGCTCAAATCGACGAGCAAGTTCGACGAGATTCCCGAGAAATTTCACGACCTGGTCAGACAGGCAGCGGCGGAATGCGGCGCCGACGCCATTGAGGTCATTGAATAGCCGGGAGGCTGCCATGGGAAAGTTTCGAGAAAGCCAAACAGCCAAAAACCTGCTCCTCTCTTTTGCCGGAGAATCCCAGGCCCGTAACCGGTATACGTATTTTTCTCGACAGGCCGCCGATGAAGGTTACGTTCAGATCGGCGATATCTTCACACCGGAGCAACGGCGCCGGAAAAATGTCCGGCCTGTGTCCACCCTCAGGGTTTCTTTGAGCTGCTGGGAGAGAATTGGTAAAGAATCCTGGCCCAGAGGACCAGGCTTTGGTTTGCCCCTGGAAGGGGATGGGATCCTGCGCTTTCAGTTCGAAATGCCTTAATTGCTAAATTGCCTAAAATGAAGGAATTCTGCCATATCTTAGCTTAAAAAACCGGAGCGAAGCGACTCCACAACTCTTGTCCGCCTTTTTTGGCGGATTAGGCATGTATACTTTAGTGCATTTTAGGCATTGGACGATAAATGAAACGGCATCGCCATTTGACGCTGACCATGCCCTAAGGCATTGATTCCTAAGGCGAATTGAGAATTCACGATGCTCCCCGATGCAAAACCCGCGTCCCAAAACCAAGAAGGCAGAGCCTCGATGAGGCTCTGCCTTTCTTGCTTGATACGTGCCGTCATCCGGCGCAACAATCACCCGGCCACGTCAATGCCCGGATCGCATCCCAGGTTGGGGTCGGGTCGGTCGCACTCGAAATTAGCACCGCGGGTATCTTCATGGCCGGCGTCTCGCTCGGCATCGGTCTCAGTGTAGTCTTGTACATTTTCCATAACGCACCTCTCATTGGTTTGCCTGTTATCAAAACTCTGCCTTAAACTTATCCCTGAACATCCACACCCAGGTCACACCCCAGGTTGGGGTCGGGCCGGTCGCACTCGAAATTGGCACCGCGGGTGTCCACATGTCCGCGCTCGCGTTCTTCATCGGTTTCGAAATAGTCTTGAGTATGTTCCATGATCCACCTCCATCGGTGTCGGGTTGGTTGTTTACAGGTTGATTTCGTTCAACCTCTGAAAACAAAGCTAAGTACCCTGGACCCGGATGCAACCGGAATCGTTGGAGGGGACAATGACAGGCAGAACCTACCATCCATGAATTGGAAACGCTCAATTCCGGGAGAACAAATCACGGGCGGGCGATAGGTAACTGGTCACGGGGTTGAAACGATACGAAGTTTCGAATCCCCGTGCGGTAAGCGTTTACAGGGTGCCGTAGATGCCAGGCGCCGGGCATGCAGACGTACTATAGCGTACTTCAAATGCCCGGAAACAAAGTCACGCCTCGGCGTGATGCCCTATGAATGCTTACGGCGATCGCTATTCGGCTCTCAGGGCTTCAATGGGATCGAGGCGGGCCGCTTTTTTGGCCGGGAAATATCCGAACACCACCCCCACGGCCCCTGAAAAGAAGAACGCCGCCACCACGATGCCGGCATTAAAGACAAAGGGGATGCCCATGAGCCGGGCACCCACCACGGAAGCGGTAAGCCCTAAGGCGATGCCCACCAGGCCGCCAAAGGCGGACAAGACCACCGCTTCGACCAGAAACTGAAGCAGTACGTCCCGCTCCAGGGCGCCGATGGCCAACCGGGTGCCGATCTCCCGGGTCCGCTCGGTGACCGACACCAGCATGATGTTCATGATGCCGATACCGCCCACCAAAAGGCTCACGGCAGCCACGGCAGCCAAAAGGGCGGTCAGCACCCGGGTGGCGCCGGTAAGGGTTTCGATGATCTCCTTCATGTCACGGACATGAAAATCATCGGCCTTGCCGGCCGCAATGCCGCGCCGTTCCCGCAGCAACCGCTCGATGTCGGCTTGCACGGTTTCCGTGGAAACCCCGTTTTGCGCCGAAACCATGATAGCAGAGATCTCCTTATTCCCCTTAAACCGCCGCTGAAGGGTCCGCAGGGGAATCAGCACCATATCGTCCTGGTCCCCGCCGAAGCTGGACTGTCCTTTTGGGCTCAACACGCCGATGACCTTAAAAGCGATTCGACCCAGCCGAATGGTCGCCCCCAAGGGGTCTTCACCGCCGAAAAGCTCTTTTTTCACCGTGGCCCCCAGCAGGCAGACCGATTTGCCCGAGCTGACCTCACCGCCGGTAAAGGGGCGACCGGTTGCCACCGGCCAGTCCCGAACCTTGAGAAAACCGTTGGTGGAACCGGTCACCGAAGTGGACCAGTTGACGTTGCCGAAGATGGCCTGGGCCGTGGCATTGGCCGTGGGCGCCACGGCGGCAATCCCGGAAACCTGCTGTGCCATGGCCACGGCATCGGCGGTTTCAAAGCGCTTGGCGCTGGCCCGGGCCCCGCCGTGACCGCGATCCTGGCCCGGACGAATGTTGAGCAGGTTGCTGCCCAGTTTTCCGATGTCGCTGGCAACCATTTTCGTGGCCCCGCCGCCCAGGGTGACCATGGTGATGACCGCGGCCACACCGATAACAATACCCAGGATGGTCAGGGTGGATCGCAACACATTGCGCCGGATCTCCCGTTGGGCCAACAGGCAGGTTTCCCACAACATCAGCGCCCCCCTTCCCCGGACCCGTCATCGATCCGGCCATCGAGAAAATCGATCCGACGGTCGGCATAGGCGGCCATCTCGGCCTCATGGGTAACCATGACGATGGTGATCCCCTGTCTCTGGTTGAAATCCTGAAGAAGTTCCATGATTTCTTTGCTTCGGGCGCTGTCGAGATTGCCCGTGGGTTCATCGGCAAACAGCACCTTGGGCTCGCTGACAATGGCCCGGGCAATGGCCACCCGCTGCTGCTGCCCGCCGGAGAGTTCGCCGGGGGTATGGTGGGCCCAGTTCTCCAAACCCACCATTGCCAGGGCGGCCCGTGCCTGCTCGCGGCGCCGGCCCAGGGGAACCTTGCGGTAGATCAGGGGAAGCTCCACGTTTTCCAGGGCCGACGTTCGGTTGAGCAGGTTGAAGCCCTGAAAGACAAAGCCGAGGTAATGCCGTCGCAACAGGGCACGCTGGTCCCGGCTCAGGCTGCCCACATCCACCCCGTCAAACCGGTAGGTGCCGGCCGTGGGGGTATCAAGGCAGCCCAGAATGTTCATGCAAGTAGACTTTCCCGATCCGGAAGGGCCCATCACCGCCACGAATTCACCGCCATGAATGGCAAAGTCGATGCCGTCCAGGGCGTTTATGGCCGCATGGCCCCGGCCATAAACCTTGGCGACTCCGGAAAAATCAATCAGCACAGGCTCGGAAACCTTGTCACGATGCATGGGGGTCATGACGCTTCACTCACGGATTCCACCACCAGTTCCTGGTCCGGATTGAGATTACCGTCGGTGACCTCAGTGAAGCTGCCGTCGCTGACCCCGGTACCGATGGTCACGGCAACCGGATGCCCCTGCTCCAGAACCCAGACCTTCTGCTTTCTGCCCTTTGTCACTTCATTTTCCTTGCCGGCTTTTTGGCCTCTCCGATGGCGAGGGCCGGGAAGCAGGGAACGGATGAATCCACGGCCCTGCTCTTTTCCCTGGGACTGGGAAGGGGTGAAGCGCAACGCCGTATTGGGCACCATGACCACGTCCGCCACCTTTTCGACCGTGATATCCGCGGTGGCGGTCATGCCCGGACGAAGCAGCAGGTCGTTATTTTCCACATTCAAAATGGTCTTGTAGGTCACCACGCCGTCGGTGGTTGACGAGGCAAAGCGCACCTGCTCGATGCGCGTGGCAAAATTGCGGTCCGGATAGGCATCCACCGTAAATATCGCCGCCTGCCCCTCTTTGACCTGGCCCACATCCGCCTCGTCCACATCCACCTGAAGATCCATGCGCGTCAGATCCTCGGCCAGGGTGAAAAGGACCGGAGCCGACAGAGAGGCGGCCACGGTCTGGCCGGTCTCCACACCGCGGGACAAAACAATGCCGTTGATCGGGGAATAAATAACGGTCTTGGCCAGATCCGTCTCATCGAGCTTAAGATCGGCCATGGCCTCGTCGATGGCGGCCGAAGCGGCGGTCACGTCGGCTTCGGCCCTCTCCGCGGCGGCTTCGGCCGCTGCCAGGTCTTCTTCCGACGGCATCTTTCCCCCGGTCAGTTCCCGGGTCTTTTGATAGCGCCGCAAGGTGTTTTCTTTTTCCTTCAAGGTGGCTTGGGCCTGCCGGAGGCCGGCCCGGGCCGAAACCAGGGCCGCCCGGGACTTCATCACCGCAGCCTCGAATTTGGTACTGTCCAGGCGGGCCAGGGGCTGGCCTTTTTCAACCCGGTCGTTATAATCGGCCTCCACGGTCTTGATGATGCCGGAAAGCTCACTGCCCACAACCACTTCATTGGTGGCGGCCAGGCTTCCGGTGGCGGTCACCCGGACCACGATGGTGCCCCTGGTCACCGGCTGGGTCTTGTACCGAACCGGCGGCTCGACAGCCAGGATCCGCCATGCAAAAACCGCGGCCGTCAGACCCATGGCCGCGGCTGTCCAGAAAATCCATCGCTTCAGGCGGGTCCTGTTTTTCGTCGGGCCGAGGCCGATGGTGGCCTCGATGGATGAATCAGATCGGCTTTCCATAATGGTCAACGCTTTCTTGACAAACTCTTAAAAAGTCAAAATGCAACTTTTTGCGAGAGATTTAAGTATTCGGTGTTAAGTTTTAAGAATTTGAAATTAAAATACTTTTTTATTTCTTAACACTTAAAACTTGAAACCTAACACGGATGAATTCAGCTTTTTACGAAGCCATCTTTCTTGTGGATAGGCCATCACGAAGCCGATGATCCGGCGAACGCCCACCCCCCGCCCAATGCCTTGTAAATCCGCACCAGATCGGAAAGGCGTTTTCCCCGGCTCTGAACCTGTTGGCTTTCAAATGAGAGCAAGGCGCGCTGGGCATCGAGCACCGTGGAAAAACCCACCATCCCCGCCTCGTATTGCTGGCCGGCCAGTTGCGCCGCCGACCGGGCCGATTGGGCGGCCGCCTGGAGCAGCCGGTATTTTTCCTGTTCACGGGCATAGGCCACCAACGCGTTTTCCACCTCTTCCAGGGCGCCCAGGACCGCCGCTTCATAGGACAGCAGGGCCTGTTCCTGGACAGCGGACTGGATTTCGATCCGGCTTCGAACGGCGCCGGCATCAAAGACGGCCCAGCTCACCGACGGGCCGATCCTCCAGGTCCGGCTGGCCGATTGCACCAATTCGTCGAGTCTTAAGGCCTCCAGACCGATGCTGCCACTCAGGGTAAACTTGGGATAAAGATCGGCGGTGGCCACCCCCACACGGGCTGTTTCAGCGGCCAGGGTCCGCTCGGCCTTGCGGATGTCGGGCCGGCGGCGCAGGGTATCGGCCGGCACGCCCACAGCCAGTTCCACGGCAACGTCGGGAAGCGGAGCGATCGTTGACAATTGGCTGTGAAGCGACCCGGGCGCCTGGCCCGTCAAAACAGCCAGGCTGTTCAAGGACGCTTCCAGGCTGGTTTTCAGGTCGGGGATCTCAGCCCGGGCGCTTTGCAGGCTGGTGCGGGCCTGTTCGGCCGCCAGGGCATCGCCGGAACCGGCCCGGTAAGCGGCGTCGACCAGTTCAAAGGTCTGCTGCTGGGCCGCCACCCGGGCTTCCACCACCGCCAGGCGGGCCTGGTCGGTCCGCAGATCGATGTAGCTCACGGCCACTTCGGCCAGGAGCGACACCATGACATCGTTGAGCTTCTCCCGGCTGGCTTCAAGATCCGCCTGGGACGCCTCCACGGAACGCCGCACACCGCCGAAGATGTCGATCTCCCAGGAGGCGTCGAAACCCGTCGAATAAAGCTCCGATTCACCGGTGTCGGTGCCGCTTTTTCTGATCGAACCGGTGGCATCAACGGCAGGGAAACGGTCCGCCCGGCTGCCCATGCGCTGAGCCCTGGCTTTTCGAATGCCGGCCAGGGCCTGTTTCACGTCCAGGTTTTGAGACGCGGCCTTCCGGATCAAGGCGGTAAGGATCGGGTCATCAATGGTCTCCCACCATCGGGCCAGGACAGCCGAATCGTTTTCACCGGTGGCCAGCCCACCAACAGCAGCGGTGTTCCAGGCGGCCGGAACCGTCATGTCCGGGACGCTGTAGTCCGGACCCACCGCCGCGCAGCCGGCAAGGGCCAGCAGAAAAAGCGCCGGCCACAGGCAGTAGCCCTTGAAACGGCATTTCGGTTGATGTGCTCGATTCATGTTCCCGGAACACTCCCTTCTTGTTCGCCCAGATGGGCTGTCAGCCTTTGGACAAACTGCGTCCGCGGCCGCCATGCGGCGTTGCGGCCTTTTCTAAAACCTAAGTTGAGCGATTGTCGAGGCTTGCCCGCCTTTGGCGTGTTGCCGCAGATACAAGGAAGATGTTTTTCCGCTATAGTTCTTTATGCGGGAAGGCATCTGACGCTGTAGGTGCGGTTAGATCGGCAATCCCAAAGGGTTTTAAATTTCGAAAGACAAAATAGGATTTTTATCTTTTAATATCGTTTACTTATACTCTATTTCGAAATTTTAAACGCTCAGTTTAGGAAAAATGTTCATCACGCCTTGGCGTGACTGCGCGTTTCGAATTCGGCCGCGCCTTGCTCAGACAGCCTGATCCCTGTTTATCCACGGGCTGCTATGGGGGTAAAGTCGGCCCGGAATCCATTCCGGTTACATTTTGTAAAAAAACAGTCTCTCTCTTGGTCGATCTGGCTGTGCTATAATCGTACCGGTATCCTCCAAAAGACGTCCCGGTGCGACCGCCGCCCCTTACACCCCGGAGACCGACCATGAAACTGACCCGAGAACAGTTCGAACAGGCCGTAGAGCAGGCCATCTCCCGTCTTCCGGAGGAAATCCGCGCCCGAATGGAGAACCTGGCCGTCATCGTGGAAAACCGCCCTTCCGCTGACCTGCTGGCGGAGATGGGGTTCGAACCGGACGAGACGCTCTTCGGACTCTACACCGGCATCCCCCTGCCCCAGCGCTCGGCCACCGAGCCACCCCTGTACCCCGACGAAATCCTGATCTTCCGCGAACCCCTGGAACAGTTCTGCCGCACCATCGAAGAACTCGAAGACGAGATCGAAATCACCGTGGCCCACGAGGTGGCCCATTTCCTCGGCATCGGCGAGGAGCGGCTGGCCGAACTGGGCTATGCCTGAGATTAAAACTTGCCACGATAGCTTTTGTGACGGGCGGCGTCGGTTGACTTAACCCAAGGCAGCTGAAACAATGGGCGCCTCTGCCTTGGCGTATCGGTGCTAAAATTACAGCAAAAAAGGAGATCAAATGCCGGAAAATGAAAGCAGTAAGTATCTCGAACAGGTTTACTCAGCCAGTGACAACCGTGCCCTAAAAGAAGCTTACGACCAATGGTCGGATAAATACGACGCCCATGTGACCGGCTTCGGCTATCAGATTCCAGCCGTGGCGTCATGCCTGTTCGGCCGCTATGTGGCCCCGGATACCGGGCCGTTTCTTGATGCCGGCACCGGAACCGGGCTGATGGGAGAAATGCTCGACATTTTGGGATACCAAGGCCAGGTGGCCATCGACCTGTCCAAAGGAATGCTGGCCCGGGCAGCCGCTCGGGGGGTATATACCGAATTGCGGGAAATGGTGCTGGGCGAAAAACTCGATTTTGCCGACAACCACTTCGGGGCCTGTCAGTCCATCGGTGTTTTCACCGCGGGTCACGCCCCGGCATCCGCTTTCGACGAACTGGTCCGGATCGTCAGGCCCGGCGGTCACATTGTCTTCAGCCTCATGGAACGCCTCTATGAAGAGGGCGACTTCAAGGAAAAATTGGAGGGGCTGGAAACTGCAAAAAAATGGACCCAGGTAGCCCGGACCCGTCCGTTTCCCGGTCTGCCGTTGGAGGATCCGGACCTGATGCATCAGGTCTTCGTCTACCGGGTCCTGTAAAACGTCCGCTTAAACCGCGAAGGCACAACGGGCTCAAAGAAGAGAATTGAATTCGAAGTGTTAACTTTGTGCCCGTTGTGCCTTTGTGGTAAATTTGGATTTTTTTTACGATCCCATCAATGGTTGGCCGTTCAAGTTAAAACGCGCCGCGATAGGCCTTGTGGCAGGCACCGCAGCTTGCCTGGACCTCTCCCACCCCAGCCGCAACTGCCGCCTTGTCCCCGGCAGCGGCACCGTCGTTGACCTTCTGGGCGGCGGCGCGGAACGTTTCCGCGGCAGCCTCGAAATCGGCTGGAGCCGCCCCGGTGAAATACTTCCCCTTTCCCGTATAGGCGCTTTCGTGCTTTTCCCGGTACAGGGGCGGCATCACTCTTCCCATGACCTCCACCGAAGCGGCGTTGGCCGCAATATCGGCCAGGGTGCCGGCTTCAAACTTTTTCCCGATGTCGCCCAGGTTGAGCTTTATGGCCTGCATCATCGCCTTCCGGGCCGCCACCACCTGCTGGGGACTTCCATCCGCCACAGGCAGCACGCCGCCGGCCCACAAAAGCCCGGCCACCGCCAGCACCAAAATCCCTGCACCCGTCCACATTTTCAGAATTCTCATGGTTTGCCTCCTTACCTTTAGTTGGTTACCTGACCTGAGTCGCTTGAAAACAAAGACCCCGGAGTTGAAAAGCCAGACGTTGGTTTGCCCCTGAAGCCAGATGGGTCGCCATTGCCGATCCGTGTGGGCCAGCCAACTTTGATGCTTTCGTAAAAAGTCACAAACATGCCAATTTTTTCATTCACCACGAAGAGCACGAAGCACACGAAGCTGAAATCATTATGTATTATTATAACCCTTCGTGTGCTTCGTGTCCTGCGTGGTAAAAAATGGAGTTTTTACGGGTCTGTCAACTTTCAAGGTTTCAACTGTTGAGAAAAATCGCCAGAAGGCCGTGGATCAGGGCCAGCACCGCCAGGAGCTGACCCGTGCGTCGGTGGACGGGTATTTTCACGGGTATCCACCGCCGGCCCGAGGCGACCTGAAACCCCGCAAGAAGCAGGTTGACGATTCCCAGTGCCAGCACCACGAGCCCCAGCCCCCGACGACCGCCCGACGCTGGCGGCGTCGGCCCGGAGCGGCCTGTTTCGCCCCCCACCGCTGACGGTGGGGCCGCGGCCGAAACCGTCAGCGCGGGTGTCCGGACCGTGGCCTCAGCCGGACCGGCGCTGCCGTGAATGTTGCAGTGGGCCTGGGCATGAAACGTGGTTGCGCCCTGAACCGTGTAGGTGATCTCCCGGGTGAAATTTTCGTCTTCCGGCCGGCGGTCCGCCGCAAATTCCCAGCGCCCGATCTCCGTTTCACCGACGGCGACAAAGACCCAGTCGGTGAAGTGAAAGAAATTGTTCCCCTCATGGGTCACAAAGACCCGCACGGTAATGATGGATCCCGGCTTGGCCTCGGCCGGAACCGCCAGCCTGACCGCCGACGGATCGGCCCCGGCGGTTGCGGGCAGACAGACCGAGGACAACAGGACGGCGATGATCAATCCGGAAAGGCGGAAAAAATTCACTTCGACCTCCCAATGCAACGGTCAGGTCAAGGATTGCAGCCAGCGCGTCGCGCGTTCAGCAACAAAAATAGAATAACGGATGAGGGCGGGCGATAGACCGTAACAATACGAACCATTATATGTCAGTGGCACAAATACACAAGTCATAAGCGTTCACAGGGCATCACGCCGAGGCGTGACTTTGTTCCCGGGCATTTGAAGTACAATAGAGACCGTCTGCATGCCCGGCGCCTCGCATCTACGGCACCCTGTAAACGCTTACCGTGCGAGGGGTTGGAACTTCGTATCCTTTCAACTCCGTGAACAGTTACCACAAGTCGATCTCGACAATCGCTCAACTCGGGTCTAAAGCTCAGCAGCTTAGAATCCACCGGACCGCCGAGGCCAGCAGGGCCGTGGCGGCCAGGCCGGTGCACCACAAAACCACGAACCACAACCACTGGCGGCCGGTTTCAGTAAGCGCTCTCATGGGAGGCCTTTCCCCGGAAGAGATAATAGCAGTACCCGGTGTAGGCGAGCACCACGGGAAGCATCACCACCGTGCCCACCAGGAGCAGGGACTGGGACTGGGGGGCTGCCGCGGCCTGACGGAAAGTAATGGCAAAGGGGACGATCCAGGGCCACAGGCTGATGCCGAGGCCAATGTAGCCCATCAAGAAAATGCCGATGCTCAGGAAAAAGGGGCGGTATTCACTCCCCATGCGAAGATGGCGCCAGATCAGCACGAACAAGATGGCGGTCACCAACGGGACCGGGGCGAGGTAAAAGAGGTTGGGCAAGCTGAACCAGAGCCGGGCCACGTCGGCGTTCATCACCGGCATGCTGATGCTGACAATGGCCAGAAAAAGCCCCACATAGCCGAGCACATAGGCAGCGACCTTTCTGGCCCAGGCCTGGGTGACGTCTTCGGTCTTCATGATCAGCCAGGTGGCGGCCAGCAAGGCGTAGCCAAAGATCAGGGCCAGCCCGGTCATGACGCTGTAAGCGTTGAGCCAGTCAAAGGGGCCGCCGGCAAAACGTCTCCCCTCCACCGCCACCCCCTGGACCACGGCCCCGAGGATCGCTCCCTGCATGAAGACGGCCACCAGGGAACCGAAATGAAAGGCATAGTCCCACAGCCTGCGGGAGGTCACGGCTTTGAACCGGAACTCAAAGGCCACGCCCCTGAAGATCAGCCCCAGGAGCATGATGGTCACCGGAATATACAGGGCCGGCATCAACACGGCGTATGCCAGAGGGAAAGCGGCAAATAGTCCGCCGCCGCCCATCACGAGCCAGGTCTCGTTGCCGTCCCAGAAGGGAGCGATGGAGTTCATCATCCGGTCCCGGCATTGATCCGAGGGCGCAAAGGGAAAGAGCACACCGATCCCCAGGTCAAATCCGTCTAAAATGACGTAAAGGAGCACGGCCGTCATGATCAGGCCAAACCAGATCAATGGAAGATCCACGATCGCTTCAAGATTAAACATGCCGGCCTCCTTTCTCCGAAACCATGGCAGTGGCCAACGGGGGAGCCTTGAGCCCGTGGGCACCGTAGATCGCATCCTCACCGACCGGCCCCTTGGCAATGAGCCGGATGATATAATAGCTGCCGGCGCTGAAGACAAAGGCATAGGTGAGCACAAAGGCCGAAAGGGAGATGGCGACCGTGCCGCCGGGAACCGGAGAGACAGCGTCGGCCGTGCGCATCACGCCGTAGACCACCCAGGGCTGGCGGCCGACCTCGGTGACGAACCATCCGGCCAAAACCGAAATGAACCCGGCCGGGGACAGGGCCATGCACCAGTACTGGAACCACCGTGTATCGAACAGCCGCTTTCGCCAGTGGAGAAAAACGGCCATCACGCCGGTAAGGATCATCAGCATCCCCAACCCCACCATGATGCGAAAACACCAGAAAACCCAGGCCACCGGCGGACGGTCGCCTCGGGGCCATTCCTTGAGTCCCCGGACCTCGCCGTCGAGGCTGTGGGTGAGGATGAGGCTGGAGAGCTTGGGAATCTCCACGGCAAACCGGGTGGTTTCGGCCTCCTGGTCCGGCCACCCGAAGAGTTTCAGCGGCGCGCCGCGTTCGGTTTCCCAAAGCCCCTCCATGGCCGCCACCTTGGCCGGCTGGTGGGCAAAGGTGTTCAGGCCGTGCATGTCACCGACCAAGAGCTGGGCCGGTGCCACAAAAACAGCCATGATCATGGCCATGCCGAACATGACCCGGGCTTGGGGCAGATGGCGTCCCCGCCACAGGTAGAAACCACCGATGCCGGCCACGACAAAGGCCGTGGTGAGGTAGGTGGCAACGACCATGTGGACAAAGCGATAGGGAAAGGAGGGGTTGAAGATCAGGGCCAGCCAGTCGGTGGGGTAGAGCAGACCGTCGGCGCCGATTTCAAATCCGGCCGGGGTCTGCATCCAGCTGTTGGCCGAAAGGATCCAGAAGGCGCTGATCAGGGTACCCGTGGCCACGATGACCGTGGCGGCAAAATGCATGCGGGGGCTGACACGGTTCCAGCCAAAGAGCATCACGCCGAGAAAAGAGGCTTCCAGGAAAAAGGCGGTCAGGACCTCGTAGCCCAGAAGCGGCCCCAGCACATTGCCGCCGGCATCGGCAAAGGCCGACCAGTTGGTGCCGAATTGAAAGGACATCACCACCCCGGAGACCACCCCCATACCGAAGGCCACGGCAAAGATCTTGACCCACATGCGGTAGACCTCGGCAAAGACGGGGTTGCCGGTCCGGAGCCATCGCCATTCCAGCACGGCCAGCCAACTGGCCAGGCCGATGGTAAAGGCCGGAAAGACAATGTGGTAGGAAATGGTAAAGGCGAACTGGACGCGGGCCAGAAGGAGCGGATCAAGATGGCTGAACATGGCAAAACCTCAAAATAGGGAAATGCACCGTGTTGTCCGATGCGGGGTCAACGACCAACTTTGTTAAAATAGAACAAAAAGAGCGTCAAGTCCAACATGGCGCAAAATTTTCCATCAGATATTCCGATTCCGGTTTTTGCGTGAATTGGAACCCCCGTTTCTTGATTTTGCACCCTCTTAAATAAAAATATATTATATTTTCAGTCTCTTAAATAATTCTATCCCCTTTATCCACCCATCCGACCGATTGGCCACAAACCAAACCGGCCGTCAGCCGGTTCCTCACGCGCCCCCGCCCCTTTCGCCCCAATAGCCTCAATTTTTCATTTATCCTTTAGAATCTTTATGTTATCTATCCAGAGGAACGGTTTTTTTCCATTTCGACGCCCACGGGCCTCCCCCTCTTCCGCAAAAGCTGCAATATACCAGAATTTTCGGTTCCGGTTTTTTCGCCCCCCCGGCCGCACAACGAGGCATTGGCATTACATCTACCTGTATTCATTAATTTTTTCAACCTGGCATGCCTATTGATAGTGTAAACCATCAAAATACCGGATCCATGATCACACCCCGAAATACTAAGGATACACAGGGAGGTAAAATAGCACATGAAAGAAGAACTCTGTATGGAGGAAGACGTCGAGCCTCCAAGCATTGCGACGACACCCAACAGCAGACACGAAACAAAACTATCGCCATCCCTCCATAGGCGACCCCTTTTCAGGTCCGGAGGTCGCACCCTCAAGCGCTTCCCGGCGGAAACGGCCGTCCCGGCGGCGGAAACCTCCGATCGCACCATCGAATTCCGGAAACGATGTTTCCCCCAGGTCACCGGTATCCAGTGGAACAACTGGCACTGGCAGCTTCGAAACCGCATCACCACCCTCAAGGGACTGGAGCAGACCCTGCGCCTGTCGGACGACGAACGATCGGCCCTGAGCGATGCCGGCCATGCCCTGCCGCTGGCCATCACCCCCTATTACGCCAGCCTCTTGGATAAACACGATAGCGGCCAGGCCCTGCGTCGCGCCGTGGTGCCGACCGTGGCCGAAAACCGATTCGCTCCCGGTGAAGCCATCGATCCGCTGGGGGAAGAACACGACAGCCCGGTGCCGGGCCTGGTACACCGATACCCGGACCGCGCGCTGTTTCTGGCCACCGATTTTTGTTCCACTTACTGCCGCTACTGCACGCGTTCGCGGATGGTGGGAAAGAGCTGCGGCCAGGGCAATCAGCAGGCCCGGTGGGATGCTGCCATCGCCTACATCGAAGCGACGCCGGCCATTCGCGACGTCCTTTTGTCCGGAGGCGATCCGCTGACCCTTCCCGACGCAAAACTGGAATACCTGCTCTCCCGGCTCCGCCGTATTCCCCATGTGGAGATGATCCGGATCGGCACCAAGATTCCCATGGTGCTCCCCCATCGCATCACCCTACCCCTGACGCGTATGCTCCGGCGATACCACCCGCTGTGGATGAGCATTCACGTCACCCATCCCGACGAGTTGACCCCCGAGGCCCGGTCGGCCTGCGTTCGACTGGCCGATGCCGGCATTCCGCTGGGCAGCCAGACCGTTCTGCTGGCCGGCATCAACGACTCCGTGGAGACCATGAAACAACTGTTCCATGGCCTGCTAAAAGTCCGGGTCCGGCCCTATTACCTTTACCAATGCGACCCCATCGTGGGCTCGGCCCATTTCCGGACCCCGGTCGCCAAGGGTTTGGAAATCATTCGCGGCCTGCGGGGCCACACCAGCGGCTATGCCGTGCCCGCCTACGTGATCGATGCCCCGGGCGGCGGCGGTAAAATCCCGCTCCTTCCCGATTACGTGGTCGGACGGGAAAAAGACGCGCTGGTGCTTCGAAATTACGAAAACAACCTGTACCGCTACCCGGAATCCGGCGACGCCTCAAACGGTTAAACCAGACCCAAACCCTATTCGGTCGGGGAACGCGCCCGTTGCGGCAGGTCGCGTTCCCCGATCCTTGTTGGACCGGCCAAAGGATGAAACCATGACCACCATGACAATCGGATTGACCTACGACCTTCGCGCTGAGTACATAGCGGAAGGTTTTTCAGAAGAAGAGACCGCCGAGTTCGACCGCGATGAGACCGTGGTGGCCCTCGAAGGGGCCATTGCCTCCTTCGGCCACCGCACCGAACGCATCGGCAACGGACGGCAACTGGCAGCGGCCCTGACAGCCGGTCGGCGCTGGGACCTGGTCTTCAACATCGCCGAAGGCATGCACGGCATCGGCCGTGAAGCCCAGGTGCCGGCCTTGCTGGACATGTACCGGATCCCCTATACGTTTTCCGACCCCCTGGTGATGAGTCTCACCCTGCACAAAGGCATGACCAAGCGGGTGGTCCGGGACGCCGGGGTTCCCACCGCCGACTTTGCCGTGGTCGAAACGGCCGCAGACCTCGAAGCCGTCCATTTTTTGCCCCCTTTTTTCGTCAAGCCCGTGGCCGAAGGGACCGGCAAAGGCATCACGCCCGCCTCCATCGTCCGGGAACGGGCCGGCCTGGAGGCGGCCTGCCTGCTCCTGGTGAGCACCTACCGGCAACCGGTCCTTGTCGAGTCCTACCTGCCCGGCCGGGAATTCACCACGGGCATCCTCGGCACGGGCCGCGATGCCAGGGTCTTGGGCTCGATCGAAGTGCACCTGCTGGAAACGGCGGAACAAGGGGTCTATTCCTACATCAACAAGGAAGAGTTCGAATCCCGGGTGAGCTATGAACTGGCCCGTCCGGAGACGGATCCGGTGGCGGCCGAGGCCGAAACCGTCGCCCTTTTGGCCTGGCGCGCCCTGGGCTGCAGGGATGCCGGCCGCATCGACCTGCGCTGTGACGCCGACGGCCATCCCCTGTTCATGGAGGTCAACCCCCTGGCAGGCATTCACCCCGACCACTCGGACCTGCCCATCATCTGCAAACACCTCGGGGTCGCTTACCGGGATCTGATCGGCCGGATCATCGCCTCGGCGGCCGAGCGCGTGGCAAAGGTCAACCCATGAAAGTCGCCATCGTTCACGACGCCGTGGCAGACGCGGACGCTGCCGACGCAAAAGATGTCATCGCCCAGGCCGACGCGGTGGAGGAGGCCATGGCCGTTCTTGGCCACGAGGTGCGACGCTTTTTCTGCACCCTGGATCTGTCCACCCTGCAACGAGACCTCGTGGGGTGGGGGGCCGATCTCGCATTCAACCTGGTCGAATCCATCGGTGGAAAGGGCCGGCTCATCCATCTGGCCCCCGCCTGCCTCGACGCCATGGGCATGGCCTATACCGGCGCCCGGACGGAAGCCATGATGCTCACCTCCAACAAGGCACTGGCCAAACAATGGATGACCGCCGCCGGCATCGCCACCCCCGCATGGATCGGCCCCTGGCCCGGCAACGGGGAGACGGCGCCCGGCAACGGCGACCTCAAAAGGTCCTGGATCGTCAAATCGGTCTGGGAGCACGCCTCTATCGGTTTGGATGAGCAAAGCATCATCACCGGGGCCGGGGCCGACGTCCTGGCCATCCTTCCCCAACGGGCAACCAGACTCGGCGGCGCCTGCTTTGCCGAGCACTTCATCGACGGCCGGGAGTTCAACCTGTCGATCCTCGCCGGCCGCAAGGAGCCCGAAGTGCTGCCCCCGGCGGAGATCCTTTTTGAAGGATACGAAGACGACAGACCCCGCATCGTCGATTACCGGGCCAAATGGGACGAGACAGCATGGGCCTATCACCACACCCCCCGCTCTTTTGATTTCGACGATTCGGACCGGGTCCTGCTGGCCGCCCTGAAAGAGACGGCTCTGGGCTGTTGGCGCCATTTCGACCTGTCCGGATACGCCAGGGTCGATTTCCGGGTGGATCGGGCAGGACGCCCATGGGTGCTGGAGGTCAACGCCAATCCCTGCCTGTCCGCCGATGCCGGCTTTGCCGCGGCCCTGAATCGCGGCGGCATCGACTACAGCCAGGCCATCGGACGCATCCTGGCCGATGCCTTTGTGGTAAATTTGGACGATTCTCGGATTCATCGACTTTAGGCATTTGCCGGCGATTCTATCGGCATCGCCCGTTTTCTCCGACCACGCCCGATGGACGTGGATTACCGGATCGAGCTCAAAGGAAGCAACCCCATGCTGCGTATTCGACGCATTTACGACAACGTACTTCCCCGGAACAAGGGTACCCTGGCGCAGGTTCAGGAAATCCTGCGCAGCCGGTTCTCCGCCGTCTCCGAAAAAGAGATCGACCTGCTGCCCGAAAAACTTCGCAACCCTTTGAAGCACCGGTTTCGCACCGTCCTGTTCGTGGCTGAAAGCATAAAGGGGAAGGTGCAGGGGTTTGCCACCCTGCTCCACGAACCGGAAATCCGCTTCACCTACCTGGACTGGATCGCCACGGCTCTCATCCGGGGCGGGGCCGGCATCGGCGGCGCACTTTACGACCGCGTGCGACGGGAAGCCGCCGCCCTCAATACCGAGGGCCTTTTCTACGAGTGCCTGCCGGACGATGACAGCCGGTGCCCCCATTCGGAAGAACTCAAACAAAACCGTGCCCGGCTCAGATTTTACGAACGCTACGGCGCCCGGCCCATCATCGGTACCGCCTACGAATCGCCGGTCAAGCCGGACGACACGTGCATGCCGCATCTGGTCTACGACGGTCTGAGCACCGACAAACCACTGCGGAAAAACCATGCCCGACAGGTGGTACGCGCCATCCTCGAGCGCAAGTATGCGGATTACTGCCCCCAGGAATATGTGGAGCGGGTGGTCACGAGCTTCAAAGACGACCCGGTACGCTTGCGGGACTTTCGCTATGTCAAGCCCGAAGCGGTTATTGCGGCCGTGGAAAGCCGCTCCGATGAGCAGATCGCACTCATCGTCAACGATCGTCACGATATTCACCACGTCAATGAACGGGGCTACGTGGAATCGCCCGTGCGGGTGAAGAGCATTTTAGACACCATTGAACCCAGCGGCCTGTTCACCCGGATCAAGGTCCGCCCTTTTCCGGACAAGCACCTTCACTCGGTTCACGACACCGATTTTGTCAGCTATCTCAAACGCGCCTGCGCCGAAGTGCCTGCCGGAAAGTCTTTGTACCCCTATATCTTCCCGATCCGCAACAAAACCCGGCCGCCCAAGGAGCCGTCGGTCCTCTCGGGCTACTACTGCATCGACACCTTCACCCCCATCAACGCCAACGCTTTCCCGGCGGCCCGCCGCAGCGTCGATTGCGCGCTGACCGCAGCCAAGGAGATTCTCGAAGGCCGCCGCATCGCCTACGCCCTGATCCGCCCGCCGGGGCACCACGCGGAGAGCCGCTCCTTTGGCGGATTTTGCTACTTCAACAACAACGCCATCGCCGCCCAGTACCTCTGCAACCACGGCAAGGTGGCCATCCTGGACATCGACTACCACCACGGCAACGGCGGGCAGGAGATCTTCTACCGCCGCAGCGATGTTCTCACCGTGTCCATTCACGGGCACCCGCGCTTTGCCTACCCCTACTTCTGCGGCTTCGAAGACGAACGAGGCGACGGGGAAGGAGAAGGATTCAACCTCAACATCCCGCTGCCCGAGGCCATCGACGGCGAAAAGTATCGAAAGGCGCTTTCTCGCGCCATCACCCGGATCGAGCAGTTCAAACCACAGTTTCTTATCATCGGGCTGGGGCTGGACACCGCCAAGGGTGATCCCACCGGTACCTGGTCGCTCAAGGTGAAGGACTTTGCCGAAAACGGCCGAATGATCGGCGCCATGGGCCTGCCCAACGTGGTCATTCAGGAGGGTGGCTACCGCACGCAGACACTGGGCAAAAATGCCTTGTCTTTTTTCAGCGGCATGGTGGAAGGCAATCTTCAGTGGATTGCCAGCCGACGAACGCCCCCCAACCGCATCCACGGGGTAACCATGCGGGAGGTGCTGGAACCCGCCGACAGCGAACGGGTTTACCGCCTCGTGGAGATTACCGGCTTCTTCAACCCCGAAGAAATCGACGTCGCCAAAGAACTGGTCGATGAACGATTGGAAAAAGGCGATGCCAGCGGCTACCATTTTGTCATGGCCGACCACTACGGCCGGCTGGCAGGTTATGCCTGCTTTGGACTCATCCCCTGCACGGTGTCCAGCTACGACCTTTACTGGATTGCCGTCCACCCGGACTTCCAGGGGCGAGGCCTGGGACGCCGACTGATTACCGAAACCGAACGACGAATCAAAGCTGCCGGCGGCAGCCGCATCTACGTGGACACCTCCCAGCGGATGCAATACGCCAGCACGCGGGCTTTCTACGAAAACCAGGGCTATCGACTGGAAAGCGTCCTCAAGGATTTCTACGCCCCTGGAGACGGCAAGGTGATCTACTGCAAGCGGCTGATCTGACCCAAGGCCCCCCTGGGGTACAAGATGTAAAGAATCCTGGCCCAGGGGACCAGACTTTGGGTTGCCCCTGGAAGGGGCGGCGATACTTCACTTCCAGTTCGAAATGCCTAAATTGCCTAAAATGAAGGAATTCTGCCATATCTTAGCTTAAAAAGCCGGAGCGAAGCGGCTCCACAACTCTTGTCCGCCTTTTTTGGCGGATTAGGCATTTCACACTTCTTGTCCGCCTCTGGCGGATTAGTGCATTTTAGGCATTTTCCGGCCAATGGAACGGCATAGCCAATGGACTCTGACCACGCCCAAAAGACGTGGATTTCGACTTCGAATTAAATGGCAGTGTATCATCAGTAGACCATCAGGCAGACCAGGGTCAGGATACCCATGAAGCCGAACAGGAGCATGGGGTTTTTCCGGATCAGGGCGTCAAACCAACCTTTTCCGTCGTCCCGAAGATTGCCGATGCTCACCACATAGATGTAGGTGAAGATCGTACCGCCGATCCATGCAACGATGTTGGCTATACTTGACAGTTCCATGGGTCTCCTTTTGCATGCACGGTCATCCCGGCCCGTTGCACAAAGCGAATTCCCCTTGAATCAGGAAGCAGGGTCAAACACTTAGACAGCATACCTGCGCACAGAGGGGGGGGGAATACCTCCATGGGGGTATCACGCTTTCGGTCCTTGGTCAATTGATCCTTGGCAGCCGGCCTTACAATTCTTCCACCCGTTCTGGAAAAACCTTCAGTTTCTGCAAAGGATATTCACAGGCGAATGAACACGCCCAAATTCTGGGAGACAAGTTTCCATACACTGACATAAAATATGCGGTTTTCAGGAGATCGGACCAGCGCTTTGGACGCCGAAAGGCGCTCCACCCGGACCATATCGTCTCCATAGCGTAGAAAATCGCCCACTCGAACCCAACGGATCAGACTACCGGTATGGTTCCTGTTCACTGTGACGATCCATCCATAAACCAGCACGGCCGCTGCAAGCACGCCAACTCCCGTTATTGTAAAAATCGTCAAGTTCATAAATCCTCCGTCTATTCCGTATCCGGTTGTTCGTTTGACTTGCCACACACAAATCAAGATACATGCCGAAATTGAAAATCAACGGAAAACGTATAATAACTTTCTATAATTATTTATATTTTTATATCTATGAAAGGGAGGCCGAAATCGGAACCGGGCAGGGCGGACAAGGGATATGCACCAGCAGTGGGGGATATCCCCCGCATGAACGGCACCACAGCAGGATCTATCTTGCAACCTGGCAACCAAACGACAAGAAAGGGCCTGAGTGGGGCGGAACCGGATCTCAATCGATACCGAATTTTTCCAACCGGTATCGCAAGGTGTCCCGTGTCAGGCCAAGAAGCGCGGCGGCACGGGTCTTGTTTCCCCGGGTTTGTTCGAGGGCGGACTGGATCAGGCGGCGCTCGACTTCCTCCAATGCGACACCGGCCGGGGGCAGTTGCCATTGGGTTGACAGATCGGCATTCTGGGCCGGCGGCATCAACATCAACTCGGCCGATCCGATGGGGCCGTCTTCGGCAAAGATCATGGCCCGCTCGATACAGTTGCTCAGTTCCCGGACATTGCCCGGCCACGGGTGGGACATCAGGCTTTTTTCAGCCTCCCGGGTGAGTCCGGTCACGCGTTTTTTGAATTCGACATTGAAAATGTGGATGAAATGCTCGGCGAGCAGCAGAATGTCCCCGCGCAGTTCGCGTAGCGGCGGCAGGGTGAGGGGGGCCACGTTGAGCCGAAAGAACAAATCCTGTCGAAATCGCCGGGCCTGAATCTCCTCGGCAAGATTCCGGTTGGTGGCGGCAATGATCCGGGCACGAAAGACGATCCGTGCATTGCTTCCCAGCCGGCGAAGTTTCTTGGACTCGATGACCGTCAGCAGTTTGGCCTGAAGGCCGAAAGGCAGTTCACCGATTTCGTCCAGAAAGAGGGTCCCGCCCTCGGCCTCCTCCAATAGCCCTTTTCTTGTTTGGGTGGCGTGGGTGAAGGCGCCTTTTTCAGATCCGAAAAGTTCGGCTTCGATGAGGTTTTCGGGCAGAGCTGCGCAATTGACATCCACAAAGGGCGCACCCGGGGAACAGGAACGTAAATGGATGACCCTGGCCACATGGCTCTTTCCCGTACCGGTTTCACCCTGGAGCAAAACAGTGGCTGACGGAACCCGACCCAGCTTATCGATGGTGCCACGCAGTGTCTCCATCGCCGGAGATTTGCCCAGCAGCCGGTGGTCGGATACCATATCCCGCTGTTTCAGGCGCCCCTCATAGAGCAAGGCATCATAACGTCGTTGGTTGAGTTCCTGAAGCATCCGTGCACGGCTGGTAACGTCCCGGATCAAAAGAAGGCCTTTTCCCGTATCGGCATCGGGGAGGACCAGAAGGTCCCAATAAGTCAACCGCCCGCTGTCGTCTTCACGGTTGACATTGTCCATTCGGAAATCGGACCGGCTGTCAGCAAGGATCTGTCTGAGGGCATCTTCACTGCCGACGAATTCAGGAAATAATCTGGACAGAGATGTCTTCGGGCGGAATCGGCCGAGAACCGATTGAACCCCTTCGGGCATGTAGCAGAACTCTATCATCTGAAGGTCGGCATCAAAGGAGATGGCACCCATGTTCATGGAGACAATCAACTGTCGAAATGTTTCGTCCATGGCTCTCTCTCTCCCCCTCAGTTGCGGGTCGGGTGGGCGCCATGGTTGGGCTCACGGAGGCGCAATCCCGGGTTGTGTCAAGGTGCCACAGGGACGGGGCCAAGTCAAGAAAAGGGACAGCATATCCGTTTGAACTCTATGAATTTGCAAAGAAACCTCGTATGTAGTAAAGTTCAATATTTATATGACTCAAACCGAGCCGGTCCAGCCCGATACCAAGACACGAGGAGGTAGTGCATGAAAAAGAAAGCCAATCCGAAAAACCAGCCGCCCGCCACCGTGATCGAGGGGAGCGAAGATCAAAGCATCGATAAGGTGCGGGACATCCTTTTCGGGGCCCAGACGCGGCAATTCGATCAACGAATCGCCCAGATGGACGACAAGTTCAACCGTCAGCTGGCCGAGCTTCGCAACGAGACCCAGCGAATGATTGATTCCCTGGAAACCTATATCAAAAAAGAAGTGGCGTCGCTGGCCGAAGATCTCAGAAACGAAGGCGAGGCGCGATCGGATGCCGTGGAAAAACTGGCCCAGGCCTCTTCGGCCCTGGAAAAAGGGTTCGAGAAGAAAACCCAGCAACTAGGAAACAAAATGACGGACAATCAAAGAGATCTTCAGGACCAGATTCTGAAACAGTCCAAAGACCTTCTCGAAGAGATCCGTCGTCGGTTCGATGAACTCAACGTAACCATGGACAGGGCTGTCGGCGAACTCCGGGAGGACAAGACCGACCGGACCGCCTTGGCCAATCTGTTTACGGAACTGGCCTTGCGCCTGAAGGACGAATTTCAACTGCCGGGCACCGAACCCGTTTGAGCATGGGACATCCATGATGAACCGAGCGCCGACCGAGTCCAATGGCGAACCTCGACCGGAATCCGCACCGGCTGAAACGCTGGAGAACCGGGCATCCATGGAAGAACTCCGCGAACTGATCCTGGGGCCGGAACAACGCAAGCTTAGGGAGATCCAGGGAAACCTCGCGGATACGTCCCGAAGGGCCAGAGAGGTCAGCGAGGTGCTGCCCGAAGCCATCCTGATCCGTGCAGGCAGGGACGATCGCATTGCCGAAGCCCTTTCTCCCACCATTGCCAGTATTCTCCGAACCTCCATCAGAAGAGACAGCAAGGCCCTGGGCGAAGCCCTGTTTCCGGTGATGGGGCCGGCCATTCGCAAATCGATTCTCAACACCCTGTGGAGCATGATCGAGTCGCTGAACCAGATGCTGGAGCACAGCGTCTCCGTTCAGGGGCTGAAATGGCGGTTGGAAGCGCTACGGACCCGAAAAAGCTTTGCCGAAATCGTCCTTCTCCACACGCTTGTCTACCGGGTGGAACAGGTCCTGCTCATCATGACCGAATCCGGTGTGCTTATTCAGCATGTGGTCGCCAAGGAAATCGCCATGGAAGACCCCGACCTGGTGTCGGGCATGCTGACAGCCATTCAGGATTTTGTCCGCGACTCTTTCGGCGCCTCGATTGAAGATACCCTGGAGACCTTGCGGATGGGAGACCGGATCGTTCGGGTTGAGCAACATGGTGGGCTGACCATGGCCGCCGTGATTCGAGGCAACCCACCGGCAGATTTCGGTTTGCGGATGATGCACGTCCTGGAAACGGTTTATCTGAAAAAGGCCGAAGAGATCGACGCCTTTGAGGGCGATCCAGACGTTTTTGAGGAAATCAGGCCCGACCTCGAAGACTGCCTTGAAACCAAGCTTCAAAAAGAAGAAAAACGCCCATCGCCATTTCTGTGGGCCATTCTCGCCATCGTTTTGATCCTTCTGGGCGTATGGCTCTACCGGGAAGTGGACGAGCGGCAACGGATGCGGCAAATCATGGCCACCCTCCAGGAACACCCGGGCCTCATGGTCTCAAGCATGGAAAAAAAAGACGGGCGCATCCACATCCGCGGATTCAAGGACCCGTTGGCAGAGCCCCCGGGGCTGAACCGTGAAACCACGGGCGTTGATGCGGACGCCATCCGTTACCACTGGGCGCCGTTTTTCTCCCTTGACCCCCATCTGGTTTTAAAACGGCTTCGCCAGCAGGCGCCGCCACCGGAAACAGCGGCCATGGGACTGGTTGACGGACGGATTGTCATTGAAGGCGCATCAATGCCCCAATGGCCACAGGCAGTCAGGCGGTCGCTGGCCACCATGGCCGCCGGTATTACCCTGGAATCGCAAAACCTCGTGGACATCTCCATGGCCATGGGCCCGCCGGCCGGGATTGCCCTGGCCATGGATGGCCGCAGGTTGACCGCCACCGGCGAGGCCCCGCACCAATGGATTGAGGCGGCACGCCGGACCGCCGCAACCCTGCCCGGAATCTCCGATTATGTGGACCAATCGGTCACGGACACGGACCTGGCCGCCCTGGAAAGGCTCAAAACAGACATTGAGGCCGAGACCCTCTATTTTTCGCCGGGCACCTCGAGGTTGAACGACCGCCATCGCAAGACCCTGCAAATCCTGAGCGACCAGGTGTCGGCCGCATTCGCTCTGACCCGAACGCTCGCAAGACCGATTCACCTGGCCGTCATCGGACAGGCCGATTCCAGCGGTGCCGAATCGGTCAATCTGAGGATCAGCAAGGCACGCGCCGATGCGGTGCGCGATTTTTTGACGAAACGGGGCCTCGATGCCGATAAAATCACCAGTCGCGGCATCGGCGAAACAACCGCTGACCGTGAAAAAACCAAAAAAACAACCCGTCGGGTAACGTTTGTCCTGATACTCACGGAGACGCCTCCGATACCGGGCGAAACATCGGAACCACCCGAGGAAACCAGGCCGCCGGAACCGGCTTGATCCGTTCCGTTCAAGGGTATATGGAATACACCAAACCGGGTCCGGGTACGCAAAGCAACCCATCTCCCCTGGAACACGAGGAAAAAAGACCATGATCCAGAAGAAAATCTGTATGCTGGGTTCCTTTGCCGTCGGCAAAACAAGTCTCGTCCGGCACTATGTGAAAGGGATGTTTTCGGAAAAATACCTGACGACCGTCGGCGTCAAAATCGACAAAAAGCAGGTGACTGTTGAAAATCGCCAGGTCAATCTCATTCTCTGGGATCTGGCCGGCGAGGATGATTTCCAGCGGGTTCAGCGCAGCTACCTTCGGGGAACGTCGGGCTACCTGTTGGTGGCGGACGGAACGCGGCGGGAAACCATCGATATGGCATTGACCCTTCAGAACCGGGCCGAACAGGAATTGGGGGCCGTCCCTTTTCTGCTGCTCATCAACAAGGCGGATCTGACGGACGAATGGGACATGGATGACATACAGTTAGATCAATTGAAGGAAAACGGCTGGCGAATGATGTTGACCAGCGCCAAGACAGGTGAAAATGTCGAGGCCGCCTTTACCGAACTGACGGCAGCGATGCTCAACGGTTGAGACCTGGCTGCTCAATGCGTCCAGTGGTCACACAACTCAATATCCAACGGCGGTGGTTTTACCCCATGGTCTCAGACAACCTCATGGCGCAGGTCCTGCTTTATCTGGACTATGCCGTCCTGAAGCGACTCCAGGCAGGCGCTTTCCAATGCATCGGGCGACAGCCCCGATGGCTCGACGACCTGTTCAAAATATCCGACAGACACCCCCATGGCATCCAGACAACCGATCCGACCGGTTTTCTCGCAGCTTTTTTGAAAGATGCCGAAGCTGTCTGGACATCCGGGCAGGGCGCCCCTATCGACTCCGGGCCATGGGTGGAAACCGGAGCGGACGGCAGGGAACGGGTGCTCGCGGCCCAGGCCCTGTTCATCAGCCAGCACCCCCTTCTGATCATCGCCCCGAGCCGCTTCAGTTTTGATGAAAAACAATCAATCCTGCAAAAGAGCCGGGAACTGGCCCTGGATCACGGACGGCTGACCCGACTCGAACAGAAACTCAAAGCGGCCAATGAGGCAACCCGGGCCGCCAATCTCGAACTGGCAGCGGTCAACGAAAAGCTCGAGGCAGCCATTATCGAGTCCAGGCAACTGGCGCTGAAAGCGGAAGCGGCCAACCAGGCCAAAAGCGAATTTCTCGCCAACATGAGCCATGAAATTCGAACCCCGATCAATGGTGTGCTCGGATGCGCCGCACTGCTGTCGCAAAACGTTCTGACACCGGAGCAGAACGAATACGTTGAGATCATTCGAAACTGCGGTGAATCGCTTCTCGTCATCATTAATGACATCCTCGATTTTTCCAAGATTGAGGCCGGAAAGCTGGAACTCGCCCCGGAAGAATTCCGCCTGGATGGAATGATCAATTCCGTGATCGATACCCTGACGCTGCCCGCCACCGAAAAGGGGATCGAAATCGGCACCATCATCGCACCGTCCACGCCTGACGGTTTCTTCGCAGACCAGGGACGGCTGAAACAGATTTTGTTAAACCTCGCAGCAAACGCCGTGAAGTTTACCCATAGCGGGTCCGTGGTCATCCGTATCGGCGTCGAAGAGGAGACCGCCCAGAGCCATCTGCTGCGTTTTTCGGTTTCCGATACCGGCATCGGGATTGCTTCGGATATCAAGGATCGGATATTTGATTCGTTCTCCCAGGCCGACGGTTCCATCTCCCGCAGATACGGGGGAACAGGGTTAGGGCTGGCCATTTCCAGACAGTTGACAACCATGATGGGCGGCAGCATCGGCCTGGAAAGCACGAAAGGTGTCGGAAGCACGTTCTGGTTTACCGCATGGCTGGAGAAAGCAAAACAGGCCCCCAACGGAACAGTCGGCTTCCCGAAATCGGTGGCCGGCAGATCGGTGTTGGTGGTTTCAAAACCAACAGTGGCCGCCGAACAGCTTCAAAACGACCTGGCGGCCATGGGGTTTGTCGTATCCGTTAAAGACCCGGACCTTTACCGCAACGACAATTCAGTTGTCAGCGACCGCCACCCGTGTTATGCGCTACTCTTTTTCGACCCTCAGGGCACGGCCCTGATTCTGTCCGAATTAATCGAAAATTCCATGGCGGTTGAAAGCGGCATCTTGCCGCCGGTTGTCCTTTTGTCTTCCCGGGGCACGCAAGTCGGAAACGATCCGAAAAGCGCTTTAGGGACGCAGGTTTATCTGCTGCAAAAACCGATCAAGCGGCCCAAGTTGCGAGAATGTATCATTGACGCCCTTTTTTCGGCCCGCCATCTTCCTCAAGGGGCGACAGCCAACGGACCGGCCAATCCCGACGACACGGATACCATGCAAGATCACCCCATTTCAGTCCTTCTCGTGGACGACAACCGAATGAATCGTCTGATTGCCAGACGATTGATGGAAAAGATCGGTTATCATGTCGATACGGCAGAAGACGGTCTCAAGGCCATCGATCAGTTAAAACGTTACCAATACCATGTGGTGCTCATGGATATGGAGATGCCGAAGATGGACGGACTCGAAGCCACCCGGCAAATTCGGAAACCGGACTCAGGCGTCCTGAACCCGGCCATTTCCATTATCGCCGTCACGGCCAACGCCCTGGAAGAGGATAGGGACCGTTGCCTGGAAGCCGGCATGGACGATTATATTTCCAAACCGTTTAAGCCCGAATCGCTGGTGGCGGTCATATCGCGCCTGGCCGGGTCGTCAACACGAAAACAAACAGAGCGCCCGATCGGTTCATGACGTAAGAATTCTGCTCGGCCAAGACGGCCCGAAGGGGCCAAACCAATTCTGCATGGAAAATCAGGAGACCAAAGGTGAAAGAAATCATCACGTGGCTCATTCAAGTCGAAAAGCTGGCGGGGGATTTTTACCACAAGGCTTACGAATATTTTAACCATGATGCCAGCCTCAGGAAATTCCTGGGACATGCGGCCGAGGATGAAGCCTGGCATTTTCATGTCATGGGCAGCGCATTGAACAACATCGATTCCTTTGGGCTGCCCAACGCCATCATTTCCCTCGACCAGGAGACGCGAGAGCGGATCGTGGCACCCTTTCATGAAGGCCTGAAAAAACTGGAGTCAGGTCAACTGACCAAAGAAGCCCTGATCGACTGTGTGGCCAAGTCCGAATTTTCCGAATGGAACGATGTGTTCCTGTTCGTTCTCAATACCCTCAAAAGCCATGCCCGGGAGTTCAGCTATGTGGCCACCGCGCTTCAGCATCACCTACGGTTTACCCAACATTTCCTTGAATCGACGGCCTACGGGGAGCAGAAAGTCAAAGAAATCAAACAACTGGACACCGTCTTCGATGAGAACATTCTAATCGTCGAGGATGATCCCGCCGTCGCGGAAATGCTCAAGGTGGTTCTTTCTGCCGAAGGCAATGTCGATATCGCTCAAAACGGGGAGGAGGGACTCAACCGGATTCAGAGCAAATATTACCGCTTGGTGGTGTCAGACATTGACATGCCGGTAATGGACGGCATCGACTTCTATAAAAAGGCAGTGGCGCTTATCCCGGACCTGACCAAAAGGGTTCTCTTCTTTACCGGCGCCATGACCCAAACACATGATCGATTTTTCAAAGAGCACAGACTCCACACCTTGGTCAAACCGGCACCGATTCGGCAGCTACTGAAAACAGCCGTAAAAATCATGCATGGATTCTCAGAATAGCTGAATATGCAATGGTTCGATGGGCCGCAGATGCTGTGGGTTTGGCCTCGCGAAAATCCATGCCCGCCTGCTGTCACAGGCGCAATGGTGGTCCCATAAAGACCATGTCACCATATGAACGGTTCCGTCGAATGCATCCGGGCCAAGAGACAGCGCCACTGCCACGCGGCGCCCATGGCACCGGCGGTGAACTCAGGACATCAGGACCGTCCCCTTGCATCCAGCACCTTCCTTACCGCTTCGGCCATCTCTTTCCTCAGTATCGGCTTTTTCAGGCAGGCATTGATTTCCCGGCCTAAAAGCGACCGATCTTCACCGACGGGGTCGAAACCCGTGCATAGGATAACGGGAATGTCGCCGCGGATCATGCGCAGGGCACTCACCAACGCATCACCGGTCATATAGGGCATGGTCAGATCCGTGACGATCAGGTCGAACCGGAACGGATCCGATTCAAACAGCGCCAGTGCGTCCGCGCTGCCGGCCCGGGTCGTGACCCGATAGCCGAGCGGTTCAAGATACTGCTTAACGATATCGACAATGGTGGGGTCATCGTCCACAAAAAGGATCGATTCGTGCCCTTTGGGCAGCGATACCGTGTCGAGACGGCCCCCTTTGGGATCGATATCGACCGTCGGCAGGAACACATGAAATGCCGTCCCAACACCCTGTTCGCTTTCCACCATGATAGTTCCGCGATGGCTTTTCACGATGCCGTGGGCGACGGCCAGTCCCATACCGGTTCCTTTGCCGATCTCTTTGGTGGTGAAAAAGGGGTCGAACACCCGCTCAATGACATCCGGACGGATGCCGCTGCCCGTGTCTCGCACCGACAGTTTCTGGTGGGGTCCCGGACGAATGTCGCCGTTCACCCGACAGAAGGCCTCGTCCAGAAAGACATCCGTCAACTCGACACCCAGACTTCCGCCCGTCGGCGTCATGGCGTAGCCGGCATTGGTGCAAAGATTCATCAGGACCTGATGAATCTGGATTGGGTCCGCCAAAACAACGGTATCACAATCGAGCTTCTCGACAATTTGAATGTTGGCCGGCAGGGAAGCCCGAATCATCTTCAGGCATTCTTCAACGATTTCCCGGATCACCACGGGCACACGATCACGGCTGGTCTGCCGGCTGAAGGAAAGAATCTGGGCCACCAGTTCCTTGGCCCGTTCACCCGCTTTGAGGACACCAGTGAGATACCCCTGCTGAAGTGATCCCGACTTGGCAAGACTATGGGCAAGGTCCGCATAACCGATAACGGCGGAAAGAATGTTGTTGAAGTCATGGGCAATCCCTCCAGCCATGGTGCCCAGCGATTCCATTTTGCTGGTCTGACGCATTTTGATTTCCAGCTTTTCACGTTCAGCCATTTCCTCTTTGAGGCGTCGGTTGGCCGCCAACAAGTCTTTCGTCCGTTCCCGGACAAGTTGCTCAAGATCCTCTTGGTTGGCCATAAGCGATTTTTCGCGATTGACAAGATGCCTGGCCGAAAGGCTCAATTGCCGGCCCTTCTGGATGAGATCCCGCTTTTCAAGGAAGGCGTAGCGGCTTAGTTGGATCAGCAGGTAATCCTTGCCCTTGGTCCGCATGGCTATGGCTTCAAACATGCAGTCGTCACCCGAAGGTGTTGTCTCGACCCATAACCCGGAATTGATTCTTCCTGGCGTTTTGTCGTTCCAGAATATCTCGGCATCCACAAAGAAATTTTTCAGAAACAAAGAGGTCGTTCCGGTAATTCGATACCTGCCGTCATGTCGGGAAGTCGTGAAAAGGGATTGAAAGCAAATCTGCGAGTTGATCCGTTTGGTCTCGTAGACTCCCGGATCCACCCGTTCGACAGCCTGAATATTCAAAGCTTCCAAAAGCTCGACAATGTTTGGTTCGTCCATCTTCGCCCCCAGCAAAATTCATCTCGAAATACAAGGCAGCCATTGCCCTACCGCTGGAAAAAGGGGTGTCTCGGGCAAGGTGTGACCGGCCCGTTGGTGTGGCGGCCATGGCTGATCCCTCCTCGTTGGGTACCATGACCCGACCCCACGGTCAAACCGTTACCGTGTAATCACAAACAGGCCGACCTAGGCAAAGAGATTGGTCCACGGAGTGAACAGCCGGCCGTTTCGCCATCGCCGACCCACCAGATCGTTTTCCCTGACAATCACAATCTCTTCCCGGCGGCAGTAATGGCGGAAGTCGCCAATGGTTAGCTGCCCAAATGTTGGGGGTGTCGTACCACTCGAAGGGAAGCGCCGGTGCCTTGGGCGCACGGCCACCGAAGAAGAGACCGGTACGCATGCGCCAATGGCCAAAGTTGGGAAATCCGACAATAAGGAAGGCATCGTGGCCGTAAGGTGAATCGACTTCCACAAGCGAGACGTCCTTGCCTTTGGAAAGCAGTGCCCGGACCATTTCCCGGGACTGCTCTGTGGGAAAAAGCCAGTCGGTACCGCAGGAGACAAAGAGGGATTTGGCCGAAATACCGGAATGGATGCTGCGGGTGGCAAACCCGTTAAAATGTCCGTTCATGATATTTTTTCCTTCTTTAAAAATCCAAGGTTCGTTTTTTTTCAAACAAAAAAACCTCTCACAATGGAGAGGTCTGTTCCCTTTTGCCGCGACAGCCTCATGTCTCCCCTGCGGGTCTGGAGGTGGCACCTTGTCGGTCAGGTTGCCGGGCGGTCATAGGGCCAGATCCCTCGCGCCACTCTGCATGATTATGTTATGGATACGATGATGAAAGAAATTCATTTTGTCAAGGGGGCTTCTCTTTGGGGAAAGCACAAAAAAGCGGCAAAGGGGAAACCCCTTCGCCGCCTATAGATGCTTTTGCCGGTGATCGCAGCAGGTATGCAAAAACTCATTCAATCACTGCACAACGACCCCGTGTAAAGAATCCTGACCCAGAGGACCAGGCTTTGGTTTTCCCCTGAAAGGGGCTGGATTCCTTAACTTTAGCTCACTCCAAACTTTAGTTCACTTGAGTCACTGGTAACATCGGTATCTCGGCATAGCAATTGACTCTGACCACGCCCACAGGATGTGGATTTCTACTTCGTATTAAAAGCCTTTCCTTGACACTTGACGATCTCAGAAGTCCTTGAAGTCGTCGTCGTCCAGCGGAATGATCTGTTTCGGATCGACGATCCGGGAACCGGGCCGCGCCGGAACAGCGGAGATGTGTTGTTTTTCGGTCTGTCTTCCGGAACTGGGTTTCCGGCGGGCAGGCTTCTTCGACACTTCTTTTTTCCCGACGGATCCGACCATCATTTCCAGTTCTTCCACGAAACGCTTCATCTCCTCTGCCTGGGCTGTCATCTCTTCCGATGCGCTGGCCGATTCCTCGGCACTGGCCGCATTGGACTGGACCACCTTATCCATCTCGGTCACCGCCGTGTTGATCTGACCGATTCCCTGGGCCTGCTCTTTGCTGGCAGAAGCGATTTCAGCCACCAGTTCCCCCACCTTTCCAGCGCTGTCTCGAACTTCGACAAACGCCTCCCGGGTGGTACCGGCCAGGGTGGTGCCTTCATGAATCCGGTTCACCGTCCCTTCGATGAGTTCGGCGGTGTTTTTAGCGGCCTCGGCAGCCCGCATGGCAAGGTTTCGCACCTCGTCGGCCACCACGGCAAAGCCGGCCCCGGCCTCACCGGCCCGGGCCGCCTCCACGGCAGCGTTTAGGGCCAGCAGATTGGTCTGAAAAGCGATCTCGTCGATGGTCTTGACGATCTTCTGGGTCTCCTGGCTGGCCGTGGAAATTTCCTCCATGGCACCGGCCAGGTTTTCCATGGAGGTATTGGCACGGACAACGACCTCGCCGGCGGCTTTCATCAGTCCGTCGGCCTGGACCGCGTTGTCGGCATTCTGGCGGGTCATGGAGGCCATCTCCTCTAAAGACGACGACGTCTCTTCTATGGAGGCGGCCTGTTCCGAGGATCCCTCGGCCAGCGACTGGCTGGACATGGAGACCTGGACCGATCCCGAGGCGACCTGGTCCGAGGCTTCGGTCAGTCCGGCAATCACCCGACGTAGCGGAAGCGTCACGGACCGACCGAGACTCCAGACCAGAAAGATGCCGACCAGAACACCAAAACCGGCCAGACCGCCAAGAATGGCCTGGGCCTGGCGGTAGGTCCGCTTCGCGTCCTTTTCAGCCAGTTCCGCCTGTTTCAGCGTCATCCCGGTCAATTGGTCCAGGTAGTCGCGCATGGCCTCGAATTTTTCATTGGCCTCGCCCAGGGTCAGGTCCAGGGCCTCCCGTCGACCCTCTCGGGTATCGGCCACGCGACCGTCCACCACCCGCCTGGAAACGGCCTGCCATCCCTTTCGCGCCTCTTCGTATTGGGGAATAATGGCCTGTTCCGCTTCGGTGGCGGCCAGGGCTTTGTACTTTTCCCACCGGGTGGCGGCCTGCTCCAGGTTCTTGTCGTATTCCGCCACCAGTTGTTTGAAGGCGTCGGACTTGGTGTTGGCAAAGACCATGGAGCGCTCTGCGACCAGCAGTTGCTGAAGGTCGCGATCGGTCTCGATAAGAAAATCCATGCTCGGCATCCGCACGGCAAAGATATCCACCAGCCCCTTTTCGATCCGTTGCAGGCCCCAGAATCCGCCGGCGCAGATCCCCCCCATGATGACAATCATCAGGGCAAAACTGAGACCGAGCTTCCGTCCAACCTTTAATCTCTTAAACCAATTCATGATTATATCCCTTTCATTTTACCGTTTGACTTTGGGCCCGTTGCCGGTCTTTTGCCCCCCCGCCACCCGGAGGGGAGGGGGGATGCCCTTTGGAAACGGCCTTTTTTACTCGATCTTGTCCACGTCGATACCGAAGGTGATGGCACCGATCACCGTGGTGCCGTCCTTGACCGGCACCGACACCTGAACCAGGTAGGCCTGGGCGCTGTCGTCAAATTCGACTTCGTCCACGAAAACCGCACCGGTCCCGTTGTTAAAGGACTGGGTGAATTTGGCTTCATCCCCCTGCCAGTAGTCCGAAGTCTTGTCGGTCATGGCCACGTTGGCCCCCTGGTTGTCCATGACAAAGATTTCCGCATAGTACGGGGCGCCGTTCTGAATCCCGGCCAGATGTTTTCCGCATTCGGATTCCATGATGGCTTTCATGTAGTCCGCAAGGCCGGCCGTCGCCTTCCACTCCTTGTCCTTGGCCTGGATCTGGTCGAGGGTCTTACCCTTGGCGTTTTCGGCCCGTACGGCGGCAACGACCACCGGGTCCGTTCCGACAGCGGCCAGCTTGGCATTGGCCAGGTCAAACACTTTCTGGGGCGCTTTTTCCGCATAGGCGCCGGTGGCCGCGGCCACGACAAACAGGGTCGTCACGATGATGGTAGCAATCTTTTTCATTGGTGCCTCCTTACAGGGTTGGTTTGGTCCCGGCGCCGGCCCTCCATTGCCCGGCCAAATGTCATGGTCCGAAGGGGCAAATCAGGGGCCGCCGTGAGCCCGGAAATCGGGTTGTTTACAGTGGATGGTATATGATCAGACGCTATTGCCTTCCTATTGACGGTTCTTGGCGATCTCCTGTCATGGGAAGATTCTGGCTGTTGTCTAACCGTCCGGATCACTCCCAAGGCAAAGTTATGTTTTGCCTTCCGACTAATATATCGGCTCCTTCCGGCAATCCTTAAATTGTATGTTTATGGATGTATTAGTGATACCGGGTCACTATTTTTCCCCATGGTGCGCAGGTAGGTCCTGAGGTTGACCTTTCGGTTTTTCAGGCCGAGTTTCTTTCGAACATGGAAGCGATGGGTTAAAATGGTATTCACCGACACCCCCATGAGATCGGCGATCTGCTGGTTGGTGTGCCCTTCCCGCACCTGGTCGGCCACCCGGAGTTCCATAGGGGACAGGCTCATGGCCTCCCGGTTGATGTTCCGGATAAACGGAGAGACGATGCTATCGAGGTTGGCCGCGACGGTTTCCACCAGGGCCGATTCCCTGGCGCTGAGATTGCCGGCCTTGAGCTGCTGAAGGTAGGGCAGAATCAGTTCCTCGACATTGGATGTCACCGTGGCCTCGATCTCCTTTCGATCCTTCTGGCGCTGATCGAGCAGCACCCGCAGGGCAGCGTTAACATCTTCCAAGTGTTGTGATTTGGCTTGCAGTTCGGATTCATGCAGGCGGATCTTTTCTTCATCCCGTTTGCGCCGGGTTTCGTCGGTGTAAAAGTTCACGACCTCACCGGAAGGGATCTTGTAGACAAAATTCTCCCACCATCCCGATACCCGATCATTCTCGTAAAACAACACCGGAAGGTGCTCGGACCTGCCCGTTTGCCATACCCGCTGTATCGCACCGAACAGCCCGCACTGCCGGGCATCCGGAAAAACCTCCAGGACCCGCCGCCCGATCACGTCCGCCTTTTCGAGCCCTTCCAGCTTCTCGGCCGCCTCGTTGAACTCCTTGATAATAAAATCGGCGCCGCCGTCGACCGTCTCGTAAAGGGCCATGGCGTTCCTTGAACGGGCGACCACGGCCCGGTAACGCTCCTCGCTCGCCTTGAGTTCCTGCTGGATGCGCTGGATGTCCGTCACATCCTCCACGATTTCAATCACGCTGGTCACCCGCCCCAGAGCATCTCTCAATGGGGATGCCACAACCTTGAACCGTCGCATGCCGTCGGCAGACGGCGTTTCCGTGACCGACTCATGGACCTGCCCGTCCATGAAGGCCAGGTGGGTAGGGCAACCAGGGCAGATCTCCTCACCCGGCGGATCACGAAAGGTTCGGTAGCAGACAGGGCGAAGCACGGCGGAAACGCCGGGAAACCACTGGCGCATCTGCCGGTTCAGGGTCAGGATCCGCATATCCCGGCTGATAATGGCCACGCCCAGGCCGATGTGCTCCACCAGCGAGGCGAAGCGCGCCTCGCTCAGGCGCAGTTCGTCATCGAGCCGCCGGACTTCGGTTTCCGGATGACCGAATATGTTGTCTGTTTTTTGGGGGATTGGGGCCATGGTCTCCTCGGGGTCTCGTTTTGGGAAAAAATCGACACCCCTGAACATGAAAAAACCATGCCAACCCAAAGTAAGTAATTTACCTTTTAATATCAATGTGTTTTGTTGGATGGAACTTAGGGCACGCCAGAATGGGGCAAAATATTGACACTTTGGAATCAGCTTGATTCTCTGCAAGATTTTCAAGAAAGAGCGCCCGGCGCTTGTCGGGCTTTTATTTTGACCGGAAGTTCCCTTTTTCAAAGCCACGCTTATGGCATATAAATAATTGAAATTAAGCGCTTTTACGCCGTTTCGGCAG
>JAEINQ010000149.1 GCA_016342285.1 Desulfobacterales bacterium
GTGGCCGTGATGGTCCCGCCTGCCCCGCCGCCCGCCAAATTGGTGGCTGCGACAGCCTGGGCCTGGCCCGTGCCGCCTACTGCCGTCGTGTCGGCGCCAACAGTAACATTGATGGCAGCGGCTATGGTTGCATTGGTCTGGAGCGGATCAGCCGAATTCACATGCACAACAATCAGCCCTGTCCCTGTGACAGGATCCACTGCCACGGCCACCGCCCCATCATCCACAATCTGTATCTTGTATGCATTGCCCGCTATTCCCGCGGCCGCCGCCGTAAGGGTCAGATCCCCGTTGACGGTGACCATGGCCGCCGCCGGACCTTGGGTGATGTAACCGTTGGCTTCCACCGTAAAGTTGCCTGCCACCACGTCGGCCGCGATGGTCACGTTGTCCGGAGGATCGATGAGGCCGTTGCCGGCTCCCAGGTTCACTGACCGGTTATCTCCATCCACGCCCCAGTCCACCAGAACCAGGTTGCCGCCCGCCTGGCTGTAATAAAGATTGCCGCCTATGGAATTGAACTCCGCCCGCACCTGGCCGTCCGGATCATTAACCAGGGCGATGTCGCTGGCTCCCGTTGTCTGGATATCCAGGTCGGAAGCGTTGATCTCAATGGCGTTAGCCCTGCTGCCAATCTTTCCGGAACCGGAAATAGTGAGCTTGGACACGTTATTGAAGTCCATGGCTCCGCCGTTGCTATCGGTGATATCACCCACAAAACTGGTTACGGCAACCCCGGCCCAAGAGCCCGCTGTCCAGGATCCGCCCTGGTCTCCACCAACGGTAACGTTGTTGCCATTGGCATTGATAATTCCCAGAAGATCCAGGGTTCCGCCGTTGGTGTCAATGGTGATGTCACCGCCTGCGTCGATATCGGACAGCTTTGTATTGCCGCCGTTGATGTTGATATCCACTCCCAGGCCCGCGTTAATGTTGGAATCCACACTCATGTCCATGAGGTTGGCGTACACGAACATGGAACCGTCCACATTCACCGTGGCGTTGCCTGTCATCAGGAAGTTATCGGTGCTTTGGATCGTCAGATCACCATTGGGAGGCGGCGTAGCTGCCGCGTTAACGGTAACCGAAGCGCCGTCATGGATGATTACATCATTTCCGCCCGGATCCAGAATCAAGGAACCTGCAGCGACCGTGCTGCCGTATATATTGATATCTGCGGACGTGGCTTCAAACTTGATGTAATGGTCTTCCAGGGCTTCCACATTACCCAGAAGATCCACATCACCCACCACATGCAGTTTACCGGTTACCGGATCGGTGTCCAGTTTGTAAGCGGTTATGGAAGCATCGGCGGCAACCACAATATCCGTCCAGTTGTCGGGAATAGTACCAGCACCATTGAAGCTGTTATAGTTGTATATGTAAACGTTGCCATTATTGCCGCCACGAGAAAGGTCTGTCGCTTCAACCAATCCACCGGCCACGCCTGCAGCAATGATGCTTACATTGGCGCCCACGCCGTCCCCCATAGTGATGGCCCTGAAGTTTCCAGCGCCAGTCCCTGCACCTTCAATTCCTATAGTCACGTTGCCGGAATTGGCTTTGATCTGCAGGTCTTTGTTTGCCGCATCGGAAGCCAAGTTGATGTTGCCGTCGTTAACCCAAAGGTCAACATAGGTTCCGGCTGTGATGGAAGTGTTTCTGGCTTTTGCGGCGTTCATGTCAGTGTCGGCGTCCTGCACTTCAATACGTACGAAACCGCTGTCGCCTAAAACTTTATCCTCAATCATGAGATGGCCGCCGTACTCATCTACATCCACATTGCGGCCTGCCGCCAGGGAATATCCATCGTCATTGTCGCTGTCGATAAATGTGACACCACTGGCGGGAACCTTGGCAGTAACCCCTATGTAAAGATCCGTGGAGGTTCCGTACACCCTGGCATCCACCTTGGTGGCTGTGAGGTTCGTTACATTTTCGCTCACACCGGATTTCAGGATGAAAGTATCTGCATTGATGCCGTCAAGATCTGCCAAAGTATTGATTGTCACATCCTGACCAATGGTGGCGGCTTCGAACTTGATGGTACCCGTAGTTGAGTAAACCATGTTCGGAACCAAGACACTGCCGGCCGTGCTGATGAGACCCAGGTTATCTCCGGCTTCACCGCCGTCATTAATATTCAGTATTGTGGCGGTGAGATTGCCGGTGTTCCTGAACCAAGCGGACGCATTTTGCCCCGTGGAAGGTGTGACACTGTCCACGGTGAAGGTGCCTGCATAGGTGTTGTCAATGGAGATTTCGCCATTGAGGTTATGCACTGTAGCCACCACATGGGTCATTTCGGTATCCAGGGGATTGCCTGTATAACCAACGTCTTCCGGGTCCCAGATGACGTCAGAGGCATGAACCCGCCCAATGTAATCCGCTGCTTCCAGGGTGACCACCGCATTGGCGCCCAGAGCTACGATATCGCTGTCTGCATCGCCGTTATCCAGGATGCTCTTGCTTCTTGAAAGGATATTGACGGCAGCGCCTGTGTTATTGGTGGTTACCAGTCCGGCGAGAAGAATATCTTCGTCCGCGGACATGGTAATGGTTCCGGCGCCTGCATCGATGAGGGCGCCGTCCTCCATGGTGATGCCGCCGCCAGCGCCTGCATCGCCTGCGTTTCCATCGTCATCAGCCTTGACGACCACGTTCCCGCCATTGGTGGTCAC
>JAEINQ010000150.1 GCA_016342285.1 Desulfobacterales bacterium
ACCGCATGACCGGTGAAGATACAGCACTCCTGCACGAAAGCCTGCGCCACGTCATCGGCGACAGGGCTTTCACCAACGCCCGGGTGGAATGGTTCGGCCCCACCGACCGGTTCGAGGCTCCCCATTTGCCAGGCGAACACAACCGCTCCAATATCGAGGCCGCATGGCAGGCCGTGAAGCATTTCGGCATTACCGAGGCTCAGGCAGCCGAGGCAATCCGCGAATTCAAACCCCTCTCCCATCGCATAGAGCCTGTAGCCGAGATTCACGGTGTCCTGTACGTGGACGATTCCAAGGCCACGACCCTGGATGCAGTCATTGCGGCCATACGATCAGTTGATCGCCCGGTCCGCCTGCTCATGGGCGGAGTCTGGAAAGGCGGCGACGTGGAAGCTTTTGCCCAAACCGTCAAGGACAAGGTAGTTCACATCGGCCTGTTCGGTGGCAGCCGGGAAATCCTCGAGAAACCTCTCAAAAAAACTTTTTCCGTGACCTGGGATGAGACTCTGGAAGCTGCCGTAAAAAGACAGGCCTCAAAGGCGTCCAGCGGTGAAGCAGTCCTTCTTTCCCCTGCCACGTCCAGCTTCGATCAGTACACAGGCTATGGCCAACGAGGCGACGACTTCAAACGTGTTGTGGAGTCCCTTGATGAATAAACGGCTCAGCAACAGAAAAAGTTCCTCAGCCCTCGGGAGCATCGACCCGTGGCTCCTGACCGCCACCCTGTTCCTGGGTGGGTTCGGTCTGCTCATGGTGCTGTCCTCTTCGGGCATCATGGCCGAGCGGATGTACGCAGACAAATACTTTTTCTTCAAGCGACAGCTCATCTTCACAGGTGTCGGGCTGGCCTGCATGCTGACATGCATGCAGACACCCAAAAGGCTGCTCTACGGCCTGACATACGTATGGGTAGCCGCAGCCATCATCCTGCTCATCCTGTGCCTGACGCCTATGGGCATCAGTGTCAACGGAGCCAGCCGCTGGATCAAGCTGGGACCGATCAGTCTCCAGCCACTGGAATTCGCCAAAATCGCGTTGGTATTCTATCTCGCCTACTTTTTCGCCAGAAAGCAGGATCTGGTAAAGACCTTTTCCGTGGGATTCCTTCCACCGTTCATCGTCACCGGATTCCTGTGCGGACTGCTGCTTCTACAACCAGACTTTGGTGGTGCCGTGGTACTTGCGGGACTGCTGTTCTTCATGTGCCTGGTGGGTGGCACCCGATTCAGTTATCTTTTCATATCGCTCATCTTCGCAACAGGCGCGGGCTGGCTGCTCATCACCTCCTCCCCTTACCGCCTCAAGCGATGGACCGCTTTTCTCGACCCGTTCGCCTCAGCTCAGAACGAAGGGTATCAACTGGTTCAGTCCCTCTACGCTTTTGGTTCCGGGCAGGTATTCGGTACGGGCATCGGAGCCGGCACGCGCAAGCTCTTTTTCCTTCCCGAAGCACACAACGACTTCATCATGGCCGTTGTGGGCGAGGAACTCGGCTTTGTCGGCATGTCCCTATTTTTCTTTGCCATCGGATTCTTCCTGTGGAGAGCTTTCCGCATTGCCATGAAACAGGAAGACCTTCAGGACAAGTTCACCGCATTCGGTGTCACATGCATCGTCGCACTCGGCATGGTCCTCAATCTGGCCGTGGTACTCGGCACAGTGCCCCCCAAGGGTGTGGCCATGCCATTCATCAGCTACGGAGGCTCCAGCCTGACCGCTTCCTTCGTCTGTGCGGGCATCCTGCTCAACCTGTCGCGAGGGGGGAAGGCATGACATTGCATCGCGTAATCCTCACCACTGGCGGCACTGGCGGCCATATCTTCCCGGCCCTGGCCGTGGCCGATGAACTCGCAAAACGCAATCCCGGCGTGGAGATCCTGTTCATGGGTGGTTCCGGTCCCGAAGGTGACATGGCCCGCAAACACGGACTCGAATTCCTGAGACTCCCGGCCAGGGGAATCATGGGACGCGGTCTGTCCGGTCTCGTGTCCGGCGTGGGCTGGCTCGGCACAGGCATACCCAAGGCCATCTCCGCAGTAAAAAAATTCGCTCCTGATGCTGCCCTGGGGTTTGGCGGCTACGCAGGGTTCTGTCCTATCGTGGCAGCCTGTCTGCTCGGCATCCCCACCGCCATACACGAACAGAATTCCGTGCCCGGCGTAAGCAACAAGGTTCTGAGCAGGATGGTCCGAAGAATTTTCCTGAGCTTCCCGGACACCCTCGGTGTTTTCCCGACGTCCAAAACCGTCCTCACCGGCAATCCTGTGAGAGCCGAAATCATCGCCACAGCAGGAAAACGCACGAATCGCGATTCAGGCAAACGCATCCTCGTGCTTGGGGGCAGCCAGGGCGCACGGCCCATCAACGAAGCCATCATCCAGGCACTTCCCGCGCTCATGGAGGCTGGAGTGAAACTGGTTCATCAAGCAGGCAAATCCGATTTCCAACGGGTACGAGCCTCCTACGAAACAGCCGGAGCAGACCCGGCACAAGTTCAGGAATTTATCGAGGACATCGCGACCGAGTATGCCCACTGCGATCTGGCCATCTGCCGGGCAGGGGCAACAACGGTTTTTGAAATAGCGGCGGCAGGGGTTCCGGCAATCTTCGTGCCCTTTCCCCAGGCCACCCATGACCATCAGACAAT
>JAEINQ010000063.1 GCA_016342285.1 Desulfobacterales bacterium
GTGATCCTCAGGCCAGGGCGACAAATCCAGAATTGAATCAATCTGAGGTGTGAACACTTTCGGGTCAAGTCGGAAAAGTTTGAACACTTCATAGGACCATTCCACTTTACCTGAATTGACGTCCCAAAACCAGTTTCCCATGTGAGCCAATTGCTGGGCTTTTCGCAATCTACTTTCGCTCTCCCGCAGCTTACCCTCAGCCTCCGTGCGCTCAGATACTGCTTGTTCTAATTCCTGAACCCGTTGCTCCAATTTTTCATAGGTAGGTTTTCCAGACATGATTTTCACTTGCGTCCTATCGATCTTCTCGAGTTGTGTTTACTTGCATCATCCTTGAGTGCTGCAAGGTCCAAGGATTCCAACGGTATTTGTAACATCGTCAGGTATAGGCCAGCGGTGATCAGAGATCAATTCGAGATGGAATGTTAGGATACTTCAGAAGGAAAGGCAGGCGCAACCAAAATCCCAGACTCGGCTCTGGGCTTTACAGAGGAATGGCACCAACAACCCTTCGCAGGGGCAGGCTCTGCGAAGATATGGGCATGACGGGACTTGATACTTTTTACGATCGCATCAACATTACATAAACAACTTAAATCACGACGGTTTCTTCCTGCCGCCGTGGCTCTGGAGCACTCCGGCTTTTGTGGCGTTAGGGTTTATTGGGCTGTTTCCACTTTCAGCCGAATGTTGACGGCCTTGTTGCTGGTGTCGCTTCCGCGACCGAGGATTTCAGAGAAGACTTCGTTGCCGCCGGCCACCATGGCGCCCAGGTCGACCCACTGGCCCGGCGCAACGGAAACTTCCGTGGCGGCACGTACGAAGCGGGCGCTGCCCGCCGGTCCGGCCGCAACGGCGCCGAGTCGAGGGGTGATTTGTAACTGGACTCGGTCGCCCCGGACCGAGGGGACCACGTCAAAGCCGGTCTCCACCCGCTGAAAGGCGGTGATCTCCCCGCAGGCCGCGTACCGGCGGCAGACAGCAGCCCATCTCCGGGTGTAAGGAATGTCACGGCCCACAGAGATAAATGCCGCGCTGCCCGATGCGACCCGAAGGATCTGTTCGCTGACCGTTCTGCCTGAACGGCGGGCGTCTGAGACCGTGGCGTCGATGCGGTTGGGCGCACTGCCCGGCGTGCCGACGGACCAGGCGGACCCGCCGACCCGGCCCGTGGCCGAGGCCTCACGATCAGAGCGGTTCTCTATCTCTTCAAAGCGTACACGGATAGTCAGTTGGGGGACCGGCCGGTCGAATTCTTCCAGCAGGGACCGGATGCCGGCGACGGCTTCCGGGGTGTCCACAACCACCAGGGAATGGGTGCGGCGGTCGAAGCTCGCCTTGCCCGTGTCGGTCAACAGCATCTCGATGGCCGGCATGAGATCGTCGGCGTGGGCGTAATCAACGGGGATTACCGCCACTTCTGCTCGGGCCGTGACGGCTGTTACAGCCACCAGACAAAAAGCAGCAAGGAGCAACGGCCCGAACTTCAGGCGCCGATTCGAAAAAAACGATCCGCCGGCCGTTGGGCCTGGCAGGCTCTGGGGCATGGGACACCCTTTCGTTTGGGGGTTCTCCGATAAAGCCACCGATGGAGGGGTGGATCCGGAACGGTTCACCCGCTACCGCGAGAAAACACCGCCGTGAAGTCTCAATTTCCAATGTTCAATATTTAATTTTGACAGCCCTGTAAAAAGTCGAAAACCGTCTTTTTTCGTCATTCCCGCGCAGGCGATAATCCAGTCATTTCAAATGATTCTGGATGCCTGCCTTCGCAGGCATGACGAAATTTGGGACTTGTTACGAGTGTATCAATTTTGAACATTGAGAATTGGATATTGGACATTTAGCCCTCCTCTATGGGGGCTTCCGGCTTCCTATGGCCACCCCATCTGGGGGAGGCGTATCAATGGCGGGTATCATCGGCCGGTGGCCGGGGCGCCATGTTCCGCGGCCTCCGGCCGATGATTGGAAGTATAGGGTGACGGGGAGAAAATGTCACCCCGGTTTTTTCGTAACTGTTCACGGGGTTGAAACAATCAACGAGTTGCGAACCCTTGCACGGTAAGCGTATACAGGGTGCCGTCGATGCGAGGCGCCGGGCATGCAGACGTACTATAGCGTACTTCAAATGCCCGGTAACAAAGCCACGCCTCGGCGTGGTGCCCTGTGAACGCTTACGTTTTTTCAGGCAGGGCTCGGGGCAGGGGCGGCAGCCTTCATCCACTTGGGGTCCCGCATGGTCTTTAAGATTTCGATGCTGTTTTTCAGGCCGCGGCTGATGCGGCACAGGTCGATGGCCATGCCGGCCATCTGAGCCACGGCCTGAACGAAGCTCACGTCATCCATGCCGAATTCCCACGGTTCGGCGGTGTAGACCCGCAGGGCGCCGATGACATTGTCATGAATGATGATGGGTGCCGTCATGATGGAGGCGATCCCTTCTCGGACGGCTGCATCGGGGTATTGAATGCGGGGATCGTCTGAGACATCATAGATGGCGATGGGCCCCTCCTTGAAGGACTCGGCGATGGACCGAAGAGCGCTGACCGGCCCTTTTTTCAGGTATTCGTGGCTCAGTCCGAAGGATGCCGCGATTTCCAGTTCGCTGGTTTTTCGGTTGATGAGAAACAGCGTGCATCCTTTGACATCCAGAGCGGTCTTGATGCTCTCCACGGTCACCAGGCAGATCTCTTCGGGATCCCGGGTCGCGGAAATGGCCTGGGCCACCTTGATCATGGTTTCATAATTTCTTGACGGTTGCTTCATTGGGGCCTCCTTTCGGTTGTGCCGCGGGCGGCGTCCTGCCGTGAAATCGGGGCCTTGCATCCGGTAACACGACCATGTCCGGGTCAAAGCCGAGGGTGAGAGAGGGGCGCGTCGATTGAGAGCTTCGTTATATACGATCGCGAAACGGTGCGCCTTGAGGTGATGTCAGGGACCGGCAGAATGGGGAAGCGGCGGTTGTAATGAATGATAAATTAACTATAGTCGTGTTTCCGGTACGCTGTCAAACCGCAATGGTGCGATTCTTTGCCTGCCTTGTACTGGGGCAACCTCGACAATCGCTCAACTTAGGTGGTATATAGGTGATTATCAGTTGGCCATTATGCCAGAAAAGGAGACATGAAAGACCATGAAACTCGGCATTATCGGCCTTTCCCGATCGGGTAAGGCCACGGTTTTTGAGGCCCTCACAGGGACGTCGGCCACCGGTGCCCATCGTAGCGAGGACCGGATCGGTACGGTCCGCGTTCCGGACGAGCGGGTGGACCGGCTCAGCGCCATGTATGACCCCAAAAAGACGGCGTATGCCCAGGTGGAGTATTTCCTGCCCGGCAACCAGGGCGGCAAGCCGGACAAGGACCAGCTCTTCTGGACCGCCGTTCGAGATAGCGATGCGCTGATTCACGTGGTGCGTAACTTCGGCGGGTACGGTTTCGAACCGCCCCAGCCGGTAAAGGATGTTGCCGCCATGGACCAGGAGATGATCCTGGCTGACCTGGCCGTGGTGGAAAAGCGGATTGAGCGTATCGATCAGGAGCGGCGGCGGGGGCGCAAAGTCAGCGAGGAGGAGCATAGCCTGCTTTTGCGCTGCCAGGAGCGGCTGGAGGCTGAAGAACCCCTGCGTCACGATTCGGAACTGGCCACGGCATCGCCTCTCAGGGGTTACGCCTTTGTCTCGGCCAAGCCGTTGCTGGTCCTTTTCAACAATGAAGACGAGGACGACAGCCAACCCGATGTGGGCGACCTGTCCGAGCGTGAAGACTGCATGGTGGTCCGCGCCAAGCTGGAGCAGGAACTGGGACAGATGGCCGAAGACGAAGTGGCGGGATTTCTCGAGGAGTTCAACGTTACCGCTTCGGCCATGGACCGGGTGATTCGCCGGTCTTACCGGCTCCAGGGGCTGATCTCTTTTTTTACCGTGGGCGATGACGAGGTCAAGGCCTGGACCATCCGTCGCGACACCGAGGCCATCGAGGCTGCCGGTGTCATCCATTCGGACATCAAAAAAGGGTTCATCCGTGCCGAGCTGGTTGCCTATGACGACCTCATGGCTGCCGGCACCTATGTCGAAGCCCGCAAGCGGGGAACGGTCAGGCTTGAAGGCAAGGCCTACAAGATGGCAGACGGCGACATCGTCAACTTTCGGTTCAATGTTTAAAAAATCCCGGGCCTGTTGGCCCGGGATTTTTTAAACCAAGGATGACGGACCGGTGGTGGTGCATCTGCCCGATGAACTCCGGCCGTCGCGCTGATCCTTTCGTCGGGGGCCCTTCTCCAGCACGCTCTTTCCAATGCCTTTACAAAGGTTTCCATGGCGCTGAAACCCAAAGGTTCTGTCATTTGCGCGATACTGGCCGTCTTTGCGGCGTTTGCCGCTTCGATAGTGGTCGGCGCGTGGCTTTGCCTGCCTGGTTTCATCGAGGACCGCATTGCCTCGCAACTGGGGGCTGTGGCCGGGGTCGACGCCTTCTCCTTTCGGGTGCGACGGATCGGGCCGGGGGGGATCGACCTGGCAGACCTGCGGGTGGGGGATCCGGACCGCCCGGCCCTGCAGGTGGAGAGCCTGCGGGCCGATTACCGGCTGGACCGGCTCCTTCGCGGGCATATCGACCGCGTGGTGCTCAGTGGCGTCGACATCCGGGTGGATTTCGTCCGGGGCAGACCGGTATTGCCGGGCATCGATCCGGCCGCCATCGTCGCCGGCCTGAAACCGGCCGGGGGGGCGCCGGTCGCATCCTCGAGGCCGCCGGTGACGGTCGGCCGACTGGCGCTTCGCCATGTGACGTTGCATTTGAAGTGGCGGGGACGCGATGAGCGTATTCCCCTCAGCGTGACGGTGGTTCCCGACGACCGGTGGGAACGGATCGACCTGGTGTGCCGGGCCTATCCCCGGGAGCAGGAGACGATCCTTTACGCCGGGATCGATACCGGAAAAGATTGGGGGCGGACGGAGCTGTCCGCGCCGGCCGTGGATCTGTCTCGGTTTGCCGATCTGCTGTCATCCGTGGGCATTGCAGGCCTTGAGGGCCATGGGCGGGTGACGGGACGGTTCGATTTTCATCTTTCCCCTTTTCGGTTCCTTGACGTGGACCTGGACGGCGGGCTTGACCGGGCGGCTGTTTCCCATGCCGGCGTCCGGGTTGAAACCGACCCCGGCGCTTCGTCATCGCCGGCCATCGGCTTCCGGGCATTCAAGGCGGGGGACGGGCCGCTCTCCATTACCCTGTCGGCCCCTGGCCTTTCCCTCGACGCGCCGGTGCCGGTTTGGTTTTCGGACATTGACGCCCAGGCAACGGTCCATGGGGGCAGGGTCCAAGTCTCCGGCAGGTTTGCGGCCATGCCCGGACCGCCGCCGGACCCATCGCCCGATGCGGCCCCATGGCGGTCGTCCGTCCCTGTGGCCGCATCCTTTTCCGGTATTCGTGAACCTGACGGCGGCTGGACCGGCCAGTTGATCAGCCCCGCCGCCGGCGAAACATTTGCCGAAAAGAGCCGATGGCAGGCAGGCGTTTGGGGCCTGACGGCTGCAGGGAGACTACCGCGGGTGCGCCTGTCCGGGCGGGGTCAGGGCGCAGAGACGACGGTGGATTATTCCCTGTCCGCCGCCGATTTGATCTTCGAGCGCGACAACCTGCAACTTCGGTTGCCGGCGGTTCAGGCCAAGGGGCGCCTGACGGCAAAGGCCCTTCACCTCTCGGGCGCGACCCTGGACATGAAACTGACCGGTGCGATCCTTGGGCGGGACCATCTGGAGGCGTTGTTGCCAAAACTGTCGGCAACGGTTCAGGCCGATCCGGACGGGGGCCGGATTCAGGGCGTGCTGACCGTTGCCGATGCCTCCCTGTCGGATCGGACTCAGGACCTGCGTCTTGAAGGAATCGACGCCCGGTTGCCTTTTGGGTGGCCTGTTGCCGGGGCTTCGGACCCAGGGGTCGTCACTGTTTCCAGAATGCTGTGGAAAGATCAGGATATGGGTGTCGTGACGGCCGCCATCCGGCAGGAAGGGGTCGGCGTGGGGTTTTCCGGCTCCTACGAAAGCCTGTTCTTGCCGGGCCTGGCCCTGGCCTTTTCAGGCCGGGGCGGTGTGTCCGAGGCCCGGACGGTCACGGTCGGGATCGACCTTGCGGTGCCGGCTTTTTTGCCCGCGGAAGGGATCGACCTTTCGCGGGTCGTTCCGGCCGCAAAGGGCGTCAGGCTTCAAGGGACCCTGACCGCCTCCGGTCATCTTGACATCGATGCCGCCGGCCTGGGCGGCCGGGTCACCGCCGAGGTTCGCGATGGCGTGCTCACCCTGGCCGACAAGGATCTCGTGGTCAGCGGCATTGACGCGGCCCTGACCCTGGACGATCTGCCCCGGCTTCGCAGTGCGCCGGACCAGCGAATCACCTTTGCACGGGCGCGGATCGGCGCCATCGACATCGCCGACGGCCGGATCGCCTTTCAGATCGAGTCCGGCAAGACCCTGCTCATGGAAGGGGCCGAATTCGGTTGGTGCGGTGGCCGCATTTACGGCCAGGCTGGCCGTTTTCAGCCAGGGGCCGAGGCCCACATGCTGACCCTCTACTGCGATCGACTGAAGCTGGCCCGTGTGCTTGGAGAGCTCAGTTCGGTTCGGGCCGACGGCGGCGGCACGGTCAGCGGCCGCATCCCTCTCCGGTTTGATCGGGGGCGGCTATTTTTTGACGACGGATTTCTCTTTTCCACCCCGGGAGAGGGAGGGAAAATCCATGTCACCGGCACCGACATGCTTACCGCCGGAATTCCACCGGAAACGGCCCCCTACGCCCAACTCGACCTGGCCCGGGCCGCCCTGGAAGACTACGACTACCAGTGGGCCAAACTGAACCTGTCCACCGAGGGCGAGAACCTGCACCTGCGGATGCAGATGGACGGCCAGCCGGGCGCTGCTCTCCCCTTTGTCTATGACAAGACCCTGGGCGGCTTTGCCCGGGTCTCGGCGAAAAGCCCGGGATCGCACTTCCAGGGCATCGGCCTCGACGTGAACTTCAGGCTTCCCCTGGATCAGATTTTACACTATGGTAACACTCTGAAAGACGGCCTGCGAATGGCCCCTTGAAAAGGAGAAGCCCATGGGCAAAACCGCTGCATTGCTGGCGACCGCGTTTCTTGCGATAATGGTGGCTGGTTGCGCCACCCGGCACGAAGTGGAAGTCAAACCGTTGGAAATTAAGCCGATCCATATCACCATCGATGTGAACATTCGGGTGGATAAGGCCCTGGACAACTTTTTCGACGATATCGATGCGGCCGAGTCCAAGGTGGAGAAAGCGACCCCGTAGCCTTCAACTCGCAGTTGGAATCCATGTCCTCTGGGCGTGGTCAGCGTTAATTGGCTATGCCGTTCCATTTGTCGGCCAATGCCTAAAATGCACTAAAGTGTGAAATGCCTAAAATTGAGGAGTCGCTTCGCTCCGGCCTTTTTAAGCTAAGATATGGCAGAATGCCTTCATTTTAGGCAATTTAGGCATTTAAGGCATTTCGAACTGGAATCGTAGTATTGCAGCCCCTTCCAGGGGCAAACCAAAGCTTGGTCCTCAGGGCCAGGATTCTTTACTTCGAAGCCGTATCCATTTGGACGGGAGAGAGAGCCGATGAAGAATCGTGCAACGATTTTGCTGCTTGTCCTGACCCTTATCCTGTCGGTGGCCCAGGCCGCTTTTGCCGAAGGCATCAAGGACCGGATGAAGGCCCGGCTGCCGGCCATAAAGGCCCTCAAGGCCCAGGGCGTGGTCGGTGAGAACAACCAGGGGTTTCTCCAGTACCTCGGTAGCGCCACGCCGCAAAAAGACGTGGTTGATGCCGAAAACGGAGACCGGCAAAAGGTCTATGAGGCCATCGCCAAACAGCAGGGGGTCTCCGCGGCGGTGGTGGGCCAGCGCCGTGCCCTTCAGATTGTCGGTCTGGCCGATCCCGGCGAATCCATTCAAAACGCCGCGGGGCAGTGGTACCGGAAGTGACCTCACCGGTTGGTTCTGACGGAGGCGGCCAATATTCCAAGGGCGCCAGCCCTTGGTGCCGCCCTCCCCATGCCTGAAACCGCCGGCAACCCTGCCGGTCTGTCATTGGGGAATGTCTGTGTCCCGTTCCCCCTGTTTGGCAAGGTCATCCTCATCCCCGGTGTCGGCCCTCTGTCTATAAGCGAGCATCTAACGTTCTGATATCAAGCTTAATTTAGTCTTTATTGGCCCTGCCTGAAGACCATTCATAAAATACCCAAGCGGATTTACCTAAAGTTGCCTGCAATGTTGACGATATCCTGTTCAGTCCAGGCAATCATATGGGGGGCAGGACCTCTTTTTCCCCAATGTCACAACAACCCGTAAGCCTATCATTTTTTAGCCATTGTGCGCCTTCAGTACGAGGGGACCGTCACAACCCAAACTTTTTAGGAGGACATCATGAGAAAATGTTATTTTGTTATCAGCGTTATCGTTGCCCTGATGGTCGGGCTGGTCATGGCCGTACCGGCCGTTGCCGCGGAGACCGCCACCCAGGACGAGTGCGTTATCAAGGTCAAGGAAGCCGCCGAACTGGTAAAGGCTCTTGGCAAGGACGCAGCCCTGGCCAAGCTCAGCACCCAGGACGGCGGGTTCATCTGGAAGGACTCCTATGTTTTTGCCCTGGATCTGGATACATCGGCGGTTTCGGCCCATCCCATCAAACCGAAACTGGTGGGCAAGATGCTGACCGGGATGAAGGACGTCAATGGCAAGCTCTTTTTCGCTGAATTCATGAATGTGGCCAAGGCTCAGGGCGACGGCTGGGTCGATTATATGTGGCCGAAACCGGGCGAAAAGACACCTTCCCCGAAAAGCACCTACGTTTACCGGGTTCCCGGCGCATCCGTTGTCTTGCTGGCCGGTATCTACAAATAGATTTCCAATACGTGGCGCCCGACGGGCGCCCCTTTTTTCTCGGGGGTCCCATGTTCCAGTTCAACGCAATCAACAAAGCCGGTGTCGGCGCAAAGATCGTCGGTCTGTCACTGCTCGGCATCATCGGCCTGATCGCTCTTTCCGGGATCAACGGATATCTTGACGCCAGGCGCGCCATCGACTTGGATGTGGGGCGAAACAGCGAGGCCGTATCCCGCAATATCCTTCAGGCCATGCTCGCAGAGGAAAAATTCATCAAAAACAACGAAAGCGACATTTTCAGCCTTTACGAGAAATCGATTCAGGATCTGAAAGGGTCCGTAGGGGTCATTCAGACCCATGCCGCCGGAAAGGATATCAAGGAACTGGCGGACCGGATCCTGGCGCTGGAACAGGGGCACTCCGATATCTTCAAGGCAATCGGAAACAACCTGTCGGTGATCAACCAAAGCAAATCCGCGGTCAACCAGGGGATTCAGTCACTTCAGAAGTCTCTGGCGCAAATCATTGTCTCCATTGATATGGAGGAGGTCGAGTTGGGAATGGAAGGTGATATCATTGACGGGACCAAGTCGAGCCTGCGCCGGGAAATCAAGGAATATCTGGCCCTGTGGAGCGGCAAGTTGCTGAATATTCAAGATCTGCTTCTTTTTTCCAAGGCCGAGTCCTATGAGAGTCTGGAGGCGGATCTGGGGAAAAAGATCACCCTCTCCTTAAAGAACTGCGAAACCCTGCTGACAGCCGTCGGATCAGAAGAACTCAGCGGCATTTGGAAAAAGAGCATGGCCTCTGTTCCTGAAATCGAAGCGTTTCAGAAAACCCTTTTTTCGGAATGGCAAAAAAACCAGGCCCTCATGGTTCGACTGGACAAGACCGGAAGCGACGTTCAGGCGGCGGCACAGGAAATCGCCGGCCTGAGCCGGACCAACATGGACACCGGGGATCGTATCGGCAACCGATTCAGTTACGGCATATCGGCGGTGACCTTTGCGCTACTGGTCCTGTTCAGTTTCCTGATTTACCGGTCCATCACCGGGCCGCTCAAGCGGGCCATTGCCGGCCTCAACGAGGGGGCGGACCAGGTGAATTCGGCTGCCCGGCAGATTTCCTCTTCTAGCCAGTCTCTGGCCGAAGGGTCGTCTGAGCAGGCCGCATCCATCGAGGAAACCTCTTCCTCGTTGGAGGAGATGTCGGCCATGACCCGTCAGAATGCTGAAAATGCCTCCCAGGCGGACAATCTCATAAAAGAGGCGGGCCGGGTCGTTGCCGGCGCCAACGATTCCATGAAAAAACTCATCGAGAGCATGGAAGAGATTTCCAGGGCGAGCGAAGAGACGGCCAAGATCGTCAAGACCATCGACGAAATCGCCTTCCAGACCAACCTGTTGGCGTTAAACGCCGCCGTGGAGGCGGCCCGGGCCGGTGAGGCGGGTGCGGGTTTTGCCGTGGTGGCCGACGAGGTGAGAAACCTGGCCATGCGGGCGGCGGAGGCGGCCAAAAATACCGCCCGGCTGATCGAAGGCAGTGCCGGAAAAGTCAAGAACGGCACCGAACTGGTGGACGGCGCCGACAGGGCCTTTTCGGAGGTTTCGACCAGCGCTGCCAAGGTGGCCGAACTGATCGGTGAAATCGCTGCCGCGTCCCGGGAACAGGCTCAGGGGGTTGATCAACTCAACACCGCCGTGACCGAGATGGACAAGGTTACCCAGCAGAACGCCGCGGGCGCCGAGGAATCGGCCAGTGCTGCCGAGGAGATGAGTGCCCAGTCCGAGCAGATGAAGTCGCTGGTTCAGGAACTGGCCACCATCGTGGACGGTGCCAGGGCCGCCAACCGATCTTTGGTTTCCAAGGCTGAGGAAACGCGCCGAAACGGGGTGAAACGGATCGGTCCGAAAGCCGCGCTGCCTGTCCACGCCCTTGCACGGGAGTCCAAGCCGATGCCGTCCATGCCCGATGACGACTTTTCAGACTTCTGAGTATCGCATTCCAACACATAACAACCCGTCGGGATTTGTTTCCCGTCGGGTTTGTTTTTTTGGTTTCATCCGATGCCGATATTCTCATGGCGCAGCCCGGGCATTCACAGTTGTTTCACGAAACGCACCTTGGGATCGCCCGGGCGATTGTAGTCTACGGTGACCGGGATGCCGTCTGCTATGGAATTTCCCGGTTCGATGGAAAAACCGATGCACTGGTGGAATGAGACGGAGCCGCGGTTGACCGGCGATGTGCAGGAGCGGACCACTCGTCGCCCGTTTTTCCGGCAAAGATCGAAAAAGGTTTCAAACAGGTGCCGGCCCAGGCCGATTTTCCGATAGGCGGGGTGGATACCGGCAAAATGAATGTAGCCCTCATCGGGTCGTGCCGGCGAGAGAAATCCCACCAGGAACGCCACTAACTCCCCGTCCTTTTCCGCCACGAACGACGTGTCGCAGAAGTGGTTCAAAAAAAGCCGGGGGACCGAGGAGCGCAGGTCCCGCCCGCCCCACCAGTCCGTCATCACGGCGATGATTCGGGCATGGTCCGCCGGTTCGCTTTTCCTCAATGCCAGATTCCGGGGCAATGGTTTCACGGCTCCTCCTGTGGATGCATATCGGGTCGAAATGAATCATTCGCGGATCATACGGGATTTGGAATTTCACGAACAGGATTATTACCCTTGAAAGATGCCTTTGGCCTCAGCCAGCACCTCCCTGACTTTGGAGGCAAGTTCCTGTTTTGAAAACGGCTTGTTGATGAACTGGATCCCTTCATCCAAAACCCCATGATGGGCGATCACATTGGCCGTGTAACCGGACATAAACAGACACTTTAGATCCGTGTATGATTGCATTAATTTCTTGGCCATGTCCCAACCGCTCATTTCAGGCATGACAACGTCGGTCATCAGCATGTCGATTTTCCCGGCGTATGATTCGCCGATGTATATGGCCTCAGCCGGAGTGGAAGCGGGAAGGACGGTATAGCCGAGGCGTTCAAGCATCATTGTGGTCATTTGTAGAATTCCCTTTTCATCCTCCACCAGCAGGATGGTTTCATCACCACCCGTATCCGCCTCTTTTATCTGCCGACTCTTTGGCTGCGTAACCTTTTCGATATGCCTGGAAAAGTAGATCTTAAATGTCGTTCCTTCGTCCGGTTCACTGTAAACGGTAATGAATCCATCGTTTTGTTTGACAATGCCGTATACGGTCGACAAGCCGAGGCCAGTCCCCTGGCCCACGTCCTTTGTGGTAAAAAATGGCTCGAAAATCATTTTAAGCGTTTTCCTGTCCATTCCGCTACCGTTGTCACTGACCGCCGTCATGACGTAATCGCCGGGCCTAAACCCTTCATGCTCACGACAATAGTCGTCATTAAAGCTGACATTGTCCGTTTCGATGGTGACCTTGCCGACACTCTTTATGGAATCCCGGGCGTTGACACATAAATTCGCCAATACCTGGTGAACCTGAGAAGGATCCAATTTGATGAGCCATAGATCGATTTTGGGTCTCCACGCCAGATCGATGTCCTCGCCCATCAATCGCCGGAGCATGTTGAGCATCCCGTCAATCGCTTTGTTTAAATCGAGCACCTGGGGTGCGATGGTCTGTTTTCTGGCAAAGGCCAACAGTTGCCGGGTAAAGTCAGCCGAGCGCTCCGCGGCCTTCCGGATTTCCTGCATGTTTTCAACGAAAGGGCTGTCTGCATCCATATCCTCTAAAACAATTTCCGTATTGCCCAGGATGATGCCCAACATATTGTTGAAATCGTGGGCCACGCCACCGGCAAGCCGCCCCACCGATTCCATTTTCTGAGCCTGGATTAGCTGAGCCTGCAATTTCTCGCGTTCTTGATCGGCCTGCTTTCGGTCGGTGATTTCAACGATGGAGCCTTCAATAAAACCGGGTTCGGGGAAGACGGTTGCTGAAAACAGAATCCAGATAGGGGTGCCGTCCCTGCGAATGATTTCCGTCTCATAATCGTTTACATGCCCTTTTTCTCTTAGAATCTTTACCAGTTCATCACGACCGGCAGGGTCCGTCCAGGCCTTGCTCGAATTGAACTCGGCCATGCAGTCTTGAACGTTTTCATAGCCCGCCATTTGAGCATAGCGCCGGTTGATTTCAATCAGTTTGCCATCGGAAACGCCAGTTCTGAAAAGAGCGACCTGGGCATTGTCAAACAACGATTGGTATTTTTTTTCGCTATCTCGAAGCGCCGCCTCGGTCCGTTTTTGATCGGTGATGTCGGTGGTTGTTCCGAAGGCGGTAGTGTGTCCATCCGACTGCAGATGGGCCGACCCGCGGGAACGGACCCAGCATATGGTTTTGTCGGGTCGGCACAATCGATATTCCAAAGCGCTTTCCTTGGCCGCGGCGGCCAACCCATGCAAAAGGGATTCCTGGATACCCGGCAGGTCTTCGGGATGCACATAGGAAAAGTACTTGTCGAAACTGTTTCCGATGGTTCCGGGGGGCAAGCCCAGCAACCGGTCCGCGACCGGTGATATGTAGCTTCCGATAAATTGTCCCTGGTCGTCCACCTCGTAGCGCCAGACGATGTCGGAAATCATCGACATGACTTCTTCATAACGGGTTTTGCTTTCCTGCAATGCATCCTCGAACCGCTTGCGATCGGTGATGTCGTGCATGGCAACGACGGCGCCGATGATCCTGCCCGTTTTGTCGGTCAACGCCTGCCCACTGCAAACCAACGCGTGAGGGCGGCTATGTTTGGAGGCAATGACAATCTCCGTTTTTTGGACCCGCTCACCCTGTAAGGCGCGGAACAAGGGGATATCCTCTACAGGCAAAGGCGTAATCCCATCTTTATGATACAAGTCATAGTGCTCGGCCCATTGATCCGATGGTATGGGCAGCTCAGGCAGACCGTGTAATCGTCGCGCCGCCTCATTGAACCGGACCAGTTTTCCCTCAGCGTCGCAAATGACGATGGCTTCTTGGATATTGTCAAAAACGGCAGACAGGAAGACGCGTTCACTTTCAAGTTTGTTCTCCGCATGTTTGCGTTCAATCATATCCTTGTTTTCCTCGATTTTCTTTCGGATTTCCACAAACAATCCAAAATCAGAGACAGGGCTGGCATCCGTAAGCTTCCGAGTGATCCTGACCTGTCGTCAATTGGGGGCAGGTGGGATCGCCGTCGGGTTCTATGGAGTTGGTTGGATCCAGTATACCAGAAAATGATGGGGGCACAAGATCCGTGGCGGGTTTGCGTATGAACTGGCCATCTCATAGCGTGGCAGCGCTTGCCACAATGACAATTGTTTTTATTTGTCGGGCAGGGCTCAAATTTACTGAAGAGTGAAATACCTAAAGTTGATAATCCCGTAAAAGCTCTATTTTTTACCACGAAGGACACGAAGAGCACGAAGGGTTATAATACATAATGCTTTCAGCTTCGTGTGCTTCGTGCTCTTCGTGGTGAATGAGAAAATTGGCATGTTTGTGACTTTGTGGTCAAGTAAACCTATTCCGGATCGTCGAAGCCGAAGAGCGCGCTCTGAATGATCCGGGTGAGATAAGCCAGTTGGTCGAGATTGAAGTAAGCCCCGCGGGTACGGTGGGACCGACGCCGGTACTGCCGTGCGTGTTCTTCCGACCGGAAGAAAACACAGACCTTTCAGAACCCGTCGATGATGTTGGGCGCTGCCAGGGCGGCCAGGTCCAGGTCCGGCACGAAAGCCACCGGATCGGCCCCGGCGGTGAGGATTTGATAATTCAGATCGCTGTCAATCTCCATTTCCATTGGCGTGTGGCAGCATGCACATTCGGTTTCAACGACTATGGAGAGGCGTTCTTTTCGAAGGCGCCCTTGCACGAAGGGCGTGGCAAAGACATCGGCCGCTCAGGCCCCATGGATCCGTTCGCCGGAACTGAAGGTGACCCGATGGGGGGTCGGTTCCACCGTGCCCGGGTAGGCCCAGGTTACGGCCCCGTCCGGATTTCGAAACAGGAAGGTCATCTGGCGTTCCAGGTCGCCGAGGATGCGTGTCACCTGTTCCCGGGACAGGCCGAGGGCGTCGGCAATATGTTCCGGCGGCATGGGTTGGCCGTAGCGCGGCAGGCCTTTGACCACGAAGTGGTGAACCCTTCGATGGTCGGGGGTCATAAACCGAAGGCTCTTTTGAATTTTCCGACGTCCTTTTTCGATCTGCGTTTCCCAGAGCACCGGCGGCACCCCGATCATGAATTTCCAGAATCCTGCCATGAGTTTGTTGGACATGTCTTGCCCCTCCCTGCTTTTAATGGTGACGGGCCGGGATCGGTGGTCCGAATACCATGAAGTTCAAAACTGCAAGCACCGAAATACAAAGGATAGACCGTGAACCTTTAGGCGGGTCAACACATTTTTTGACTCTTCGCTGTTTCATATGGGTAAACTGTTTCTGACCCCCACACGAAATAGAAAGGAACCCATTTTATAAAGCGGCGAAGCCGGGTCCCAGCTAAAATTGCTCTTGATTATTAGCTCCGGTCAGCGTCTTGATCAGGTCGGCTTCGGTTGGATCGTAAGGGGTGCCGTCCGGGTGGAGAATATCGTGAAACCACGGGGCGGGTTCGGCCGCGCCCGGTTTCGATTTCCAGGAGAAATGGGTTTGGGTTTTGCCGGAGACCAGCCCCCAATTGTAGCAGCCGACCCGCTCTTTCTTGAAAATCGGAAGGTGGGTGTCAAAACGGCTGCCCTGGGGCCGGGCCATGTATTCAGTGCAGACCAGGGGGCGGCCCGTTTCTTTGAGCTTTTCGATTTGCCGGGAAAGATTGGCAGCATCGTTGTAGTTGTGGAAGGTGATGATGTCGGACGTATCAAGGAGATACCGGTTCAGTGGCGGATCAAAGAACCAGACACCGCTGGTCAGGGGCTGGGACGGATCGGCGCTTCGGGCCCATTCGAAGGTTTTCTTCAGCAGCGGCAGGGTGGCACCGGGCAGCAGCAGGTGGCGCAGGATCAGCCAGGGGAGCTGAAACGCCTTTTGGGTCCAGGGCTTCGACAGGGTGGGAAGAAAGATGTTTCCCACTTCGTTGTACAGGTCCCACATGAGGATTCGGTCGTCTTTGCCAAAGGCGCCGAGGATGTCGGTGACATAGGCCTCCAACGCCGGCCAGTATGCCGTGTTCACCGCGGCCCGACGCCCCGGAGACTGGACCCAGCCGGAGTTGTGAACGCCCGGAACCGGTGCGGACTGTTTTCCCACAGCGGGATTGTCGTGCCAGCAGTCATCAAAGAGGACCAGCAGGGTGCGGATCCCTCTTTGGGTTGCCATTGAAAGAAAACGGTCGATCCTTTCCTTGAGCCCGCCTGCCCCGGTCCGCCAGACAAGATCATGGAGGTAGACCCGTACGGTGTTGAACCCCAGGTCGGCGGCCCATCTCAACTCCCGGTCGATGGTTGCTGGATCAAAGGTTTCTTTTTGCCACATCTCGATCGGGTTGACGGCGGTGCTGGGAATGAAGTTGCATCCCACCAGCCAGGGGAGACCGGCGTACCAGTCGTTGGCTCTTTTCGCTGACCAGCGTTGTTGGTTCATCTTGTCAGTGCCCCATGATGTATTCATCAAAAAGCCGTTTGAAACCATAAAGGCACAAAGCGCACAAAAATAATAACCGGCGACAAGTCGGCACCTAATTTTTTATTCCGTTGAGTTTGAGTGCCCAGCCGGCCTTATCGACCACGGGCGGGCGGTAGACGGAAAATTTTTCCAGCAGGACCTCGGGTGAGGCCTCCACGATCACCATGGCCCGATGGCCGGGGGCCATGAACGCTTCGTCCGTGGCATGATCCAGAAAGCCGAGGAGGCGGTCGTAAAAACCGCGGACATTGAGCAGGCCGCAGGGTTTCTCGTGGATGCCGAGTTGGGCCCAGGTGAGCACCTCGATGAATTCCTCGGCCGTGCCCAGGCCGCCGGGCAGGGCGATGAACCCATCGGAAAGATCGGCCATGAGCTGTTTTCGTTCGTGCATGGTTCCCACCACCCGCAGGTCGGCCAGGTCGGTAAAGGCCACTTCCTTTTTTGCCAGCGCCTTGGGCATGACTCCGGTGACCCGGCCGCCCCTTTCCAGGACCGATCGGGCCAGGGTTCCCATCACCCCGATGTTGGCGCCGCCGTAAACCAGGCCGATCCCTTTTTGGGCCAGGACATGGCCCAACGCGACGGCGGTTTGCAGGTATTCGGGCCGGGCGCCCGGACTTGATCCACAAAAGACACAGATTCGTTTCATTTCTCTACGTTTCATTTGTTGTAAATATCAGTTCTTTCCGGCCACGTTTTTTTTATTGGGGGAGATTGGATCAGGATGGCGGATCATAGGTGGATTGTTTCAGATATGCAAACGGTAAAGGACGATTCAACCCGTTTGTGGAGGGGTTGAATCGTCCTTTGCATCAGATCGCGGGAACCACTTCCTCAAGCTTTCTGATATTGACCGCACTGACTTTGAATTCCGGGATTTTGGCCAGGGGATCAAAGGCCTCGGCATTGGTCAACACGTTTGTCGGGTTTTCGCCAAAGTGTATGGGCAAAAACAGGGTGCCGGGCTTTAGGTCGTCACTGAGCCGGGCAGGCGCCTCCATTTCACCCCTTCTCGACGAAAGGATGACCGTATCGCCTTCCTGAATATGAAGGGATTGGGCATCTTTCGGGTTAATTTCCACGTAACCGGTGCGCTGTTCAATATCGAGTTTGGGAGAGATCCGGGTCATGGTGCCCGTGTGAAAGTGGGCGAACATGCGGCCGGTGGTCAGAAAGAAGGGGTATTCCCGGTCGGGCATTTCTGCCGGATCCTGGTATTCGATAGCGTGAAATTTTCCGAGCCCCCGCTTGAACGTATCCTTGTGAAGATAGGGGGTGCCGGGATGCCCGGCGTCCGGACACGGCCATTGCAGTCCGTCGATGCCCAGGCGTTCGTAGGTCATGCCGCCGTAGCTGGCTTGGGTGAGGGCGGCCATTTCATCAAAAATGGCTTCAGGGTTTTCATATTTCATTTCATAGCCCATGGCCGCGGAGAGCCTGCAAATAATTTCCCAGTCTGCCAGGCTGTCTCCCTGGGGTTCGATGGCCTTGTTGATACGCATGCATCGGCGTTCCGAATTGGTAAACGTACCGTCTTTTTCCGCCAGGGACGCGGCGGAAAACACCACATGGGCGACCTGGGCGGTTTCAGAGAGAAAAAGGTCCTGCACGACCAGAAGATCGAGTTCTTTTAGGGCATGGTGCAGGTGATTCCAGTCCGGATCACTCAGCTTTGGATTTTCTCCAATGACGATCAGCCCTTTCAAACGGCCTTCCAACATGGCCGGGATCATGTCGGTAATGGTCAGCCCCGGTTTTGTGGGGAGGGGCGCGCCCCAGGCCTTGGAGAATTTCTCGATCACCTTGGGGTCGGCTACCGGTTGGTAACCGGTCAGCACATTGGGCAGCCCCCCCATGTCGCAGGCTCCCTGCACGTTGTTTTGCCCCCTGAGCGGATTGACGCCGGCACTGGCAATACCCACATTGCCGGTGAGCATGGCCAGGTTGCAGCAGGATTTGACATTGTCCACCCCTGTCGTGTGCTGGGTAATACCCATGGCATAGAGCAATGTCGCCGGGGAATGGGTTGCATACAACTCGGCCATCCGCTCGATGTCTCCCATGGATACCTCGGTGATGGCGGACGTTTTTTCGGGGGTATATGGGGCCACTGCCTGGGCCAGTTGATCAAAGTCTTCGGTGCGGGATGCAATGTAATCGGTTGCGTGCCAGTTGTTTTTGATAATGAGATGCATCATGCCGTTGAGCAGGGCCACGTCGCTTCCGAGCCTGTGGTGTACGGCCACATCGGCGTACATGGAGAGTTGAATATGTCTCGGATCCGCCACGACAAGCTTGGCCCCTTTTTCCTTGGCCCGGAAAATGCGCCGGGCAATCAGGGGATGGCAGGCGGTTGTATTGGACCCGATGACGAAAATACAGCCGGCATCTTCGATCTCGCCGATGGAATTCGTCATGGCTCCGCTTCCGAATGCGGCGGCCAGCCCGGCCACCGTGGATGAATGTCAGAGGCGGGCGCAGTGATCGACGTTGTTGGTGCCGATGACCGCCCGGGTGAATTTTTGCGCCAGATAATTTTCTTCGTTGGTTACCTTCGCCGACACCAGAACGCCGATGCTGTCCGGCCCGTAAGTCTCGGAAATTTGATTTAGCTTTTTCGCCGTGGTTTGAATCGCTTCATTCCAGGTCGCTTTTTGCAACCGGCCGTTCTCCCGAACCAGTGGAGATTTTAACCGCATAAAACTGTTCACATGTTCGTGAAGGTTCCAGCCCTTGATGCAGAGTTTTCCCTGGTTCACGGGATGGGATTTCATTGGCAGGGTCTTTTTTATTTTCCCGTTGATCACTTCAAAAAGCACGCCGCAGCCGGTGCCGCAGTAGGAACAGACCGAAGGGATAAACTGACACTCCATAACATAACTCCTTCTATTAACTCACAAAGCCGTCCGGAAATCCCGGAATTGAGAATATATTCGACTTAAAGCGGACTGGGTTCCAGCGTGACCGTATCTCCGAGAACGCTGAATGGGGACTGGTCCGGATGGGTTCCGGTGTCGTAATCAAATACATCCAGAACAATTTCGTTTACCTTTCTGTACAGCAGCCGAAGCGGAATATCCATGGGACACGCATCCTCGCACAGGCCGCAGTCGATGCAACGGCCGGCCATGTGTACGGCCCGGACCAGGTGGAAGATCGGTACATCCGGGGGCAGTTTCCCGGGGCTGACCAGATCGGGATGCTCCAGGCTGCATTCCTTGCAAAAACATACGGGACAGATATTGCGGCAGCCATAACATTTGATGCATTTTTGGAATTCATACATCCACCGGTCCAGCCGCTCTTCCTGCCCAAAGGCGTTAAGATCGGCCGGTTCCATGTTATTGTCGATGCCGACCCGCTGTTTGTAGTCCCCGGCCTTTTCAGGTTCCAGGTACGAACAGTCTCCGTGTTGTTTTAGCCGGGACGGACAGCAATTGACCGTTACGGTTTTGATGTTGTCCCGGTCCAGTTGATTCCAGATGTACAACACATTCAGGGCCCGGGTGTTGCAGTCCCGCACCAGAAGCCCGATTTTTGCATGGGGCCGTTCAGCGGCAATGTCGGTCGCAATTGCTTCCAGGGGGTAACGAAACGGCCCGATGGTCAGTTCATCGACTTCTTCCACATGGCTTTGGGTAAAACAGTGCGGCAGTGGATGTCCATCCACGATTTTATAACCGATAAAAATATCGATGGTGCCGTCTTCAAGCCATAGTTTAACCTTGGTTTTCATATCTCTTCCTTTTCAGGCGCAGTGGGCCGGCTGATGCATCTGTCGGGAAATTTCCGGCGCCGCATTTTTCCCCATGCTTGGATTCAACCCGGGGATTCGGCCTGCCTGGAACGTTTTTGCATACTGCGGCAGGGGATTGGGTCCAAGGGATCTGATTTTTTCCGTAAAATCGGTTACCACCTGGACATACTTCCCCGCTTCAGCGGAAGATATCCATGACAGATGCAGCCGCTCCCCGAGCCCCACGAATTTCAAGAGTTCCTGGAGAAAGGTCATTCTCTTTATGGTCATGTAATTACCGTACAGGTAATGGCAGTCGCCGACGTGTCAACCGCCCACCAGGACCCCGTCCGCACCGCTTTGAAGGGCCCGGAGAATGAAATGGGGGGAGACCGTGGCCGAACACATCACCCGGATGGCATGAACGTTGGGCGGGTACTGCATTCGGCTGACCCCGGCCAGATCGGCCGCGCCATAGGCGCACCAATTGCAGAAAAATGCGACGATTTTGGGTTCAAATCGATTCTCTTCCACCGTTTGCTCCTTTTTCATATTAAAAGATTAAGCGCTCAACAGGCTTCCAATTTGAGCGTAGATTTGTTGATTGTTAAATCCCATAAGGGTGATTGCTTCGGACGGACATGCGGCCGCACAGGCGCCACAACCCTTGCAAAGTGCTTCGTTGACCTGGGCCACTTTCTTTTCGGCGTCAAAGGCAATGGCGCCGTAGGGACAGACATGGAGACACCCAAGACATCCGGAGCAACGTCTTTCATCGATTCGGGACACGACCCCCCCGACCTTGACCTCATCCCGGGCCAGCACGGTCAGGGCTTTTGATGCCGCGGCTTTGGCCTGGGCAATACTCTCTTCAATGGGCTTGGGGTAGTGGGCCATTCCGCAGAGAAAAACCCCGTCGGTTGCAAATTCAACGGGCTTGAGCTTCTGATGGGCTTCCAGAAGCCAGCCGTCCCCGTCGGTTGGGACCTTGAACATTTGGGCAAAATTCGTATCGCCATTGGAAACGATGGCTGTGGCAAGGCAAAGGATATCCGCATCCACCTCCAGTCTGCGGCCGATCATTTTGTCTTCAAATGTCACCGTGATCCGGTCGCCCAGCGGGGTAACCGTTGGCTTTGCTTCCGGCGCGTACCTGAAGAACAAGACGCCTAGTTTCCTGGCCTCGCGATAGAGGTCTTCTCTTTTTCCATAGGTCCGAATGTCCCGGTATAAAACATACACATTGATGTCCGGATTTTGTTTCTTCAGTGTGACGGCGCTTTTTACGGTATGGGTGCAGCATACCTTGGAACAGTAAGGATGGGTTTCGTCTCTGGATCCGACACATTGGATGAACACGACATCGACGGCCGCGTCCAGCCGCGGGTCGTTGTTTTTAAACAGTTCGTCCAGTTCCATGTGGGTCATCACCGCGGGGTGTTTCCCGTATTGATACGCGTCGGGTTTGTATTCCGTGGCCCCCGTGGCCAGAATCGCTACGCCGTGTTGAATGGTCGATGGTGCGGCGCCGTTGGAAATTTGGGTTGTAAAATTACCCACAAACCCCTCCACCGCGTCGATGGAAGTCCCCAGATGGATGCTGATGGATGGGCTGGATTCAACCTCTCCAATCAATTGTTTGACAAAGTCACGGATATTTTCATCTTTATAGGTATGATTAAGTTTCCTTGCGTTTCCACCCATGATTTCCGATTTTTCGATGAGGTGAACCGGATATCCGTGTTGTGCCAGTGACAGGGCAGCGGTCATGCCCGCAATGCCGGCCCCGGCCACCAGGGCACTGCGGGTCACCGACAGATCCGTTTCCCACAAAGGGGTTAAAAGGGCTGCCTTGGCCACTGCCATTTTCACAAGGGTTTTGGCCTTTTTTGTGGCCGCATCGGGATTGTTGGCATGAACCCAGGAATCGTGGTTTCGAATGTTGGCCATCTCAACCAGGTATTTGTTCAACCCTGCGCTGATCAGCGTTTCCTGGAAAAGCTCTTCGTGGGTACGGGGCGTGCAGGCGGCGATTACGATACGGTTCAGGTTCTTGTCCCGAATCACTTGGGATATTTTCTCCTGGGTGTCCTGACTGCAGGTAAACAGGTTTTCTTCCACATAGACGACTGCAGGCAGGGTTTCGGCATATTTTACCACCTCTGGTACGCGAACGATGCCGCCGATGTTGATGCCGCAGTTGCATACAAACACGCCGATTCTCGGACGGGCGCGGGCCACCTCTTTTTCCGGCGGAATGTCGATGGTTTTGGTGCGCGTGTTTCGGACCGGTGCCAGTGTCTCGGTCGCCGCACAGGCCGCGGCGCTGGCTTCCATCACGGACTGGGGAATGTCCTTGGGTCCGGTAAAGGCACCGCAGGCATAGATTCCCGGCACCGTGGTCGACACGGGCGTAAAAGAACTCGACTCAATAAAACGGTATTTGTCAAGGCCGATGCCGATTCGGTCCGAAAGCGTCTTTAGTTCGGGTGCAATTTCCAGCCCCGTGGACAAAACCACCATGTCAAAGGTTTCCAATTGTTTCGTTCCGTCCTCTTCCATATACCGAAGCTGCAAATCCTGGGTGCCGTGTACGGGTTCCACGGTGTGTATCCGAGATGGAATAAAACGCACCCCGTTTTTCTTGGCCTTTTCGTGGTACCGGTCGAAATCTTTTCCCTGGGTTCTCATATCCATGTAAAAGATCGCACAATCCAGGGGGGCGCCGGCATGTTCCTTGGCCATGATGGCCTGCTTGACGGCATACATGCAGCATACTGACGAACAGTACCCATTGTCGCACCGATTGGTTTCTCTGGACCCGACGCATTGAAGCCATGCGATTTTTTTTGGCTGTATTCCCGTCTGTTTTTTCTTCTGTTGGCTCGACGGCCGGACCAGATGCCCCCCATAGGGCCCGGTTGCGGACAGGATGCGTTCAAATTCCAGAGAGGTGACCACATCGGGCTGACCGCAATATCCATAATTGTCGGCCCGGCCCGGGTCAAAAGATTGAAATCCCGGTGCCAGAATGATCGACCCGACATGGAGGTTGATCGTCTTTTCCCTATCATCGAAATTAATGGCACCGGACGGACAGAATTGTTCGCAAGCCTTGCATTTGCCCTTTTGAAGGTAAATGCAGGCGTCCGGATCAATCACATATTTCAAGGGTACGGCCTGGGGATAGGGGACGTAGATCGCTTTGCGCTTGATCAGTTTTTCATTATATTCATCATCCACCCGCTTGGGGCACTTTTCTGCACACAACCCGCAGGCAATACATTTTTCCGTATCCACATACCGGGGATGTTGGACGATGGTGACTGAAAAATTGCCCTCTTTGCCTGAAATCTCTCCGAGTTCCGAGAGGGTGAGTAGCTCAATATTGATATGCCGGCCGACCTCGACCAGTTTTGGGGCGATAATTCACATGGAGCAATCGTTGGTGGGAAAGGTTTTGTCCAGTTGGGCCATGGCACCGCCGATAGCCGGTGATTTTTCCACCAGGTAGACAAAAAAACCCGAGTTGGCCATGTCCAGGGCCGCCTGCATCCCGGCGATGCCTCCGCCGACCACAAGAACCGCCCCCTGCAGGTTTTGTTGAATTTGGGTCTCACTCATGTCCGCTCTCCGTTTTTCATGATTAAAAGGTACCCGATTTTACCATGCCTCGCGTTCCAGGCGTTTGAAAATGAACATCAACTGTTTTTGGGTGAGTTCACCCACACGGTCATTAATCCACATGAGATCACCGGAAATAATGGCCGCCTTGGCCTCACTGGACAGATGATATTCCTTCAGGGCTTGGGATCCGTTTTCCATCAGTTCCGTCCAGAACGTGCTGTCTTCCGCGGTCCGGTTCAGGACTTTGATTACCTCGCGTTTCTGGATAATTTTTTCTTGCTGAAGTGTTGCCGTCCCGACCTGCTGCATGGTCTGGGCGTTTCGCTTTTTTTCCAGCGCTCCGCTCACCGCATTTTTGATTTCGTCTTCGGTAAACGGTTTGGGCAGATAATCATAGACACCGAGTTTCATGGCATCGACGGCCGAATAGACACTGGAATATCCCGTGATCACGACCACCTCTGTTTCAGGTCGTTTTTCCTTGACCTGCTTGATCACTTCGAAACCGTCGATATCCGGCAGCCTTAGATCGGCGACGAGAAGATCAAAGCCATTGCCGAAAAAAGAATCCAGGGCCTTTTGTCCGGTCATGGCCAGATCAACCTCATAGCCTTCCTCGTTGAGCACCATCTTGAGTCCGTTGGCGATGCTGTATTCATCCTCCATTAAGAGGATATGGGGCGGCGGCATGGGGTGGATCTGTCCGCTGTTGACGACTGTGTCCATTGCTTGCATGGTCTCTCTCCTTTTCTCCCGGCTATTAATGAAAATAAATTCACACGTCGAAATCTAAGGAGAGCAATTTTTGTTCCAAGGAAGCCATTACCTGTTTTAAAATTGGTTTGTAAAAAATCAGACGTAATACAAGGTAGTTGTGCCGGCAGCGTCCTTTTGCTACAACGGCCGTGTGAGCCCACGCCATATGGAAAATTATACGGGGTGCCCAGGCGTAAGATGATTTGTGTATTCATTTTAATGGGTTGAAGGCTTATAAAAAAATATACGCTTTGTGGGCGTAAAATTCGGTGAAATGATCGAGCCGGGGCATGGGTTAAGGGGGCAATGGGATCGGGGCTGCCATATCCGGGATAAGGGTTCCCGGATGCGGGACCGGTCCTTTCGGCAAACAAGTTTGTCAATTGAGTCAACGGCATGTCATTGCTGCTTGATCTTTTTTCCGGAGAGTCCATGCTTTTTTATCAGTGCAGAAAAATTGGATCTTTGCATGCCCACACGCTCTGCCGCGCGGGTGACATTCCCATCGCTTGCGGCGATGGCTTTGGCGATAAAGGCTTTTTCGATTTGCCTGAAGCTTTCATCCAGCAGCTTCTTTTTCATCTTCTTGAGTTCTTCGAGGGTATCCGGCACGGATGTCTGCCCCCATGAACGTTTCAAACGAAGATTGTCAACTATATAGAGAAGGTCAAGAATGCTGCTGTCGGCCATGATGACCAGACGTTCGATCACGTTCTTGAGCTGTCTTATGTTGCCCGGCCAATGGTAATTCACCAGCATGTCCAAGGCGTCATCGGAAAAGCCCTCGATGCGTTTTCCGGTTTTTTTGCAGAATTGCTTTAAAAAGTGATAGGCGAGATGCGGAATGTCGTCCCTTCTTTCCCGAAGGGGGGGAAGATAGATGGGAAACACGTTTATCCGGTAGTAGAGATCGTTTCTGAAACGACCATCATCGACCAGTTTCCTTAAATCCTGGTTTGTGGCGGCAATAATACGCACATCGGTCTTGGCAAAAATGTCGGCCCCTACGGGTTTGTATTCCTGCATTTCGAGTACCCGGAGCAATTTGCCCTGAATTTCCATGGTCAGGTTTGTCACGTCGTCAAGAAACAGGGTGCCTCCCCGGGCCGCCTCAAAAATTCCCGCCTTTTTTTGGACTGCTCCGGTAAATGCCCCCTTGACGTGCCCGAAAAGTTCGCTTTCAAGAAGGGTGGGTGCAAGGGTGCTGCAGTCCACGGCAACGAACGGCTTGGCCGCCCGTTGGCTGCGGGCGTATATTGCTCCTGCAAAGAGTTCCTTGCCGGTGCCGCTTTCACCCATGACCAGTACCGTACTGTCCGTGCGGGCCACTTTCTCGATTTTATCAAATATTTTTATTATTTCGGGGTTGTTTCCGACAATATTGCCGAAGGTGAACCGGTCGAACAGCGCCTTTCGCAGGGACTGATTTTCCTCCATCAACCGTTTCTTTTCCATGCCTTTTTCCATGGCAAGGACGAGTTCCCCGTCTGAGAAAGGCTTGGCGAGGTAGTCAAAAGCCCCTAGTTTCATGGCTTCTACGGCGTTTTGTACGGTGGAAAACCCCGTCATGACGATGACATGGACGTCCGGGCGTTTCTCCCTGATTTTTCGTAGAATCTCCATGCCGCCCATGTCGGGAAGATTGACGTCGAGCAAAACGAGGTCATAGCTGCCCTCAAGGGCCGCGTCCAGTCCGGTTTCGCCGGTCATTCGAATGTCCACCGCGTAACCGACTTCCGTCAGGGCCAGGCGGCACCCGCTGCAAACGACCTGTTCGTCCTCGACGATCAGCACATGAATTGAATCTGAATTCATCATTATTTTATTTCGCGGCATCCGACACCGTTTTCCAGTGCCCTTTCCACCGAGGCGATGAGCTCTTCATCGGTGAAGGGTTTGGGGAGGTAATCAAAGGCCCCGAGTCTCATGGCGGAGACCGCGTTTCGGATGGTCGCGTAACCGGTCATGACAATGATATACATTCCCGAATTTTCGATCCGAGCGGTTTTCAGGATCTCCATGCCGTCGGAGTCCGGAAGCTTCATGTCAAGCAAGACCAGATGGTAGTCCTGGTTTTGGATGGCATCGAGTCCTTCCTTGCAGGTTTTGCGTGTATCCACCGTGTGGCCAAGATCCGATAAAACCATACGGCATCCGCTGCAGATTACCTTTTCATCGTCAACCACTAGTATTTTAAGGCGTTCCATTTTTCGATCCTTCCGTTTTCATAGAAGGGGGCTGTTGTAACAGAGGGATTCTGATCATAAAGCGGGCGCCTTTATCGGGCTCGCTGTATGCTTGAATATCCCCCATGTGGTTCTGGACAATCCCATAACTGACCGCCAGTCCCAGGCCGGTCCCTTTTGACTTGGTCGAGAAAAAAGGTTCAAATATTCGATTCAACGTTTCTTCGGGAAGGCCGGACCCGGTATCCTCGAATTCGATTTCCATGCATTTTCCCTTTGCATCGGTCCGGGTTTTGATGTCGATGCGCCCGCCTTCGTCCATGGCTTCCACTGAGTTAATGAGCAGGTTGACAAAGACCTGTTCCATCTGGTTTTCATCCAGAAAACTGCTCGCCATTTCTTCGGACAAATCCGTTTCCACGGTGATACGATTCAGTCGAAATTCGTTTTCCAGAATATTTAAGGCTTTGCCAATGACATCGTTGATATTGGCCAGGGTTTTTTCAGGCTCCCTTTCCCTCGAAAAATCGAGCAGTCCTTGAATGATTCCCCGGCACCGGATGGTTTCGTGAACGATGATGTCGAGCCCATCTTTTAACTGGCCGTCCGGGGGCACTTTTTTGATCATATTTGAACTGTAGAGTAAAATGCCAGCCAGGGGGTTGTTGATCTCATGGGCAATGCCTGCGGCCATGCGCCCAAGGGCCGACATTTTTGCCGTCTGAAGGACCAGTTTGTCGTAGCGCGACTGCTGGGTTTCGATCAACCGGGCTTTATCGATGGCGCAACTGCACTGCTGGGCCACGGCGATCATGAAATCCTTTTCGTCTTCTAAAATTTCGTGATGCTTGGTGAAATAGAGCCTAAGAATTCCCATATCATCATTTAACAGAGACAGAGGAAGGTCTAAGATCATTCGAATCCCTTCCTTCATTGCTTCCTGAGGGTACTGAACCCTTGAGTCATTTTGAATGTCGTTGATGACAATGACTTCGTTTTTTCGGTATGGCCTTGCCATTTGGCGATAGCTGGAAACCGGCCCCTTCTCCAGGTACTCCTTCCCCAGTCCAGAGGCGGCATACAGTTCCAGTTGCTCGGTCTGCCGGTTCAAAATCCTGAATATGGCACCCTTGGCATTCAGCAGTTCAGTGGTTTTCCAAACGACCACCTCAAGGATTTCATCCACGCTCGCGCTGGCATGTACCAGTTTTATGATTTCTCTGAAGGCAAGGTAATAGGCCTCTGTGTTTATGTTGGCAGTAATGATAACGCCTCCTTGGTTTATCGATTTCCCATGTGCCTGCGGTCAACTTTGGCCTTTGGGCGCCGGGAGCGGAAAATCGTGTATGTTTTGAACATATGCTCATATCACTTATCGGCGCTCAAGAAAATGAAAAAAGAGATGGTTCACTCAATATTTGTGCTGGAAACCGTATGACGGAATCAATTGAAGCTATATGCAATATAAAATATTCCCACGGTGCGGCAGTTTGGACGCTGCGCCCGGTGTTTTCGGACTGTCAGATAGCGGTGGGTTTAGCTATTAATCATGAGGGGCGTCTGGCGGATTGCCGTCGTGTTTTCCACTTAAAGGCTGGAAAAGACGCTGGGCTGATTCGGTTTAAAAAAAGGGACGGGGATTGCCGGCGGCGTTTATGACGCCGCCGGCAATCATTTTTAATCAGGTCAGAAAGTGGCCGTAATGAAGGGTATGATCGATGATCTGCCGCTTGAACTTTGCCACCGGTGTCTTGTTCCGGATCACGTAGCGGTATATCCCCGCGTTGGTGATGTCCCCTATAAAGAGCGCGCCGACGAGCCGGTCGCCTGCCGGGCCAAAGACCAGTTTGGCGTAGGTGGCCTCCGTTCGATGGGTGTGGATTTCCAGGTCCTTGCCTTTCGTGTGAACGACCCCCATGGAAACAAAGGGCTCTTCAGCCACCTGGGTGGCGTTTAAAATACCGAAGGTGCCGGTGTAGGCGGTTTTAACGCCGGCCATGTTTTGCCCGGCGCATCGGCCCATTTCAACGGCGTTGGTCCACAGGGCGGTCATGACGCGATCTCCCGTGACCGGGTCGAAGGTTACGGCTACATCTCCGGCCGTATAGGTGTCCGGGGCGCTGGTGCCGGTGGTTGCATCGGCGACAATGCCGTTTTCCACCTGGACACCGCTGCCGTCTAAGAATTCCACATTGGGGCGCACCCCCTTGCCGATGCAGACCATCTGGCAAGGGAGTTCCGTTCCATCGTCCAGGGCGACGCCGGTGACCCCCGAGGGGCCTGAGTTGACGCCGGTGGCGCTGGCACCGGTGCGGATTTTCAGGCCCGCCTTGTCCAGGGCCTTGCGAAGGAGAAAGGCATCTTCGGGTTCCATGAGCTGGGAGAGGACTTCGGGGGAATAAACCACCAGGGTGACCTTGATCCCCCTTTCCAAAAGGGCAAAGGCGGCCTTTAGGTTCAGCAGGCCGCCGCCCAGCATCACCGCGTGGTCGGTGCTTGTCACCCGTTGGGCCATGTTTCGGGCGTCGGCTAAGGTGCGCAGGGCAAAGACGCCCGGGGCATTGGTCCCTTCAATCTCAGACGGAATATAGGGCCGGCTCCCCGTGGCAAGGAGAAGTTTTTCGTAGGCAAACGTTTGCGCATCATCCAGTGAAACGCTTTTTTTCTTGGTGTCCACCGACATGACCCGGGCATTGGTTTTGACCGTGATTTCCTGGGCTGTATACGGACCGCAACCGTCCATGGCGATCTCCTCGGCACGTTTTTTCCCGGAGACCATAAAGGGGATCATGGGCCTGAAATAGGGCGGGTCTGGCTCTTGGGAGAGGAGCGTGACGACGCCCTGGGGGTCGTGTGCGCGGATGGTATGGGCCGCGGCCATGCCCGCGGCGCTGGCCCCCACGATGAGGTATTTGCTTGGCTCTGCCATGCGATTATCCCCCTTGGGCCTGCCGGAGTTCTTCGGCGGCGTGTTTGCGGGCCTTGCCGGAAAAGGTTTCCGCTGTTTCGTAGACCAGGGCACCGGTGGGACAGGCCGCCACGCAGGCGGGTATATCCAGGTCAGGACAGCGATCGCAACGGTACGCCTTGTGTTCTTCCAGGTGCCGGCCGATGACCCCGTAGGGGCAGACCATCACGCAGGTCCAGCAGCCGATGCATTTGTCCTTGTCGGTCACGACCACTCCGTTTTCGTCCCGGGAAATGGCGCCGCTGATACAGGCGTGCATACAGGGGGCGTCTTCGCATTGCCGGCATACCAGGGGGATTTTGTGGGCCGGTGCGGCCCATTCCACATAGAGCCGGCTCTTGGGCACCGGGCGCTCGGCAATGGCGCCGAAAAGGGTTTTGCTTTGGGAATGCGCCACCGCACAGGCCATGGTGCAAGAGAGGCACCCCACACATCGTTCTATTTTAACGAATATCTCTTTTGGCTGTGACATCGCCTTCTCCTTGTTGTTAGTTGGGGAGGTTCTATCAGGGTATTATATTCCCAGTGCCTTTCGCTTCTCGTCCATGTGGGCGATCATGAGGTCGGCCCCTTTAACAGGATCGGTCTCCACGGCAAAGGCGGCCCCGACCACGTCATTGGCGGTGCTGGTCAGCACCTCGGTGACCACCGGGCTGCCCAGGACCTGGGGGACGGTGCCCAGCACGGTAAAGATTCCTGATGAGACCACATAGGCGCCGATGCTCACCGCCTTTTCACTCATCCATTCCGGGGCCGCACCGGCCACGGGCAGGTCGCTGATATCCACCCCCAGGGCATTGGCCACGGCCGCACAAAAGGTCAGGATGCGGCTGATGTCCACGCAGGAGCCCATGTGCAATACCGGGGGGATGCCCAGGGCCTGGCAGACGGCTTTGAGTCCGTCGCCGGCCATTTCGGCCGCTTCGGGGAGCATAAGGCCGCGTTTGGCACAGGCGATGGCGTTGCATCCGGTGCTGGCCACCAGCACGTTGTTTTTGATCAGTTCTTCCACCAGGGCCACATGGCCGTGATCATGTTTGATCTTGGGGTTGTTGCAGCCCACCACGCCGGCAATTCCTTTGATGGCCCCGGATTTGATGGCATCCAGCAGAGGATCGAGGGTGCCGCCGAGGGCCTTTAACACCGATTCGACGCTGAAGCCAACCATGCATTCGGTTTTATCGCTGGGGATGAAGACTTTTTCGGGAACGCGATTGGCATAGTTGTCCACGGCGACGCTGACGATCTCTTTGGCGATTTCCAGGGCCTTTTCCTCGTGAAATTCCATGTGGACGGCGCCGGGAAATTTGGCCTTGGGGGAGGTGGAGATAAATTTGGTGTGAAAGCATTCGCACAAGGGACCCAGGGACGGCATGATGCACTGAACGTCCACGATCATGGCTTCCACGGCGCCGGTGATAACGGCCAACTCCTGCTGAAGAAAATTGCCGGCCATGGGGATGCCGTGGCGCATGGAGAGTTCATTGCCCGTGCAACAGAGACCTGAGAGGTTGATCCCTGTTGCGCCGGCCTTTTGGGCCCGGGCCACCATGGCCGGATCGCTGGCAGCGGCCATGATCATCTCTGAGAGCACCGGTTCATGGCCGTGGACGATGATGTTGACCTGGTCTTCCTTGAGCACCCCGAGGTTGGCCTCGGAACGCACCGGTGTCGGTGTGCCAAAGAGCACGTCGGAGATCTCCGTGGCAATGGTCGATCCGCCCCAACCGTCGGCGATGGAGGCCTTTAGCCCCTGGAGGATCAGGTTGACCGGGTCGTTGTCCACCCCGATGTGGGTGCGGTGCATGATTTCCACGATTTCCCGGTCCACACCCCGGGGATCGATGCCTAGTTTCTGCCACAGAGCGACCCGTTGTTTCGGGGCCCGGCGGGTAAATTGAAGCGGTCCTTCCTGTTTGCCGAATTCAGCATAGATCGCTTTTGCCAGGTCCAAGGCAATGGCTTCCTTGGTGCGCCCAGCGGTGTCGATGCCGTACTCCGCGGCCAGGGCGCCGAGCTTTTCCGTATCCTTGATTTCATAGCCGCCGCTCTTTCCTTCGGCAGTGAGCAGAAGGGTGTGGGCCAGGTCCCGGCCGTGGTCGGAGTGGGCCGCGGCCCCGGCAGCGATCATCCGGACGATGTTACGGGCCACGATGATGTCGGCGGTGGCGCCGCAGATGCCTTTTTTAGGTCCTGCATCGTCAAAGGGGCTGATGCGGCACGGGCCCATGTTGCAGTTTCGGCAACAGACGCCCAACTCGCCGAAACCGCACTGGGGCTGCATGGCCTCAAGCCGGTCCCAGGCGGTTTCGATGTTCAGTTCCTTTGCCCGTTCAAGCAGCGGGGCAACGGTGGGATCGATACTCTTTTCCAGGATGTCTTCATTCGGGGCCATGGCGTGTCCTCCTGTGTTACGGTTAAAAAGAGGCAGGTTACGGGCTTGGGGTGACAAAAAAAAACCATAACTACCCTGAAAGGTTTGGTATAAAAATACAATAAGGGTTAATCAGGGATAAAATGGCGATCAAATATCACTATTTTTGAAAGGAATGAAGATATACCTTCAGATTCGCTTTTTGATTTTTCAGGTTGAATTTTTCCCTAAGATGGGCCCGGTAGGTATCGACCGTATGGGGGGAAACATTGAGCAGCCTGGCGATTTCCTTGGTGGTGTGCCCCTGGCGGATCAATTCGGCCACCTGCACCTCCCGGGGGGTCAGGTCCCGGAATGCCGCCGAGAGGGTCTGGGCAAAGGTGGAGGTGATCTGGCGAAGGCTGTCTGAGATGATGTTCAGGTAGGGTTTTTCAGCCCGGCCGTCCAGTTTCAAGGCCAGGGCGTCGATGTACGGCATGATCAGGTCGTCGATGTTTTGGGAGATATTTGCTTCGATTTGGGTTGCCGTTTCGCTGCTTTTTTGAAGCAGAATCTTCAAGGCGATATTGGCTTCGGACAGTTCCAGGTTGGCGGCGCAAAGTTCGGTTGTTCGCTGGGCGACCTCTCTTTCCAGATTGTCCCGGGCGCATTTAAGCGACTCCTGATCCTTTTTTCGTTCGGTGATGTCGCGCAGGATGCCGATGGCATGCCAGTCGCCATTGGCGGCAATGGCCGACAACGACAGCCCGATGGGAAACCGTCCGCCGTTCTTGCGGACCGCAGTCAGCTCCAGAATTTTGCCGATCATGGGTCCCCGGCCGTTTATGCAAAAGGCCTCATATCCTTTCCGGTACAGGGGGTGGTATTTTTCCGGGGCGATAAGCAGGTGAAGATCTTTGCCCAGGGCTTCGTTGTGGGTGTATCCGAAAATGTCTTCGGCGGCCTTGTTCCAGAAAGAAATTTTGCCCTGGCCGTCCATGAGGATGATGGCGTCTAAGGCCGCATCGGTGATGGTGTGGAACTGTTTTTTAAAGGGGTGGAGCTTGGAAACAAGGGATTCGAGTTCCCTGATTCTCCGGCAAAGGGCGGGCCGGTCGTCGGAATTCGCTGTTCGGGGGTCGAGTGTGCCGTCCATAGCGTTCATCGCTTCAAGACCCGATTCTTCGGGTCGGATTGTCAGAACATTGCGGTGTGAATGGTGGACGGATTAGCCTTAGCAGGCTCCAACCCCCGGGGTCAAGCCCTTCATGGCGGCCGGTTTTCAGCGGGTCGGTGAATGTATAAAAAACTCAAATAAAACAGATGGCAATCATATTTATGGACCGATTTAAATTCCAAAGTTAAATATGTCAACCGCACAGTAAGTCATTAATTTATAATTCATCCGTAGCAAAGCCTTGCATTCACATCGGTCCTGTTGACATGTAAAAATTAACATAGTATGTCGAAATATTGTCGACATACTATGTTAATAACGTGGGGCCATCCAATGATTGAAACCATCCGAAACGCCATTCCCAGGGAGGAATTCGATTACCAGATGCTGTTGGATGCGCTGGCGGGCTATGCCCGGCCCCGGGACAAGATATCTGACTGGTTGCAAAAAGGTGTCATCGTCAGGATCAAAAAGGGATTGTATGTATTCGGCGAGGGACTCAGGCGGTCGCCCTATTCCCGGGAACTTCTGGCCAATCTGGTGTACGGCCCTTCCTATCTCTCTCTCGATTGGGCGCTGCAATACTACGGGTTGATACCGGAACGCGTGGAGGCGATGACGTCGGTGACAACGGGAAGATCCAGGAAATTCCACACACCGGCGGGTCTCTTCGTCTATCGCCAGGTCCCGCTCCAGGCATTTCGCACAGGAATGACCCGGGTGGAGACGACGGGAAACACGGCATTTCTGATCGCAACCCGGGAAAAGGCCATCGCAGACAAGATCCGGTCCGACCGGGGCGTCTGTATCGGCAGTGCCCGACAGTTGTCGGCATACCTCACGGAAAATCTCCGTATCGACGAAGCGGCCTTGGCCGAGTTGAGCCCGCGGATGCTTGCCGAATTCGGCCTGCGCTACGGTTCGCGGAAGATCCGGCTCTTCGCCGATTTTGTCGATAGGGTGAAAGGAAAAATCGCAAAATGAATGACGTCATCGTTAAAATGCTGGCTCGGTACGACGTCAGCCGGCTGGAAAACCTTCTGCATGCACTGAGGGAAATCTTACAGGAAATCGCGCTTCTGGGCCTGTGGCGTAGCAAATTTTTCAACAAGGCGGCATTTTACGGCGGTACCGCTTTGCGGATTCTACACGGTCTTGATCGGTTCTCGGAAGAACTGGACTTCTCGCTGTTGGCACCGGACACCGCCTTTGACTTGGCGCCTCACCTGGACGCCGTCGAAAAAGAACTGGCTGCCTTCGGCTTCAACATGCAGTTGAAGCAGGTAAAAAAAACGGAAGGCAATCCGATCCGGTCGGCCTTTCTCAAAGCCGGCACCCGGCGGATTCTGCTGGTTATTGAGGCAGAGGCGGACCTGGTGGCATCTGTCCATTCGAATCAGGTGCTGAAGATCAAACTGGAGGTGGACACGGATCCGCCGCCCGGCTTCGGCACCCGGACCCGCTATCTGCTCCAACCCATACCGTTCATGGTACGGGCCTATGTGCTGCCGGATCTGTTTGCCGGGAAAATGCACGCCCTGCTCTACCGGCGCTGGCGGCATCGCGTAAAGGGCCGGGACTGGTACGATCTGGTATGGTATGCGGCCAACCATCCCGGGCTCCATCTGGCACATCTCGAACAGCGTATGCGTCAGAGCGGAGACTGGCAGCACAACGATCGGTTGACGGAAGAGGCCTTCCGAAAATTGATGGCGGAAGCCATCGAAACGCTCGATGTCCGGCAGGCGAAAAGCGAAGCAGAATCATTCATTCGGTCCCCGGATGCCATCGCCGTCTGGTCAAAGGGTTTTTTTCGGGATGTCGCCGGGCGGATTCAGTGCATTGAATAACAGGAGGATTACCCAATTGAAGGTAAATCCTGCAGGGCGCGGCACGCTTGAAAGGCCGGGCGCCTTTCAACTTCAGGGAAACTGTTTCCCCGAACCGCGAACCGATCGAACCGTCATTCTCGCGAAGGCGGGAATTCAGTCAAGTGGCTCTGGATGCCTGCCCCCTTCCTGCGAAGGGGCAGGCATGACGGCATTTAAGGCAGTTCAAACTTCAAACACCCAGCCCTTACGCTTGTCGCGGGGCAAGCTGATCCGGAAACCGTTCGATCAGTTGCCGGCGAAGGGTGAAGCAACAGTGGCATTCAGGTTTTTTTACCCAGGCAGCATTTCTTGTATTTCTTCCCGCTGCCGCAGGGACAGGGATCGTTGCGGCCGATTTTCCGGGATCGCACCGGCGCTTGTTCCCAGCCGTGCTTGCGGCGGTAGATGGCGTACAATTTTTTAAGCTGTTCGTGGCGCTGGGCCAGTTTCCTTGTCCTGGATTAGGGGCATGTTTTCTTCATGTTCTTTGGATTCTTTCAATCCGGGCCAATCGCCCTTGATGCCGTAATAGTCCACGAAAAGCGTCAGATAGGTGTCTTGGCGCTGTTTCAGGTCGGAGGAAAAATCAGGCTTAGGGTTGGGGCATAAAGGCGGGATCGCTGCGTTTGACCATTCCCACACCGCCCTGGATGTTGCGGGTGTCTGCGATGCCGTGGCTGCGAAGCAGAAGCTGGGCCTCGTAGGATCTCGGTCCCGAGCCGCAGATCAGCAGTAAGGGCTCGTCGCCGGGAACCTCATCGATCCGGCAGGCCAGGTCCTCCTGGGGAATATTGATCCACCGGTCCCCGTATTTTTCCACGAACGGGGTCGATTGGACCGCGCTTCGCACGTCGATCACCTTGATGCCGTTCTTCTTGAAACAACTCAAGAAGTCCATGACATCGATGGGCGTTTGCTGGCCTTCGAGAATATTTTCCAGGGAATTGGCCGCACTGTTGACGATATCCATGGCCGAGGCAAAGGGCGGGGCGTAGGTCACCTCCAGATTGCTGATGTCAGCGATGTCCGCCCCGCCGGGCATGAGCGCGGCCACGGCGTCGACCCGGGCCTTGACCGCATCGCCCTGGGCGCCCAGGGCTTCCACGCCCAGGATTCGCCGGGTCTTTCGATCGGCGATGAGCTTCATATACATCAATTCCATGGAAGGATAAAAATGGGCCCGGTCAGCCTGGACCACCACCGCATGGACCGGATCGAAACCGGCAGCAGCGGCCTGAGCCACGGTCAATCCTGCCCGGGCCACGCCCAGGTCAAAGACCTTGACGACAAAAGAGCCGACGGTTCCTTTGAAACGTTCACCACCTCGGACGATATTGGTGCCGATGACACGGCCCTGGCGGTTGGCCAGGGAGCCCAAAGGCATATGGACCTGCTGGCCGCTGACCAGGTGGGGCAATTCGACACAGTCGCCGCCGGCGTATATGTCCGGATCCGAAGTGCGCATCTGCTGATCCACCACAATGCCGCCCGCCCGTCCCACGGTCAGTCCGGCCTGGACGGCAAGGGCGGCGTTTGGCCGGACCCCGACGGCCATGATTACCAGTTCGCAGGGAAGGGTGCCCTTGTCCGTTTCAACGGCGGTCACGCCGCTTTCAGCGCTCCCGACAATGCGGGTCACCCGTTCGCGGAGGCGTATTCGCACGTCCTTTTCTTCCATGTGGTTTTGCACCAGCAGGGCCATGTCTGCCCCCAGGGCCGATGGCAGGAGTTGGTCGGCCATTTCCACCAGGGTGGTCTCCAGCCCCCACAGATCGGTCAGGGCTTCGGCCATCTCCAGGCCGATGGCACCGCCGCCGATGACCACGGCGCTGGAAACCTGGCCGGCGGCAATCTTGTCCTTGATGGTCTTGGCATGGTGCAGTGTGGCCACCACCGAGACGCCGGGCAGGGTCACGCCCTCAAGGGGGGGAACCACCGGGGTCGAACCGGTGGCCAGGACGAGCTTGTCGTAGGTGATCTCTTCTTCCTGCCCGTCGTTCAACCGCCGGACACGGATTGTTTTTCCTTTTCGGTCAATGGAGACAACTTCGGTTCGGGTGAGGATTTCCACCCCCTTGACGTTTTTGAAATAGGTCTGGTCCCGGATCACATGGGCGCTGGTGGAGCGGAGCCCTTCAAGATCGTTTACATCGCCGCCCACGTAATAAGGAATGCCGCATCCGCCGTAAGAGATCATATCGTCCCGATCGATGACGAGGACATCCCATGTGGGATCCAGGCGCTTAATTCTTGCGGCGACTTTGGGCCCGGCGGCTACAGCACCTATGATGACTACCTTTTTCATGAACCGTTCTCCTTCCACTGTTGAAATGCGATCGAAAACCAAACATGAGAAAACAAAAGACCCCTTGCCGGCACAAGGGGTCTTGTGTGAGGGGTTTCCCGCGCGCAACATTATCCAGATCACGTCCGATGTCAAGTCAATGGGGCCAACCAAAACCCATGGGCGATTCCATCCAGTTATCGAAAAAACGGCGGGCCAAATTTATCAGTCGGTAAACGGTACCAAGTCAAAATCGGTTGCGTCGATCGGGGATGAGGGCGCCATTGATGCCGTTTGATTTGTGCCGCTGGCGACCGATGTCTCCAGTTCGATGATCCTGTCGTTTTTGGGGTCGTTGAGCCCGCCGAGGATTGAGCGGATCAGGCGGTGATGATCCGGTGCCCTGAGCTTTCCCTTTATGGGGTTTGACGGTTGCGCCAACTGGCTCGACTGAAGGCGCAGGTTGCCTGGGTTGTCGGTCCTGGCTGACAGGGGCTTTTTTTCCACTTCTTTTTCCCCGTTGCAAACGGCCAGTCGTTTCCGGCAAAGGGTCGGTGATACGGCTTCGACTTCCCATGCCGGTGAAATGCGTTGATCCCCGGCCAGGGTTTGGGCCAGGTCCCGGGCATCGGTTTCGCTTTCGAATTTTCCCAGGTAAAGCAGATATCGGCAGTTATCCTCGGTTTTGGGTGAGGCGTCCACAAAGGCATAGACCCCCTCCTGCCGCAGGTATTGGGAGGCGGCCTGGTCCGCCCATCGCCGCACGGGGTAACTGCCGGCGCGAACGGCGAAAATTTCCCTATCGGCTGTTTCCGGGGCCGTTTCAGCGGCCGACACATGGACGGCGGCCAGCAGAATCAACAAAAAGGCAAAGGTTGCCTTCCTGCGTTGCCACAAGAGTGCCTGCACAATGCCCTTGGGTTCGGGTGCTGTCATGGCGTCATTTCTTGGCCTGGCTGACCGGTTCGAGTGCGGTGATGATTTTGATGCTGTTGTCGAACTGTTCCAAGGAGTTGTTGATGATAAACTTGGACCGTTCAATCAGCCGCAGGGCGGCATTGTTTTGAATCTTGGGAACGTGTCGGTCGATTTCCGAAATGATTTCCTGCCCGATTTCCTTGGCCAGATAAAGCTGATCCAGGCGGCGCATGAAAAAATCGTGTTTGGATTCAATTTGGATGAAGACGACCAATTCCATCAGTTCCACCTGGTGCTCGGTTCGAAGGGCCAGTTCCACCAGGGAATGACTGATCTGGTGGATGTGCTGCACGGAGTCCATGTCCGTCGCTTCCGTCTGACGGGGTATGTTTCTTTCGGCCAACTTAAGCAGATCCATCCGAATGCCTTCGAGCCGCCGGGCGTTGGTGGCCAGATGGTAAACGATGGGCTGGAGCTGCATCTGGACGGCGCTGTAGGTGGGCCGTTTGAGGGACGCCGCTTTGTTTTTTGCTCCGGCGGACGGGGCGATAATCAGCACCAACGCAATAATCAACGGCAACTTTTTGGCAATCATGGTCCCTTGTCCCCCTGGCTTGTTAAAGGTCAGTCCGGCCCTTTTTATTGCCTTGAAAATCTGGTTCTCTGGGCGATGTCGCAGAGATTTGGTTACGCCCATAAAACCGTTATGCAAGTGACGATAGGTCACCTTGGTGACCCCACACGTATCGGTTTTGGCGATCAATCCGGTCCAACCCTGTTATCGGGCATTTTATGGAAAACCTTTAGCGGGGTGTTGAAAAACGGGGGAATCGCTTCGCTCTGCCAATTTTAAAAGGCTAAGAAGGCAGAATACCTTACTTGAACATTGAGAATGGAGAATTGGATATTGAGCCTCCTTTTGGGGGCTACCTGTCCTTGTCAAACACTTTCAGAGCTAAATTCCTGACATTGAAAGGTATAGAAGATTCCAAGTCTCCCCCGG
>JAEINQ010000064.1 GCA_016342285.1 Desulfobacterales bacterium
GGGATACACCGCCCCAAATTATGCCGAAGGTGTCGGTTAATCTTCCCAGAGGTACAGTGTCCTGAAATTATTGGTTTTAGCGTCACTTCCGTTTCGAGACCGGGCATTATGGGGGTGGAAACCGGGGCGTTCCTTCCTCGAGTTCTACGCGGGCCCCGTTAATCACAAAAGAGACCGTGTGATAGAAACCGGCCAGAACGATCAACTCGATTAATTGGGATGGCTGCCAGTTAGCGCTCAAAGCCAGCCATAAATCATCGCTGATCCGGGCAACATCATGCAACTCGTCGACCAGCCGGATCAAAAGGGCTTCTTTTTCCGGCCAACACGGATGCGCCGCGGTGCCGTTGACCGTGGCTTCGACCTGCTCCTCGGTAATACCGAAACGCGCTGCAAAGAAAACCACATGGACACCCCATTCGTATTCGGCCCCGCATCGGGCACAGGTGCGCAGGATAACGATTTCCCGGTCCCGCCTGTCGATGGAACCTCTATCCAGCAGGTTGCTCCGGCGGAATTTACGAAGGATGCGCGGGTTGTGGGCCAGTGTTCGAAAGAGCTTCAGCGGTTCGATGCCCGGCGGCATGATTTTCTCGAGTTCATGGGCGGTTTCGGATTCATAGGGTGGTTCGACGGGTAAGATCCTCGGCTGCGACATTTTTCTTGCCTCCTTGGGTTGAATACGCTACAGTTTTGGTAGCACAATAACACTACACTTTCCGTAGCGCAAGGGGGAGGATGAAAAAAAACAACCCAAAACCGGGCAGCCCGGTCCGCGGTTCCAGAACCGGCCGGCCGATCATGGCCTTGCTGGACCTGTTGGGGCGCCGCTGGACTTTGAGGATCGTCTGGGAGTTAAGGGATCGCCCGTTGAGATTCCGCGGCCTTCAGGAGGATTGTGACGGCCTTTCACCTACTATCCTCAATCAACGATTAAGGGAGTTGCGTGAGGCGGGGATTGTGGTGCTTGAAGATCAAGGCTACGTCCTTACCGGCCAGGGAAGAGATCTTTTTGCTGCGCTGGCACCGCTGCACCGATGGGCCGAGAGCTGGGAGGGGAAAATGGAGGATTCAAAAAGCTAAAAATGGACAGAATACCGCCTTTAATCTCCTGTAGGGGATTACCTGAGGCCGCCCGATCTGCCGGTAGAGACTTGCTTTTTCTTCCGGGATTTTGACGTTGGTGCGAAGTCTTTTCGAACCCGGTCCATAAGCAGGGCGGCGCTGTCCGGGATCGGCGTTTGCCAGTATTTGACGATCCGTTCGGCAATGCGGCCGATGGCAAGGGCGGCCGGTGACTGGGGAAAATTGGGGAGGAAAGGAGTCTGGCTGCGGACGGCCTTGCGAACGGCGGAATCGAAGAAGACAAAGCCGAAATAATCGGCCTCCAGTGACAGGATCTGCCGTAGGCTTTGGGTGATTTGTGCGCTGAAGTTCAGGTCGTCCGGGTGCTCGCCTTCGTTGAACACCATCCGGGGTCGGTATCGGCGGCATGCGGCGGTGATCTTTTTGCCCGCCTCGGGATCTTCTTTGGAAATGACGGCCACCAGTTGGCTGATGGACGACGTCTGGTCTTCCAGGGGCTGCTTCATGGCGTCGCGAAGCATGTTGCGAATGGCGTGGTTTCGGCCCACACTCCGTTCGATGACCCTCAGCAAAAAGTTTTTCAGGAAAGCGAGCATGTTCATGACAGCATGGTGCTCGGGAACAGTGACGAGGATCCCCAGAGGCGACAGGTTAAAAAAGTCGAGGGTGTTGAAAGTCGTTCCGGCGCCGAGGTCGAGCAGAATGTATTCGGCCGGCAGCCTGCGAAGCCGGGGAATGAGCTTGCGTTTCTGGGTATAGCTGATGTTGGCCATGAATGGTGTCTTGCCGTCTCCGGGCAGAAATTCGAGGTTTTCAAAGGGGGTGGGAACCCTCAAGTCGGCCAGTTCGCCCCGTTTGGCTTTGAGGAAGTCGCCGATGCCCGGATAGCGGTTGGGCAGCCCGAGAAACCCGTGAAGGTTGGCGCCGCCCAGGTCCAGGTCGACGGCCAGGGTGCGGTGTCCCATGGCTGCCAGGGACATGGCCAGGTTTGCCGTGAGAAAGGACTTGCCGACGCCGCCCTTACCTGATGCGACGGGAATGATGATCGGCTTGAGCGCCATATTGTCGGAACCCGTTTTCGGTTTGTCGGTATGAAATGACCGGCTTCAATTCAGAGTTGGAATCCACGTCCCGTGGGCCGGGACACTTTACTCCCTGCTTAAACCCCGGGGACCCATCCGGTCCACCTGCCATTCTAATTCTGGCATTAAACCACCACTTCAAGTGGTGGACCGGAAGAGGCTCCGCTATCGCTACCGTCCCGGCGAGAACGACTACCGTGAATTTTAAATATCCAATACTCAATATCCAATGCTCAAGTGTGGAATCGCTACGCTCTGCCAATTTTTTAAAAGGCTAAAATGGCAGAATACCTTCCTTGAACATTGAGAATTGAAAATTGGACATTAAGCCCGCCTAAGGAGGGCCTCCTGATGCCACCCGCTCTGCGGGTGGAGCGTCACTGCCATACTAACCAGCCGTCCCGGGCCTGTCAACAGCGTCGACGGTATGCGCCGCGGGCCAGCCGATGCTTTCCCTTAGGGGGTCGACAACACGTTGCGGGCAATGTATGATGAATCTTCCATGCCAGAAAAACCGAATGGATACGGATGCGAGTCATGACAGAAGAAAAGCGTGATAAAACCAGGGTCAAATTCAAGACGCAGGTGGCAATCAGGGCCGGGGACATGAAAATTACCTCCGAGGCCAATTCCACGGATATCAGCCTTCGGGGCATGTTTGTGAGGACGGACCAGGTGCTGCCTGTTGACACGGCCTGCCACGTGGATATTCTACTCTCCGGAAGCTCAAGCCGATTGTCCATCCGGGTGCAGGGAAGGGTGGTCCGAGAAGACCGCGAAGGGCTGGGCATCGTTTTTGATTCCCTGGATGTGGACAGCTATTACCACCTGAAGAATCTACTTCTCTACAATGCCCAGGATCCGGACAGCCTGGAGAAGGAAATCCTTCCCATCCCTTGACGAAGGGGGAGCTGTTTTCTATGGTGAAACATGATCGCCCTGATAAGCCCAGGCGATGGCATGAATTCAAACAGATCAAAGGAGGCTGGAATGGTCAGAACGGAGATATCCCTTTTTTTGAAAAACATTCCTGGCGAGCTGGGCAAGCTGACCACCATGATATTTGAGGCCGGTATCAACATCGATGCCATGACGATTCAGGATGCGTCCGGCTACGTGCGTGAGCTTTTCAAAGCCCGGGGCAAGAGCCTGAAGCGGATTGCTTCGGCGGCCAGTTACAACTCCATGCGAAAGGATTCGGTCGACTTTGCCCTGATCCGGTTTCTGGTCGATCAGACCGACATGGCCATCGACCTGCTTTCTAGAAACGATTACGTTTTCGATATCATGCCGGTGATCGCCGTCGAACTGGAGAACAAGCCCGGTGCCCTGGCCGCTCTGGCCTCCAAGTTCGGCGAGGAGGGGATCAATATCAATTACGTTTACGGGTCGGTTTCTTCACCCAAGGAAAAATGCCTCTTTGTGTTCTGCCCGGAAGATATCGACCTGGCCTCCACTATTTTCAAAGAATAAATTTGCCGGGGCAAATTTATGAGGCGCGGCTTTGCCGCTCAAAAAAAAGAAACCGGGACTCTTGTCCCGGTTTCTTTTTGGAATTCTGCCAATTATATAAAAAGTCTTTGTGGCAACTCTGAACTTTTTTAAAGGGCCATCAACATTCAAGGCGGCTTAGATCCATTTAGTCACTCCACAGGGGTCAGAGGCAGCAACCCAGCCCCGGTCACAGGGACAACCCAAGGCCGCCCCTTTGGGCGTGGATGCGTTATCCGGTTCGGAGTTGGCGCTTGTCCTTGAAGATGTGGTTGGAGATCACAATCCGCTGGATTTCCGATGTCCCCTCGTAGATGGTAAAAACCCGTGCGTCCCGAAAATAGCGTTCCACCGGATAGTCTTTGGTGAATCCATAGCCACCGTGAATCTGCAGGGCTTTGCCCGTGATCCGATTGACCATTTCTGACGCAAACAGCTTGGCCATGGAGGCCTGGGCCGTATACGGCTCGCCGCGGTCCTTCATGGCGGCGGCGGAGAGGGTCAACTGTCGGGCCGCCTCGATTTCCGTGGCCATGTCCGCCACGATCCACCGAAGCCCTTGAAATTTGGATATGGACTGGCCGAACTGCTCCCGCTCCCTGGCGTAGCGCACCGCGGCATCCAGAGCGGCCCGGGCCACCCCCACACTCTGGGCGGCGATGCCGATGCGTCCGCTGTCCAGACCGCTCATGGCAATGCGAAAGCCGTCGCCTTCTTCTCCAAGGATGTTTTCGGCCGGAATCCGACAGTCTTCAAAGATCAGGTCGGTGGTGTCCGAGGCCCGCAGCCCCAGCTTGTCTTCGGTGTGTCCCACCATGAATCCCGGGGTTCCTTTTTCCACGATAAAGGCACTGATCCCTTTGTGACGCGCGCCGTCGTCGGTTTTGGCGGTCACAATGGCCACCTTGCAGTTTTCCCCGGAGGTGATGAAACGCTTGGTGCCGTTAATAATATAGTGGTTTCCGTTGCGTTCGGCCGTCGTGGTCTGCCGTACCGGGTCCGAACCGGCATGGGGTTCGGTGAGCGCGAAGGCGCCGATGATCTCGCCGCCGGCCAGGGGGCAGAGGTATTTTTTCTTCTGATCCTCGGTGCCATACCGCAAAAGGCTTTCGCATACGATGGAGTTCTGGACGCTCATGACCACCGCTGTGGAAGCGCAGGCGGCGGCGATTTCCGTCAGGGCGAGCACGTAGCCCACCGCATCGGCACCGGCCCCCTCATACTCCAAGGGAACCATCATTCCCATCAGGCCGAGTTCTCCCATCTGTTTGATGTTCTCAATGGGAAATGCTTTGGTCCGGTCCCGTTCGGCGGCCGTGGTGGCGACCACTTTGCGGGCAAACTCGCGGACCATGGATTGGATCATCTGCTGTTCGTGGGTGAGTTCAGAGGTCATGGACTGCTCTCCAATGTGTCCTTTGCGATCGGTTTCGCAGTTTCGGCCCGTTGCCCCGGGGAAAACCGGCGGCTTGTCGATCGCCCGGACGGTGGACGGCGCCAAAATTCAGCCGAAAGGGTCGGTCATGGGTTGTAAATCACCACCAGCAGTTCGGCCGTCTTTTTCCCGGTGTTGGTCAGCTTGTGCAGAATGCCGGAGTTGAAATGGAGGGTCTCGCCCGCCTTGAGTTGGTTGGCGTGGTCGCCCACCATTACCTCGACGGCCCCATCGATGACGAAGACAAACTCCTCCCCTTCGTGCTGGTAACTGACCCCCTTGTGGACTTTCCCGGCATCGACCTTGACCCGGAAGGCCTTCAGGTGCTTGTTTTCGGCTCCCGGACTGAGGGTGTCGTAGGCATAGTTCTCCGTGCGTTTGGTGTAGGCACGAATCCGGTCGGTAATCTTGGTTTCCTGCTCCTTGAGCAGCAGGGCCGAGTCGATCTCCAGTGCCCGGGCGATCTGGAGCAAGGCGCCCACCGGCGGAATCTTTTTCCCGGATTCGATCTGTTTCAGGGCGTCGACGGAAAAGCCGGTCTCGTTGGCCATGGCTTCTAAGGTCATTGTCTTTTTGGTGCGCGCGGCTTTGATCTTCTTGCCGATGGTGGCCGGAGGGGCGGTTTTCTTGCGTGGCATGATGTCTCCTTGGTTGTAAGCGTTCACAGGGCATCACGCCGAGGCGTGACTTTGTTCCCGGGCAATTGAAGTACGAAAAAAGTACGTCTGCATGCCCGGCGCCTCGCATCTACGGCACCCTGGTAACGCTTACCGTTGGAGTGTTTGAAACGCCGTATCGTTTCAATCCTGTGAACAGATCCCTGGTCGCTGTGTTTGGTGTTTGGTTCGCTGAATACCGACCGTCCTCCACCAAACACAAAACACAAAAAACAAAACACCTATTGATATTCGTAGAACCCGCGACCGGTCTTTCGGCCCAGCCATCCGGCCTCGACATATTTGCGCAGCAGGGGGCAGGGCCGGTATTTCGAGTCCTTGAATCCGTTGTAGAGGGTCTCCATGATGGCCAGACAGGTATCAAGCCCGATGAGATCGGCCAGGGCCAGGGGCCCCATGGGGTGGTTCATGCCGAGTTTCATCACCGTGTCGATGTCTTCGGCCTTGCCGACCCCGTGATAGAGGCAGTAGACGGCTTCGTTGATCATGGGCAGCAGGATCCGGTTGGCGATAAAGCCCGGATAGTCGTTGGCCTCGGCCGGTGTTTTGCCGAATTTGCCGGCCAGGTCCCAGGTGGTCTTGAAGGTTTCCTCCTCGGTGGCCAGGCCGCGGATGACTTCCACCAATCGCATGACCGGGACCGGGTTCATGAAATGCATGCCGATGACCTTGTCCGGCCGGGAGGTCTGGGCCGCGATTCGTCCGATGGGAATCGACGAGGTATTGGAGGCCAGAATGACCGGGGCGGCGCAGGCCTCGTCCAGGTCCTTGAAGATTTTGAACTTGAGGGTCTCGTTTTCCGTGGCCGCCTCTACCACAAAGTCAGCCTCGGCCATATCGCCGATATTCACGCTGGTGCGTATTCGACCAAGGACGGCATCTTTTTCTTCGGCGCTCATCCTGCCCTTGTCCACACCCCGGGTGAGAAGTTTTGTGATGTTGGCCAGCCCTTTTTCAACAAAGGCCTCGCTGATGTCGTTCATGATGACGTTCAGGCCGCTGGTCGCCGCCACCTGGGCGATGCCGTTGCCCATCTGTCCGGCGCCGATGACGCCGAAGGTTTTGATATTGTCCGTCATGATTTTACTCCCTTTTTGTAAGCCCTGGAAGGGCCGAATTGTTAGCGGGTCGATCCGACTGATCCGACCGATCCGACCGACCCGACCGATCCGACCGATCCGACCGATCCGACCGATCCGACCGACCCGACCGATCCGACCAATCCGACTGATCCGACCGATCGGACTGGTCAGGCCGGTCTTACTTTGGTTGCTTGTGTTAGCGCCGCACCACCACGGCCACGGCCTCGCCGCCGCCGAGGCACAGCGATGCCAGGCCCGTCTTTTTCTTCTGCCGGATCATTTCATGGATCAAGGTGACCAGGACCCGGCAGCCGCTGGCACCGATGGGGTGGCCCAGGGCCACGGCACCCCCGTTGACATTAACCCTGGCCGGATCCAGGCCCAGTTCCTTTAAGACCGCCACCGTCGATCCGGAAAAGGCCTCGTTGACTTCGTAAAGGTCGATGTCATCCAGTCCCAATCCTTCTTTTTTCAGGCATTTGGGGATGGCCCCGATGGGCGCCACCAGAACGTATTTCATGTCGACGCCGTAGGAGGCCTGGGCGCCGACGGTGGCCAGCACGGTGCACCCCAAGGCCTCGGCCGTTTCCCTGGCCATGACCACCACGGCGGCGGCGCCGTCGCTGATGATCGAGGCGTTGCCGGCGGTGCCGACGCCGTTTTTGGCAAAGGCCGGCCGCATGGCGGCCAGGGCCTCATAGGGGGTCGGCCGTGGGCATTCGTCCCGGTCAAATATCAGCGGATCGCCTTTTCGGCGGGGAATCTCCACGGGCACGATCTCGTCGGCAAAGGTGCCATTTTCCACTGCCTCCATGGCCCGGGCGTAGGACTGGGCCGCGTAACGGTCCTGGTCCTCGCGGGAGACGGCGTATTTTTCCGAACACAACTCGTTGGACATGCCCATGTGAAAATCGTTAACGATGTCCCACAGGCCGTCGTGGACCATGTGGTCTTGTAGCTGGCCGGGGCCCATGCGATAACCGAACCGGGCTTTTTCCAGGTAATAGGGAGCCTGGGTCATACATTCCATGCCGCCGGCCACCACCACGTCCGCGTCTCCGGTGCCAATGGCCTGGGCCGCCAGCATGACGGTCTTTAAGGCCGAACCGCAGACTTTGTTGATGGTCAGACATTCGGCCGCCCAGGGCATGCCGGCCAGAACGGCTGCCTGTTTGGCCGGATTTTGTCCGTACCCGCAGGGCAGGACCTGGCCCATGATGACTTCTTCAACGGCCGATTTGTCGATGCCGGCCCGTTTCACGGCCTCTTCGATGACAATGGCGCCCAGATGGGTGGCGCCGATGGTTTTCAGCGCGCCATCGAAGGCCCCCAGGGGGGTTCGCACGGCGCTGACGATGACGGCTTCTCTCATTTTCTACTCCTCGCTCTTGGTTGCAGTCTATCGATAAGGACAAATTAATATAATTTATGGGTAGGAGCGGCATCCCTGCCGCGATCCATTGGATTACCAACGGTCAGCCCTCGCGGCTGGTCCCTTTAAACTGCAGGGATGCAGGCAAAAGCCGCTCCTCCCCCCATTGGCAAGGGGGCACGATCCGGCCCGTCTTTACATATTTCGTCGGTACTGACCACCGACATTGTAGAGTGCCCGGGTGATCTGCCCGAGGCTGCACGAACGCACGGTCTCCATGAGTTCGGCGAAGATGTTCTCCCCGGCCAGGGCTTTTCGCTGGAGTCGTTCCAGTGACTCGGGGGCCTGATCGGCGTGTTTATTGTGAAATTCGGCCAGGCGACTGAGTTGGGACTCCTTTTCCTCTTCGGTGGAACGGGCCAGGTCGACGCAGGCCATCCCTTCGCTGAAGTCATCGCCATCGGCATGGGGGTCGCGGAAGGTGTTGACGCCGACGATGGGGTATTCGCCCGTGTGCTTGAGGATTTCGTAGTAGATGGACTCATCCTGAATTTTGCTGCGCTGGTAGCCGGTCTCCATGGCACCCAGCACGCCGCCGCGTTCGGTGATCCGGTCGAATTCCATGAGCACCGCCTCTTCTACCAGGTCGGTGAGCTCTTCCACGATGAAACTGCCCTGAAGGGGGTTCTCGTTCTTGGCCAGACCCCATTCACGGTTGATGATGAGCTGAATGGCCAGGGCGCGGCGAACCGATTCCTCGGTGGGGGTGGTGATGGCCTCGTCAAAGGCATTGGTGTGCAGGGAGTTGCAGTTGTCGTAGATGGCACACAGGCCTTGTAAGGTGGTCCGGATGTCGTTGAACTGGATGTCCTGGCTGTGAAGGGAGCGGCCCGAGGTCTGAATATGGTACTTGAGCATCTGGGACCGGGTGGAGGCACCGTATCTTTCCCGAAGGGCCACGGACCAGATGCGGCGGGCCACACGCCCGATCACCGTGTATTCCGGATCCATGCCGTTGGAAAAGAAAAAGGAGAGGTTGGGGCCGAAGCTGTCCAGGGGCATGCCCCTGGAGAGGTAGTATTCCAGATAGGTAAACCCATTGGCCAGGGTAAAGGCCAACTGGCTGATGGGGTTGGCCCCGGCTTCGGCGATGTGGTAGCCGGAAATGGATACCGAGTAGAAGTTGCGGACATGGTTTTCGCTGAAGTATTCCTGAATATCACCCATCATCTTCAGGGCGAAATCGATGGAGAAGATGCAGGTGTTCTGGCCCTGGTCCTCCTTTAGGATATCTGCCTGGACCGTGCCCCGGACTTCGGACAGGGCCCGGGCGCGGATGTCGCGATGCTCGGCCTCGTCGGGCGTCCGGCCGGTGTCGGCCGTGAACCGGTCCACCTGCTGGTCGATGGCGGCATTGAGGAACATGGCCAGCATCAGAGGGGCCGGGCCGTTGATGGTCATGGAAACCGAGGTGGAGGGGGCGCACAGGTCGAACCCATCGTAGAGGGTCTTGACGTCCTCTAAGGAGCAAACGCTCACGCCGGAGTTGCCCACCTTGCCGAAAATATCCGGGCGCCGGTCCGGGTCGCAGCCGTAGAGGGTGACCGAGTCAAAGGCCGTGGAGAGCCGCTTGGCATCGGAACCGGCCGACAGCAGCTTGAAGCGACGGTTGGTGCGGGCCGGATCTCCTTCGCCGGCGAACATGCGGGTGGGGTCTTCGCCCACCCGTTTCATGGGAAAGACGCCGGCGGTGTAAGGGAAGTACCCCGGCAGGTTCTCCCGGCGCATCCATCGATAGATCTCCCCGGGATCCTTGAATTTGGGCAGGCTGATCTTGGGAATCTTCTGCCTGGAGAGCGATTCGCTGAACAGGGGAACACGGATTTCCCGGCCGCGCACCTCATAGACCAGTTCATCCCCGCTGTAGGCGTTGCGGATGGTTTCCCACTGCTTTAACAGCCCGGCGGTCTCGCTGGCCACTTCCTGGCGTGCTGTTTCCTGTTCGGCACGCAGTCTTTCGACCAGTGTGGCCGTATCGCCTGACAGTTCGGCGGTGAAGGCGGCCATGGCCCCCTCGATATGCCAGACCTGTCTCAGCGCGTCGGCCTGATCTTCGGTTTTTTTGTGGTAGGACCGGACCGTGTCGGCGATTTCGGCCAGATACCGGGTCCGCTCGGGTGGAATGATGATGGTTTTGCTGGTGGAAACCTTGGTTGCCGGACGCGGCAGGTGGCTGGTAAAGGTCACGCCGGTCTTCCGGCCGACAACGTCTAATACCTCGTGGTAAAAGGCTGTGACCCCGTCGTCGTTGAATTTTGATGCGATGGTGCCAAAGACCGGCATTTCCTCAGGCGGCTTTTCCCATTGGTTACGGTTTCGCTGGACCTGTTTGCACACGTCTCGCACCGCGTCCTCGCCGCCGCGTTTTTCAAACTTGTTCACTACCACGATGTCGGCAAAATCGAGCATGTCGATCTTTTCCAACTGCGAGGCGGCGCCGAACTCGGCTGTCATGACGTAGATGGATATGTCTACCAGATCGATGATATGGCTGTCCCCCTGGCCGATGCCGGCGGTTTCGGCGATGACGATGTCATAGCCGGCTGCCTTGGCCACGTCGATGCAGTCGGACAAGGATTCGGGAATTTCCGCATGGGAGCGCCGGGTGGCCAGTGAGCGCATGTAGACCCGGTCGGTATTGATGGCGTTCATGCGGATGCGGTCGCCCAGAAGGGCGCCGCCGGTCTTTCGCCGGGAGGGATCGGCGCTGATGATGGCCACCCGGATCTCGCCCAGGTCGTGAAGCAGTCGCAGGATCAATTCGTCGGTGAGCGACGATTTGCCTGACCCGCCCGTGCCGGTGATGCCGATGACCGGCACCGGACGATCGCCGATTTTCGCCCGAAGTGCGTTCCTGAGCTTTTCCAGGTGACCGATTTCAAGGGCCTGAGCCTGTTCCACCGTGGTGATCAGATTGGCCACGGCGAGTCGGTTCCCGGTGTGGAGATCGGAGAGGTCGACGGTACCCGGCGCGATCCGGGAGTAGTCCATGGTCTCAACCATATGGTTGATAATCCCCTGAAGACCCCACTTCGCCCCGTCTTCCGGCGAGTAGATCTTGGTCACGCCGTAGGCTTCCAGCTCTTGGATTTCCTCGGGTACGATGACCCCGCCGCCGCCGCCAAAGACCATGATGTGCCCGGCCCCGTATTCCCGCAGCAGATCGATTATGTACTTGAAGAATTCCATATGGCCGCCCTGGTAACTGGATATGGCGATGCCTTGGGCGTCTTCTTCCACAGCGGCCTCCACGATCTCCTGGACCGACCGGTTGTGTCCGATATGGATCACCTCCACACCGGTTCCCTGAAGGATTCGGCGAAAAATGTTGATGGATGCATCATGGCCGTCGAACAGGGATGTGGCCGTGACCACCCGGACATTGTGTTTCGGTTGATATACATCGACTTCGGCACTCATGGGGCCTCCTTCAATTCGGAATTGGAATATTCGCCCTTCGGACGTGGCCAGAGTTCGTTGGCTATGCCGATCAATCCTGAATCCAGTGTCGAGTGACCTAAAGTGATCTATAGTGACTAAATTTAAGGAATTCTGCCATTTTTTAAAAAGATGGAGCGGAGCGACTCCGACACTTTAGCTCACTCGTAATTTTAGTCACTATAGTCACTGTCTTCACTTGCCCTGTGCTCCGTTTCAAGGCGGGTCACAAAGCCCGGTCCTTCGGGCCGGGATTATTGTCTATCAGTCCGAGAATGAACCGGGTCTGGAGGTTGATGTAGTCTTCGATGCTGTAGTGACGCGCCAAAAACCACCGGCGGAAGGTCCACATATGCCCCATTACGGTCAGGTTGTGGGCTGCCAGCTCCATGAGGGAGGGATCCATCCGGGGCAGGTCGCCGGCGGCACTGAGCCGTGCCAGAACCTCCATGAAGATGCCGGTGATGCGGACCTCGTTTTCCAGTACCCGCTTGCGCCACTGGGACGGCAGGGTTCGGGTTTCCTGGTAGATGAGCAGGATGTGGTCGCTCATGCGGTGGCAGACCATGAAGTATTCCCGAAGAACCTCGGCCAGCGCGTCTTTGCCCCCGGAGGCCCGATTCAGGGCCTCGGTCACGCCCCGTTCCATTTCTTCGTGGATGGCGTCGCAGACCAGGTAGAGCACATCCTCCTTTTTTCGGACATACTCGTAGAGGCTGCCGATGGATACCCCGGCGGTTCGGGCGATCTCCCGGGTGGTGGTCCGATGAAACCCCTTGTCGATGAACAGCTGGACGGCGGCGTCCACGATCTGACGGCGCCGGCGATCCACCAGGTCGGGATTCTTAACTTGTGTCTGGACGTCTCTGGTTCGTTTCGCCGGGGATCTCATGGGGTATTTGATCGGCCTTATTGTCTATAATAATCTGAAATTAAATGTAATATTGGCCTTTATCGGGGCGTGATCCAGACAATACATAATCTGAACGAGCGCTCGGTCATAATTAGCATGGCCGAATTTTGCCTGTCAATAACAATTTCTTTCCAAAAGCCCGGAAAGACATTTATGACGGCCGGCCATTTTACCGGGTGCCGGTCTCTGACCTTGACCTCGTTTATTCTGCCGGTGTAAGGATCGCATTATCGACGATATCCCGAGGCGGTCGATCCGGAGAGTCCCCCCATGGATACAGACGCGATCATAGACGTTTTGATGCGCACCGATCCCTTTGAAATGCTCCCGTCGGCGGTGCTCGCCGAACTGGGCCCTGGGGTCCGTGTGCTCACTTTTTTGCCGGACACCTATATCTTCAGGCAGGGGGAGGCGAGCCTGGATTGCCTGCTGGTAGTGGTGGAAGGCATGGTGGAAATCACCGTAACCAACGACCTGGGCGAGGAGTCCGTGGTGGGCCTGCGACGCCTTTACGACTTTTTCGGCGAAACCGTCGTGCTCAGCCGTCAGCGATACCCCGGATCGGCCCGGGCCAAAGATCGGGTGACCTGTCTGGCTGTCGGCCAGCAGGATCTGGAGCGGATCATCTACGGTCACCCGGAATTTTCGGGATTTTTCAATACCCTGCTGGCCGAACGCATGCGGCTGCTCTACGAACAGGTGGTGGCCGATCAGGCGGCCGAAGTCTGCACCGGGGCCGATGCCCCCCTTTTTCGAAAGCGGGTCAGCCAGGTCATGACCACGCCGGTGGTGACCTGCGGCGAATCCGATACGGCGGCCGGGGCCGCCCGCATCATGGCGGCCGGGGATATCGGCGCCGTGGTGGTGACCGATGCCCGGGGCCGGCCCCGGGGGATCGTTACGGAAAAAGGCCTGGTTCGGACGCTCATCGCCGATGGCCGCTACTCGGTGGCGGACTGCCCGGTCACTCGGGTTATGTACAGCGAACCCCTGGAGATCGCTCCCGAATCCTTTCTCGGCCAGGCCCTGGCCACCATGATCCGCAGCCGGTGCCGGCACCTGCTGGTCACCGAGCGGACAATGCCCGTCGGCATGGTGACCTTGGGAGACCTGATGCGGGCACGCAGCACCGCTACCGTGCTGCTGGCCCGTGACATCGACGGCCAGCGGTCGCTGACCGGTCTGGCTGAGATCGGCCGTCGGGCCGACGCCATGCTGGAGACCCTGATGGCCGAGGGCGTTCCCGTGGCTGATGTGCTTGAGGTCATGGGGAGGCTGCACGACCGGGTGACCCGTCAGACGATTCGGCTCTGCGAAGAGAAGCTGCAGCGCCAGGGATACGGCACCCCTCCCGTCGACTACTGCTGGATTAACATGGGCTCGGCCGCCCGTCGGGAGCAGACCCTGAGAACCGACCAGGACAACGCCATCATCACCGCCGATCCAACACCGGAGCAGGCCGAGGCGGTGGCGCATTATTTTGCCCACCTGGCCGATGAGGCGGTCGAAGCCCTGGCCCAGTGCGGTTTTGAAAAATGCACCGGCAATGTCATGGCCTCCAATCCCCGGTGGCGCCGCTCCCTGACGCGGTGGTGCGCGGCCCTGGACAAATGGGTGGGCTCGTCAGACCCCGAAGACGTCCGGACCCTGACCATTTTGCTCGACTTTCGGCCGATCTGGGGAAACCGTGCCCTGGCCGAGCGGTTTCGGCAAAAGGTTTTTGCCGCATTCGGCGATTCGATCGGCAGTGGCCATGTGCTGGCCCGCGACGATCGCTCCGGAAACATTCCCATCGGTTTTCTGGGCAGCATCATCACCGAAAAGAGCGGTCCCCACAAGGACCAGCTTAACCTCAAAACCGGCGGTATGGTGCACATGGTCAATGCCGCACGTATTCTTGCCGTGGACAGTGCCATCTCAGAGCCTTCCACCCTGGGCCGTCTGGAAGCCCTGGCCAAACAGGGGGTTCTTGATGCCGAGGACGCCGGTCTGTTTAAAACGAGTTTCGAGACCCTGATGCTGTTCAAGATCCAGGAAAACCTCAGGCAAAAAGGAGCGGGCGGTTTGCCGGACAACCATATTACCCCGAGCCGACTGGATAAACGTCAGCGGATGCTCCTAAGAGACGCCCTGTCCGGCGTGGCCCGCTTTCAGAAGCTGATCGTGCAGCGGTTCAGCCCTTTCTGGCTGAACTTTTTCGGATAGGAACCGCGCTGTGAAACTCCGTCGCGTTTTTAGAAACCTTCGTATTCGCCACAAACTCCTCTACAGCTATTCGACGGTTTTCATCCTCACCATCGCCCTGGGCAGTTTCGTGACCTATTCCACCGTCCGGAAAAACCTGGCGACCAACATCGAAAGCGAGCTGAACAATGCCACGGGCGCCATGTGGCACATGGTCCGCACCTCGGTGTCGGTCTCTATCAAGAACCATCTCCGCGCCGTGGCCGAGAAGAACCTGGAGATCGTGGAGTATGTATACAGCAGGGGTTGTCGGGGGGAGATGAGCGAGGCTGAGGCCAAAACCCTGGCAGGGAACCTGTTGCTGAGCCAGAAGATCGGCACCACGGGCTATATCGCCTGCGTCAACAGCCGGGGAACCATGGTCCTGCATCCGGAAAGCGTCTGGGTCGGGGTGGACATCTCCCGACAGGCTTTCGTCCAGGAGATGCTCGCCAAAAAAGAGGGGTACATTGAGTACGACTGGAAAAACCCGGGAGAATCCAGTGCCCGGCCCAAGGCGCTCTACTGCATCTACTTTGCGCCCTGGGACTGGATCATCAACGTCTCCTCCTATCGTGAGGAGTTCAGCACTTTGGTCAAGGTCGAAGACTTCCGGGACAGCATCCTGGCCTTACGGTTCGGCAAGACCGGCTACTCCTTTGTCATCGACATGGCCGGCAACATCATTGTCCACCCCACCCTGGAGGGGGTGAATATTTTTCGCCAGAAAGAAATGCCTCAGGCCCCCCTTCGGGACATGCTCGAGAAAAAAGAAGGCAAGATTCTTTATCCCTGGCGCAACCCGGGCGAATCCCGGTTCCGTGACAAGCTGGTTATTTTCCATTATATTCCGGAAGTGAAATGGATCGTCGCTTCGTCGAGTTACCTGGAAGAATTTTATTCCCCCCTTGAAACCATCAGCCGGGTCATCATTTTTACGGTTTTTGCGTCTCTGCTGCTGGTGCTGCCCATCACCTTTTTTATCAGCCGCTCCATCACCCAGCCCCTGGGGGCGCTGATCCACCGTCTGGACCGGGGTGCGACCGGCGACTTTTCGGTCCGGCTCCATCGGGACGCCAACGATGAGGTCGGACGCCTGGCCCAGTATTTCAACTCCTTTATGGACCGCCTGGAGCAATACAGCCAGAGCCTTCGGCAGGAGATCGCCGACCGAAAGCAGGTCGAAGCCGACCTGCGGGTCAGCGAAGAGCGCTACCGGTCGGTGATGGAAGCGGCGCCGGACCCCATTATCGTTTACGACATGGACGGACGGGTCACCTACCTCAACCGGGCCTTTACCAATGTTTTCGGCTGGACCCTGGACGAGTGCCTGGGCCGAAAGATGGATCATTTCGTGCCCCGGGAGAACTGGGATGAGACCCGACGCGGACTCCGGACCATCACGGCCGGAAACCCCCTGTCCAGCGTGGAGACCCGTCGCTATGTCCGGGACGGTCGGCTTGTCGATGTCAGCATTCGCGGCGCCGTTTACCGGGACCGGCAGGGGGAATTGGCCGGTAGCGTCATCATTCACCGCGACGTCACCGATCTCAAACGCCTGGAAAAGGAGGTGTTGGATATCGGTGACCGGGAACGGCAAAACATCGGCCAGGATCTCCACGACGATCTCGCGCCCCACCTGATCGGTATCGAAGGGCTCGGCAAGGTGCTTAACCGAAAACTGGAAGCCGCTGCCTTTGATGACGGCGGCCTTGGCGAAAAGATCGTCGCGTTGATCAAGGAGGCCATCACCAAGACGCGGGGTCTGGCCCGTGGTCTATGCCCGGTCTACCTGGTGGATCACGGTCTGGAGTCCTCCCTTCGCGAACTGGCTGAAAAGACCGAGGCGGTCTTTGGCCTCGACTGCAACTTCCGATGCCGAAAATCCCTTGAGGTGAGCGATAACGCCGTGGCCACCCAGATTTTCCATATCGTCCAGGAGGCGGTCAACAATGCCGTTCGTCACGGCCGTGCCCGGCGTATCGACATCACCATGGATGCCGTGGGCGATGCGCCCTGCCTGGAGATCGCCGACGACGGCATCGGCATGGCCAAGGTCGCGGTAACCGATGGAATGGGATTGCGCATCATGGGTTTCCGTGCCAAAATAATCGACGCTGTTCTGGACCTTCGGTCCGCCGAAGGGGCGGGAACCGTTGTACACATGACCTTCAGCAACAATGTGACCGTTTGCCGGTGATCCCATGGGCGACAAGAAAAAAATTCTCATCGTGGAAGACCATCCGATTTTTCGACTGGGGCTCAGCGAACTGATCAACCAGGAGGAAGACATGGTGGTTTGCGCCGGGGCCGAAGACGTTGTCGGGACATGGCGCGCCATGGAACAGTTCGAGCCGGACCTTGTGGTGGCGGACATCACCCTTGCCGACGGCGACGGCATCGATCTGGTCAAGGAGATCAGCCGTCACCGCAAGGGGCTGCCGGTGCTCATCCTTTCCATGCATGACGAGTTTCTTTACGCCGAGCGAGCGCTGCATGCCGGAGCCCGGGGCTATATCATGAAGCAAGATGCCATGGAGTCGGTGGTGACGGCCATCCGCCATGTCCTTGACGGCAGGGTTTACTTGAACGAACGGGTCAAGGAGCATATCCTCAACCATCTGGCCGACCGCACCCTTGCCGGTGAGCGGTCCCCCATGGACCGACTTACCGACCGGGAACTGGAGGTCTTTCGGTTCATCGGCGAAGGGTTCAGTTCCCGGGAGATCGCCGATCGACTTCACTTGAGCATCAAGACCATCGGCACCTACCGGGAGCGCATCAAGGAAAAACTCAACATCAAGCACGCCAATGAACTGGTCCGCCACGCTGTTCACTGGGAAAAGACCGGCCACCTGGAGCCGCCGGCCGATGACCGGTGACCCGGATTCCAACCCCCTTTAATGGATCAACACTCCCCTGGCCCCCTTTGCCCGCCCTGCCGCTCTTTTTGCACTTTCATGGCTTCTTATAGGTTTAAAACCTAGGCCGGATCATGCTTTTGCCTCTCTTGCGGTAGGCTGTCATCCCCACAGAAAAATCCGCATGCAACCGATTGTTGTTTTTCCATGGGCATCGTAATGATCAATTGCTGAATCGGATTCAGTTGATGGCCATGGGTTAACGATTTTTATCACTTCCATCGTCTAAATCATGATGCGGGCGATGCCCACCGGGGAAAGGAGCTAGTAAAAGGGATGACAGCCAAACACAACATGGTGGACTATGACAAGGAGTATGCGGCTTTCAAATGGGAGGTGCCCGAGTACTACAATTTTGCCGGCGAAGTGATCGACAAATGGGCCGAAGATCCGGACAAGCTGGCCATGCTCTGGGTGGACGACGCGGGCACCGAGATTCGAAAAACCTTTGCCGATCTGAGCAAGGCATCCAAGCAGCTGGCCAATCTGATGGCCCAACAAGGCATTGGTCAGGGGGATGTGGTCATGGTGATCCTGCCACGCAATATCGAATGGTGGGAAGCCTTTACGGCCTGCATCCGGATGGGCGCCATGGTGGCTCCGGGGACCACCCAGCTGACCTCCAAGGACATCGAGTTCCGGGCCAACAAGGCCGAGGCCGTCTGCATCATCACCAATCCGGAGATCGCCGCCCGGTTTGATGAGGTGGAGGGCAATTGCCCCACGGTGCGATCCAAGATCGTCATCACCGAACCCAAAGACGGGTGGGTTTTCTATACTGACGCGGTCAACGGCGCTTCCGTGGATTTTGAGACCGCCAAAACCCGTAGCGACGACAATTGCATCGTTTACTTCACTTCCGGCACCACCGGCTTTCCCAAGATGGCGCTTCATACCCATGCTTCCTATCCCATCGGCCACCAGGTGACCGGCCGCTACTGGCTTGACCTGACGCCCGATGACATGCACTGGAATATCTCCGATACCGGTTGGGCCAAGGCCGCCTGGAGCAGTTATTTCGGACCCTGGAGCATGGGCGCGGCCCAGTTCATCCACCACACCGACCGATTCGACCCCATCAAAACCCTGGAACTGCTTTCCCAGTATCCCGCCACCACCATGTGCGGTGCGCCGACCATCTACCGCATGCTGGTTTTGCAGGACCTGAGCCAGTTTACCTTTCCCAGTCTGCGCCATTGCGTCGGTGCTGGTGAGCCGCTGAATCCCGAGATCATCGAGGTGTGGAAAAAAGCCACCGGATGTACCATCCGCGACGGCTACGGCCAGACCGAAACGGTCTGTCTCTGCGGAAGCTTTCCGTGCATCGAGCCGCGCTTTGGCTCCATGGGCAAGCCGACCCCTGGCATTGACCTTCATGTCATCGACGAGGAGGGCGGCATCCTGCCGGCCAATGCCGAAGGCGACATCGCCGTTCGCGTCAAGCCCGAGCGTCCGGTGGGCCTGTTCAAGGAGTATTGGAAGGAACCGGACCGCACGGCTTTGTCTTACCGAAACGGTTGGTACCTCACCGGGGACCGGGCCTATGTGGACGAGGACGGCTATTTCTGGTTCGTGGGGCGGTCCGACGACGTGATCCTGACCTCGGGTTACCGCATCGGCCCCTTTGAGGTGGAAAGCGCCCTGATCGAACATCCGGCCGTGGCCGAGTCGGCCGTGGTATCAAGCCCCGACGAGACCCGGGGCGAAGTGGTCAAGGCCTTTGTGATTCTGACTCCCGGATACACCGCCAGTGATGAACTCAAAAAAGAGATCCAGGATCACGTGAAAAAGGTCACCGCGCCGTATAAATACCCCAGAAAGATCGATTTCGTCGATGAACTGCCCAAGACCGTCAGCGGCAAGATTCGGCGAATCGAACTGCGAGACGCCGAGTGGGGGCGCGGCTGATTGCGTTAATGCCCTGTTTGCGGCTGCATCCTTTGGTGCGGGCGGCGGTTTCCCGCCCGCACCGACCCTTCCAACCTCAAGGCATACAGGAGTTCACGCCCATGAAAGAAAAACTCTACAAAAAAGAAATCCGCCTGACGGTGATTTTCTCCGTCCTGCTCCTTCTGATGGGCCATTCGGCATCAATCTTCGTCCTCTTTCCGAGCCTGCAGACAGGCACCTTCTGGGGGTTTCCGACCCAGTACATTGTCCCCATCCTGCTGGGGTGGTTCGGCATGGCCATCGTCTGTCTGATCATGACCCTGGTCTGCAACAAGTTTGACGACGAGATGGAAGAATTCGCCAACAGCCAAAAGACCGAAACCGTATCGGTTGACCAATAGGAGGGAGGACGATTATGCCAGCTGAATACGCATTGAGCAACGTCTGGATAGGAATTGGTATCGTCATTTTGCTTTTTGCCATCTTCTATGTTGTCGGATATGTGGCCAGCCAAAAGACCACCAGCGACGAAGACTTCTATGCCGCCGGGTTTTCCATCGGGCCCGTGACCAACGGCCTGGGTATGGCCGCCACCTGGGCGAGCCTGGCCACCTTTCTGGGGGTCATCGCCCTGATCCTCAAGCTCCAGGTCCCGTTTGTCTACCTGTGGATCCAGTGGGCCATTTCCATTCCGCTGCTGACCCTGCTCTACGGGACGAGCCTGCGGCGGATGAAGGCCTTTACCCCGGCCACTTTTATCAAAGCGCGTTACGGCAAGGGCTCGACCATGGTCATCGTCTGCTGGATGATCCTGATCATGGTCATGTATGCCCTGGGACAGATGATCGGCCTGGGCCGGGCCTTTGAACTGCTCTTCGGCGTTCCCTACAACACGGCATTGGTCGTGGCCGGCCTGGCCACGGTGGGCTTTATCACCATCGGCGGCATGTATGGCGCTTCCTACAATGCCGCCTTTCAGATGGTGGTTATGACCATTGCCATGATCGTTCCCATGGGGGCCATCATGAAGGCCATGGGCTCTTCGGGGTGGTGGTTTCCGCCCCTGGCCTACGGCGACATGGTGCCGGATATGCTGGCGGCCATTCCGACCTTTTTCGACATGAAATACGATTTCCGGTGGTATTTCGCCCTGATTCCCGCCTTTACCCTGGGGCCGGTGGCACTGCCCCACCTGGCCATGCGGGTTTTCACCTCGTCCAGTGTCAAGAATGCCCGCTGGGCCGTGGTCTGGTTCACCCTGTTCCTCGGCCTGCTCTTTTCCGGGACCTATGTGGTCGGTTTTGCCGGCAACTTCTTTACCGCCACCACCGGCCGGGCGATCGTCAAACCGGACCAGACCCTGTTGATCCTAAACGTTTTCTACAACCCGACCCTGGTGGCCGCTTTTGTCATGGGCGGCGCCCTGGCGGCGGGTCTTTCCACCATCGGCGGCAACCTCATGGCCATTGCCGGCCTGGTGGGCAGCGACCTGCTGGGAATTCTGGCCCCGGACATGGAAGCCAGGAAAAAGATGCGTTGGGGTTACGTGGCCCTGGCCATGGGCGGCATTGCAGCCATCCTGCTCGCCTTCAAACCGCCCAAGTTTCTCGTCACCAGTATTCTGTGGGCTTTCGGCCTTCTGGCGACCACAGCCACGCCGGGTATTCTGCTCGGTGTCTGGTGGAAAGAGGCCAACAAACTGGCCCTGATGATCTCATCCATCGTCTGTGGCGTGATCTACATCGTCATTTCTCCCCATGTTATTCCCAGTATCTGCGTGGGCAAAGGGTTGGTGGCCGGCCTTGGCATGAGCGGCGGCATGGTGACCATTCCGCTGAGTTTTGCCATGTTCATCGTCCTGTCAATTATTTTTAACCGCATGTCGGCCCTGGCCGAATATGCACCGACCCTGGAGGATAAAATGGTCATCGACCGTATCCACGGTTGGGGCGAGACCTACGAAGAGACCCACTACAACGGGATTGTCTGGCCTTTGGCTACCGCCGGGGTCTGCATGGCCATCTTTTTTTGGGGCCTGGTTCCCTGGACTTAATGGAGAATCAAATCTCACCGGAGTGTTTCCCATTGCGGCCGGCAGCAACATGTGCTGCCGACCGCACCGGTGCCCTGAAATATTTTCATAACCTGAAAAGGGAGGCCCCGGCCTCCCTTTTTGTGCTATTGTTGAAGACTTCATGGAAAACCTGTTGCAAAGGAGACCGGTGGTGAAACCCTACCTCACCCTCATGCCCCGTGTGCTGCGCCTGGACCCGGCGGTTTTTCGAGAGATTCGCGACGCCGGCCTGGCCTTGTGGGCCTGCGTGGTCAATGTGGCGCTCTTCGGGCTCTTTTACGGGCTTTCCGCCGTTCATTTCAGCGGCCGCATGCTGGATACCGCAAATCCCGAAACCGGAGCTGCCTTTAACCCCCTGGCTGTGGTGTTGGTTGGTGTTTCCGTGGCTTTTCTGATGCACGGCGGCGGCGCCCTGTTCATCTGGGTCTTTTGCCGAGGGATGGGTGGAACCCAGCATTTCATGGGCCCGTATCTCAACCTGGGTGTCGCCGCCATTGCCTTGTGGCCCCTGGCGCCGGCCCTGGGCGCCATTCAGTCCGGCCAGGCGAGCATCGTCATGCAGTTCTGGGCGGTTTTTGCCACGCTTTACGGGGCTGCGGTGGCCTATGTGGCGGTTCGTGAGGTGGCCGGCCTGTCCGATGTCAAAATGGCCGCCGCGGCAGCGGCCACCGTGGGCTATGTGGGCTGTTTTCTCTATTTGTGGCTGTAAAATCGCTGGCGTGATTTCGTACGGCTTTGAAAATCCAGCATCCAGCATCCAGTATCCAGTATCCAGTATCCAGCATCCAGTATCCAGTATCCAGCATCCAGTATCCAGCATCCAGCATCCAGTATCCAGTATCCAGTATCCAGTATCCAGTATCCAATATCCAGTAACCCGCTAAGGCAAGGAGGATGTTATGACGGAAAATAAACCCATCCTGGTGGAACGAAAAGATCACATCGGCGTGATTACCCTCAACCGGCCCGGACAGATGAATACCTTTACCGTTGAATTCGCCGGCCAGCTCAATGACGCCCTGGTCTCTCTGGATGCAGACGACGACATTCGGGTGGTGGTGGTGCAGGGGGCGGGAAGGGCGTTTTCGGTGGGAATCGAGCTGGACTGCTTCAAGAACAGGACCCATGACGAATATCGGGAACTAATCCGGCAGATGGATGCCCACAACCACACCATCGCGCGAATGAAAAAGCCGGTGATGGCATCGGTGGGCGGCTATGCCGTGGCCAATGGGGCCGGTCTGGTCTTTGCCTGTGATCTGGCAGTGGCGGCTGAAAGCGCCAAGTTCGGCACCACGGCGGTCAACGTGGGGCTGATCTGTCTGGGGCCGGCCGTTCCTATGGCGCGGTCCATCGGACGAAAGAAGACCCTGGAGATGGTCCTTTCCGGCGACATGATCACGGCGGCCGAGGCCGAACGGTTGGGGTTGATCAATCGGGTGGTGCCCGACGATGCCCTGGAGGCAGAAACCATGGCATGGGCCGAAAAACTGGCCCAAAAAAGCCCGCTTTCCCTTCGTGCCGGAAAGACCGGCATCTATGGCATGTCCGACCTCCCCTATCACCAGGCCCTGGATTATCTGGGCGAGATTTTTGCGGCCCTGTGTGCCACGGAAGATGCCCAGGAGGGACTGTCCGCCTTTGAGGAGAAGCGAAAGCCCGTCTGGAAACTGCGTTAACCCCCAAACCCGGTTTTCAGGGGAGGGGTGTCAATTCCCATGCTTGTCAAATACCAGCAATTTTTCGAAGCCTTTACCGGGATTTGCCAATCGGTCCGGCAAGGCAGGGATACCGACACGGTCCTATCCACCCTGCTCGATGCCGCCGTCGGCCTTTTTGATGCCAAGGGCGGGACCCTGCGTCTGCTCGAGCCGGCCACCGGTGAACTGATCCTGCGCACGGCCGTCGGATTAAGCAGCGGCTACCTGGACAAGGGGCCGGTGATGGCCGACGCCAGCCTTTCCGAAATTTATGAAAAAGAGCCGGTGGTCATCGGTGATGCTGCTTGCGACCCCAGGGTCCAGTATCCCCGGCAGGCCGCAGAAGAGGGGATACGGGCCATTGTCGCCTTTCCCTTCGGCATTTTCGGCCGTGTCCGCATGGTGCTTCGCCTCTATTTTACGCAGCCGGTGACCCTTTCCGATGAGGAGATCGGCCTGGTCCGTTCCATGGCCGAGCAGGGAGCCATTGTCCTAAGAAACACCTTGGTACACAGCCGGTATTTCGACTCTTTTCGAGAGATCAGCAAGGCGATTCACGCCGGATCCGACACCGGTGCCATTTTGCAGGCCATCGTCGGCCAGGTGACCGATATCATGGAGGCCCTGGGGGCCATCTTCTGGATCACCGATACCAGCAGCTGCCGCATTCAGACCAAAGTCTGCCACGGTTTTTCCTATCAGAGCCTGTCCGGGGTGGACTATGACATGCTGGAGCGGCTTTTCCTGTCCGACGGCGAAAGGGTCGCCATTATTGCCGATGCCCGTTACGACACTCGTCTGCCCGACCTGGAGCGGATGGGCAAACGGCGGGTCCGGACCATTCTGGGTGTGCCGCTGCCCATTGTCGAGCCGTATCAGGGCATCCTCGCCGTCTACTTTGCCCGAACGGTTGATCCGATACCCGGTGAGATCCAATTTCTCCGGGCCCTGGGCGAACAGGGGGCCATTGCCCTGCACAAGGCCCTGCGATACGATGAAAACATGCTCCAGACCTTTCGCGAAACCGTGGAAGGGTTCGCTCTGGCCCTGGAAGCCAAGGACATTCACACCCACGGCCATTCCCTCAAGGTGGCCCATTATGCCAGGCTGACCGCCCGGGCCATGGGCCTTGACCCAATTGCGGCAGAGACCGTTTACCGGGCCGGACTCCTTCACGACATCGGCAAGATCGGCATGGCCGACCGGCTTCTGGTGCGACTGGGTAAACTGACACCCCGTGAAATGTGTACCCTCCGGACCCACCCGGTGATCGGGGCTCGGATCGTGGCGCCCCTGCGTTTTTTGTCGGAGTTGGCTCCGTTGATTCGACACCATCACGAACGCTGGGACGGCAGCGGGTATCCAGACAAAAAACAGGGAAGGGATATCCCCCTGGGGGCACGGATCATTGCTGTCTGTGACGCCTTCGACACCATGGTTTCCGGGCGGCCCAACATGGCCCGCATGTCTCTGGACCAGGCCCTGGACCAGGTTCGGTTCGGAGCCGGTACCCGGTTCGACTCCCGTGTGGTTACGGCGCTGGTCGACGTGGCGGAAACGCATCCCGAAGCGGTGACCCCCCTTGACCTGCCTGAAAGCTACTTGGCCAAGTACGGCGACGAGATGTCTGCCCCCGTCCAAGGCGATCTGCAGCACTGGCTCCGGAATCTGACGATGCGTTTTTGACCGCCTTCCATACGCAGTCGGAATCCACCTGTGTTGGAGTCAGACGAATCGACCCGTCTTCACCTCAACGACACTGTGGGAAATAATTAGGCCAGTTCCAGCTCCCTCAGTTTTTTCTCAGTCGGTATCCCGTCGGTTGACCAGTTGCGGAGCTTGTAATAATGATTGAGCATGTTGCCCAGGTCAGGGAGCACCCCCGCGGCGGAACCGTCCGGCTTTGCCTCGGCATAGAGGCGCGGCGGAAGAACGTCATCCTTTCGGCTGATACCGAGTTTTACATTATACATCCGCTTCAGGTTAAAGAGCCGTTCGCCAGTCTTCATCACCTGGTCCATGTCGAAATCCCACCCGCAGTATAAGTTCAGCCATTCGGCCACCTTCTTCGGCCCGACTTGTCCTAAAAAGAGGAATTTACACATGCCCAGCGGGTTGAAACATCCCAGGTAGTTCTGGAGGTTGTACACGATCGACGGTTTGTCGTCCGATCGATGGGGGTCGGGGGCTTGGGTATAGCCGAAATCCGGGGCCGGCACGCCCCTGTCGAGAAAGTAGGTGAGGCCTTCAAGGTGGCAGGCGCCCCGTACCGCGGTGGCGTAATTAAGCGCCATGGATACATGGCCGCGCGGGTCGTGGGCGGGATATTCAAGCCCTTTGGTGTGAACGGCGAATTCGGATGCGTTGTTTCCGAGGATCTCCGCGGCTTTCCGCACCCCCTGGCCGATGAGCTTTCCGATATCCTCGTTTTTACCGATTTTGTGTACCAGGGCAAGCATTGATTCACCGTTCCAGTCAAGTTTAAGCCCGCCCGTGTCCTTTTCGGTGATAACTCCCTTTTCAAAGGCCTCTATGGCAAAGCCGATGCAGTTGCCGGCCGAAACCGTGTCAAAACCGTACCGGTTGCACCATTCATTGCCCTCGACCAGCAGCTCAGGATCATCATTGAGACAGAGCGCGCCGAGAGTGCCGGCTGTCTCGTATTCCGGACCGTGGCCGTAAAGACCTTTTTTTTCGAGTTTGTAAATCTTTCCGCATCGGATAGGGCAGCCAAAACAGGCGTAGTGTTTATCCAGCATCATCGGCTGCATGGTCTGGCTGCAGATTTTTTTCGCGCCCTCTTTCCATGCGCCAAGCTGCCAGTTTTTGATGGGCAGGTCGCCGTACATTTCCACCGCCTCGACGCCTCCTGAAGTTCCGAAAGCGGTGAGTCCCGCGGTATTTTTCCGTATTTCGGGAGTATCGATTTTCGTCAGCTGCTCGCGGAGCCCTTTCAGGTCGGCAATCGCGACCTTTGTTTTCAGGTCGCCGGTGACGATCACCGCCTTGAGGTTCTTTGACCCCATGACGGCGCCGATCCCTGACCGCGCCGCGACCCTGGATATGGGCGCATCGAAAATGATGCTGGCAATGGGCGAGAGATTTTCCCCTGCCTGTCCGATTGCGGCAATCTTAGTCCTCCGGTCAAGCTCCGGCCTCATGATCTGTTCCACTTCGTAAGTGTTTTTGCCCCATAGATAGCCGGCATCTTTGAATTCAACGCTATCCTTGGTGATGTGGACCATGACCTTGTTTTCTGATTTTCCCCTGAATATGATTCCGTCATACCCGGTTCGCCTGAATTCCGCGGGCCAGTCTCCGCCAACGGTTGCTTCGTTCCATATCCCCGTCAGCGGCGATCTGGAACATACGCATAGCTTGGAAGTGCCGGGGATGATCGACCCGGTGAACAGCCCGGAGAAGAAAAGGAGGGGATTCCGCGGATCAAGCGCTTCTATGGAATTATCGTGGTCATTGTATAAAAATTTTGCGGCAAGCCCTGATCCAAGGAAGTGTTTTTTTACATCTTCTTCCGTTATTTCAATGACGTTTGTTTTCCGGTTGGCAAGGTCGATTTCCAGAACCTTGCCATAGAAACCGTAGGGCATGGTGTTTCTCCTTTTTATATTCTATCCACTTACTCAATGCATTTCTCCGTTTGTCGGTATAAGATTTCAGGCCTATTTACAATTAAAATCCATTATGGCGTCCGGCAGGTCCCCTCCGGCCAACGCCGATTACCAGCTCCCATAGACCCATCCCCAAAAAACCCGGAAGCGATTCAATTAGGGCTTGACAACTGTCCGACACGAGGCTACTTGATGAATTGTGGATTTACCGTCCGGTCGGTAAAATATTTTTGCCTGATGTGACAGTCGCCGTTTCCGGATCGATCCGTCTGTCCCCCCAACCTCCGGGAGCCCCAATGGCCAATACCAAGGAGACCATTACCGATGTGGCCGTCGACCTGTTTCACCAGAAAGGGTATTTTGCCACCTCCATCAGCGATATAGCCAAGGGAAGCGGGATTCAAAAGGCCGGGATCTATTATTATTTCAAGAGCAAGGAAGCCCTTTTGTTCCACATCATGATGCGCACCATGGACGAGTTGATGATCCATCTGGAGCAGTGTCTGGAAGGGGTCACGGAGATTGAATCGCGCATGCGGGCCGCGGTCCACGGCCATGTTGATTTCCACCTGAGGCGGCAAAAAGAAAATTTTATCGCCAACAGTGAACTGCGCGGATTGAGCCCCGACCACTACCGCGCCATTGTCAAAAAGCGCGATGCCTACGAGCAGATCTTTCAGGGGCTGATGCAGCAGGGGCGGGATACGGGTGTTTTTGCCAAGGGCGACGTCCGGATCCTCTCCTATGCCATCTTGACCCTGTGCACCGCCGGTGCCTTCTGGTTTAACCCCCAAGGGCGACTTTCCATCGATGAAATCGCCCGAATGTACGAAGATTTTGTACTCAACGGTTTGAAACACGGTGACATGGGCGGCCTTGAGCAATGATTTTTACATGCACAGGGGCCGAATATGTCTGCCGATGCAGGATACCAAACCGCTCGTTACCCATGTCATCCGGACCGAATCTGGTGAGAGAGACCACCGGGGAGGGTCAATGGAAAGGAGGTCGCGTTGGATTTTGATCTATCCAGAGAACAGGAAATGATCCGCAAGGAGGTCAGGAAGTTTGCCCAGAAAGAGATCGCGCCCATCGCTTCAGAACTCGACGAGAAGGAAGAATTCTCTTCGGAATTGACGCGTAAAATGGGAGAGATCGGGCTCTTCGGGATGTTTGTCAACGATAAGTACGACGGTCAGGGCATGGACTACCTGTCCTATATTATTGCCGTGGAGGAAGTGGCACGCGTGGACGGGTCCCAGGCGGCCACCATTGCCGCGGCAAATTCCCTGGGTATCGGACCCCTGTATTACTTCGGCAACGAGGAGCAAAAACAAAAATACTTGCCCCAATTATGCCGCGGGGAAGCCCTCTGGGGGTTCGGTTTGACCGAGCCGACGGCCGGATCCGATGCCGGCGGGAGCAAGACCACGGCGGTGCGCGACGGCGATGAATGGGTGATCAACGGGTCTAAGATATTCATCACCAACGCTGCCTGCGAGATGACCCTCGGGGTGACGGTGCAGGCCATCACCGGCACCCGGCCAGGCGGAAAGCCGGAATATACCTGTTTTATCGTTGAAGCCGGCACCCCGGGGTTTAAGGCGGTGCCCATGCACAAGAAGATGATGTGGCGGGCCTCCAATACGGCGGAGCTTTATTTTGACGACGTGCGGGTGCCCCATGGAAACATCCTGGGCAGCCAGGGGGACGGGTTTCACCAGATGCTCAAGACCCTGGATGGCGGCCGCCTCTCCATCGGGGCCATGGGTCTCGGCGGTGCCCAGGGAGCCTACGAGACGGCCCTCAAATACGCCCGGGAGCGCAAGCAGTTCGGCCAGCCCATCAGTAAGTTCCAGGCCATCGCTTTCAAACTGGCTGACTGTGCCATGGAGATCGAATGCGGCCGGAACCTCCTCTATAAAGCCTGTTGGTTGAGGAACCAGCACCGCCCTTTTGAAAAGGAAGCGGCCATGGGCAAGCTCTACTGTTCGGAACTCATGGGCCGGGTGGCCAATCATGCGGTTCAGATTCACGGTGGTTACGGACTGATGAAGGAGTATCACGTCGAACGCTTCTATCGGGACCAGAAACTGCTGGACATCGGCGAAGGCACGTCAGAGGTCCAGCGGCTCGTTATTTCAAGGTATATTGGTTGTTAAGTGAAGTGAACTAAAGTGACTATAGTCACTATAGATCACTTGCTATGATAAGGCACGGATTTGCCCAAACAGGAGAAAAATATGCAAGATGCAGTACTGCTTCAGGATCAACAAGACGGCGTCGTCACCCTGACCCTTAATCGGCCCGCCGTAATGAACAGTTTCAATTTCGCCCTGCTTTACGCCCTGCGCGATGCGGTCGAGGCCCTGCGCTTTACCCGGGACGTGCGGGTGGTGATTGTGACCGGTGCCGGCGAACGAGCCTTTTGTGCCGGAGCAGACCTCAAGGAGCGGGCTACCCTGCCGCCGGAGAAGGTCAAGGAGTTCATTTTCACCATCCGAACCCTTTTTTCCACCATTGAAAACCTCAACAAGCCGGTGATTGCCGCGGTCAACGGTATTGCTCTGGGCGGCGGTACGGAACTGGCTCTTGCCAGCGACATCCGCATTGCTTCGTCTGCGGCCACCATGGGGTTGACCGAGACGCGACTGGCGATCATTCCCGGGGCCGGCGGCACCCAGCGACTGCCGCGGCTTGTGGGTCGGGGCAAGGCCAAGGAACTGATTTTTACCGGTCGCCGGGTGAGTGCCCAAGAGGCCTTGGAGCTGGGTCTGGTCAACCAGGTGGCCGAGCCGGGGCGGCTTCTGGATGCCTGCCGGGAAATGGCCGCCATGATCTGCGAGACCGGACCGGTGGCCATCGAACAGGCCAAATACGCCATCAATCATGGGGTGGAGACCGATCTGGCCACGGGGTTGGCCATTGAATCCAATGCCTACTGGGTGACCATTCCCACCGAAGACCGACTGGAGGGGCTGGCTGCCTTCAGGGAGAAGCGAAAACCGGTGTATAAGGGGCGATAGAACAAGGGTTCAAGGATTCGAGGGTTCAAGGATTCGAGGGTTCAAGGATTCGAGGGTTCAAGGATTCGAGGGTTCAAGGATTCGAGGGTTCGAGGATTCGAGGGGTCAAGGAGTCGAGGGGTCGAGAGGGAAGGTCGAAGGTTGAAGGGCTCGGGCTTCAATGGCAACGATTTAACATTCAAGGAAAACCGGGAGCGGAGCGATAATCAATATGATCGACAACGGAGCAAACAACCGGGCGCATTGGGCGGCCGAGGAGAAAAAACTCGATGAGCGGGTCCGTGAGGCCATGTGGCCGGGTGGTGACAAGGCGGTTCACCGCCTGACAGCCCAGGGGAAGAAGCCGGTCCGTCGGCTTATCGAGCAGTTGGTCGATCCGGGCACCGCTTTTTTCGAACTGAGCCGGCTCGCCGGCTTCGGGGTCGACTATCCAGGCGTTGAAGACGTTCCCTGCGGCGGGGTAGTGACCGGACTGGGGAAAATTCACGGCAACTGGACCATGATTTTTGCCAATGACAGCCGGGTCAAGGCCGGTGCCTATTTTCCCATTACCCTTAAAAAGCACATGCGGGCCCAGGCCATTGCCGAACGTTGCGGCCTGAACTGCATCTACATTGCCGATTCCGCCGGCGCTTTTTTGCCCATGCAGGCCGATGTCTTCCCAGACGATGGCCATTTCGGCGCCATGTTTTACAACATGGCCCGCATGTCGGCCCGGGGCCTCAAACAGATCACCCTGAGTACCGGCGGCAATACGGCCGGGGGGGCCTATATCGTGTTTATGGCCTGTCAGTCGGTGATGATCGACAAACTGGCTTATTCTTTTCTCGGCGGCCCGCCCCTGGTGAAGATGGCCACCGGCGAAGAAATCACGGCCGAGGCTCTTGGCGGGGCAAGGGTCCATACCCAGATATCCGGCGGGGCCGACCATTTTTGTGCCGATCAGGATGAGGCCATCGGCCGTGTCCGTGAAATCCTCGGTCTGGATCCGCCTCAGAAAATTTACTCCCACCGGTATGCCGAAGCGCCGCCCCTGAGCGGGGCCGAGGCCCTGTACGAGATTTTGCCGGCAAACGTTCATCAGTCCATAAACGTCCGTGATGCCCTGGCCGCCATTGCCGATGACAGTCACTTCATCGAGACCAAGCGCAACTATGCACCCGGGCGCGGCGACAACATCGTGACCGGCAAGATACGCCTCAAGGGGATTCCCGTCGGTGTTGTGGCCAGCAACTCGGTGGGGATCATTTTTTTCGAAGCGGCCCGAAAGGCAACCGAGTGGATCGTGCGCTGCAGCCAGGAAAAGGTGCCGCTGCTCTTTATCCAGAATTCACCAGGCTTTATGGTGGGTTCGGAGTCTGAACACATGGGTATCGGAAAATATGGTTCGGACATGGTTCGGGCGGTCTCCTGTGCCCAGGTGCCGCGGATCCAACTGGTCATCGGGCCGGACAACGGAGCGGCCAACTACGGCATGTGCGGCAGGGCCTACAAACCTCATTTTCTCTTTTCCACCATGCGGGCAAGGACCGGCGTCATGAGCGGGAGAAGCGCCGCCGGGGTGCTGCTCTCCATCGAGGAGCGCAAGCGCCAGGGAAAGGGCCGGCCCATGACCGAAGCGGAAAAACAGGCCTTTCAGGTGGAAATGATCGAAAAATACGACGGTGAAGCCCATCCTTTTTACTGCGGGGCACGGCTGCTCAATGACCGGGTTCTGAAATTTTCCGAGATCCGCGACTGGCTGGCCATGGCCTTTGAGGTCAGTCTGCTGCAACCGATCGGAGAGCCGTCTTTTGGGAATTTCAGGTTCTAATCCGGGCCGGCTTAGAATGGATGGCGTGACGGACAAGGTTTGATCGTTTAGGCAATACAAAACACAAAATACCCAGGTTTTAAGGAGGATGCCATGACCGAATACGATTACTGGAAAATTTTTCCGCGAATGCCCCGAAAAGTCACCATCGGCGATATTACCGTTCGGGACGGATTTCAACACGAGGAGAAGTTCATCTCCACCGAGGCCAAGAAGTTCTATCTCGAAGAGCTGATTTTCGCCGGATGCCGGCACATCGAAGTGACCAACCTGGGCAACCCCTATCTCATGCCCCAGTTCCGGGACGCTGAGGACCTGCTGGCCCACCTTCGCGGCGACCGGTTCAAGAAGCGTTGCGAGCGAAAAGGGATCAACACTGATGACATCTCCCTGACGGCCATCACCATTCGGGAAGGTGCGGTGGATCGGGCCATCGCGCTTCGCAAGCGCGGCATTGGGCCCGATCGTGTCCTGATGATGGTCAGCACCGAAGAAGAGCACCATTTTGCCAATTCCGGCACCACTTTGCCCGCCTACTGGAAAGAGGCTGAGCGGTGCATTAAAAAGTGTTCCGATGTCGGGATCAAGATGTGCGGAACGGTCAGCACCATCTGGGGCAGCCCCATCGGAGGCGCCACGGATCTGAAGGACGCGGTGGAATTTACCAAGCGGTGGCTGGAGATCGGGGCCCACGATGTTGAACACGCCGATCACGACGGTAGCGCAACGGCGGCGGAGGTCTATCGGTACTTCTCCATGATTCTCGATGCGATCCCGGACACCCGGTTGCACATCGCCCATTTTCATGAGACAAAACGGGTGGCCTCGGCCTCCATACTGGCGACGCTGCAGGCCGGCATCGTCAATTTCGAAGCGACCCTCGGCGGTCTCGGCGGTCAGCCGGCAAATTTCCTCGACGACTGCCCGGTTAAAGGGACCGGCGACTACTACTACGACGACCCGCGATATGTGGGGCTGACCTGCCTGGAAGACCTTCTGGTCCAGGTGGACGAGATGGGGATCACCCACGGTTATGATGTGGACCGGATTTTATGGCTGGGCCGCCAGATGGAGAGGACCATCGGGCGGCGTCTGAGATCGGACGCCGCCATCAATGGCCGAACCCTCAAAGAGGGGCACATGCAGTATGCCCGTCCCGGTCTGGCCAAGACCAAGGAGAAGCTGGGGGAGGGGCCGGGTCAAAAGCTGCCCGGTGACTGGGCCCCCCAGGCCGTGCTGCCCGAAGCCTGTCGGCCCCGATGATCCAAGGCCTGCGGACTTCAGGGCCAAACCAAACCCTGGTCATTTGGGCCAGGATTCGATACGATATCGTTTCGGGCAACGGCCCATGAGCGGCGGACAAGGAGATGGAAATGGAAAACAATACCCGGAAACCCCACATCAACGTGGATTATTTCGAAGACCTCACCGGTGACATTGATGCCGTCGGCCAGGAGGGGGTGGAAGAAATCGGGCAGCGCATTCGGACCCTGAGGGAAAGCAAGGGGCTGAGCCTGGACGAACTGTCTCACCTGACGGGGTTTGACGAGGAAATGTTGTCGCGCATTGAAAGCGCCGACATCCAGCCCCAGCTCGGTACGGTCATCAAACTTTCCAAGGCCCTGGACAGTGCTTTCGGGCGACTGATTTCCGGCCGTGGTGACAAACTCTACTCCATCACCCGCAAGACCGAACGGCGGATCGTCTCTCGAAGTACCTCCAAAAAAGGGGAACACAAGGCTTACTCCTACAAGAGCCTGGCGCCGGAGGTCAAAGGGCGGCACATGGAAGCCCTGATGGTGCAACTGGAAGAAGATTCTGATCCCGATGTCTCCGTGCACGACGGTGAAGAGTTCATTTACGTTCTGGACGGGATCGTGCTGCTACGAATCGGGGATGAGCGATTCGATCTTGAACCCGGCGACAGCGTGTACTACCTGTCCACCACGCCGCACGTGGTAGCGGCAAAAACAGGCAAGGCGACCATCCTGGCGGTCCTTTACGACAGATAGTTTTCACGTAAGCGTTCACAGGGCACCGCATCTGTTTTGTTCCCGGGCATTTGAAGTACGAAAAAAGTACGTCGGCATGCCCGGCGCCTCGCATCTACGGCACCCTGCAAAAGCTTACCCGTCGAGGGCCGGAATGTCGCGATCGCTTCAACCCCTTGAACAGGTCGTTTTGCCTCGTCTACCAGTCGGCATTGCGCAAACCAAGGCTCTGGGCTGTGGTTTTTCAGACAACCCTCCTGGATGGCCGGGCCGCCAGTGCCCTTTTGTCTTGTTCTGAAAACCGGTTTCGGCCCTGACACCGTTACTGGCGTTGCGGCCCGCCCCATAAACATTCCGGAGACAATCCCATGACTGAGACCCCCATAACCATTGCCGACTTGAGCCGAGCGGAGAAAGCACGGCTGGTAATGGACTTTTTTCACCGGACCCTGGTCCATTACGGCCTGTGGTTTACCGAAGTTCGCCATCAGATGGGAATGGAAAAGGCTCTGGAGGCACTCAGTACAGCGTCTGAAAAAGGCCTGGGCATTCAGCTCAAGCGCCTGGGAAAAATTTTCGGATTCGATTTGACCGACGGAATTCCGTCACCACTGCTCGCTCTGGACGACAGCGCCCTGGATGGCCTGCTGGATGCGGTTTCGGCCAATTGGCTGGCCAACGACGGCGTCTGGTTTCAAGCCGTGGAGTTTACCGCCGGCATGAACGACGCCAAGCGGTGCAACGATTCATGCTGGGCCCATTTCTCGCCGGTGGAGGCGTGGTCGATCCGCCGTTTTTTAAACCTGGCGCCCGACTGCGGTCTTGAAGGGCTCAAGCAGGCCCTGAATTTTCGCCTTTACGGCAAAATCAACACCCAGTCCTTCGTGGACGAGGGGCCGGACCGTTTCGTCTTTCGCATGGACCGGTGTCGGGTTCAGACGGCCCGGAAGCGAAAAGGGCTGGACGACTATCCCTGCAAGAGCGCCGGGTTGGTGGAATATGCCTATTTCGCGCGGGCCGTGGATCCACGCATTCAAACCGAATGCATCGGGTGCCCGCCGGACCCCCATCCGGAAGACTGGTTTTGCGCCTGGCGGTTTATTCTGACTTGAAGCCACTCGTCTTTCGGCCTGAAACCCCCTTTGAAAACGGATCGGTACCCGATCCCTGGGGCCGTTCGCCGGTATTTCGGCGATATCGATCTGATCTCGCCCGATCCCCTTCCCATTGACCGGATTTTTCCCATAATTTTCAGGGATGGTATTGACAACGGCGAAGACCACAATATATTGTACCCATTATGGGGTTGACACCTGCCGGTAGCCGGTCTATATATCCCGTTTTTTCAGGGGTGAGGTTGCCGTCACGGGGCCGGTGGCCCAAGCCGAAAGGAGTGGACAAATGATGGAACCCGACGAACCCAACATACAAAACGCCAGGCACGGGGCCATAGTGACCGTGGCCGGCGTCGGTTTAATGGCCGCCTATTGCCTGCTGCTTTACCATCTCCACCTTCCGGTTCCCGAAATTCAGGCACCGGAACCGATCCGGGCCAGCATTGTTCAGCCCGCGCCCTTGCCCCAGAATACAGCCGCACCCCAGCCGCCCATCCGCAAGCCCAAACGGGTCAAGCGGGCGGAAAAGCGCTTCGGTCCCATGATTCGTCAGATCGCTGAGCGGCACACGGTGGATCCGGCACTGGTCAAGGCCATCATTTTGGCCGAATCCTCCTACGATCACCGGGCGGTCTCCAACCGCGGGGCCGCCGGATTGATGCAGCTCATGCCGGCCACGGCCCAGGCCATGGGGGTGGAGGACCTGTTCAACCCCGAGAACAACATCGAGGGTGGGGTGCGCTACTTTAAAAAGCTCATGGTCCGGTTCAACGGCGACAAGCGCATGGCATTGGCTGCCTACAATGCCGGAAGCCGTAAGGTACGCCAGTATCAAGGCGTCCCCCCCTTTAAGGCGACCCGCCGTTACATTGAAAAAGTGCTGCGGTACTACGATCATTACAAACGGCAGATTTCGGACCTGGAAAAGGCCTGAGGGCCCACCGTTTCCATCCAAAGCCATCGCATCGATACATGCGGTTTTCCCACCAAGCGGTTAAAATCGAAACAAAATATTTATGGCATTTGAGCCTTCCTGGCCTCCCACACGAAATAGCGAGGAACCATCGGCTTTTTGGCATGTAAAGGCTTGACGCCGAAGGCTCGTCCCATGGCGAGGCAATGCCTTGGTTGTGTTTGGTCTGGCCCCGTGGTAGGCTGCTTTGAAATAACTGAATTCATATGTTAATTTTAATGGAGCCGGCCGATGGACGATCATTTTGTCTGTCAATGTCTGTACGACACCTTGAGCGGTCTCTGCGGGGGGCTTTCCCGGTTTTCCCGGCCGACCCGGGCGGCGTTGATCTATGCCATCGATTCCCGGGACCCCATTCGGATTTGCGATACCCAGAAGCTGCTGACGGGCCACGAGCCTAAATTTAAGGAACTCTATCTTGATTCCGATGATTGGCGCCGTTCGCTTTCTGCCTTTGGTGATGGACGCGCGGGTCACCTGATTCACCCGGAGAAAGACCTCGACCTGGCGGGGTTGATCTCCTTTGGTGCCCGATCCCGGACGGTGGCGTACCAGATGTGGTTTACCGAACACCATCCGGACATGTGCCACGTGGGGCCCACCCAGCGATGGCTGGAACACGCTGCTTCGCGGCTGTCCCATGACGTGGCCAACGAGGGGACGCTCTATACCGGCATTTCCGGTGAATTCTTGAGGGAATACGCCACCCATGCCGTGCGTGACTTCATTGTTGACGAGATGAACATGCATCTGGGGTGGGACACCCAGATTCGCGTCTATCCGGTACTCGATGCCGTCCTCGGTATTTCCCGAACGCCCGAGGAAGGCGCCTGGGCCCGGGGCGAGCTGGTTTTTGCCGATCCGACCGTGATCGGGGATGTGGAATTTCTCATTCGGTTTCCCATGGAAGAGCGCCCGCTTCTGCAAAACCACAAACACGTGCGCAAACTGCTGCTTGCCGTCGAAAATTCTCCTCGCAAGCTCGTTTCAGACGGCATCCGAATCGTGGGTGTGGCCAATGCGGGCCTGCCGAATTTCTGTATTGTGGCCGATTTCAGAGGGAACCACGGTTTTTTGCGGATCAACGACACCCGGGTCTGCAGCTTCGCGGACGGCAGCTTCCATTCGACGACCCATCAGGCCAAGTTGGTCCAGGTGGAAGAGGCCTTGCTGGAATCGGACCTGGATCCGGCTGATCAGACCACCCTGTTTAAGCTCGTGGCCGACCTGGTGCATACCGCCGAGGAACGAAAGCACGGCTGCACCCTGGTGATCGATCTCAACGATCGCCCGGTCACCATTGCCGGGCAGGGGATGACCGAGCCCCTGGATCTGCGCGAACCGAAATTTTTGGCCCTGGCCAAATCCCTGGCCCGGGTGGACGGGGCGCTTCATATCCGATGGGACTGCCGGTTGCACGGATTTGCCTGCCTGCTGGACGGACGGTCCATTCCCGGCGAAGACCGGTCCCGGGGGGCCCGCTACAATTCGGCCCTGCGCTTTACGGCCGAAAACCGGAATCTTTTGGTGGTGGTGGTGTCGTCGGACCGTCCGGTGTCGGTGATTCAGGAGGGGGTGGCCTTGAGCGACCAGTGTGCCTTGGCCCCGGTGTCGAGCTGCGTGATCAGTCCGCCGACCCTGGCTGGGTGGGTGGGGGCGCTGTAAGGCGGAATTTCACCGCCATTTATTGTGGTGGAACCGGAGAGACGCCATTGTTCCGGGGAGAAAACGGTCCAGTGAATGTTCACTTCCGGTCTGCGGCGGAGTCAGGCGCATCCGCTATGATCGTGCCCGTCCATGAATTGGTTATTTCGTGGGTGGGCTTACGATTTGTCCGTCGATCCAAAGGATAAGACGGCTCCCATCCTGCCCCAGGAGGATCTCCCCCGAACGTCCGCCGCAGAGCGCTTGATGGTCACGTCGAAGGGCGCCAAAGTCGATTTCTTCCAGGGCCCGTCCCAGCAGTTCGATCTCTTTCGCCAGACGCTCGCCATTGGGCGGGTCTGAAAAATAGGCCCCTATGGCGCGGTTGTGGCGACGGCGGCAGGCGGTTTCAATACAAAACCGGGTCAGGTCGAGCCGGATCTTCAACGCCAACTCCTCACCGTCTTTTCGTGGTCTTGAATTCATCAGCAATTCCAGCTATTGTCCATCTTCAATTCAAAGGAGGAATCCACGTCCTTTGGGCGTGGTCAGAGTCAATTGGCTATGCCGTTTCATTCGTCGGCCAGTGCCTAAAATGCACTAAAGTGTGAAATGCCTAATCCGCCAAAGGAAAGGCGGACAAGAGTTGTGGAGTCGCTTCGCTCCGGCTTTTTAAGCTAAGATATGGCAGAATTCCTTCATTTTAGGCAATTTAGCATTTTAGGCATTTCGAACTGAACGCGAAGTATCGCCCCTTCGAGGGGCAATCCAAAGCCTGGTCCTCTGGGCCAGAATTCTTTACTAAATGCACGCAGCAACTTAATTATGAACCGCAGATGGACGCATACCATCGCGGACGGAAAAGCTTGTTGGCGGTCGACCTGACCGCCAACTATTTCGCATCGCATTGCGATTAGATACGCATACCATGGACGGTTATCATTCCATCGGTTGGAGGGCAAGACCATGTGTGGCTCTTCGCTGTTTCATATGGGTAAAAATGTTCCCGCCATGGCCAGGAGGGTGT
>JAEINQ010000151.1 GCA_016342285.1 Desulfobacterales bacterium
TGTGGAAGGATGCGAATTCACCCGGTGTGCGTACATCGATGAGTTCCGGTGCGCGGCCCTGGTTGACCAACTGTTTGAGTTTCCACGGGCTCATGGGCGACACGCCGAATCCGAACCACCAGACTACGTCCCACAGGATGAGAATGACGATGAGGCCTATCAGGATTTTCAGTCCGCGCATGGTTACCCCAACTCGAAGGAGGTTACTCCGAATATCTTGTTTGTGGCCATGTCCGGTTCGGCTTCGGTATACATGCGGACCGTGATGAAGACTTCCGTGAGCTTGTGTTTTCGTGCCAATTCGCCAGCCGCCGTGTTTGGTTCTATGACGTCCAGATAAAACGGTTCACCCGGAATTGAGGACTTCAGGGCATTGAGGATCATTTCGGCAATGAGCGTGTCATCCGCGAACAGGGGGCCGATTTTGTATCCCTTGGCGCAGGGGCGGATCACTCCGAAACCGCACAGGTCATCGCCTTTCATGACGGCAAATCCCCTGGCTCCGGCCGCTTCGAGCCAGGCTTGCAGAAAGGGTTCCCGTGCTCCAGGAAAACAGTGTCGGTCATAGTCCATCACCTTGGTGAAATCGACATTTTCCAGACGGACAACGCCATCCGGTTTGATACCTCCACCCACGCCTTCAAAGCGTGTGCTGCGGTAAAATGTGCTGAACCCGGCTTTCTTGTATGTCTGCTCCTGTTCCAGAACCGCATCCAGACCTATGTTGCAGCCTTCAAGATGCTTCATGGCATGTTGCCACAGTTCTGTTCCGTAACCCTTGCCCCGGGCCTCAGGTACAACGATATAAAGTCCCAGAAATCCGAAATTGTCCTCGTAGCGTACTGCGGAAATGGTTGCCACAGGCTCCCCGTTCAGCTCGGAAACGAAAAATCCCTTGGGGTCTGCGGCGTAGAAACATTCGGCGTCGGACAGGCCGGGATTCCAGCCTTCCTTGGCTGCCATGAGTATGGCGAAATCCAGATCGTCGCGGGTCATGGTCCTGATGATCGGGCCTTCACTCATTTTTCACCATCCTTTTCGATTTTCACGGTGAGTTGGGAATCGGCTTTGAGCAGTACGTCGCGTTGCGGGAATGGGAGCGCGATGCCGTTTTCGTGGAAGAGGTTCCAAACATTGACGAGGATTTCACTTCTGACATTGGCAACACCCTTGTCGGCGTCCGCTATCCAGACTCTGAGCTGAAGGTCCACGGAATTGTCGCCGAAGCCCATCAGCCGTGCAGCCGGGGCTGGTTGTCGTAGCACTCGTCCTACCTTGTCGGTTGCCTTTTCGATCAGTTCCATGGCCTTTTTCAGATCGGATTCATAGGCAATGCCCACCGGGATCTTGAGCCTGACATTGGTGTCGGAATAGGTCCAGTTGATCACCTCGCTGGCAATGAGCTGCTCGTTGGGGATAAGGTATTCCTTGCCGTCACGGGTCAGTACCGAGCAATACCGGCCATGCATGTCGCGGACTATGCCAAAGACGCTGCCGACCTCAATGGTGTCGCCGGGCTTGATGGAGTTGTCCATTAGCAGCAGCACACCGGCCACGTAGTTGGAAAAGATTGTCTTGAGGCCAAAGCCTATGCCCACGCCGAGCGCGCTGGAAAAGATGGCCAGGCTGGTCAGGTCGATGCCGACACTTGACAGGGCGAACAGGATGGCTGCGGTGAACAGGGCAATCTTTACTGCCTTGATCATGAGGACTCGCAACGAAGGCGACAGATCCGTGATACTCTCGATGCGTCTGGTGACAAACTGGGAAACCACGGACGCTGCCTGAAGGCAGATGGCTGCCAGCAGTATGGCCTTTATGGCTCCAAGAGCCGTGAATTGACTTGCGCCCATGGGAAAGGACAGGTCCTGGAGAAAATCGGTGATGGGGGCGAGCAGTCCGAGAATGTGCAACGAGACAACGGCCCATACGGTTGTGGCTACGCCCTGTGCCAATGCCCGGCTGGGCATCATGCCGGTCAGAAGCCGGATCACGATACCGGCTACGGCCAGATTGCTCACGGCAACGAGCATTCGCGGAGAGATGTCCATGCCTTGGAATACGGCTGCGCATATCTGGACCAGGATGATGAATGTGGCCAGATTGCCGATGCTGATCAATGCGTTCAGCAGTGATCGCAGCATTTCGTCGGGAACATGTTCGTCCACCCATTTTCTGACACGCGGTTTGATGGAACCCCAGATGATCAGGGTCAGCAGGAACGCGACGAGTGCGCACAGCCATTGCGCCGCAGTGACCCAGGTCAGCACGTTGGTGTGCATCCAGGTCGTAAGATACTGTATGACGTTATTGAACTGTTCGTTCATGGAACCCCCGAGTCTCTCATCGCTATCAGGCTGACAGGAACATATCAAGTGCAACGCCGACGAAAAGCACAACTGCAATTACGCCGTTCATGGTGAAAAAGGCCACGTTGACGCGGCTCATGTCGTCTGGTTTGACCAGCAGGTGCTCGGCCATGAG
>JAEINQ010000152.1 GCA_016342285.1 Desulfobacterales bacterium
CAAGTCCGCTTTCGACTTCATGGACGAAGGCTCCGCGGACAAGGCGCGCCAGGCGCTGAAAGATGTCATTGCGGGGTCAGGGGCACAGACTTTCGAGATCGACATCCGTCTTCCGGATGGCGCAGCCGTGCCGTTCGAGGTCAAGTATGTGCCCCAGTTCAAGCTGGACGGAAGTATTGACAATATAATCTCCCTCGTTACCGACATCACCGAACAGCGGGAACAGCGAACGAGGATCGAGGCTGCCAACGCCGAACTCGTCCAGTCCCGCGAGCAACTCCTCTCGATGATGGAGGACGCCGACGCTGCACGAAAGGCCGCCGCTGTTTCATTATCACTAATCGAGGCCGCGCTCGAATCAACGGCCGACGGCATCCTCGTAGTCGATACCGAAGGCAAGGTGCTGCGATACAACACCAAGTTCACCTCGATGTGGCGCGTCAATGAGGATGTCCTCGCTACCGGCAAGGACGAGGACCTGGTCAATGCGGTGCTTGGATGCTTCGCCGACCCGGAGGCGTTTCTGGCCAAGGTCAAGTCACTCTATGCCGCACCAGAGCAGACCAGTACCGACGAGTTGTGTCTCGCGAATGGCCAGGTCTTTGAACGGTACTCCTGCCCTCAATGGCAAGACGGCGAAGTGACCGGCCGTGTCTGGTCGTTCCGCGACATCACCGAGCGCAAGCAGGCGGAAAGCCAGATGGCTGAGAATGTCTTACAGTTAGAGCAAGCCAAGGAAACCGCCCTGAGCATGATGGAGGACGCCGAGGCGGCCCGAAAAGAGACCGAAGAGATCAACGAACATCTGGAAGAAGCTACCGGCCGCGCGAATGACATGGCCGCCGAGGCGGCGATGGCCAATTTCGCCAAAAGCGAGTTTCTGGCCAACATGAGCCACGAGATCCGCACCCCCATGAACGGGGTCATCGGCATGACCGGCCTTCTGCTCGACACCGAGCTTGACGAGGACCAGCGGCGCTATGCCGGGATCGTCAAATCCAGCGGCGAGTCGCTTCTGGGGCTCATCAACGACATCCTGGACTTCTCGAAGATCGAGGCCGGTAAACTGGACCTGGAGACCCTGGACTTCGACTTGCAGAGCCTCCTGGATGACTTTGCCGCGACCATGGCGCTCAAGACCTACGACAAGGGCCTGGAGCTGCTCTGCGCCGCCGACCCCGATGTGCCGACCCTGCTTTCGGGCGACCCGGGCCGGCTGCGCCAGATCCTCACCAACCTGGCGGGCAACGCGGTGAAGTTCACCGACAGGGGCGAAGTGGCGGTGAGAGTCAGTAGAGTGATGGATGACGAACACGGAAGAGAGGATCCCTGTCTGCTGCGGTTCTCCATACGCGACACAGGCATCGGCATCCCGGCGGACAAGATCGGCATGCTGTTTCAGCAGTTCATGCAGGTGGACGCCTCGACAACACGTAAGTTTGGGGGTACGGGCCTGGGCTTGGCCATTTCCAAGCAGCTCGCGGAGATAATGGGCGGCGAGGTCGGCGTGGAGAGCGTGGTGGGCCAGGGGTCTGAGTTCTGGTTCACGGCGCGCTTCGGCCAGCGGGCGGACGCGGCGCGGGAGGTTGCGGCGCTGCCCGCCGAGCTTTCCGGGGTGCGGGTGCTGATAATTGATGACAACGCCACGAGTCGGGAGATCCTCCTGACCCGCCTGAGCTCCTGGGGGATGCGACCTGAAGAGGCCCATGACGGGCCGTCCGGACTGCAGGCGCTTTACCGCGCCCTGGACGAAAAAGACCCCTTCCGGCTGGCCGTCGTAGACATGCAGATGCCGGGCATGGACGGTGAAGCGGTGGGCCGTGCCGTGAAGGCGGACGCAAAGATCGCTGACACGCGGCTGGTCATGCTCACTTCGCTGGGTGCGCGCGGCGACGCGAAGCGTCTGCAGGAGATCGGCTTTGCCGCCTACGCCACCAAACCGGTCCGGCATGAGGAGCTCAAAGGCGTGCTCTCCCAGGCGCTATACTCCGGCGCGGACGGCGCGCCCCGGCCCATCGCCACGCGCCACACGGCCCGGGAGGCGCTGCCCGATTTTGCGCACCGCAAGGCCCGCATCCTGTTGGCCGAAGACAATATCATCAACCAGCAGGTGGCGCTGGGCATCCTCAAGAAGCTGGGCCTTTCGGCCGACGCCGTGGCCAACGGTCGCGAGGTCATTGAAGCGCTCAATATCCTGCCCTACGACCTGGTGCTCATGGACGTCCAGATGCCCGAGATGGACGGCTTGGAAGCCACAAGGCAGATCCGCGGTCCCCAATCCGCAATCCCCAATCGGAGCATCCCCATCATCGCCATGACCGCCCACGCCATGCAGGGCGACAAAGACAGGTGCCTCGAAGCGGGCATGGACGACTACGTGACCAAACCCGTCTCCCCCCGGGCCCTGGCCGAGGCGCTGGATAAATGGCTGCCCAAGGATGGTGCGGAAACCGGG
>JAEINQ010000065.1 GCA_016342285.1 Desulfobacterales bacterium
GACCCGTCAGAGCCTGGGGACTTCATCCCTGAGCATGGCCTCCCAGGCAGCCCAGGCGGTCTTGAGACTGTTCTAAGTAAAGGTTCCGCAGGCCCTGAAGGAATTGTAGGGCCGAAAACAAGATAAAAATGAGGGGCGCTTGCGCCCCTCGCTTTTAAAACGCCAGTCGAAACCGACGTCAACGCCCCTTTTTGAACGCTTGCCCAGATAGGAGACATTCCGTGGTCTACCGAAATCCGTTAGAAGCATACCAGACTGTCAGCAAAGCATCCATGAACGGCCCGGAGACCGAAGCCGCCGTTTTGACCAAGGCGGCCCTTCGCCTCAAGGATTGTCAGGACAACTGGGAAAGCCCCGAATGTGACGAACGGTTGTTCTCCGCCCTGCGCTACACCCAGAAAATCTGGAGTGTGTTTCAGGCCGAATTGAGCGACAGTGACAACCCCCTGCCCAAGGCCATGAAGCTGGACCTGTTGCGACTCAGCGCCTTTATCGACAAGCGATGCTTTGAAATTCTGGCCTTTCCCGACCGGGAGAAGATCTCCCTGCTCATCGATATCAACAACAATATCGCTGCCGGCCTTCGACAGCAGGCACGGCAGACGGGCCAGCCCGAGCGACCCGAGCCCCAGGTGGCTGCCGCATCCCGGCCGAATGGCGTCTACGCCCAGATCTAACATCATCCAACGCAACCGGCCGGTTCGGGAATTCTCCCCAACCGGCCGGCTGCGTCTATGACACCACCCATATTTTCTTCAATCGTCCCCGATATCCTCTCCATCCCCGTCAATTCCAAAACCGCTTGTTAACGCAATCCCAAAAGAATCCGGTCGATGCCCCGAAGCTGGAATTCAAGCCGGTAGTTCTCTTCGATGAACCGCCGGTAGGCCACCGGGGTATAGTCATCGGACAGGGCCGAGTTCACGCAGTCGGAAACGGTATTAAAGAGCAGCTCCCGGGGATATAGGCTCGAAGCGCCTGGAAAATTGTGGATCAGGGGTTTGATACCGGTGGCCATGGCCTCGGCAATGGCATAACCAAAAGACTCGAACACGCTGGTGCTGATCAGAAAATGCTTGTCGGCCATCCAGACGGGAACATCTTCCACCCATCCATGGTAGACCACATGGTCGGTCAGGCCCATCTCCCGAATCATATGGTTCATGTAAAGCTCAAAGCGCCGTTCCTGATGGACGCCTGCCACGTGGAGGCAAAACCGACCGTCCCGGTCCACCAGGGCACTCAGGCACTGAAGAAGCAGGGACGGGTTTTTCTTGTGGTTGATATATCCCACCGAGGCGATGTCAAAGCCCGGCTGCCGGTCACAAAAGGCGAACCGATCCAGATCGACCCCGTTGTAGACCACCGGGGTCGCCACCCGGCGGGCCAGGTCGGGCACACGAGAGGTGACGATTTCCCGAATATGGGGAGCAACAAAGATCAGGGCGTCGACCTTCTCCCAGGCCACCTGGGCCGGCACATCGGTGAAGGCCTCGAAGCTGTGAAGCCGGCAGACGATCCGGCATGTCTTGGGAAGACCGCTGGCCTTGACCAGGGCCTCGTCGCACCACTCGAACCAGGCAACGTCGCACCAGCCCATCAGCTCGGCCATTTCGGCCACGGACTTTCCCTTAAAAACCTGCAGATCCCAGTCCCGGTTCAGATGGTCGATGATGTCCCCGAGAAAATGGTTTCCGGTCCGGCAGAAAAAGGCCAGCCGGGGACGTCGCCCGGGTCGATCAGGCAAATGCGCTTCTCCGGGACGGTTCATTGAATCTCTCCAATGTCGATGGGCACCGGCGCCAGTCCGCTGCAATACCGTTCCCAGGCTGTTTCCAGACCGGTCTCCAGATCCCGGACGAACCGGTGGGTGTCGAAAAGGGGCGCGGTTTTCCGGTTTTCCGCCAGCCGGCGGCGAAGCCGGACCAGGCGCGACCGATCCGTGGCCAAAGCGGTTGCCAGGGAGACGAATCGGTCCAGGGTATCGGTCACCAGTTCGGAAAGGCCGATGGCCGAAAGGATGCTGGCCGACATGTTTGAAGCAAACTGATCGCCCCTTACGGTCACCACCGGCACACCGGCCCACAGGGCGTCACTGGTGGTGGCGGCCCCGCTGACCAAGCGGGTATCGAGCCCCAGGTCGGCCAGGTTCAGCCGGGCCAGATGCTCGGGTTTGGCCAATTTGGGCGCAAACACCAGCCGCCCGGCCTCTACCCCGCTGCGGCCGGCCCGGTCAAGTAGGTGCCGTCTGGCCGTTTCGGGGGGCGCCAGCAGCCACAGGACCGATCCGGGAACCTGGTTGACAATGGCCATCCAGGCGTCAAACATCACCGGATCGAATTTATATGCATGGTTGAAACAGCACAGGACCGGTCCGGTTTCGGGCAATCCCGCTTCCTTTCGGGTCCAGACCTGCCGGGAAACCGGCTGGCGGTGGTCGTTGACCTGGTAGCAGTGGGGCATATAGATGGGCGTTTCACTGTAATGGACCGCCAAAGATGGCGGAACCACGGTCCGGTCGCAGATGATATAGTCAAAACAATCGGCCCCGGTGGTGCCGGCAAGCCCCAGGTATCGGGCCTGGACCGGTGCGGGTCTGGCCGCGCAGATGGCCATGCGGTTCCCTTTGGTGTGCCCCATGAGGTCCACGAGGATATCGACCCCGTCGTCATGGATCCGGGCGGCGGCTTCGCCGTGTCCAAGAACGTCGATGTCCACGAACCGGTCACAACCGTCTGCGATCCGTCGCCGGTAGACACTGCCGTCGTCAGGCCCGAAGGCGTATCCATGGACACGAAATCGGCCGCGGTCATGGAGTTCAAAGAGGCTCGCCATGAGATGGGCCATGGGATGGTTGCGGAAATTGGCCGAGAGATACCCGATGGTCAACGGGCGATCCCCGGTCTTGGGCTGTGGATGGGAAAAGGGGGTTGGCGAGCCGTTGGCCGGCCTGGCCGCACGCTCAGCCCAGGTTCTGGCAATGGCCAGCTGCCTTTGGGGCGATGCCCCGCGGACCAGGCTGACAAAGGGTTGTTCGGCCACCGCCCCTCCCGACGACAGGGCCTTTTCGGTGAAAACGTCGAGCCGCCCCTGGGCCTCGGGCAGGGCCTCCCAATCGCAGTTGCGCTGAAGCTGGTGCACCAGATGGGCGCAGGCCTCGGCATAGCCGGGCTCAAGGACCAGGGCTTTTTTGAAATGGGAAACGGCCAGATCCCCCTGGCCGGTTTCATGACAGGCCATGCCCAGGTTATTGTACGCCTTGGCAAATCCGGGGTCGATGGCGATGGCCCGGCGGTAGCTCTCGGCGGCCTCTTCCATCCGGCCGGTATCCTGGAGCAGGTTTCCCAGGTTGTTGTGGGCCTCGGCCTGCTCCGGGTCCAGGGACAGGGCACGGCGAAAGCAGACCATGGCCTCCCCGGTTCGTCCGAGATCGTGCAGGACCGTGCCCAGGTTGTTGAGGGGCTCGACCAAATGGGGCTGCCGGGCGTTCACGTCCCGGTAGCCGGCCTCGGCGGCATCGAGCCGTCCCTGGTCGTGATAAACGCCGGCCAGGTCGTGTCGGACCGTGACCAGGTCCGGATCCAGCGACAGGGCTTTTTCCAGGTGCTCCGCCGCACGGTCGGATCGGCCTGTCTCCCCGAGCAGCCCCCCCATTTGGGCATGGGCAACGGCGGATCGTGGATCCAGGGTAAGAGCCCGGACAAAGCAGTCCATGGCCCGGCCGGTTCGACCTGCTGCCCGAAGGGCCCGGCCCAGATTGATCCGGGCCTCCACATAGTCGGGGGCCAGGTCCAGGGCCTGTTGGAAAGCGGCCGCGGCCGCTTCGTTCCCACCCTGCCCCAACAGGGCCAGGCCGAGGTTGTTGTGGTAAAAGGGCGTATCCGGGTAGGCGGCCACGGCCTGCCGGATCCAGTCGGCGGCCTTCACGCAATCGCCCCGGTGCAGGTGGACCAGTCCCAGCAGGTGCAGGGCATCGCCGTGATCCGGCTCGACAGCAAGGATCTGCCGGTAGCCGGCCTCGGCCCGGTCCAGATCGCCGTCCTGATGACAGGCCACGGCGACCCGGAGCCGGTTGGCGATCTGGGGATCCATGCCATCGATTTGGCGCGTTTCGCTCATTTTACCCCTTCCTTCGATACCGATCCGGATCCCGAAGTGCCATCTTCGACCCGAAGCGCGTACTGAGCCAGAAGGACGGGATGGACCACATCCAGGGGCATTTGTCCCCTCCCCTCCCGATAAACATCGGCCAGCCGGGGATGGGTCGAAAGCCGCCGCGGATGGACGTAAAGCAACATGTTCTGGCGCAGCCACCACAACACCTCGGTCTCCGTCCAGAGGCGCGGCCGGAACAGATCGACGGGAACAAACCCGTGGCCTTTGAATTTTTCGGCCCACCAGGATGGCCACCGCTCGTTGAGGTGTCCGGCGCCACCCTGAAACGGTACGGCGGCGGAAAAAAGGATCAGGTCCCCGTGACGAACCAGATCGGCCACGAATCCGTCCGCCCGATCCGGGGCGAGATGTTCGGCCACCTCCAGGGAGACCACCAGATCGTACCGTCGTCCCAGATCAAAGGGGCGTTCGAGGTCGTGGACCGATACCCGGTCGGAATCGATACAGAGGATGGCCGGATCAAGCCAGGGGCCGTCGATGCCGCGCACGTCTGCCACCCCGGCCTGATCGAGGGCAGCCAGAAAAGTGCCTGTGCCGCATCCCACATCGATAACGGAGTTCGGAACCAGGTACTCGGTCAGAACCGAAACAATCCGAACAGCCGATCGCAGGCGCATGGCCGCCTGACGGCGGTGCTGCCCGCCGAGAAGCTGCCGATAACACGCTGTCCGGCCCGCCTCCGCTGGCACCGTATCGGCAGGTCTCATGGCAAGGCCTCGACATCAAAAGGCCGGGGCTGTCTTCCCTGGCAATGCCTCCGCCACATCTGCCGGTAGCCGGCCTCTAGGTGACGGACAAACCGCGGGGTATCGAACAAAGGCATGGAGCGCCGGTTGGCGAAAATGCGATTCCTCAGCGCTTGCCTGGCCCGGGCATCGGAGGCCAGCCCCAGGGCCAGATCCCGGTAGCCGTCCAGGTCCCGGGCGATGAGTTCAGGCACCCCCAATGCGGTGAGCAGGCTGGCCGAGACCCGGGAGGCGAAATGACGCCCCAGCAGGGTGATCACCGGCACCCCCACCCAAAGCGCATCGGCGGTCGTGGTATGTCCGTTGTAAATTCGGGTGTCGAGGCAGAGGTCGGCCAGTGCGATCCGGGCCAGATGCCGGTCCTTTTCCATGGGGCCGGAAAAGACCAGCCGATCGGGGTCGACCCCCCGGGCGGCTGCCTCCCTTTGGAGGTTGGCCGTGACCGTGTCGTTTTTTTTCTGAAGCCAGAGCACGGTCCGGGGTGAATCGGCCAGAATCGTCATCCAGCAGCCGAACATCCGCGGGTCGATCTTCAACGGCTGGTTGAAAGAGGCGAGCACCACAGCCGCCTCGGGCAGGCCGAAATCGGCCCGGTGCCAGGGCTCATGGGATACCGGTTGGCGGAAATCTGTTGGGTAGTAGGTGTGGGGGAGCCGGACCGGGCATTCGGTAAAATGGCAACGGTCGGCGTCCGGCACCACAATCCGGTCGCAAATGACATAGTCGAAAAACCGCCCACCCACCGGTCCCGGAAATCCAAGCCAGGTAACCTGCACCGGAGCCGGGCGCCGGGCGCCGATGCCGAGCCGGCCGTTCTGGGTATGCCCCTTGAGATCCACGAGAATGTCCACCCCGTCGCCGGCGATGCGCCGGGCCACGGCTTCGTCGTCCATCTCCGCCAGGTCCACGAACCGGTCGCAGTCGCGCTCGATCCGCCTCCGGTAGCGACTGCCGTCATCTGCGCCGTAGGAATAGGCGTGGATCACAAAGTCCTTTCGATCATGAAGGGCAAATAGGCTCAGCATCTGGTGGGCTGTGGCGGCATTTCGAAACCGGTCCGAAAGATACCCCACCCGGATTCGCCCATCAGGCCGGCGCGCGCTCCGGATCACCGGTGGCGCTGCACTGACCCGCCGGGTGGCGGCATGGGACCAAAATCGGGCCACGGCCGCGTTGACAGCGGTATCGGCGGTCCGAACGATGCTCTTAAATGGGGTTTCGGCCAGCGGCCCGCCGGTGTCGATGGCAATGCGGGTCAGCGCGTCCAGGCGCGTTTCCATTTCGTCCAGACCCGGCCATAAACAGGTTGAACGGCGCAAAAAGACGAGCTGGCTCAACGCCTTGCCGTCGTCGGGCCGGATCGCCAGGGCCGCCTCGTAGTAACCGGTGGCCGCCTCGAACTGTCCGTTCTCTTCGAGCACATACCCGAGGTTGAAATGGGCTTCGGCCATTTTGCCATCAGCGGAGATAGCCTTTTTGAAGCAATCGACCGCCTCGGACACGCGTCCCCAGTCCCGGAAGATCCCGCCTATGTTGTTCCATGCCCGGGCAAGCCCCGAATCGATTTCCAGGGCGCTGAGATACGCATGCAGGGCCCGGTCGACATGGCCGGCCCGATGAAACGCAAGAGCCGCCTCCAGCGCACAAACCGGCCCCCCATGGGCCTGTTCGTTTTTACCCGTCATTGCCCGCACCCTTTTGCCCGGTGCCTGCCTTCGGCCTGTGACATGCAATATCGCTTTGTTTTACAATAAGTTAAACTCATATCCAAAACCATTGCCTCAATACGGGAAGGCCCTTTGGCCGACTTTCCCGGCAACGGCCGGTGCCGCCGTCTTTGTCAAGGGAGCGGTGGGTCTGAAACCGACCCGGATGCGATGCCATCTTTTTGACGGTCTCCGGTTTGCAGGACCTGGGACCGAGGATGACGAAAATTTTCGTATCCATGTCGATTTATGTTTATTTTCAAACGGTTGTATCTATCGAAAACACCCGCTGACGGCCTTTCGGCCCGGGCCGGCTCCGGCATCGGAACTGGAAACTATTTTTCGTTGAAATCATTGCAAATTATGTGCCCAATTTTTGGATTCCCGCTTCCGGTTTTCACGTCCCTTCGTGCTTCGATTCGCAAATACTGAAACGGTTTACCGTGCCTGCAATCAATTCTTCACCTGTTCATGAACCGGGAAAGAATACATCCAAAAGCTGTCGGGCCACCGTGGTCCAGGAAAACCGCCCATGAACCCAGCCGGGCAGCATCTGTCGGGCCTGGCGCCGAAAGTCGTCGGCCTGAATGATTCGGACCATCTGGGCCGTCAGATGGTCCAGGTCGGGCACCAGGAAAAAGTTGGTCTCGGTCTCGGACACACACTTTTTCTGAAGGCGGCTGTCGATTCCCAGGAAATAGCGCGGATGGGCGAAATCATCGGTGGCCCCGCCCCGGGTGCAGATCACCGGCAGGCCGCAGGCCGCGGCCTCCAATACCGGCAGGTTGAACCCTTCGGCCAGATACGGCGACACATAGGCGTCGGCCGCCTGAAAAAGCTGAGCCATGGCCGAAAAGGAGAGGGGCTCGCCCAGGTAGAAAATCCGGTCCAGCACCGTCTGTTTTTCCCGCTCGGTCAGGGTCTCGGCCATCTCGGTGACCAGGCGGCTCGAATCGTACATGGCATCCCCCCCCTTGAGGACGAGTCGGACCTGGGGATACCGGTCGGCCAGAGCGGCCAGGGCCTTGAGCATCAGCCGTAGCCCCTTGTTCCCTTTCATGGTGCCGACGCTCAAAAAAATGAAATAGGGGTCCCAGCCCAGCTTCTGTCGCAGGGCGCTGCGCCCGGTCTCATCCAAGGGGTGGTAAATGGCCGGATCGACCCCGTGGGGAACCACCACCACCCGGTCTGCCGGCGCCCCGCCGCGGACAAAGCCCTCCTTTGACCATCGCGATGGGGTGATGATGACCGTCTCGGATTCGGCCATCTGTCGGGCCAGGGTCCCTGGCTTGGCCAGCATGGCCTCGGTCACCGACAGCAGCTCGGAGGTGCCAAAGGCAAACGTCCGTTCAGCCCGGGAGGTGGACAGGTCATAGGGATAGCCGATGCGGTAGGTCACCTGAGCCGTCTGCCGCAAAGACGGCCCGGGGATCTTTCGCAGGGCCGCCTCGGATGCCTCGGGGAGCAGCCCTGCGACCGGGCGCCAGTGGGGGCCGTAAAAGGGCAGATCCCGGTGGGTCAGGTCGATTCCGGGCACCTGACGCAGGGCCAGGAGCTGGAACTGGTTCACCACGGCATAGGAATGGGGCACAAACCGCCAGCCTTCCACCATGAGCGCCTTCACCGCCACGGCCCCCCCGTTAATGATTCTCCCTCAAAGATCGCGTCGCACCCGGCTTGCGTCCGCCGTAAAATACGGCGTTCCCGGTCGATGACGCTTCGCCAGTGCCCCAGGTCGGCCCGTTCAAATCGGACCGGTCGCCGGGCCATCTGCCGGTAGGCATCCTTTAGAAAGTCCGCGTCCAACCGCCCCCAGTCGTCCACGTAAAGAATCGGCAGGGAGTCGAACCCCCGGAGCCGGCATTCGGACGAAACAACCGGGATCACCCCCAGGTAGAAACATTCCCAGATGCGGTGGCAGTCCAGGCCGTTTCCCGGCGGACAGATGCAGAAATGGTGCGATGCCAGTTCGTTGAGATACGCTTCATAGCCCAGGCCGGCCGATACGGTCACCAGGGGGTGGTTTTTCAGCCGGTCGAATACCGGCTGGCGCTGGGCCGGGTTGGTCCGGGCATCAAAGTTCATGTAGACGAAACCGGTTTTCGGCCCCTTGCGGTACGCCGCCCGGTGGAGAAGATCGAGCCGGCCGTGGGCCCACTGGGAATTGGCCACCCCCAGGGGGAGCGGGACGAGCTTTTTGTGGTCTGCGGCCGTATTCTGGGCAAACCATTTAAACAACCGGGGGTCGGCCAGGTAGGGGACGAACCGGCCGTCCACAACATGGTCGCTGTTGTGGCTCATGAGAATAAACGGCCGGGTCAGGCGCGGAACGATTTTTTCAAAGAATGCCTCCAGCAGATGGGTATAGACAAAGATGACCTCGGCCTCTTTTACAGGCTCAAGCTGCTCGGCTCGGTCCACCACCAGATCCCCCATCCCGCCCCCAAAGAGAGCCTGGCGGATCGGCAGCCGGGCGAGATTCTTGTGGAACCGGCGGATGGGATCGGTTAGAATCGTAACGTCCGCCAGTTCCTGAAGGCGCTCACCCGTAATGTAGGGCCAAGTCTTTGACAAGGAGTGCATATGGACCTTTCCGCAAGTATCAGAAACAAGCTGGGGCACAACTACCATGAGTTGACCGACCTGGAAAAACTCTACTACCGGTTGGTCATCCGCCCCACCCTGTCGGCCGATCACCGGTTCTTTTTCGAAGGGGCACTGGACATCATCGGCCAGATGTATCTGGCCGAACGCCAGGCCCTGTTCAATGCCATTATCCAGTTCAAACCCCGCCGCTGTTTTGAAGTCGGCACCTTCACCGGCGGCGGGAGCACCTTTTTTCTCGCGTCGGCCTTTGAAAAGATCGGCGCAGGCAAAGTCATCACCCTGGAGCCCCATCCGGCCCTCTTTTCTTTGGCCACGGCCGCCTACCGGACCTATCTTCCCCACCTGCTGGACCACGTCGAATTTATCAAAGGGGGCGACGTGGAAGCCTTCGTCCCGCACATCGACCCGGCCGAAGGCGTCGACGCCTTTTTCCTGGACGGGGCCGAAAACGCCGACCAGACCCTGGCCCAGTATCGCTTTTTCCAGCCCCATCTGCATTCGGGCACGGTGATGATGGCCCACGACTGGGATACCGACAAAATGGCCTCGGTCCGGCCTCGGGTCGAATCCGACCCCCAATGGGAAACCCTGCTGGCCCTGGACCCGCCCTACAGCGTCGGGTTGGTGGTGTTGCGCCGGCGCTGATCCCTGCCAATGCTTTTCACGACGCAAACCGCTCCAGCCCCTTGCTGTGAATGTGGAGGTTGTTCACCCGGTACGCGCCGCCGTTGTCCACGGCAAAGGGAACCCGTCTTCCCCGGTCATCCATCCGCCATTGATACTGATACCCGGACGGATCAAAGACACAGGTTTCATTGACAAAACCGACCGTGTTCGCCCCGCCGGTATTTCGCGGATCCACCCCGCCCAGGTACTGACCCATGGCCGCGGCATCAAAAATCGACCCGAATTGCTCGAAGCGGTTCCAAAACGCTGAGGCCCTGCCCGGGTCGGGTCCGAGCCGTTCGGTCACCAGATGGGAGCACCCGGCCGGAACGATGGGGAGGGTATCCAGGGCGCCATTTCCAGAAGTCGACCGGAATCCGGCCAGCAGTGCCATGTCGTTGGGGGTCCGGTCCGTGGCGTCAAAAACCGCCACGATAAACCGGGTCAGCCTGGCCAGGGCATCGCGGTTTCGAGCATAGACAAAGCCGGGCACGCAACGGCCGGGTGCGTCAAAGGTGGCGGCCATGGCCGGGTAGTACCGTTCGAACACCGGGAGCAGGTCCTGGAGGTCGGCGTAGAGCATCACGTCGTTTTCCAGGTGAAACACGTGATTCAGGCCGGCCCGGGCCATGAGGGTCTCCAGGTAGAAAAACCGCTCGGTGGTGTGCAGCCAGAATCCGTCCCGGAAGTCTCGGTCCAGGGTCGCCACCCGGTGAAACTGCCGGTGGACGTCTGAAAGACCCAGGGCCTCGCAGGAAACGGCCCGAAGGCCCGCATCCGGACCCAAGGCCGCCCCTTTAAGGGCCTGCGCCGACGCTACCAGCCAGATATCACCGTCGTTGAACCGCCTGGCCTGGGCCAGGGCGATCTTCAGGTAAACCGGCAACGCGGGGCCGATATGGACAAAGACGATCTGGGGCATCACGCCCATTTGACGCCCCCACTGTTGGACGGCAGCCCTCGGGGCGCGTTTTTTTTCAACCCGGTTTCGGCGGTCGGGCCGCCCGCGGAATAGGGTTGGATATCTTGTCCCGGTTCCCGTTGATCTTCCCGGATCACCGACCAGATGCGGTCATAGATTCGGCCCCAGTCGTGGTGTTCGAGCACATGGGCCCGAACGCCCCGGCTGCGCTCGGCGTATTCGTCTTCAGGCATGGCCATGGCCCGTTGAATGATGTCACGGTTTTTTTTCGGGTCCTGGGTGAGGGTAACGGCATAAGGGCAGGAAAAACCGGATTCCGGCGTGATCAACGGCACGATGCCCCGGGCGCAGTTTTCCAGAATGACCGTGGCCTGGGCGTCAAAGGTGCTGGTCTGGATATAGAAATCGAAATTTTCGACAATGAACGCATTGAGCTTGGGATCGGAATTGGAAATCGTTCCCAGGGAATAGAACCGATACCCTCTTTTTTGGCCGCGTTCATCGGTGATGCCCATCTCTGTCCATCCGGTTGTTTTCAGGCTCTGGGAGGCGATCATCAAGGTCGTGCCGGTGCCTTCCAGGCTCTGGAAAAGCAGCGGCATGTTCTTGTATTTTCCCAGATTGCTGATGTGCAGGAAATTCCGCCGGTTTTCGGTTCCAAAAACCGTTTTGAACGGAAACCGTCGGCCGTCGCAACCCAGGTTCACCTGGACCAGCTTGTCCTTGACCGCGCCGTGGATGCTGCCGTCGCCCAGTTCCCGGGTCCGCTGAATCCAGATATCCCCGCAGATGGCAAAGATCAGCCGGGCCGCCGAGATCTGGGCTTCGATAAACGGGGTGTGGAACTCGGGGAACATCGCCGGCACCCAGGGCATCTGGACGTAGGTGTTGGGATGGCAAGGGGCATCGGGGACCAGGGCATTGTCCCGCACCCAGTCGTTGAGGACCCGGTGGGCCGTATCCCCCGGACTCCAGGAGGCGTCCCAGGTGGGGTGGCCCAGCAGGATATCCTCTTTCCGGTCCGTGACCCGGCCGCTGTTGAAATGGGTGATGTGGGTTGTCACCTTCTTTTCAAAGTGTTTCCGGGCATACTTGACGATCTCATTGTTGGCGGACTCGTAGCGGTCGTAGCAGCCTTCCGCAAACAGATACGGTGTCCAGAAAAAGTGAAGCATGGTTTTACCCCGTTTTCCTTCTTGGCGAATGGATTGTCGAATTTCCGAATTCACAATCCGTCAATTCCTCATGCCAGCAGTTCGTTGTATTGAATCACCTGCCGTTCGTCGGCCTGTATCCGGTTCCAATCGGCCAGTTCGCCAAAGACCGCCCGGTAGTCGTGCCAGATCTTGACCGGCCCGAAAAATGATTTTTGCCATCGGGGCCGGAAATTCCAGTTCATCGGCAGCACAAAAGGCAGAAAGCCGGTTCGTTCCACGGCCAGGGCAAACCCGGCCTGGTCGTTTAAGGTCATATGAGCGAGCCGACCACCGACAAAGATGGGGATGGACGAATCCACGGCAGAGGCCAGATCGCGCCAGGCATCAAAGACCGGTCGGGCCCTGGCCGTGAAAAAGAGCACCCCGGTATTGTACTCCACCAGGTCGCCCGAGAGCCCCCCATAGCGCCGTGCCCAGGGGCATTCGCAAATGGCGCAAGCCAGGCCGTGGCGCACCGCCTTGTCAAAGCCGAAATCGAGCCGGCCCATGACCACGGTGTCGGCATCGAGGTAAAGGGTTTCGTCAAAGGGGGTCAGGTCGAACATTTTCGCTTTTTCCAACAAGGTGGCCTTTTCGGGAAGTCGGACTACATGGACGGGCAGTTCGCTGTGGTGCCGGGCCGCCGAATCCATGGCGCGCTCAAGGACCGTGTCGGATTTATCCCCCCAGGTGATATACAAAATGCCGCGTCGGCTCATGAATTCTCCTTAACTGTTCACGGGGTTGAAACGATACGGCGTTCCGAACCCTCGCACGGTAAGCGTTTACAGGGTGCCGTAGATGCGAGGCGCCGGGCATGCAGACGTACTGTAGTACTTCAAATGCCCGGGAACAAAGCAGATGCGGTGCCCTGTGAACGCTTACGAATTCTCCTTTTGCTGTTCCCAATGCGCCAAACAATCGATCTGACCGCGGGCCAGAACCTGTCGGCCAAGGGCATGGGCCATCTCATGGACCACACTTTCCCAGTCCCCGGGCGAAGGCTGGCGAAAAATCCGCAGGGTCGGATACCAGGGGCTGTCGCTGCGATACATCATCCAGCGCCAGTCCGGCACCGTCGGAAGCAGGATCCAGACCGGTATCCCCATGGCCCCGGCCAAGTGGGCCACGGCCGTGTCCACGGTCACCACCAAGTCGAGATTTTCCAGGGCCGCGGCCGTATCGGCGAAATCGGCAAAGTCCTCGCCGAGGTTGACGAAACGATGCTCCCGAGAAAGCGCTGCTGTCTGCCCGGCCCCGACCCCTTTCTGAAGTCCGACCCAGGTGACGCCCGGCAGAGCAAGGACCGGCGCCAGCCGCTCCAGGGGGCAGCTTCGAAGCCGATCATTGGTGTGGCCGGGGTTTCCCGCCCAGACCAGACCAGCCCTAAGCCCTTCACCCGGCACCTTTTCCCGCCATTTCGTGACCCGTTCCGGATCGGCGAAAAGATAAGGAACCCTTGCCGGCACATTGGTTTCCGTTGTGCCGAAGATCCCCGGCAGGCTCAACAGGTGAACGAATCGATCTTCGGGTCCGGGTTCTTCGCCCTCCCCTTCCCGAGGTGTTACCTCGTCGGCACCGTCGAGGCCGCTGAACAAAGGGATCAGGGAAGCGGCGCACCGCAAAACCACCTTCTGGCATCGCTGTTTGACCAGGGGCAGGTAGCGGACGAACTGGAGAGTGTCGCCCAGTCCCTGTTCGTCGAAGACAAATAGTCGTGAACCGGCCAGGGGCTCACCGCGCCACTGCCGGTCGGCGGCCAGGTCCGGATGGAGACGCCGCCATGCCGGCTTTTCAAACCGGGCGTCGTAATCGGCCCACCCCCGGGTGAAATCGCCGGTGAGCAGACGCACCTGGGCCCGGTTGAACCGGCCGTCGGCATGGTCGGGCGCCGAATCCAGGGCACGGTTAAACGCATCCATGGCCTCTTCTAATCGTCCCCGTGCATGAAACAGCGCCCCCTTGTTGGTCCAGGCATCGGCCGAATCCGGATCGACCGCCAGTGCCCGGTCAAATATCGCCATGGCCTCGTCCCCTCGACCGGTGCGCCCAAGCAAGGTCCCCAGCAGGTTCATGGCTGCCACATTACCCGGATCCGGCGCCACCAGCAGGCGGCAGATCGATTCGGCCTCCCCGGGCCGGCCGTCGGCGGCAAGGGCCCGGGCCAGGTCCATGGCCAGACCGTCATCGGCCGGCGTCAGGTTGAGGGCACGCTGAAAGGCCTGGACAGCTGCCCCGTGGTCACCGGCCCGGGTCAGAATGCGACCCTGGTTGCGATACAGGTGCGGGTTTTCCGGCAAGGCGGCAACGGCCCGGTCCATGAGCACTGCAGCCTCGTCCACCGCGCCCCTTTCCTGAGCCAGGACAGCCGCCAGGTTCAGGGTCTCGCCATGGGACGGTGTCACTGTGAGAATCTCCCGGCACAGGGTCTCGGCGGTCTCGGCCAGCCCGTCACGGTGCAGGCGTGCCGCCCTTTGGAACCGTTCCGCCAACGAGGCTTCCCCCCTGAGGGGTGTTCCACCACCACCGGTGCCTGCCGCGGCCCAATGTCCGAGGGCATGGGCCACCCGGGCTACCACGCCGGACCAGTCGCCGGGACGCTCCTGACGAAACAGGGTCATGGAAGGATACCAGGGGGTATGGTCGCCCGTCAGACCCCAACGCCAGTCCGGTGCATGGGCCAGCAGGGTCCAGATCTTTTTTCCCATGGCCCCGGCCAGGTGGGCCACGGCCGTGTCCACGCTGATGACCAGATCCATTGTGGCCACGGCAGCGGCGGTGTCGGCAAAGTCGTCCAACCGGTCGCCCAGGTTCTCCTGGAGAAAGCCGACGGCATGATCGGCCCCTGTCCCTTTTTGCAGACCGAAAAGGCGCACGCCGGGTATTTGTGCCAGGGGGGCAAAGGCGTCCAGGGGGCAGGAGCGCCGCCGGTCCTGTTCGTGGTTAGGACTCCCGGCCCAGACCAGGCCGACGCGAAACCCGGCCGCGTCCATGTTCCCGCGCCAGGCGGCGGCCTTTTGGGGATCGGCTTCAATATAAGGAATCGATGAGGACATGGTATGGGTGTCGAATATGGCCGCCAGGCTCATCAGGGGAACGACCAGGTCACAGGTAACGGCCGGTTCAGGGTAGGCCGGCCGTTCAACCAGTTCGTCCACACCGGCCATTCCCGCCAGCAGGGGGATCAGGGGCTTCCGGGTCTCCAAAACCACCGTACCGCCCAGGGCCTTGACCCGGGGCAGGTAGCGCGCGAACTGGATGGTGTCTCCGAACCCCTGCTCGTCATGAACGTAGAGCCTGCGACCGGCAAACGCCTCTCCCTGCCACCGGGGAAGTGCATAGCGATAAGGGTGGATGTGGGTCCAGTCGGGCCGGTCAAACCGGCTCTCGTAAGCCGGCCAGCCCTCGTCAAAATCGCCCAACAGCAACCGGGTAACGGCGTGGTTGAAGCGGGCCTCGATAAAATCGGGTCGCAGGGCCAGGGTCTGGCAAAAAGAGGCGTCCCCCTCTTCGAATCGGCCGGCACCATTTAAGGCCACCCCCAGGTTGTTGTGGGCTTCGGCAAAATCGGGACGAAGTGCCACGGCCCGACGGCAATGGGCCGCGGCTTCGTCCACGCGATCGAGCTTTTCCAGAACATCTCCCAGATTGTTGTGGGTTTCGGCGTTGTCCGGCTCCGCGGCCAGGGCGCGACCATAGCAGTCCAGTGCCCGGTCAAAATCCCCCAGCCGTTTGAACACCACCCCGAGATTGTTCAGGGCCATGGCAAAATCGGGCCGTCGGGCAATGGCCGCGGCGTAAACGTCCCGGGCATCGTCGAGCCGGCCCAGTGCCAGAAGGGCGCCGCCGAGGTTATACAGAATTTCAACGGAATCCGGGCTTTTCTCCAGGGCCCGTCGGTACCCGTCAACGGCCGCCGGCCATTGGCCCAGAGCCGAACGGGCGTTGGCCAGGGAAAAATGGGCCTCGGGCCAGTCCGGACGGAGGGTGCCGGCGATTTCAAAGCGTTCGGCCGCCTCGCGGTCTTTCCCGCGGGCCCGCAGGGCCAGCCCCAGGTTGTAGTGGACCTCGGCAAAATCGGGTTTCAGTTCGGCGGCCATCTCAAAGGCGGCCAGGGCCCGGTCGCCCTGTCCCGCGGCAGCGAGAATCTGCCCGAAGGTGTTGTGGCAGTCCGCCCGCCGGGGAGCCACAGCCACGGCCTGCTGAATCATTTCAAGGGCCAGTACCCGATCTCCCCGGCGGGCCGCAATGCCGCAACGGAGAATCAGGGCGTCGGCAAAGTCCGGCGCCTGGTCCAGGATGCGGCGGCAGATCGCCTCCGCCTCGGGAAAATTTCCTTCCCCGAAGGCTTTGTCGGCCCGGGCCATTTGGTTTGACAGGGTGTCCATGGTGGTTTGCGGAGTCTCCGTGTAAAAAATTCGGGTCCGAAGAATCAGACTTTGGTTTGCCCCTGGAAGGGGCTGCGATACCGCGCTTCCAGTTCGAAATGCCTTAAATGCTTAACTTGCCTAAAATGATGTAATTCTGATATTTTAGCCTTTTAAAAAATTGGCAGAGCGTAGCGATTCCACACTTGAGCATTGGAAATTGAGTATTGGACATTGGAAATTCACGCTCGTCGTTCTCGCCGCAACGGTTTGACCTTTCCGTGTCAACCACTGGAAGAGGTGGCTTCATGTCAGAGTGACTAAAGGGCGTCGAGAAAAACGGCCTTAAAGGACTGCATCACTTTTTCAGGTGTAAAGTCCCGAACCAGCTCTTGATACCATCCTTTGGGTTCGACCCTCTTAAAGCCGGTGAGACAGTCAAAAAGTTCCGTTGGGTTGCCATAGGTGCGTCCCCGGTCCCCCAACATGGCCAGGTGGTTTTGGTCGATGCCGTCGGCCCAGGCGATCACCGGCTTGTCTTTCAGGAGAAACTCGGCAATGGCCAAACCAAAGGTCTCCCCCTGGATCCGTGCGTGCAGCATGGCGTCACAGGTGTTGATAAACCCCGCCTTGGCATCAATATCCCAGGTGGGATTGAGATGGATGATGTTGGCCAGAGGGTCGCAGAACCGGTCGGTGTTCATAAAAAGGAAATAGATGTCCGGATCGGCCTCGGCCACCCTTCGGACCACCTCGCCGACAAAGGGGATGTTGAACTGGTCCCGGCCACCATGCCGACCGAAAACCCGCGCTGTTTCCGGAATGCCGAGTCGGCCGCGGAAATCGTGATCGGTTTCGGGAAGACGGACCATGTGAGGAACCCAGGGATATCGGCCGCCGCCCATTTTCCCGGCCAGCCACCCCGAGACGTAGGCGTAAACATCGCCATGGGGCTGGCAGACCTGAAAGGCGGCATGAACCAGGGTTTTGGCCGTGCGCACGGTCTTGCCATCGTCAACACCTGACTTGAGAAAATAGACGGCATCGAGCCCGCGCTCGGCCACCATCGGCTCCACCTGGGAAAAATCGTCGTAGAGCAGGACATCGAAGGCGCCCTGAAACCGTTCTATCCCTGTGAGATCCGCGTTGCGGTCGGAAATAATCACCGATTGGTTGCCCAGCAGCTCGCGGTTAAACCAGGCGTAGTCGTACAGGGCCACATCGGTTCCGCGAAAACCGAGCTGGTTGGCGTGAAAACCGATGCGAAGCCCTCGGCCGGGCCGGGCGGCAGCCCCGGTGAAAACCGCGCGGTGGCTGCGCCTCTCATGGCCGGAAAAAGGGTCCACCGGGCCGTTTTCAGGCGCCTCGGAACCCGTTATCGAGGGCCGGCCTTGCCCAGGGTCCGCAAAGGCGGCCCACAACGGGGGGCGGCCGAAAAAAACCAGCCCGGTGCCGGTGACATGGCCCAGGTCGGTAATGTCCCGCTTCAGCCTTTGAATGCCGTTCCAAAAGCGCCGCATGGCCGGATTGAGATGAATGTCGTCCAGAACGAGAAGTCCCTGGTAGCCTTTCCGGTCCAGGTAGTCGTAGATCCGTTGTTCCGATTCGCCGTCATGGCCGATATCCATCAGGATCAGGGGCGAGTCGAGCAGGCGTGCGTCGGAGAGCACGTCTCCCACGGTAAATTCAATGGTTTCAAGCGCCTGGCGATGGCGGACCGTGAGATGGGTTTCGATGTCGTAGGAAACCACGCGGTTGGCGCCGTTGTAGGAAAGGGCCAGGGCCGAAGACCCCCTGTAGGTGCCGATGTCAAAAAGGGTCGCCCCCTGATACAGGGTGCTCAGCCAGGCCAGCAGGCGGTAATGTTCCTTAAAGTCGGTATCGAGGAAATAGGCCCGGTCATCGGGATCGGCCACATGCCGTGACAGGGGCGCCAAATCGATGGATGCAATCCGGGAACGCTCCGGCATGGAAAGCTTGTGGTTCAAATCCGACGCGGTTCGGGCGTTTTCTTCCACATCCGCCAGTGAAATCAGCGGTTCCACCTCGTCGAAGTCATACCCGTGGACAAAGTCCTTGCCGGAAAATTCCCGGGAAAACTCCTCTTCCACCAGACGGTCCCAGTCCCGGTCCGTGTCCAGGCTGTGTCCCCAGGTGCGGACCTTTTGCCTCATCCGGGCCTGATCCATGACCCAACTGTAGTGATGGAACATGGGTCGACCGTCGATTCCGGCGACCCGCCTCAGTCCGTTGGGCAGCCGGCGGAAGGTGGTCCGCTCGTTTTCGTGGAAAATCCGGTTCACCGTAACGATGTCCCGTTTCACCATGGCCGGGCTGTCCTCGATCTGCCGGGCGCGAAACCGCGGCTCCCGGAAATACCAGTAGTTGGCAAAATAGAGGTGATCGTACCGGTGAAATTCGGATCGGGCCAAAAATTCGGTGAACCGGTCGGTCTCGACAATCTCGTCGGCATCGAGGAACAGGACCCAGTCGCAGGTTTCGGCCAGACGGGCCAGGCCGACCCACCGGGCGTAATTGTGCCAGAACCGGGAGCGAAGCATCTCGGTGATGCTGTGGTGATAGGCAAAGGGGACGAATTCGGCCTCAGGATTCTCGGCCGCGGAACGTGCGATCAGGGCCAGGTCCTCGGGGGTGTTGTCGAAGAGATGGTCGGCCCAGGGCACCACCACGTGGGACGAAAACGGGGCCACGGCCTGCACGCAGGGTCCGATGAACCGGTGGTCGAGGGAACAGAAATTGATGATGGTGCCGATGGTGGTCAAGATTGATCTCCCCTGGCGGCGATGACGAGATATTGGATCACCAACATTTCCCGAAGCGCTTCCTCCGTGGGCTCCTGGGCCGTCCCGCCCAGCAGGATGACCAGGTCCCGAATCCGCCGGCCCATGCCGTGCTGCTGCCACAAGGCCAGAATCCGGTCAGCGTTGGGATCCAGTCTGGGCCGGATTTCCCATAGAACAAACCCGGCCCCTTGAAACATCGCCTCGATGCTGCGCCGGGTGAAAAACCGCAAGTGGGTCCGGTCCATGATCCCCCAGTCGGCGTAATCGAACCGCCCCCCCAGCAACCCGCCCAAGGTCTCGACATTTCCGATGTTGGGAATGCTGGCCACCAGGGTTCCGTCTGTTTTGAGCAGGCCACGGAAACGGGAGAGCATCCCCCAGGGGTCCTTTAAGTGTTCCAGCACGTCGGCACAAACGATATGGTCGAAACTGCCGGGGGCAAAGGGCGGATCAAAGATATCTGCGTCCGTCGTATAGACCCGGTCGTAGTGCCTGGCTGCCTCGGCGGCCGCCCGAGGCTCGATTTCGATGCCTACCACCGGCCCGCTCCCCTGTTCTTTCAAGGCCCGCCCCAGCCCTCCCTCGCCGCACCCGACGTCAAGAACCGTTTTTCCCTGAACAGGGTCAATGAGGGCCGCCACTTCCCGGCGCTGCTGGGTATAATAGCTTCTCTCCCGCATGCCCCTATTCCCTCGGGCCCCAAGGGGCCCATACGGCCGATTCCGCGTCGGCCTTAAAAACGATTCTCATGGCAAAGTCCCTTTGGCAGCGGTAACCGGAGCGAGTTCTTCGGGACGTCTCAGGCGACCGCCGTCCACAACCTCCTCGGCACAACGTCCTTCAGCCATGTAGCGTTTGAGCCATCCGCGGGCCTGCTCTGCCTGCGTCACAATTGCCCCGGCCTGTTCTGCTGACGGATCCTTCCCGTGGGCCAGGGTTTGGTAGAGTCCGCCGGTCAGCCACTTGCGGCCGAAATGGATCAGGTCATCAAGCTTGATCGCCTCGATTCCCAGATCGGAAATCTTTCCCGAGGCGCCGTGTTCGTGTACGCCCCGGGCCGAGGCAATCCGCCAGACCTCCCACCCGCGGGATCGGGCGGTAAATGAATAATCGCTGTCACTGCCGATAAAGACCATGGCCGGGTCCAACAGGCCGATCTGGCGGACCATGGTCTTTCGCAGGATCATGCAGGCGCCGTTGGCCCATAAAATTGGGGCGTCATGGTCAAGATCAGCCACATTGCCCACCTGATGCCGCCCGGCCGGAAACGCCTCAAACCCGCCGGCCCAGATCACCGTCTGGGAATTGGTGGCATCGAGCTGCAAAGGGGCACCGATGCCGCACCGCGGGTGGGCATCCATGAAGGCCACCATCCGTTCCACGGCGTCGGGGGCCAGGTACATGTCCTGGTTGAGCATGAGCAGGTAGTCCACGGGCCGGTCCAGAAACCGGGTCAACCCCTCGTTGATGGCAGCGGTGAAATAAACGTTATCGTCGGTGTTATCCCGCACAAAGATCTCTACCGGCCAGGTCTGACCCTTCAAAGCCGCCAGGCATTGATTGAGCTGGTCCTGGCGTTTAAAAAAGGGGATGATCACCGGCACCGGTGCGCGAAACCGCCCGCCCGGTGCGTTGCCCAATCGTACGGCGCCCTTGGCGGTTTGCACCGGCGCAGCGGCTGTGCCGCCGATGGCACCGGCATCCCTTGTTTCCACTTCCGGAATGGGGCCGTCAAAAATGAACGGGGTGGGATAGTGGTCGCAGTGGGTCGCCCGCCCCGGAATGGGGGTAATCAGGGTCCGTCCCCGTTTGAGCAGGTCACGGAACATGAAAAAGTCGGCCGGTACCGCGGCGCGACAGTAAGGTCCCATGATGGCGGCGTCTTCACGCAGGGTGCGCACCCGGGCGGCAAAGGTCATGGTGGTGGAATTGGTCTGTTTCCAGTGGGTCGACCGGGTCATCAGGACCCGGCACGTCTCGGCCCCGTCTTTGACCAGGGGATTGGGGCTGGGATCGGCATATTTGTCCGGGTGGTCGTAAAGGCTGACATAGTCGGCCCTTTCAAGGCCTTCTTCAAGGAAGGTTTCAGCCCCTGCCTGATGAAGGTAATCGTCTTCAACCAGGTAGACAGCGTCGTCTTGGGGCAGGTTTCCGGCCAGTTTCAGGGCGTAGAGGAAACTTGCCGCGTTGCCCAGGGCGGCCTGGTGAATCTGGTCGGTTAACCCCCGCAGATATTCAACGGTCTCGGGGCGGCAATTGTCCGCCACCACCGTGAGGTTGTCGGTTCCGAAAACCGCCACAAAATTCTCAAAACACTGTCGTTTGGTGATGTGGCTGATCTTGGTCCTGCCGTCCCGTAAATCGCAAATGCGGAAAATCTTGTGCAGCATGGCCCGCTCCTTTCCGGAGGCGATATATGCAAAATCAGGGCCATTAAGCAAAAATTATCCAGACAGAACCCCAATCATCGCTTATTTCCTTTAAACCGGCATTGATATTGCCGAAGCCCGGTCCTTTTGAAAAATAGCCGTCGGCAAATGGCCGGCGTCCAAGCAAATCCGACCGTAAGCATCGTTGGCCAGGATTTTCTTTGCAGCTAAAAAAATTCTGTCTTCATTTTGTGTCCCTGTCCGCCGGCGACTTGAAGCGTCATGAAACAAGACATACCCGCCCGGTTTCAAACTACTGGCAACGTCGGCATGAATCGCGGAAAAACACGCCGCATCCAATCCGGCATCGATAACCACCAGGTCCGTCGCCTGTTGCCGTTTTAATTCGTCGGGAACGGTTTGAGCAAAATGAACATGGTCGGACAGACAGATTTTCGACAATAGGCCTTCGGCTTCAACCACCGGGTCGGAAGTGATGCAGACAACCTGTTTGGCCGACACCCTCTGGTTTCTGGTTTCTTGCCCCTGCCCATGGGACGCGCCGGAAGGCCGCAACCCGTCGTCCACCAATCCCAGGGCAAAAGCGAGAAAGACCGTTGAGACGCCTTTGAATCGACCAAATTCCAAAATGGTTGCGGCGTGGATGCTTAAGGCGAAGGACAACAGCGTTTTCCCAAGATCAAATTCTGTCCCGGACCCTTCAATGGTCCTTCTGGCAAGACTGGAGAACAAACCGATGCAGGCCCCCCAACGACGGACGTTTCCGTCAACAGGCCTCTCGAATCGATCAGGCACTACCGGCCCGGGGCGGCGATTCGCGCCGTTGATCCATTGCCGGACGATATCCACATCCAAATCGTCACCGGTGAGCCCTCTTTTGTAATATTCCACCACCGCCTGTGGCGTGGGGCCCAGAAAATCGTCATTGACAATTTTCAGGTTGATGCGATCCTTCCACCAAAATGAAAACTCATCCAATCGGGCCAGGTCATCGTTGGTGAGGCTGTCAAAATACGGATCGAAATCCAAAAAGCTCAATTTTGGGAATGCCATGACCGTATGGTCCCGCATCGTCAATATCCATCGATGATGTATGTAGCCTCGATAGGCCGGTGCTTCGATTTCAAATCGCGAAAGTTCCTTATATTTGCTCGGCACGGCAACAAAGCCCCGGTCTGCCACCTCCGATAGCTTCCTGCAGGCATATCCCGGGTTGGCAATATCCTCGAGCATGTGGGTACAGATTGAGAAATCAAATTTTCCGTGGCGCCGGACATCCGCTTCGACCGGGGCCCACACCTCCGGATTGTTGACATTGCCTTCATGAAAAACGATGTGTTCCGGCAAATGTTTGGGCCGTTTAATATCGACGATCGCCGACAGAAATGAACAGTTGAACGGATTCAGAGCCCCGCCGATTTCGATGATTCTGTAGCCTTCTTTTTCGGCCCGTTTTTTTCTTAGAAAATCATACAGTCCCTGGCGTTTTCCATCTGCGGGGCGGCATGCAATGTCGTGGATCATTTGAATTCCTCCTTTACGCGATGGTCTTATCCCCCCGAGCCGGATCTGACGGGTCGCTTAACACCGAATGATCCGCACCTGTTTTGTCCCGGGCACGGCTTCGACACCAGCGCCGCCACATGTCCCGATAAGCGGTCTCCAGACGGCGGGCAAAACCACGGGCGTCCAGCAGAGGGGAAGCGGCCATGCGGGCACGAAGGGTCCCCCTTAAGGCAGCGAGACGGGAAAAATCGCCTGCCAGGGCCACGGCCCGTGCCACAAAGTCTTCGGCCGTACCGGAAACCAGTTCGGAAAGCCCGAGTCCCGTCAATATGCTGACACCGACCCTTGCCGCGTGGGTTCCGCCGGCCAGGGCGATCACCGGCACCCCCATCCACAGGGCCTCGCAGGTGGTGGTGGTGCCATTGTAGGGAAAGGTGTCCAGGGCGATGTCGATGCCGTGGTAAAGGGCGAAGTGGTCTCCGGCCGATGGAAGAAAGCCGTGAAAGGCCAACCGGTCCCGGCCAATGCCGTGGGCGGCAAAAAGCCCCCGCACGTGCTGTCGTACCTCGGGGTCAGAAAGGGTTTTAAACTTCATCAGCAGCCGGGACCGGGGCACGGCATGAAGGACCTTTGCCCAGAGGGCGGCCACCGTCCCATTGAACTTGGCCAGGTTGTTGAAGGAACCAAAGGTGATATACCCTCGGGCCGCGTGCGGCGGGGGTTCCACCGGCGGAGCGTCATCGGGTGGGGCGTAGCAGAGAAACCCGTCCGGCAGGCGGACCAGGGTCTCCGTGTGCAGCGCCTCGGTAAGCCCCGGCGGATCGGCCCAGTGATCGGTGATGCGGTAGTCCATGGCGGCCAGGCCGGTGGTGTTGGGATAACCCAGGTAGGTGACCTGGACCGGTGCCGCGCGCCGGCTGAACAACGGCATGCGGTTGCCCGCCGTGTGCCCGGCAAGATCCACCAGGATGTCGATCTGCCGGCTTCGGATCGCATCGATGGCCTGATCATCGGACAAACCGGCCGTATCGACCCATTCACCGGCCAGCCGGTGCAGTTTTTCGGTGATCTTGTCCCCTTTCCGCACATCGGAAAAGCAGACGATCCGGGCTGTCGAAGGATCGTGGCCGGCAAGGACCGGTGCCATGAAGGTAGCCACCGGGTGTTTGCGAAAGTCGGGCGACAGGTACCCGATCCTCAGCCGCCGGTCCGGATCAACGCGGTTGGGATGACTTCGGCAGACCCTGTCGACCGGCGCCCCGTGGACCGACGCCCACTGGCGGTGGGCCCGGCTCACCGTCTCGGGGGAAGCGTCCTTTACCTCTATATAGGCGAGACAGTAAAGCAGATTGGAGTGGACAAAGGCGGTCTTGGGCTCCAGGGCCAGGGATTTGCGATACCAGGCGACGCTTTCCGCGGCCCGGCCGCTGTATTTGAGGGCACGGGCCAGGTTGTTGTAGGACTCGGCGAAATCCGCCCGCAGGGCCTGGGCCTTGCGGCAGCAGTCCAGGGCTTCGCCGATGCGGCCGGTTTCGGTCAGCAGGATGCCCATGTTGTTGTAAACTTCGGCAAAATCCGGCTCAAAGGCGAGGGCTTTTTCATAGCAGGCCATGGCCGCGGCATTTCGCCCCTCTTCGCGGTGGATCGATCCCAGGTTGCACCACGCTTTGGCAAAATCGGGCGCAATGGCCAGGGCCTGTTGGTAGCAGTCCCCAGCCCGATGAAAACGCCCCCGGTCCTTGAAAACATTGCCCAGGTTGAAATGGGGCTCCGCCAGGTCCGGCCGGACGGCAACCGCCCGCTCGCAGGTGGCCTGGGCCTCGTCCAGCCGGCCGGTCTCACGACAGGCCCTCCCCAGGCAAAGGAGGGCTTCCAGATAATCGGGCGCCGTCGACAACGCCCGCCGACAGCATTCAGCAGCCTCGTCATGGCGCTCTTGCCCCAGAAGCAGCTTCGCCAGATTGCATCGTACCCGCAGGTGGTCCGGCTGTCGCTTCAGCACCCGCCGGTAGGTTGCTTCGGCAGCAACCGCATCCCCCCGGGCCTGGTGAATACTGGCCACATTGTTCAGGACGCCGGCATCGTCCGGGCTCCGGTCCAGTGCACGCTGATACCACTGCAGGGCTTCGTCCAGCCGCCCCTGGGACTGGAGCAGGGCGGCCAGGTTAAACGGCGGGTCCGCCTCGGCCGGGTTGAGCTGAACGGCGCGACGGTAGCAGGCCTCGGCCCGCTCGGTTTGGCCATGGGCTTTCAAGGCGTTGCCCAGGTTGTTCAAAACGATCTCATTGCCCGGATCGAGCCTTGCAGCCCTCTCCAGAAAGGAGACGGCGGCCACGACGGCACCGGTCTCCTGTTCGAGCACCCCCAGAAAGTTCAGGGCGTCCACATGGTCGGGTCTAAGGGCGATCACCCGCCGATACCCTTCACGGGCCGCCTTGGTCCGCCCCTGGCGATGGTGTTCCAGGGCCAGGGTGAACAGATCGTCGAGGTCTGTCCCGGTAAAATGACCCTTTAACGGATGGCTGGTTGTCTGTTCCATCATCATCGGTTCCAAGCGTGGAAAGGAAAAAATCCTGGCCCATAGGACCAGACTTTGGTTTGCCCCTGGAAGGGGCTGAGATACTGGCCCCAGATAAGTGTGGAGTAACTAAAGTTGACAGCCCCGTAAAAGTCGAAAACCGTCTTTTTTCGTCATTCCCGCGAAGGCGGGGATCCAGTTATTTCAAATAGTTCTGGATGCCTGCCTTCGCAGGCATGACGGGATTTGGAACTTTTTTGATTAACCACGAAGAGCACGAAGTACACAAAGCGGAAATCATTGCATATTATTACGATCTCTTCGTGCCCTTCGTGTCCTTCGTGGTGAAAAATGGACTTCTTACGGGACTGTTAACTTTAGCTCACTCCAAACCTCTTGTCCGCCTCTGGCGGATTAGTTCACTTTAGTCACTTCCAACAAAGCTGTCTCGGCATAGCCAATTGACTCTGACCATGCCCTGAGGGCATGGATTCCCAGGACGCATTGAACAGTGGCTTATTGTCAGAGCAGGCTCTGACCACACCCGGTCTGGGCCTCCGCTTCCCGGACCCCGCACCCGGCAGCGGTGGCCGCATCAGCCATGTGTTTGGCCAGAGACAGTTGTCCGGCCGCGGCAAGGCTTTGACTCAGGGTCGCACAGGAGATGGCCAAACCCGGCCCTAAAGCGGTCGATTTGAGCGCCACCAGCTCGGAGGCACCCTGATCCCGGCTGCCGCTGCAGCAATGGACCGCAGCCATCAGGAAAAGACCGGCCAGATAATCCGGATGCCGATCGGCAATGGTCGAGAGGGCTTGGGCCGCTTTGTCCGCCTCACCCAGGTGCAACAGGCTGTTGGCCAGATTGTATCGGGCCTCCTTGAGTTCCGGGGCCAGGGTCACGGCCTGTTGGGCACAGTCCCGGGCCTCTTCGTAGCGGCCGCGGTGCCAGTGGGACGTCCCCAGGTTTACCAGGGTATCGGCACGGTTGGGGTCCATGTCGGCCAGGCCCTGCCACAGGGTGGCGGCATCATCGAACCGTTCCAGGTTCATGGCCTGGACGGCCAGTTCTCTCAGGGCCAGGGGGTCGCCGGCCATCTCGTTGACCTTCTCAAGACCGATTTGAAAATACGCCTCCCCTTTTTTGGAACTTCGTCGGATATCCAGCTTGCCATAGTGGTGGATCGGCACCGGACAGGACTGAACGGCAATTCCCGCCCGGCGTAGGGAGGGCTCCACCACCTCGTGGACCGGATAACAGAATCGGACCTGGGGCAGGTTGGGAAACAGCCGCACCTTTTCGCTGGGAAACCATCCGCTCCCGGCGGTTTCAGCGCGATAACGCTCCTCGTTGGGCTGCCAGCCCAGGGCGTTCATCTGGTGCATGTAATTGCGGGTCACAATGGAAAAAGCCGTCGAACCCGGTTCAGCCTGCACGATCAGGCGTCGCAGGGCCTCATGGTCCAGAGCGCTGATGGCCTCGTCAGCATCCATGACGAGAACCCACTTACCGGTGGCCTTTTCCAGGGAAAGATTTCGGGCCTCGGCAAAATCCCCGTTCCAGGAAGTCGTAAAAACCCGCGCCCCAAAGGCCCGGGCCAGGTCTGCCGTGCGATCCGAAGATCCGGTGTCCACCACGACCATCTCATCGGTCACCGGCTTGACGCTGGCCAGGCAGCGGGCCAGCAGCGCCTGTTCGTCACGAACGATCATGCAAAGGGAGATCAGCGGCCTCGGGCCGTCACCGCGGTCTGCCGCACCTTCTTCGGACAACTGTCGGCGCAGATGAAGGGCCGCGTCGAGCATGCCGTCACCGGCGCCGAGGACGGCCAGGGCCCCTTCGATGGCGGTCATGGCCGCCCGCGGTTTTTGCCGGTGAATCAGGATATCGATATACAGGCAACGGATCCGTTCGCTGTCCGGACAGGCGGCCAGGGCTGTTTCAAAGACCGGTTCGGCCCGGTCCCAGGCGTCCGCCTGGGAAATGGCGGCATGGTACCGGGTCACGGCCGCAGTGGACAACGGCGAACGACAAAACCCCTCTTCGAGCCGGTCGAGCCCTTGCTCGCGGTAACCGGCCTCCCAGTACAACGTCCCCAGGTGAATGCAGGGGTCGCCATTGGATGGATCCGCCTCGGCCGCCTGCTGGAAAAGGGTTTCGGCCTCGGCCGCCGCCCCCTGATCCGCGGCCAGCATCCCCTTCAGAGTCAGGGCTGCTGACGACCCGGGGAATTGGGCCAGGATCTGATCGACGGCAGCACCAGCGGCTTGGGTCTGCCCCAGTGCGCCGAGGCAGTAAGCCTCGAGTTCCTGCCACGACGGGTCTCGCATGGTTTCGGGCATGGACTCCAGGGCTGCCCGGGCCTCCTTGAACTGCCCGGCATCCATCATCATCCGCCCCATGGCCAGGTAAGGCCGGGGATCATCGCGGTGGCTGGCGCCCAGGTTTAAAAGCAGCTCCAGGGCCGCGGTCATGTTGCCCCGGTGGTATTGCTGCTCTGCCAGGGCCAGCTGTTGATCCAGCAACGGTGTCGGCTCCAATGTCATGTCTGGTTGCTTGGTCATGATGCCTCGATACGGTTTTTATATATGGATTCCACACCCGAGGGCGTGGGCTTGGGTTTCCCCTGGAAGGGGTGTAATGCTCAATATCCAATGTCCAACTCCCAATTTCCAATTTCCAAGTAAGGTATTGTGCCCTTTATCGCTTTCATTAATTGGCGGAGCGAAGCGACTCCACACTTGATCATTGGACATTGAGGATTGGGCATTCGAAATTTTCCTTTTTGAATTCAAATTGCCCCCTTCAGCAGGCAGCACTCGTTTGACGGTTCGCCAGTTGATCCAGAAGCTGTCGGGCATCGGCGTTCCAGGGTTCGGCCTCAAGGGCGCGGTTGAAAAAATGCCCGGCATCATCGGGCTGGCCCAGGGCCATGCATACCTGGCCCATGGCCAGGAGGACCTCCACGTCGTAGGGGTCGGCGGCCAGCAGGTTCACGTAGATCTCCAGGGCCGCTTCCACCCGTCCCCCCATACAGTAAAAATCCGCCAGGTTCTTGCGATAGAGGGCGTCGGCCGGTGCCAGGGCCACGGCCCGGGTATAGTGGTGCTCGGCCCTGTCGGCATCGCCCAGGCGGTAGTAGGTCACCCCCAGGTCGTTGTGGGCCGGTGCGTGGTCAGGGTTTGAAGCCACCACCCCTTTTAGGGTTTCCAGGGCGCCGGTGGCATCTCCGGCCTCGGCCAGTTGTCGGGCCTGGTGTAAAAGCTCATCCGGGGAAGGCTCGAAAGATGCCGGCACGCCCTTTTCCAGGGCATCGAGCAGGGTTCGGGCATCGGCGTTCCAGGGCTCGGCCTCCAGGGCCCGATTGAAAAAATGCCTGGCGTCATCGGGCTGGCCCAGGGCCGCGCAGACCTGCCCCGTGGCCGTCAGGGCTTCCACCTCGTAGGGGTCGGCAGCCAGCAGGTTCACGTAAATCTCCAGGGCGTCCTGAAACCGGTTCATGGTGCCGGCGTAACAATCGGCCAGGTTCTTTTGAAAGACGGTGCTGGCCGGTTCCAGGGCCACGGCCTTGCGGTAATGGGTCAAGGCCTTTTCTCCCTGTTGCTGCCGGCTGTAGAGCACCCCCAGGTCATTATGGGCCAGGGCGTGGTCCGGATGGGCCGCCACCAGGGTTTCCAAGATTTTCATTGCCCCGGCCTCGTCCGCGACCTCGGCCTTTTCCAGAGCGGATCGGTAGACGGCATCGGGATCCTGACAGGCAGCCCCGCCGGCCCCGTCTCCATTCCGGACCAGGGCATCGATGTATTGTCCGGCGTCGGCGTGCCAGGGTTCCAGGCGCAATACCTGCCGGTAACGGGTCTCGGCCGCGTCGAGGCGGCCTAACGCCACATTGAGATGGCCGGTGAGCATATGCATGGTCACATCCTCGGGATGGGCGTCGGAAACCGCTTCGTAAATGGCCAGGGCATCGGTTGTCCGCCCCAGGGCCACATAGTAAAAATCAGCCAGCCGTTTCTGGATTTCCACATCATCGGGCGCCAGCCTCGCGGCGGTTTCCAGGTGAACCCGGGCCTGCTCGGTCTCGCCGGTCTGGTGGAGTAGTTCCCCCAGCCGGCTGAAGGTTTCGCCGTGGTCCGGGTCCATGGTCGCCGCCTGCTTAAGGGCCGCTATCGCCCCTGGCACATCATCGGTTCCGGGCTGGAGCAAAGCCGTTGCCCGGTCCCGAAGCGCCTGGGGATCGTCACCGTTTTTGATCCGGCGATCCACCGCATCCAAAAATCGCCGGGCATCGCCATGCCAGGGCTCGGCCTCCAGGACCCGCCGATAAAAGTGGGCGGCGTCGTCAAATCGCTCATGGGAAACACAGATATGGCCGGTGGTCAGCAGGGTCTCCACGTCGTCGGGCTTCTGGGCCAGGATCTCCACGTAGATTTTCAGGGCCCCGGCTACATCGCCCCGTTCCACATGGAGAAAGTCGGCCAGGTTCTTTTTAAGGGTCAGGTCTTCGGGCGCCAGGTCCGCGGCCTTTTGGTAATGGGCATGGGCACGGTCCTTGTCCCCTTTCTGGTAGTAGAGCTCCCCCAGGTCGTTATGGGCCGGAACATGGTCGGGCATGTCGGAGGCCAGCGCTTCCAGGACCGCCACAGCCTCATCGGTCCTTCCGTCTCCGGCCAGTTTTTGGGCACGAGCATGGCGCTCCTGGGGTGTTTCGTCCCCATGCAGTGCCTCGGCACGCCGTTCCAGAGTCTCAAGATATCGGGCGGCATCGCCGTGGTCCGGATCAATGGCCAACACCCGCCGGTAATGGTCGCCGGCCTCGGCAAACCGGTGCAGGCCGACGCTGAGGTGGCCGGCCATGAGGCTGACTTCCGGGTCCTGGGGATAGGCGGCGGCCAGGGACTCGTAGATGGCCAGGGCCTGGTCTCCCCTGCCCCGGGCCACGTGGTAGAAATCAGCCAGGTTGCGCTGGAAATCGACCCGGTCCGGTGCCAGGCCCACGGCCCGCTCCAGGTGGATCGCCGCCTGGTCGGGTTCACCCAGGCTGTGATGGAGCCGGCCCAGTTCGCCGTGGGCCTCGGCATGGTCCGGGTGGTCGTCCAGCAGGCGGTTTAAGGCGCTGACCGCGGCATCAAAGCGTTCGTTTTCAATAAGGGCGTGAATGCGCCGAAGGGCTTCGTCGGCACTAGCATCGGCGGCATGGGTTGTTTGTTGTGGATTCATTGGACTCTCCTTTTGATCGTTATCGGTTCCCAAACCCGACGGGGCATTGGAAACGGTTGCTGACCCAACCGCAAAAACAGGGGGAAGTTGGGATGAATTTTCCATGGGCGGCGGGTCGTCCCGCCGGTGGTCATCGGTGTTGTCCGCCTGATCGGCGAACCGGTAGAGCAGTTGTTCCAGTTCGTTCCACTCCCTTTCGCGGGGGTATTGGGCCGCCGTGGCCAGCCCGCCGTCGATGAGACGACGGTATAGGGCATCATCTCCCATGATCCGCCGCACCGCCCCGGCGATGGCCTCGGGCGATCCGACCGGTACCAGCAGACAGTTCTTTTCGTGGCGGCAGTATTCCAGGGCGCCCGGCGTGGCCGTGCAGACTACGGCAGCCCCGGCGGCCATCCCCTCCATGGGCGGCAAGGGGCAGGAATCGTAGTGGGAAGCGTAGATCAGGATATGGGCCGTGCCGAAGATTTCGGTCTTTTTCCGGGCCGCCGGTTTGAAGTGAAATTCGCAAGGGTAGCCCTTGAAGATGTCGGCCGTTGTATTGGACATGCGCACCACCTGAAAGGGTGGCTGCCCACCGAGCAGATCCAGTGCCTCGCGGATATCGCCGATCCCCTTAAACGTCAGCGGTTCGGCGTCCGAGCCCCTTGCATCGGGCCCCACCACCAGAATCCGCCAGGGCGGAGCCGGTGCCCGGTCCAGGGGGTGAAAAACCGTCTGGTCCCGGCACGGAGGAAGGATCGCATCGGCCAGCCGACCGGTGCGGTACCCCACCGTGGCGGCCAGGTTGTATGAATTGGCCACAAACCGGATACCGGGCAGGCGATAGGATTCGGCGCAGAGCCGGCGCAGGCGCTCGCGTTCGGCCCGGGCCGCGGCATCGGCGATGGGGGTGTTGTCACCGAAAATGTACTGGTCGCCCTGGGCAAAATAGATCCGTACCGGGGCCTCGATCCGGAGCAGTTCCGGCGCGTTGAGAAAATAGGTGGCGATGACCACATCGCTGGGCGGCACGTGTCCGGCCGTGGGCTCTCCGGCCGGCACCCGGATCAGATTTGCCCCCAGATCGAACCAGGCCGGTTTTTCGCTATATGTGACAATATTGACCCGATGCCCCCGCCGGACCAGTTCATTGGTCTGGCGGACCAGGGTCTGGTTGCCGCCGGTTACGCCCAGAACGCTGTGGATCAGGTAGGTGATGGTGAGTTTTTCCCGTTTCGGGTCCACCGTGGCCGTTTCCGGGGCGGCGATGGCTGCCCGGGTCGCCTCGGCAATGGTCCGGGCCGCGGCCTGGATCTCTTCCACCCCGTACAAGAGTGAATGGTTTAAGACGATGCGGGCAAAAAGGAGGTCGTGTTTTTTCCGGGCGTCGGTAAGCATGGAATCGCCGTGCTTGCGATAGAAAAAAAGCGGGTCGGCAATATGGACGCCGGTCCACCCTTTCTCGATGCACCCGACCCAAAAATCCCAATCCTCATAGCCCTGGCGCATACAGGGATCATAACCTCCCACGGCCTCCCATACCGATCGACGCACCAGGGAACAGACGCACCCGATATTGTTGCGGTGGACCATGGTCTCGGCATCAAAGGCGGGGAGCCGGAAAACCGTGTCCAGGTCGCCGAAGTGATGGATATCGGTGTAGGCGAATCCCGCCGCGGGAAGGCTCTCCAGGGTTCGGACGCACTTTTCCACAAAAGTCGGTGCGATGCGGTCATCGGCATCCAGGGGGAGCCAGTAGGTCCCCTTTGACGCGGCCACGCCGGCGTTTCGCGCCGCAGCCAGCCCGGCGTTCGCCTGTTCGACGAGGGTAATGGGCAGATCGGCGTATCGGGCCATGAGTGTCCGGGCCACGGCCGAGGTGTCATCAGGGCTTCCGTCATTGACAATGACCACGTCCAGGTTCGGGTAGGTCTGGGCCGCCACGCTGGCCACGGCCTCGGCAAGGTAATGGGCATGGTCGTAGCAGGGGATGATCACCGAGACCCATGGGAACTGCACGGAGGCCTCGACCGGTGCGGCGGCGGAATTCGCCGGGGCCGTCGCCTTCGAGGCCGAAGCCGAAGGGGCCTCCTTGCGTTCAACGCCCATCCGATCGAAAATCAGGTTCAGACGGTGCTGCCAGGTATGCTCGGCCAGGGTGCGATCATAAGCGTTTCGGGCGATGGCTTCGCGCTCGGCCTCGTGTGCCAGGTAGTAACGGACCTTGTCCACCAGTTCCTCGTCGGAGCGGAAGATGACGATCTCGCGGTCTTCGGCATAGTATTCGGTGAGGTTTTCCGCATCCGAGGAGAGCTGGAAACCGCCGCAACCCGGAATCTCGAAATTTCTTCCCTTGATCTGCTGCCCTTGTTCTGCCGAAGCATTGGACAGGTTCAGGTTGATCCGGCTTCGGGAAAAAAGACGCACCATGCGGTGAAAGGGGAGTCTCGGGCGACCCTTCCAGCCAAAACCGTAAATTTCCGGCACCATGCCGGCGGCGGCCAGCCCTGCCAGGACCTGACGCCGGTTGCCGTGGGGCATGCCCACAAAGCTCAGGTCCACATCCCGGGAGAGGTTGCCGGGGACATAGAGGTGGTGGTTGCAGGCCCACTGGGTTTTGATCACCCGGTCTCCCAATCCGATTGCACCGTATTTTTCCACGGCCGTTTGGGCCGTGGTGCAGGAGAAGTGAAAATGAGGGGCCAGATGCCGGCTGTAAGTGTCGAATTTCCAGTGGTCGTCGCAGAACCAGTGCACGGTCCGGGTGCGCCCGATCTCACCGATGCGCGAGAAGACCTCGGGGACCGGATCCCGGTCCGGGTCGAATAAAACGGCAAAGAGGGCGGCAAAATCGGTCCCGGTGGCCAGGGCAAAAAGCTCTTCGGTCATGGCCTCCCGGCCTAGCAAGCGGCCGCGTTCCATGAAGTCGTAGTGGACCATCTCCCATCCGCGCCGCTGGCAGAAACGGTGCAGGGAATCGTAAAAATTGCGATGTTCATAGGAGAGCCCGCGTCGTCGATCGCCGTAGTCGTACTGCATCCCGACATACAAAAGTTTCGGCGTCATGGCCGGGCTCCTATTGTTTCTGATAGACTGTGGGCTTCAACATGGTCCGGATCCAGTTCCAGGGCATCTTCCATATATTTTCGTGCTTCGTCCGGCTGGTGGGCGTCCACGAGAATTCGGGCCGCATTCAGGTAAAGCGCCACCTTGCCCGGGTCGGCGTCGATGCGTCGGTCCAGATCCTCTATGCAGTGGCACCAGGCCGTCTCGGGAGGAGGCGGTGCCATTCTCTGTGTCTTGGCATGATGCAGCCTCTGGTAGAGCGCTTCATAGCGATCCGTCACCGATTCCCAGTTCAGCTCCTCCCGGACCTGCCGGTGGCCGTCTTGGGCCAGGGCGGCCCGAAGACCCGGGTCGTCCAGCAACCGGTTGGCGTTTTCAGCCATGGCTTCCGGAGCACAGACCACACCGCCGGCCATCTCGGCCACGTTGCCGCAGTCGGTGGAGACAAAGGGGGTCGCCGCGGCCATGGCCTCGATGATCACCAGGGGCGCGGCCTCGATACGGGAACCGAAAATGAAAAGATCGGCCCCGTGAAAGGCGGCCACCGTATGGGCACGGGGAATGTCTTGAAGAAATATCACCGCTACCCCCTGGGCCAGTTGCTCAAGTCGGGCCTGTTCGCCCCCCTCCTTGCCGATACAAACCAGGGAAAAATCGTTCCGTCCCATGCCCCGGACACAGTCGATAACCCGGTCCTGCCCCTTGCCGGGGAGGTAATTGGCCACGCAGAGCCCGAAATACCGGGTGGTGATGCCGTATGTTTCCCTGAAATCGACTTCGAGCGGCCGGTCGAATTCATCCATGTCAACGCCATTGGGGATGACCACGGAGTTGGTAAACCCGTGATCATCGGCAAAGGCATGATCCTGGTACCGGGCCGAGTGGTAAATGGCCGCGTCGTAAAAGGGGAGGTGTTGCGGAATCACCCGTTCAAAATAATCGGCAAAGGCGGGCCAGCGCAGGGTGCGCGGACCGTCCAGGGCCGAGTAGCCACAGGGGGCGATCAGGTTGACCCGGCGCCCGGCAGTGGCCGCCACCGTCTCAAAGGCCAGATCCGTGGCCCACTGCTGGGCCGCATAGTTCATCACCACGTCGGCATCGCAGGTCAAAAGAAAGTTTCGGTAGCGTTCCACGTCAGGCCCGGCAATGCGCCGGCCCAGGGCGCCTTTGACGGCAAAGCCCGCGATCTCAACCCCGTTGAGCCGATCGGTCTCCCGAACAGCCATTTCGGTGGTGGCCACGGTGACCCGGTGGCCGCGCCGGACGAGCCGCTCTGAGACCTGCTGGACCACCAGTTCGGCCCCGCCCAGGTGGGGGTGGTAGAATTCCACGGTATGAACAATATTCAGCGATTTTTCAGATGGAATCCTTGTACGCACCGGACCGGCGTAAGGATCGACCCGAACCGCCGCATTGGACGGGGTCAGCAGGATCAACTGGTCGGTCTTGTCGCCGGTCGTAAACCGCTCCACCTCCCGGACGACAAAGCCCCGGGCCTGGGCAAAATCGCAAAAGCGTTGCCTTGAATAGGTGTTGTGGTGCCAGGTCCCGTCAAAGTCGATCCGGTCGGTATGGTCGTCGGAAAGAGGGATGAAGAAATTGACGAACACCTGCCCGCGGCAGACCCGTAAAATCTCGCCCAGCATCCATTGGTAGTGGATCTGGTGCTCGAAAACATGGCGCAAATAGACCAGGTCGAAACTATTGTCTTCAAAGGGGAGCTTGTAGCCGTCGATAAGATGGGCCGTAAGGCGCTCGAAATGCGTTTTCGCATTTTCCACGAAGGTTTTGGTCACATCAGCCCCGTGGTATTCGATACGGCCCGAATCGAGCAGCCCCTCTTTTTCCGCGGCCCGGTAGTCGATTCCCGATCCGAAACCGATCTCCAGGATCTTCACCGGCCCGGCCTCGGCTTGTTTACCGAGAAACCGCCGCCATGCCCGGCGCCCCGGATTATCGGCATTCTGGTGGGCTCCCCAGAGTTCGTCGGAAGCGAGAAAATCGTCCACCTTGCGATTTTTCATGAGCCGGTCCCAGTTAAAATGGTGGGTCGCGGCCTCCGGCAGGGGTGGATCAGGCCGCTGCGTCTTCCGGGACGCCGTTTGGCCCACTTGGACCGGTAACGGGTCCTCTCCACGGATAAAGGCCAACAGGCGCGCTTCGTGGTTTTCGAACCGGTAGGTGCGCTCATACTCGGCCAGGGCGCGCCGGGAAAAGCCCGCATGGTCATCACGGATAGCGGCCAGGGCGGCGGGAATCTCAAAATAGTCGTCCACGCAGAGGCCGGCACCGGGATCGGCGATGGCCGCCCGGGTGCTCGGATAGGCCTTGGCGATCACCGGCAGGCCGAACCGCATGTACCCGGGAATCTTCCCCGAGGACTGGCCATTGGTGCGAAAACCGATGGAGATATCGTTGTACCAGGCGATGCCCACATCACAGGAGCGGATCACCCCATCGACCTCTTCGAGGCTGTCGTAGACCCGATCGGTCAAGATGACGTTTGCCACCTTCTTTTGGTCAAGCACATTTTGAAGCTCCCGGGCGTAGGCCTTGTCTGGATATCCCTGAAAAAACAGGACCCAGTCGGGCAGACCGGAAAAAATCCCGGCGATCTCCGCACAGGAAAACCACGGGGCGATGCCACCCAGGTGAAGGGCGATGGATTGATCGGCGGAAATCCCGTAGCGCCGCCGGATCAGATCACTCTTGGCCGGATCGGCAGGCCCCTGGTAGGTCACCGGCAGAATAAAAGTGGGCACCGTATCGGCCAGGGCATAATCAGCCCTGAAAAGACGCGCCTTTTCTTCGGACTGAATGATCAGGCCGGCCGCCTCATGAATCTGGTCCCGTTCTTTTTGCCGGACCGGCTCAGGATAGTCCAGACCGGTGTGGTCGTAACTCATATAAAGTTCGAGGCTGTAGTAGACCGGGCGCGCCAGGGGAAATAGTTCCCTGCACATAACAAACCCATGGGGGTCCACACCGACGTAGTCATCATAACCGTCAGCCAACCGCCTGTGCTCGGCCCAGGCGCCGGGCGTGCGGCTGTAATCCAGGACCCGAACGGTCTTTCGGGCCAGAACCGGGTTGGTGGCGTGGGCCACGCGCAGCAGGTAGACATCCACCTGGCCGCTGCGTGCGAGCAGATCGATGAGGTTAATCAGCGACGGGCTGTTGTCGATGGTATAATCGGCGATGAAAACACCGACCGTCCTGGCATCGTTCATGGGCGTCTCCGGGTATGCGGAAGTCGGCCCTTGGGCCTACTCCCGCACCCTTGTTGGATGCGCGGGTCAGCATCCGTTTGCATAAGTTCTTCGGCCGCCGATTTCGTGTTGACGGCGGAAATCATGATCTCTTTCAACGCATCGCTGGCTGTATCGATCTGGGGGTCGGTCAGGGCCAGTCCGCTGGGCAGATAGAGTCCGCGCCGGGCCAGCCGTTCGGACACGGGATACGATTCCCCGGCAAAGAGGCCCATCTTGCGAAACACCGGCTGCAGGTGCATGGGCCAGAAAAAAGGACGGGTGCCGATCCCGTGATCCCTCAACCGCGCCATGACCGCTTCGGCATCGAAGCGTCCATCGTCTGCCATGACCACCCCGAACACCCAGTAAATGTTCTCGGCCTGGTCGGTGCCGGCCAGGGGGAGCTGAAGCCCCGGCACGGCCGAAAGATTTTCAGCATACCGGCGGCCGATGGCCCGCTTTCGCCGAACCGTCTCAGGGAGCCGTTCCAGTTGGGCCAGACCCACGGCCGCCTGAAGGTTGGTCATGCGGTAGTTCCACCCCAGCTGGTGATGAACAAACCGCCGCCCCGGCTCAAAACAAAGGTTTCGAAAGGACCGGGACCGGTCGGCCAGGCCCGAATCGTCGGTGAGGACCATCCCGCCTTCCCCGGTGGTGACCTGCTTGTTGGGATAAAAGCTCAACACGCTCACATCCCCGAAGCTGCCGCAGGGCTGTCCCCGATAGGTCTGCCCCAGCGTTTCGGCGGCATCCTCGATCACCTTCAGACCGTGCTTTTCGGCCAGGGCCATCAGCGGTCGCATGTCCACGGGCAGGCCGTAGATGTGGACCGCCATAATGGCCCGGGTCTTTGGGGTGATTTTTTCTTCGATCCGGGCGACATCCATGTTCCAGGTCACCGGGTCGGCATCCACGACAACCGGCACGGCGCCGGCACGCACCACGGCCGCCGCGCAGGAGATAATGGTAAAGGCCGGCAGGATCACTTCGTCCCCGGGACC
>JAEINQ010000153.1 GCA_016342285.1 Desulfobacterales bacterium
CCAGCCATTTCAAGGCGGCTTGCATCAGCGAGTCGCCTATTCTTTTGCCCCTGAATTCTTCGGCCACGAAAAGGGAGTCGATCTCGCCTTTCTTTTCGGGTGTGAGAGTGGCAATCACGTACCCCGCAGTCTGAGTATTCTGTCTGGCGATGAACACGGCCAGTCCATTGGCGTGGGACTTGGTGAGCAGCTCCGCCTTGCGGGCGGAAAAGGTGTAGCGTTTGAATCGGTCACTGAAATGCTGTGAAATATTGGAGTGATGAAGATTGAGCCTTTCCCAAAGCGGCTGGATGTCATCCAGTTTGTCCGGTCCGACTCTGGTGATGGAGAGTGCGTCCATGCCCGTGTTCTCCCTAGAATGTCATGAGGCCCAAGGGGTCGAGTTTGTCCTGCTCCACCCGGACGAAACTGGCGATGTCGAAGAAAAGGTCGCTCTTGATTTCGATCATCCTCCATTGCCCGCCTGTGCCGAACGCGTTCCACAGTTCGGTTTCTATGCCTTGGCGAATCTTGAATCTGACGGTTTCAACTTCTGGCTCTGCTCCGCTCAGATGGGTTTCCATGAGAGGAACCAGTCCGCAGGTAACGTGCTGGATGTCGATGATTTCGGGGGAATCGGTTGTGTTGCTCATGCTTATTTTCCTATGCAGAACGAGTCGAAGATGGAGTTGAGTACTTCGTTGGACGTTATCGTGCCGGTTATTTCGGACAGGACATTGCAAGCCGTTTCCAGACGGACGCTCAGAAGGTCGTAAGGGATGCCCGCTTCTGTATCCTTTTCCATGGACAGCAGCTCGTCGGCGGAATCGCGGAGAGCCTGGGCCTGCCGTGCGTTGGGTGCCAGTTCATCCGGGTCTGGTTGGCCCGCGCTCTGGAGCACCCGGTCACGAATGCGAGCACACAATGTGTCGATGTTGTGACCGGTCTTGGCGGAAATGTTGAGGAACTCGAAGCCGAGGTCCGCAAGGGGTGCTCCGTTGGTGGAAGCAAAGCCTTCAAGGTCACTCTTGTTGAGAACGACAAGGGTTTTATCCGTATCCAGAGTGTCAGCCGTGGACAGGGTGTCGTCGCTCATGGGTGCGGTCCCGTCGGTCAGGAGCAGGACAAGGTCTGCCTGGTCCATGAGTTCGCGTCCCTTTTCAAGTCCAGCGACTTCAATGGCATCGTCTGTCTGCCTGATACCGGCAGTGTCAGCCAGTCTGATGTTCAGCCCGTCCAGATTGATGGCCTCTTCAAGATAGTCGCGGGTGGTGCCGGGCTGGTCCGTGACAATGGCTCGATTGCGGCCAAGCAGAGCATTCATCAGGCTCGATTTGCCAGCATTGACTCGGCCTGCAAGGACCACCAGTGCTCCCTCACGCCAGGCTCTGGTGCGGTTGACTGCCGAAAGCAGGGTTTCGATCTCGGTGCGGACATGTGATGATGTGGATATGAGCCTGTCCGGGGAGAGGCATTCGACCTCGTCATCAGGGAAATCCACAGCCACGACCAGTTCGGCACGAAGGTGTTCCAGTTCCAGTCGCAGTGAGCTGATTCTTTCTCCGAGCAGTCCCGAAAGCTTTATCTGGGCCAGATGCATGGCCGCCTTGGTGGGGGCGTGGATCATTTCGGCCACGGCCTCGGCTTGGGTCAGGTCCATGCGTCCGTTCATGAAGGCACGGTAGGTGAACTCGCCCCGTTCGGCCAGACGTGCGCCTCGGGCCAGAATCTCTTCCAGTACAGCACCCAGTACGGCTCGCCCTCCGTGGCAGTTGATTTCCACCACATCTTCGCCAGTGTAGGACTTTGGGCCGGGCATGAAGGCGCACAATACGTCATCGAGTTCGCGATTGTCGGAACCAACGATATGCCCATAGTGCAACGTGTATGGCGTGAAATCTGAAAAAGCGGGATTGGCAGGGCGGAATATGGCCGTGGTAATGTCTCGGCAATCGGTTCCGCTGATGCGGACGATGCCCACTCCACCGTCTCCGGGCGGGGTGGCAATGGCGGCTATGGTGTCTTTTGAAAGTCTGGGATCAAGCATGCCGACTCCAATCAAAGAATTCAAGATTCTCCATCACCAATTCATACAAGCTCGTGAAGCGTATGTAAAAAGGTTCCTTGAGCCGCCGGAGGCAAAAAAAGGGCCGGGAGGAAGTCCACCCGGCCTTGAATTGCTTAGTCCCGCGGGGGGCGGTTGCCGTTTTTGCGGCTTTTGGGAACGATGAGTACACGTTTCATGGGGCCATCGCCCTTGGAACGGGTGAATACCGTTTCGTTGTCCTGCAGGGCCAGATGTACGACGCGTCTGTGATAGGAGGACAGGGGCTTGGTGGATTGGGTGCGTCCCATGCTGTCGGCTTTTTCGGCCAGAT
>JAEINQ010000154.1 GCA_016342285.1 Desulfobacterales bacterium
GATATCTGGTCGTCAACGATGACGGAACATTCAAGCTGCAACCCGGCACCGGCTACGTTGAGGGAATCCGCATCGATCAGGCCGCCGAACAGATCATAGTCCCGGCGCTGCCTGCCGAAATCTTTCTGGACGTTGCCCTGCAACCCCAGGACAACGACCGTGTTGCCGTGGCTTCGGTCGTGTTTGCGAATCCTGGCGACTATACCGATGAAACCAACGACAACCACTATGGGCAGAAGATTGCCGCGATTGATGCCGGTGGGGTTGTGACGGATTTCAGGCCCAAAAGTCTGGCCGGAGAGATGGGCGACATTGTGGCGGACAAGAATCACGTTCATCCTCAATACGCAGACAAGGACCACACCCATGCGACTCCCGACCGCATCGACACCGACTACATCGCGGGTGCGGCCATGACCCCTTCCACAACTGGTGGCGCATCGGTTGAAACCATTGAAACCGCCGTTAACAAGCAGGATTTTGCGGTCATGACCTTTGCCGGTGGTGCGGACTCTGCCGCCGAATTTTCCTACCCCATGCCGGAGGCGTGGAACCGTGGAGCTATCAAGGCCAAGCTGCTCTGGCTGCCGGAAGATGGAGCCACTATTGGCGAGGATGTCGTGTTCGCGCTCCAGACCGTGGCCTTGTCTGAAGGTGATGCTCTGGACGTAGCTTTTGCCGGTACGGGTGTCTCCATCGCGGATCAGGCCCTTGGGGATGGGGTGAAGCATCTCTCCCCGGCCTCGGCAGCCTTGACGGTAGAGGGCAATCCGGCTCTTGCCGATCTGATTCATTTCCGATTGACGCGTGACGTCTCTGCCGGGGCATCTCCCATGGCCGAAGGTTGCCGGGTACTCGGAATCTGGATTCAATATACGTGTAACAAGCCAGTGGTGGCTTGGTAGGAAGGATAAGCATATGAGCAGAATGACATTAAGCGGCGGTGGCAATGGAGAGGGACCGTACAAATTCACTACGCTGCCGACCACGGAAGCAGACGTTGGAGACAACGATCTGGTGTGGGAATTCACTGGAGGTGCGGCCACAAACGAAACGGCTGTGCCTGGGGAGAATGTGTCGCTGACAGGAGCGGATCTCGTATTAACGCAAAATGGGGGCATCGCCGCCGCGTCCGGTGGAGGCAGACCCGTTGCAAATGACAGTTATCAACATTTCTCGGCCACGATTCCATTCTGGAATAAATTCCTACCCAATCCAAGTGGGTTTTCAATGCTTTGGCAATCAAAAAATCACGCCGAAATTGTCGGTACAGCACAGTTGTGGCTGGCCTATCTGCGCTTTGACTCTGGCGTATACCATGAACCAATCATGAATCCCACTCTTGGCTTGCTGGAAGTGGGGTGGAAAGGTCTTTCATCCCGTGCGGCATGGAAATCTGAAAGCACTGGCGATCTTTTGCCCATGATTGGGACAACGTGGATTTTGATGTCTCACGATCCGGTGAATAACTTGGGTTTTCTTGGTCTTGCGCTAGGAGACAATCAGCCGGAAAAGTTGGCTGATTTCGGTTGGTTTGACATTATCCGGGGCAATCTGTCCCCCGCCGCTGTGATTAGCAGTTTTCACGACGGGACACGCAACGCCATTGTCGGAGGCAGCTCAACGCAGAAATCATTTGGACAGACAATCTGTTCCATTTCGGCACGACTCGGACCCTGCGTATTCAAGGACTAGGAGCCAGCTATGCAATACAGGATCATTACAGTCATCAATTTGGGATACGCAAGCCCTGATACGGCATCGCCTGACGTGAACCCCGTCGAAATCTGGGGGTTGGATAATAGGGACGGCGAGAAGTTTGCACACATCGGCTACGACTACCCGCCGGAACTCGACGCCGTGACCATACACATGCAAATCGAGAAGGGAGACCCTACTGGCGACCTGATCTGTTTTATCGCCTACGAAGGCGAGACGCTGACAATAGGTGAAGACGTATCCGACCCCATTGCCGTTCTGATCGCTGACTTTGGCTGGTCCGAAGAAACGTTCCTGAACGGCAAGGGGCTGCCAGAAGTACCGGAAGAATAAGCCAATGATCTGGACAGATATATCCATATCGACACTTTCCACCCTGCAGGCCGTTCAGGACGGCCTGCAGGGATGCCGCACAGCGGCCCCCACCGAACTGGACAACAGCAAGGCAAGACTGGCTACTGTCAATGGCTCCGCAAATATCGCACCGAACCCGGTGGCCGCTACCGCGTCCGGCATCGATGCCTTGCGGCAATCCATGGATGAGCTGCTGCAGGCCGGTGGCCGGTTCGTTTGCACCCATCCATATTTGCACCCACTCGGCGACCGTCGAGGCAATTATTCATACCTGACACCA
>JAEINQ010000155.1 GCA_016342285.1 Desulfobacterales bacterium
TGGTGATGGGATCAGTGAAATGGTTGTCCTGACCAGCTGAATTGATAATCAGATCCGGCTTGAAATCTTCGAGAATAGGCATGACGATCCGTTCCATGGCCATGAGAAAGCCTTCATCCGACGTATTGGGCGGCAACGGGATGTTCAGGGTCTTGCCCATGGCCTGCGGCCCACCCAGTTCCTGTGGGAATCCTGTACCTGGATAGAGTATACGGCCATCCTGATGCAATGAAATGAACAACGTGTCCGGGTCATGCCAATAGACGTCCTGAGTGCCGTCCCCGTGATGGCAATCGGTATCAACAATGGCGACGCGCTTGTGACCGTATTTCTCGCGGATATGCTCGATCATCACGGCTTCGATGTTGATATTACAAAACCCGCGCGAGCCGTGAACCACCTTCATGGCATGATGACCTGGCGGACGAACCATGGCAAAGGCGCAATCCCGCTCGCCCTGCATGACCAGATCCGCGGCCTTCATGGCCCCACCTGCGGAAATGAGATGAGACCGGGTGGTGACTTCGGACACTCCGGGAAAACAGAAATGAACGCGCTCCACATCCTCGATTGACGCGACATCAGGCTTGTATTCGCGCACACCCTCAATGTCGAAAAGGCCTTCTTCCCGCAATTGGTCCTGTGTGTAGAGCAACCGCTCCTGACGCTCGGGATGGGTGGGTGAAATGGCCCAATCATATGCCGGGAAAAAAATGATACCAAGCTTGTTGTTTGCCTTGAGCATGACCTATCTCCCCTCGACCAGGGTCGCGACCACACCGGGACGGACCTGACACTTGACTCGGATATTCTTGCCCACCTGTTCCATGTTTTCAACCATGTTGAAACTGGATGCATGGGTGATCTGAGCATCCTCGGGCTGAAGAAAAACCCCCATGGAGTCGAGTTGCATGGACAACTGATTGACCGCGTCCTTTTGGGCATCTTCCAGATCGTAACTGGTGTGGACGTTCTCACGGTAGGAAAGGGATGGAATGAACAACACGTGCCTTTGCGTATCAGCAAACAACTCCAGTTCCCAGGTGCTGCGAGTCAAAGCCGCGCCAATGGCATTGGCCACGTCATAATTGTCAGGGACCTCGGTTGACAGCTGGAATCGACGAAAAACCTCCATCTTCATGGCCTGGGCTGGTCCTCCCATGAGATATATCTTCTTGGGCACCACCCTCTTCTCGTCAAGCAACTCGTGAATAGTGTACACAGGCTTTGAATTAATCTCGTCAATAAGGCCGCGCGTGGCATCGTATATGGCATTGGTGGCATATTCAACGGCAGTTCGGGCCAACTGTTCCGGGGACAAGGCATGACTCTTGGCAAAGACTTCGATAGCCGACCTTGATGCCGCCACATCACCGACCTCGCACATGTCCTCATAATTAAGAGCATCGGTCAATGTCACATGTTCGCCGCCCAGACAGACAGACGGACCATGTCGGGTAGGGCCGACACGAACAGTACCCCCGACAAGGGAAATAGCCGAATCCCCGCCAATGCCGATGGAGTGGACCTTGAGCGCGGTGACCAGCGTTGGATGCGATCCGATGGAAATGCCCTCTCGCTCGATCAGAGGAGACCCGTCCGCAAAAATCGCTATATCTGTGGTTGTGCCACCGATGTCGAGAATCACTGAATCATGAAAAATGTCCGTGAGCGCGATAATGCCCATGACCGAAGCGGCAGGACCGGAAAAAATGGATTGCACTGGCATCTTGCGCGACTGGGGCAGCGGCATGGTTCCGCCGTCGGCCTTGAGAATGTTCACTTTCACATGGCCCAGCCCCATTTCGGCCAATCCATTTTCAACGGCTGTGGCAAAATCGTTGAACAGCCGCCAGACCGAACAGTTGAAATAAGCGGTCGCCACCCGACGCGGGAAATTGAGTGCGCCGCCCAGTTGATGCCCGAGTGTGACGAAGTCGGCGTAATCGCAGTGCGCCTCATCCGTGCACTGGCACACCGAACGCCGAATGACATTCTCGTGACGCGGATTACGGGTTGAGAATTTACCCACTGATGCAAACACGCGTACACCATTGGCGCGACAGGAATCGATGGCAGAAGAAAGCTGACGGCTGGAAATGGCACGGACCTCGTTACCCCGATGATCAATGGACCCGTCGATGACATGAAAATCCCTGCACGGCATGTAGTTATGCGGATCAATGCCCGGACCGGACGTGACAATGACGCCAACATCCTCGGTCTTGCCTTGAACAATGGCATTGGTTGAGAGTGTCGTTGACAGATTGAGTTGTGTCACCGCATCCTTGTCAACCTGCTCAAGAATGGC
>JAEINQ010000066.1 GCA_016342285.1 Desulfobacterales bacterium
GAGGAACCGTATGCGGGAATTCTGCACGTACGGATCTGCGGGGGAGGCGTCGGGGAACCGACGCCTCTACCCGGAACATTGTCGTGGAAGAGGGGGGCTTATCTGTTCATTGGCTCCCCTTTTTTTATGAAATGGCCAGGGCAATGACCCCGTAGCGAAGGGCCTTTCCCACCGTTACAAGGACCAGGAAGAGGATGAAATTGATTCTCAGTACCCCGGCGGCAACAGTCAAGGGATCGCCGATGACAGGCACCCAGGCAAACAAGAGGCTGACCGAACCGTAGCGGTTGAGACGGTCGGTGGCCCGGGCAAACTCATGCTCCTGCATGCGGAGCACTTTTTTAACGAGGAATTTGCTTCCCCACAGGCCAAGGCCATAGTTGGTTACGGATCCCAGCACATTGCCGAAGGTCGCAACCGCCAGGGTCACCAGGGGATCAAAGCCGTTTGCCAGCAAAAGGCCCAGCAGCACCTCGGAACCCATGGGAAGGATCGTGGCCGCCAGGAAGGAGGCGATAAATAAGCCTGGATGGCCGAATTGGATTAAGGTTTCCATCATTTGGGGACGCCCATAAAATAATAAAATTGTTGGGGAACAGGGGGGGAACTTATAATTTTATGGGCGTCCCCCTTATTTTTTGAAGACAGCGGCACTCCAGCCTTTTTCATTGCGGGTCCAAGTGCAGGTGAAACCAAGGTGGGTGTAGGTGTCCGTGAGGTCGTTCAGCTCCCAGGTGCGGACACCCGAGAGGATTACAAGGGCTTGGGGCTGGGTGATCTCGTAAAAGAGCTGGGAGAGCTGCTTAAGCGTTGGATACCGAAGGTTTGCGCAGACAAGGTCAAAGGGGCCGTGGGAGATGTCAAGGAGTTCGTTTGTCACCTCTATCCGGTGTTGAAGCCGGTTGAGCGCCACGTTGCGCTGTGTCTCTGATACGCAGTTCAGGTCGGTATCCAAGGCCAGGCAGGAATCGCATCCTGCCCGGACCAGGGCTAAAGCAAGCACACCTGAGCCGGTGCCCACATCCGCAGCCCGGCGGGGAAAGGCCGGGCCGTTTGTGGTAAGCAGTGTCTGGTCGATGGCCTCAAGGCATAGCCGCGTTGTGGGGTGTCGGCCTGATCCAAAGGAGATGCCCGGGGCAATGACGATCTCAAGGGTCTGATCGCCGTCCTTTCTGCTGCTCCAGGGGGTGATAACAAAGTGGTCGGTGATTTGCACGGGCCTTGAGAAGGAGGGTTCCACATGGGTGGCGCCAAAGTCGTAGGAATAGGCAATTTCACCATCGGTCACCAGGCGTTTCAGGACGCGTCTTGCCTCCCGGTTGGTGATGCAGCTCTCCAAGGCAAGCTTGATGGCAAGGTCCCTTGGCGTCACCCGGATTTCCGACGCGTTCAGTATACTGAGGAGTCTCTTCTCGTTAGAGGGGGTCATGCCCCTCTCGTTTCAACAGCTCCGTGTACCAGTTGGCAAACTCGTACATGCCCCGGATTTTCTCCTCGCTGTTGATGATGCCAAGGCACATCTCAAAGGCGCCCTCGGCAAAGGCGTTGGAGTAATCCTCGTGGCTGGCCTCCTGGAGAAACTCACGGATGAGCTCCTGGGTGGTGCGTTTGGTGGTGTCTTTTCTGATCTCGATGGGATCCTTGGGGGTCTGGGTCGGGTCCCAGTTCTCGTAGCCGATCTTGTCGATCTGTCGCTTACTCCGCTTTCCCATGGTGTCATAGATCGCTTTTTTCCGTTCGGCGATCTCTTCCGGGGTGAAGTTATCCATTTGTTTTGACTCCCAGGTACTCCGCGTTAAAGTCGGTTATCACGGCCATGGACACGGGAATGAGCATCTCGCACATCTTGATGTTCTCTGAGTTGATGGCACGGACCAATTCGGCTGATATGAGCTGGAGCTTGGAGTAGATGGTGTCCATGTTCACCGTGGGGTACTTCTCCCCTTCAACAAAGTTGGTACGGCCGCAGATGTGGCTCATGCCTGCGCTGGAGGTGGGAATACCGTAGAGTCGACAGGTGATGGGCCTTGATTCGTAAAGGATGCACATGTTGTTGGCACCGAGCAGGGGACAGCGCATGCGCTCCATGGCCATCTTGCCGAGGATGTCTACCTCGTTTTTTCCGTCTTTCAGCTCTTTGTAGGCCTCCCGTTTGAGCTTGAAGATGGCGCGGTCGGTCTTGGCTGCATCGTCGATGAGTGCGCTCTTTTCAGTTCCTTTGAACTTTTCGTTGAACTTGTGGTTGAGGTAGAGCGCCTCAATGATGGTGAGGTCAAACATGGCGTAGCAGCAGTCGCTGCATTTTTCCCTGCAGAACACCTCTTTGGGATATTCCTGTTTTACCTTTGCAAACACCTGGTCAACGGTTGAGACCAGTGCCTCATATTTTTCAAAATGTTCTTTAAAATCAATACCCATGGTAGATTCCTCTATTTTCCTATGCAGAAGTTGCTGAAGATTGTGTCAAGAATGTCGATTCCTGCGGTGTCACCAATAATCTCGCCAAGCAGATCGGCTGCATTCCGTATGTCGATGGCAAGGGTCTCTTCTTCCTGGTCGTTCAAGAAACCGTTTTCCACGGCTTTCAGGCTTTCGACCGCCCTTTCAAGGGCCTTTCTGTGTCTCAGGTTGGGCACAACCGACGAGGTGTCGGCAAGATCCCCCACTGATAGCTCGGTGATCCGCTTTCGCAGGTCGTCTATCCCGAGATTCGTCAGGGCGGAAACCCTGACACAGGGAAGCTTGGCAAGTGCCTGGGGGAGAGCTTCAAAGGGTTCATCAACAAGATCGATCTTGTTGATGACCAGTATTATTTTTTTGTCTTCCGGGACGATGGCCTGGAGCTCGATTTCGGAGATGTCACTGCCCGCACTCTTCATGAACAGTATCAGGTCGGAGCCGGCAATGTGCTTTTTAGCCCGCTCAATGCCGATCTTCTCCACAAGGTCATCGGTCTGGTGCATGCCTGCCGTGTCCGAGACAAGGTAGGGGATGCCGCTGATGTTGAGACTTTCTTCGATCAGGTCCCGGGTGGTGCCGGGAATTGCTGTGACAATGGAGCGCTCTTTTTCCAGAAGCCGGTTCATGAGACTTGATTTGCCTACATTGGGAGGACCGCAGATGGCAAGTTTGATGCCGTCCCTCAGGAAATGGGCATCCTCATATTTCTGGATAAACCCTTGGCATGCGGTCAGGACCGATCTGACTCGGTCGAGTCCCAAGGTATGGGGGATCAGCTCCTGGGTTTCATCCGGAAAGTCTATGGCGGCTTCCACCAGGGCGAGTAGCTCGATCAAGGTGTCCCTGGATCCCTGGATGGCCTGCTTGAGTTCCCCAAGGCTCTGGGATGCTGCAATTCTCAAGGAGCCCGACGTCCTGGCATTGATGATGTCGGCCACGGCCTCGGCCTGGGTGAGATCTATGCGGCCGTTCAGAAAGGCCCGTTTGGTGAATTCCCCGGGATCGGCAAGCCTGGCGCCTGCAGAGACCACCTGGTCAAGGATGGTTGCCATCACAAGGGGACCTGAGTGGGCCTGGATCTCTATGACATCTTCGGACGTGTAGGAGCGGGGTGCCCGCATGGGCAGGAGAAGCACTTCATCGATGACCCTTCCGGTCTGGTCCTCGAACACATATCCGTGGACGACCATGTGGGATTTGAGGGCCGGATCAGGGTCCGGACCCGTGGGGCTTGTTCCGAAAAAACGGGGAACAAGCGCCATGGCGTTGGGTCCAGAGATCCTGATAATACCGATTCCGCCGCTTCCCGGTGGTGTGGCAATGGCGGCTATTGTATCGAACGTCATTTTTTATTTTCTGCTATTTCGTCGCTTCTTGAATGCGCCTTTCTTAGGAAAAATCACCAGCCTGCGGTAGTATCCGTCGCCCATGCTCTGGGTTCTCACCCGCGTGTCGTCTTTCAAAGCAAGGTGAACAATCCGTCGGTCCTGGGCAGTCATCTGGTTGATGGTTGCGGGCTTGCCTGTCTTTTTTGCCTTTTCCGCCATCTTGTGTGCAAGGCTCTGGAGGTTGGCCTTACGGGTCTCCATGTACCCTTCGATGTCCACCTTCAGCCTGACCCTGGATTCGCTTTTTCGATTGATGATCTTGTCCGTGAGAAACTGCATGGCTTCCAGGGTCTGGCCCCTTCTTCCGATGAGAACACCGGAATTGCCGCCATCTACCCTGAGCAGCAGTCGATCCTGGTCTGTCTCTGAAACAACCGTGGAGTCGGTGGTGATGAGGTCCACCATCTTCTGGAGGGTCTCTACACCCAGGGCAACGGACTCTTCGGTGACGTCCACCGGAATTTCATCCTTGTACTTGGGCGGATACCCCTCGTCCCTTTCATCAATCTCCACATCTTCTTCAAAGCCTAAGTCCTTTTCCGCATCGGGCGCTTCTGCTTCAGGGGCCTCTGCTACAGGGGCCTTTGCTTCAGGAGCCTCTGCTTCAGGGGCCTCTGCTTCAGGGGCTTTTGCTTCAGGGGCCTTTACTTCCGGCTCCGTGGCTTCGGGCTCTTTAAAATCAGGTGTTTCGATGTCCTGCTCCCATTTGGAAACGGCTTTTTTGTCGTTCTTTTTCTGGGGCGCGGCTTTCTTGGGCTGACTCTTTTTCGGTTTTTTCTTTGGACGCTCTTTTTCCTTTACCGAAGGTTCGGCAAAGGCTTCGTCCACAATGGACATGACGCCGTCAAGCTCGTCTTCCTCAATGGCATCCCGGCCCACGTTGTTGGTGGAGATCTTTCTATCCGGCAGGGTGGCCCTGATCTTGGCCTTTTTAACGCCCACTATTCCGAAGATTCCCGAGGAGCCCGAGGATATCACATCATAGGATAGCTTCTTCCTGGTCACATTCAAGGCAGCGCAGGCCTTTTCAATGGCCTGCTCGAGATTCTTTCCGTCAAATTCCTGGGTCTGTTTCATTCTACCTCCGTGGGGTTACGCAAATTTCTTTTGAATGTAATACTGCTGACCGATTGAGAGCACGTTGTTTACAAGCCAGTACAGAACAAGTCCTGCAGGGAAATTGATGAAGATAAAGGTCATAAACAGGGGCATCAGCATCATCATCTTTGCCTGGGTTGGATCCCCGGTGGATGGTGACATCTTCTGCTGCAGAAACATGGTTGCGCCCATGATGATGGTCAGCACAGGTATTCCGTGGGGTGCCTGCATAAAGGGAATGGCAAAATCAAAATGAAAGAGCCGGTCGGGAGCTGAAAGGTCGTTTACCCAGCCCATGAAGGGGGCATGCCTCAGCTCGATGGCTTGGTAGAGCATACGGTACAGGGCAAAGAAGATGGGCATCTGGACGATCATGGGAAGGCATCCGCTCATGGGGTTAACCTTGTAGGTCTTGTAAAGACCCATGACCTCCTGGTTCATTTTCGCCTTGTCATCCTTGTACTTCTCCCGCATCTCCGTCATCAGGGGCTGGAGCTTTTTCATGTCGTTCATGGCCTTGTAGCTCTTGGTGCCAAGGGGCCAAAATACCAGCTTTATGAGCAGGGTCAGGAGCATGATGGCGATGCCGTAGTTGGGGATGACACCGTGGATCAGGTTCATGCCCATGAGGCAGGGCTTGGCCAGGATGTCGAACCAGCCGAAATTGATCGCCTTTTTCAGGGAGTTGTCAAAGGAGCTGAGGAGCTTAAGGCTCTTGGGACCCATGAAAAAATCAAATGAGGCGGTGAACTGCTTGCCCGGATCGAGTCTTTCCATGGACTGCACATACTTGGTCGTTACCACAGGCTCCTGGAAAGAGAGCTTTATCTTGGCCTCTTCCTGTGATTTGGGAATCAGGCAGGAGAGGAAGTAGCGGTCGGTATATCCGGCCCAGTCGATCACCCCTTCGTAGGTGTCCTTGTCCTCGATCTTCTTGGTTTTGACATTTTCCAACTCGCCGTTGATAAGCGCGGTGGCTCCCTCAAAGGAGAACCGGGCGTTTGCGGGGTCAACCATGCCGGGGATTGCCAGTACAAGGGAATCCTTTAAAGGCATGCCCGAACGGTTCTTGAAAACAAGATCAAATCCGATGAGGTAACTGTCTGCCGAAAAGGTGAACACCTTTTCAACAACAATGCCGTGGGGTGAGGTCCAGGTGAAGGCGAGGCTTTTCTCGCCCTGGGTGAGGTCCATGTGGGTAGAATCTGTCTGGGCCGTAAAAATAGCGGTCTCAAGACCGGGGATGCTCTTTCCCTCGAGTTCGAAGGCGAACAGGCCGGTGCCAAGCGCCGGGGAGACCATCTCCTTGAGGGGGGAGTCAGCTTCAACCGCTTCCCTGAAGTTGTTCAGGGTCAGGCTTTTGACGTTGGCGCCGTTCTCGGAGATGACGATGTTGTAGAATTGGTTTGAAACCGATATGGTTCTGGCGTTTCGGGCCGGGATAGAAGCTGCGGCGACCCCTGCGGCATCGGTTCGTTCCTGTGAGCCGGGCGTATAATCGGCAATGGAGGTGCCACTTGTCTTGCTGGTTGCAGGCTGCTCACTCAACGCCGATGGCTGGTCCTGCTGGACCGGTACCGGCGTTGTGTCAACAAAGAATAAATTCCACCCTACAATAACAACTATTGAAAGGATAATGGCAATAAATAGCCGTTTCTGCTCGTCCATCTTGTCTCCCAGTGATGAATAAAATGTTGTTCAACGCAGATCACATGGAAAATAGGGGAAGAGAGCATGCTTCAGGAGCGGATCAGGGAACAGGGTCATAACCTCCAGGATGGAACGGATGGCATTTCAACACACGCTTTATCGCAAGAAAAGAGCCTTTAAGACTGCCATAGGTGGTGACAGCCTCAAACGCATATTGGGAACACGATGGATAGAAACGGCAGGTCGGCCCGGTCAAAGGGGAAATAAGGTATTGGTATACCTTGATGAGTAACAGTATTGACCGCTTAACCATCAAATTTTACAATCTTTTTAAAAAGTTTGCCAAGCTCATCTCTGACCTCCCCATTGGAAAGGGGTGCCGCGTATTTCCTTGCTATGATGTTGATGTCCCGGTTTCCTGTGACCGCGTCTCGGTTTTTCCTGTAATATTCTCTGACAATCCGCTTTATCCTGGTGCGCTCTACCGCATTTCCCACTCTTTTTGATACAGTGATCCCGATACGGGTTCTGTCGGTTTCAGCATCCTGTATGGCTGCTATGAAATACCGCGTCTGTATCTTTCTTCCGAATCTGGATAATTTTAAAAAGCTGGCCCTTTTTAAGAGCCGCTCATTTTTCGGGAACGAATAGCTGCCCAATGTTTAAGCCTTTGTTACGCAGTGAGCTTTGTTCTCCCCTTAGCCCGCCTGCTGTTTACAATACGTCGTCCTGCTGCTGTGGACATTCTTTTTCTGAAACCGTGTCGTCTTGCGCGTTTGATCCTGCTGGGCTGAAATGTTCTTTTCATGACTTAAAAATCCTTACAAGTTTAAAAACAAAAAAAAATCGGTGAAGTTCACCGCTCTAAACTGCCATAATAAACATCAAATTTTAATTCATTATTGATGCCGTGTCAAGATTTCATTGCTAAAAAGCAGTGGATTATTTTTTCAGGGTCTCGAAAATATGGTATTCCTCGATGTGATAGTGGGGTTCGGGGTAGATGGCAATGGGTCGTTTTATCTCCCGTTCCAGGGACGCAATCAGATGTTTCTGCTCCCCATGGAGCAGTTGGGCTATCTCGGGATGAACTTTTACCGTGAAGAGATTGCCCATCATGTCGTTGGCTTCGTTCATGAGGTCCCGGTGGATCTTGTGGCAGATGGAACGCTTGGACAGAAGCATGCCGTCCCCCCCGCAGTAGAAGCAGGGTTCACACAGGGTCCGGGTCAGGTTCTTTCTCACCCGCTTCCTTGTCATCTGCACAAGGCCCAGTTCAGACAGGGGCAGCACATTGGTCTGGGCCTTATCTTTTTTCAGGGTATCGATGAGCAGGCTCATCACTTTTTCCTTGTGCTGGTTGCGCTTCATGTCGATGAAATCGATGATGATGATGCCGCCGATGTTTCTCAAACGGATCTGGTAGGCGATCTCCTTGACCGCCTCGAGATTGGTCTTGAGGATGGTCTCGTCAAAGTTGTGCTTGCCCACGTACCGTCCGGTGTTCACATCAATGGCTATCAGGGCTTCGGTGGGGTCTATGATGATGTACCCCCCGGATTTCAGCCACACCTTTTTCTTCAACGCCCTGGCAATGTCCCCTTCGATGTTATAGGCGTCGAAGATCGGCTCGGTTCCCTGGTATAGCTCCACGGAGACCTTGAGGTCCGGCATGAGTTTGTTCAGGAAGGAATGAACGCTCTCGTAGCCGAGTTTTGAATCGATGCTCAACTTGTCTGCATCATCGGTCAACAGGTCCCGGACCGCCCTGAAGGTGACGGTCAGGTCCCGGTAGAGCAGGGCGGGGGCAGAGCAGGTCTTGCTCTTTGCCTGGATCTCCTCCCAGGTCTTGTTGAGGAAGGCGATCTCTTTTTTGAGGCGCTCTGCCTGGATGCCCTGGGCAGCCGTTCTGAATATGTAGCCGAAGTCGTCCTGGCGCACCGTGGAAAGCAGGTCCTTGAGCCGGGAGCGTTCGTCATCGTCTGTGATCCTTTTCGAGATGCCCACGTGGTCCACCGTGGGCATGAGGACCATGTAGCGTCCCGGCAGCGAGATGTGGGCCGTTACCCTCGGTCCCTTGGTGCCGATGGGGGACTTTGAGATCTGTACCAGGATCTCCTGGTCTTCGGTGACCAGTTCCTCTATGCTTGCATCGGCGGCAAACGAGGGTTGCCATCCCAGGGTGTTCCGGGACTCGTCCTGGGCCTTGGGGTCTGGATCGTTCTCCTGCTCAAAGTGCTTGGCAAGCTCATGGCTGGTTTCGTCATAGATGTCGTCCACGTAGAGAAAGGCCGCCTGTTCCAGGCCGATATCCACGAAGGCCGCCTGCATCCCGGGAAGAACTCGCTGGATCTTTCCCTTGTAGATGTTTCCCGTGATGTTGGATTCATCCCCCCGTTCGATGAAGAGTTCGGCAATGGTACCGTTCTCTAAGAGGGCGACCCGTGTCTCGTGTTCGGCGGCGTTTACAACAAGTTCTTTCAGCATATGGACTTTCCCTGTTTGAGTTTGAGAATGTTTGCTGTCTGTACACCTTTCTCAGGAACGCCAAGGATCGTGGTTAGTATTTCGCCCGGCCTGATGGTCCTGTCCTGGTCCTTCACCAATACCATTTCAATGTGGGATGAATCAAGGAAATCTATCCGCTGGGTCACCTTTCTAAAATCCGTGGTCCGGGTCTTGCCCTTGAAATTGGTCTTTTCAACCTTGTACTCGGACAGAGTCATGAACTCTTCCACGTCTTTCTGGTCGATGGCATGGTCGTTGAGGGTGATCCGGTAGGTGGCGGTCTCAAGGGGGTCACTTTTTTTATTGAGCAGGGCCAGGGGGGCGCACCCGGTGATGGTGATGCTTTTGGGCAGCACCTTGTTGAGCCCGGTAACGATCTGTCTGGGGGTGGTGGAGAATTCCGCCGGGATGGTGAAAAACTCCTCCTGGCTTTCCATGCCCACGGGCAGGGGGTTGTCAAAGGAAAGCTGCATGGAGGGGTTGAATCCCTTGGAGTATTTGACCCGTATCCCGATCCGCCGTATGGCCCTGCGGATGATTTTGGCAAGTTCCAGGTGGCCAAAGTGGCGGGCGTCTCCCAGCCGTGAGTAAAATACACGGTACTTGGCAAAGTTGATGTTGTCGCTGGGCATTGCCCCAGGACGGTCGGAGATGGTCAGACTGTCGGATTTTTCATGGACAATGGGTTCGATGGTCTCGAAGTCGCAGATACCGCAGCCGGTACAGCCCTCTTCCCTGCAGTCCGGGGTGGTTTCCGGTACCATGGCCTTGCCGAGCTCTGCTTCCATGAACGTGTTTGATACGCCGCAGTCGATGTGGCCCCAGGGAAGGGGCTCGTTGTCCCCACGTTCCCGGGTGGTGAAGAAGTGGGGGTCGATCCCTGTTTCTTCAAAGGCCTCCATCCATCGGTCAAAGTCGAACATGTCCGACCAGCCGTCCAGGCGGCATCCCTTTTCCCAGGCAGCGACCAGCAGTTTGGAAAGCCGTCGGTCGCCCCGGGACCAAACCCCTTCCAAAAGGCTCATCTTGGGGTCCTGCCATTTGAGGTTGATGCCGGGATGTCTCAGGTTCTTTTTGAGAAAGTTGAGGTTGTCCACCGACTGCTGGGTCGAGATCTGGGCGCAGCGTTGGAACGGGGTGTGGGCCTTGGGGATAAAGGTGGCAAAGCTTAAGTTGATGGTGCTTTTTCCTTTTCCCCTGCCCTTGCCCTGGATCTGGATGGAGGCCAGTTGCCGGGCAAGGTCGCAGATGCCCTGGATATCCTCCGGGGTCTCGGTGGGCAGTCCGTTCATGAAATAGAGCTTGATCATGCGCCATCCCAGGTCAAAGGCGTTGGTCACCGTGCCGACAATGTCCTCTTCCGTGATGTTTTTGTTGATCACGTCCCTCAGTCTCTGGGTGCCGGCCTCAGGGGCGATGGTGAACCCTGTTTTTCTCACCTTTTTGATGATCTTCATCAGCTCCGGGGTGAGTTTTCCCGCCCGGATGGAAGGCAGGGATATGGCCGTGCAGTGGTTCTGGTTGACGTTAAGCAGGTTCTCCATGAGGTTGGCAAGGTCGCTGTAATCACCTGTGCTCAAAGAGAGCAGGGAGACGTCGCTGTACCCGGTCTCCGCCATGGCTTTTTGGGTGATCTCTATAAGGTCCGTCACCGTGCGCTCCCGCACCGGCCTGTAGATCATGCCGGCCTGGCAGAATCGGCACCCCCTGGAGCATCCCCGGGCAATCTCGAGCCTGAGCCGGTCATGAACCGGTTTTCCAAACGGAACAATGGGGGAGGTGGGGAAGGGGGTCTTGGCAAGGTCGGAAAGAATTGCCCGCTTCACGGTGGCGTGTTCCGGGTAATGGGGCTCAAGGACCTGGAGATCCTGGTCGTTGAAGCTTGGGGTGTAGAAGGAGGGGACATAGACCCCCTGTATTCCGGCAAGGGTTTTCAGTAACTCTTTTTTGCCACCCTTTCCGGCGCGTTTCCACTGGATGGTCTGTTTTGAAATCTCAAGGATCGCCTCCTCCCCGTCTCCGATTACAAATAGGTCGAAGAAGTCTGCCAGGGGTTCCGGATTGAAGGCGCAGGGGCCTCCGGCAATGACCAGGGGAAACGCCTCTTTCCGCTGGTCAGCGTAAAACGGAATGTTCGCGGTGTCCAGCATGGTGAGGATGTTGGTGAAATTGAGCTCGTAGAGCAGGCTGAAGCCGATGATGTCAAAGGCTTTCATCTCCGTTTTGGATTCAAGGGAAAAAAGGGGGATCTCTTTCTCCTTGAGCAGTTTCTCCATGTCCTGGGCCGGGGCAAAGAAGCGTTCGGCCGAGATATTGGGTTCCTGGTTCAGGATGGTGTATAAAATCTGCATCCCGAAATGGGAGGTGCCGATTTCATAGAGGTCGGGGAAGGCCAGGGCAAAGGTCAGGTCAACGGCGGCATGATCTTTTTTAATGGTGTTGGCTTCACATCCCAGGTATCGGCTTGGCATCTCGACCAGGGGCAGGATTTCTTGAATATTTTTTTTGTTCATGATAGAAAACTTTAATAATTATATGGTTTTAGTGTATTTAGCAAAAGACGTATTTATCTCATTTTGAGCCAGATAAAGCAACGATAACTTGTGATTCATGGAGCGGGATGCCATGATCCTAGGTGAAGTTGCGGAAAAACAGGACGCCCTGGTGGCAGGCCATAACAATGAAAGGTGTATGATGGGTAGAATAAAAATAGACAAGGTGCTGGGATCAGAAACAGCCATGGACAAGGTGTTAATCAAGGGATGGGTCAGGACCAAGCGTGATTCAAAGACCTTCTCGTTCATGGAGATCAACGACGGGTCCTGCCTCAAGAGCATCCAGGTGATTGCCGGGGACGGCCTTGCCAATTATGACGAAATAGCCAAGGTCACCACAGGGTCCGCCCTTGGTGTGACAGGACGGCTGGTGGAATCCCCGGGCAAGGGGCAGCGCTGGGAGATCCAGGCCGATGGGGTGGAGATCATCAGCGTGGCCCCTGATAATTATCCCCTCCAGAAGAAGCGGCATTCCGACGAGTACCTGAGGACCATTGCCCACCTTCGGCCCAGGACCAACAAGTTCGGTGCGGCCTTCCGCATCCGTTCTGAGGCGATCTATGCCATCCACAAGTTTTACCGGGACAAGGGGTTCCGCTGTTTGAGCGCCCCTGTGATCACCGGTTCCGACTGCGAGGGGGCAGGCGAGATGTTCAGGGTGACAAGCCTTGATCCTGCTGACGTGGCAAAACAGGGGCGGATGAACTTTAAGGAGGACTTCTTTGGTACCCAGGCAAACCTCACCGTGTCCGGCCAGTTGTCCGCCGAGATGTTTGCCATGGCCCTGGGGGATGTCTACACCTTCGGGCCCACGTTCCGGGCAGAAGACTCCAACACCAGCCGCCATGTGGCCGAGTTCTGGATGCTCGAGCCGGAGATGGCGTTCTGCGACCTTGATGCCAACATGGACCACGCAGAAGAGCTGGTCAAGACCCTTACCCACCACGTGATGGAGCACTGTGCCGAGGACCTTGCCCTCTTTACCCAGTTTGTGGACAAGGGACTTGCAGGCGTGCTCGACACCCTGGTGAACGACGACTATGCCCGGGTGACCTATGACGAAGGCATCGAGATCCTCCTGAAATCCGGGAAAAAGTTTGAGTTTTCCGTGGAGAACGGCATCGATCTTCAGTCCGAACACGAGCGCTTCCTTGCCGAAGAGCATTTTAAGAAACCCGTGTTCCTGACCAACTACCCAAAGGAGATCAAGCCTTTTTACATGCGCCTGAACGACGACGGCAGGACCGTTGCCGCCGTGGATCTCCTGGTGCCGAGGATCGGCGAGCTCATCGGGGGGAGCCAGCGGGAGGAGCGGTTGGATCTTCTGGAGGCGCGAATGGATGAAATGGGGCTGCCCAAGGAGCAGTACTGGTGGTACCTGGATTCCAGGCGGTTCGGAACCGTTCCCCACGCAGGATTCGGCATGGGGTTTGAGCGGTTCCTCATGCTGGTGACCGGTATCACCAACATCAGGGACGTGGTGCCCTTTCCACGGACACCGGGAAAGATCGACTTCTAATTAATGGGGTCAGGCTAAGCCTGACCCCTAATTATAGTGCTTCCAGAAATGACTTGCTTTTTTTGTCCGTTTCTATATGGATAAAAGAAGGGTAACTTATGGATTAACCAGGAAATTATAGGGGACAGGTTTCATGCCAACACTTGAAGAACGGAAAATGGAAAGTACCGACGATTTAAGAGACCGGCTTGAGGCAAGAACCAGGGAGCTTGGGATCACCTACACCTTCTCACAATACATGGAGATGATGGAAACCTATCTGTTGAAGCTTGAGAAGCGGGTGAAACGGCTTGAAGAGAACAACAATATCAACAGTGAAGATATCATGGATGGTTAAAGATGCCGGAGGCAATCGCCTCCGGCACGCTTATTCTTAACGGTTGGCGTTTTTGATGGCAACCTCCTCAAAGGTTTTGATCTCCGCAAGTATCCGTGTTGATGCATCCAGGAGTTCAAACGCAAGGGCGGCCCCTGTTCCCTCGCCCAGCCTGAAGCCCAGGTCCAGGAGCGGGACAAGGTTGAGCCGTTCGTGCATGAACCGGTGTCCCACCTCGATGGAGCGGTGGCCGGCAAAGAGGTAGGCTTTTGCCTTTGGGGCAAGTTCGCAGGCGATCAGGGCCCCGGCCGTGGAGATGAATCCGTCGCAGACTACCGGGATGCCGTGGGCGGCAGCGCCGATGACAAGGCCTGCAAGTCCGCCGATCTCAAGCCCTCCCACCTTTGAGAGCACGTCCAGGGGATCATTGGGATCGGGCTTGTTCAACTCAAGCCCCTTCCGGATCACCCGGATTTTGTTGGCGAACATGGCATCGTCGATGCCGGTGCCCCTGCCTGTCAGCTCCCTGGGGTCCATTCCTGAAAATGCCGCAATGATGGCGGCCGAGGGCGTGGTATTGCCAATGCCCATGTCCCCGGTGCCAAGCATGTCCACCTTTTTTTCCTCGAACAGATCGTCCACGATGCTGATGCCGGCATTGATGGAGGCAATTGCCTCGTCCCGTGACATGGCCGGTCCCTTGGTGAAGTTGGCCGTTCCCTTTCTCACCTTTTTGTGAAAGATGGGAAGTTTGGGATCAAAGTCAAAGTTCACACCGATGTCCGCCGCCTTTATGGCGGCGCCTGCATGGCGGGCAAGCACGTTGATGGAGGCCCCGTCATTGACGAAGTTGTCCACCATCTGGGGGGTCACTTCCTGGGGAAAAAGGCTGACGCCTTCTTCAACGACACCATGGTCCCCGGCACAGGTGATGAGCACCTTGTTTGTCAGCTGCACGTCCAGGCTGCCTGCGATGCCGGCGAGGCGTGCCGAAGCATCCTCAAGGATGCCGAGGCTTCCGGCGGGCCGGGCCTGGTCGGCGAGCCGCGCCAGGGCGGCGTCGTAAACAGAGGCGTCCGGGGCCTTGATGCTTGCAATGGTCTGTTCGAGTCGTTTCATTGGACTTACGCTCCAGGTGTTATTTTATCGTTCTTCATATCGTCCTTGAAAATGGTGTTGCCCTTTTTCATGGCGCAGAAGTCGCCGCACATGGTGCAGGTGGCGCCATCTTCCGGGGCCCGGCTGTTTCTGGTTTCCCGGGCAATCTTGGGAAAGAGAAGATGACTTTCCAGGTCGTCCCAGCGCATGTCCCGCCGTGCCATGGATGCCAGGCGCTCGTTCTCCCTGCGGTCGGGGTATTTGGCGATGTCTCCCACCCGTACGGCAAGCCGTGTTGCTCTGACCCCTTCCCGTACGTCGTCTACGGTGGGAAGCGCCAGGTGCTCGGCCGGGGTGATGTAGCAGATGAGATCCGCGCCGTGCCAGGTGGAGGAGGCCGCACCAATGGCGGAGGTGATGTGATCGTAGCCGGCGCCGGTGTCTGCGGGAATGGGACCCAGGACATAGTAGGGGGCGTTGCCGCTCATGCGTTTTTCCAGGATGATGTTGGCCTGGATTTCGTCCAGGGGCACATGGCCCGGGCCTTCCACCATCATCTGGCAGCCCTGCTCACGGCCAAGCTCGGCCAGCTCGCAGTTGATGATCATCTCTGCCATCTGGGCCCTGTCGTGGCTGTCGTGGATGGCGCCGGCCCGGATGCCGTTGCCCAGGGAGAGGACGGCATCGTATTTTTTCATGAGGGCGCAGACCCGGTCAAACTGCTCGTACAGGGGATTCTCTTTTCCCGTGGCATCCATGTAGGCCACCATGAAGGTGCCGCCCTTGGAGGCGAGACCGCCGTACCTGAATCCCTGTTTTCTCAGTCGCTCAATGGTGTACTGGTTGATGCCGCAGTGGATGGCCATGAAGCTCAGGCCGTCGGCCAGCTGGCGTTCGATGAGGTCAAAGAGGAATTCAGGATCGAGTTTGGTGGGATCCTTGTATTTACGGGCCGTTTCTTTGAATGCCTGGTACAGGGGAACATTACCCACGGGCATGCTAACGGCCTTGAGCACTTCCCGGCGCACCTTGTCAAGATCGCCGCCGGCGGACAGCTCCATGAGGGTGTCGGCGCCCTCTTCTTCGATGGCCATGGCCTTTTGCACTTCGCCCTCAATGCTGCAGATGTCCGAGGAGGTGCCGATGGAGGCGTTGATCTTGGTGCGAAGGCCGGTGCCGATGCCCACCACCTTCTGGTTCTTTCTATTGGGGTTGGAGGGGATGACGATCTCGCCCGCCGCCACCCGGACACGGATGATCTCCGGATTGAAGTTTTCGGTCTGTGCAACTGTCATCATCTGGTCAGAGATTATCCCGTCCCTGGCAAGTTCAAGCTGGGTCTTCATGGTTCTGCTCCTTTTTCCGAGGGTTCCGGCATAAAAAAATCCCGGAACCGACGTGTGTCAGCCCTGGGATTTGCCATCTCTCCTGGGTAAGGTCTATTCCTCCATCAGACAGGTCTTCTGACTCGCGGATCAACCGGATTTCCGCGCCTTCCCAAAGACTTTATAAAAACAGCCTTCAGTGGCTCTGTGCGGAATCCGTACTCGCATACAGCGGCGGGACCGTCCCGGAGTTTCACCGGGTTCCCTTGAATGCCCGTTGGGGCAACCTGACGGAGAACAAATTCTGGAGAATCCTTATCATTAAGTTTGCAGCAATGTCAACACGGAATCATGGCTTTTCCCCAGTTCCCTGGAATAGGGGAAAAGCCGAGGGGTTAAAATAGTGCCCGGCAGGTCCCTTCGGGTATAAAAGTGTACGAACGGGGACTTTTTGTTGTGCGGGTGGTCAAAAATGCCAAAAAGTCCTTGTTCGGTTACTTTTTGTTGTGATGGTATTCAAAAAATGATAAAAGTCCCTTATCGGTAACTATTTATAGGGGGGGGCTGAATTGAAACCTTTCACAAAAATCAATAATTCTGAAGAACTCGGTCAATATATTCTTAAAGAGCGCAAAAAACTAAAGCTGACCCAAAAAGAGATATCAGAATTTACTGATGTTGGCAGAAAGTTTGTTTTAGAGCTTGAAAAGGGTAAAACAACCGCGCAAATAGGTAAGATATTTGAAGTGTTGAACGGACTTGGCCTTGAACTTCACCTGATTAAACGTGGAGAGAGCTGATTGTGGAAAGATTGAACATTTTTTTTAATGAAGACTTGGTTGGTCGTCTCTGTTTGGACGATGAGAGACTGTTTTTATTTTCCTACTCCAGGAGTTGGCTTGACAACTCTGATGCTTTCCCTTTATCCATTTCTCTTCCTTTGCAGGACACTGTTTTCCCGGATCATAAGGTGAAATCTTTTTTTGCCAATCTGCTACCGGAATCTGCTGTAAGGGATTTAGTTGCCAGGCGGCTTGGTGTTTCTGAAAAAAATGATTTCGTGCTCCTAAAGCTTCTTGGCGGAGAATGTGCCGGAGCAATAACGATCTTTCCCGAATCAATATCTCCTGAATCTTGCGACCAATATCAGTATCGTCCTCTTACGGACGAACAATTAGCGGATCTGATGAAAAATATCCCCAAGCGACCTTTGCTTGCAGGAGAAGACGGTATTCGGATATCCCTTGCAGGGGCCCAGGAAAAACTTGCTCTTTTTAATAAGGATACACTCTTTTATATCCCATTAAATGGCGCTCCAAGTAATTGTATTTTAAAGCCTGCCATGGCTCATTTTCGCTCTTCTATTGAAAATGAGTGTTTCTGTATGATGCTTGCGGGTTCTTTAAATCTCAGGGTTCCTTCCGTTAAAATTATTAAAAAAGAGAAACAAAAAGCGTTTTTTATTCAAAGGTATGATCGCATTTCTGATGATGATGATGCTGTTATTCGTTTGCACCAGGAAGATTTTTGTCAGGCCATGGGGCTTTCCCATGAATTAAAGTATCAGGCAGATGGCGGTCCCGGTGTTAAAGAGTGCTTTGATCTTGTCCGTAAATATTCGGCAAATCCTATTAAAGACATCCAGCAGTTACTGCAATGGGTGTTTTTTAATTATTTAATAGGGAATATGGATGCACATGCTAAAAACTTATCTTTCTTGTACCACTCACGGCAGATAAGATTAGCACCTTTCTATGACCTTCTTTGTACAAATATTTATGAAGGGTTGTCCCAAAAACTTGCCATGAAAATTGGAAAAGAGAATAGGCTCGAATGGATGATGGAAAGGCATTGGGAAAGATTTGCAGGAGAGGTAAATATCCGCCCCATGGTTCTTAAAACACAGTTGATAGGTTTTAGTCATAAAATGCTTAATCAGATTGAGATGACCTATACGGACTTCTCCAGCCAATATGAGGAAAATGAGCTTGTTCAAGGCATCATACTTGCCATAAAAGGAAGGTCAGAGAGAGTGCTTAAACAAATGGAATGACCGTACAAGTTCAAACCGCTTTCAGAAGATCAATTTCCCCATGGAAACCTTGAATGCCGGTCAGCGATTGACTCACGGGTATTAAAGGCCATGGCCATTTAGAACATATATGCAAGAATGTGGCGTAATGTGCAGTGGCTTTTCCCCAGTTCCTTGGAATAGGGGAAAAGCCAAGGGGTTAAAAAAGGGCGCGGATGAAGCAGCCGCCGCTCCCGCCGCCACCGTCTGCTTCAGTGGCTGTTTTGGGTGTTGTGAAGGCAGAGGGTTGTGACCACAGGGTTGAAACGCCTTCATCATCCGTGCATTTTATCCGCCAGTAATAGGTGGTGTCCGCCCGGCAGGTCCCTTCGGGGGTTTTAAGTGTCGTGAGCGCATCATGGCTTTCAATTTCAAATACCAGGGTGCCTTCCCCAAACTCGCTGGAGGTGGCGATCTGCCAGCAGGAGGCGGCATGGGTGGCAAAAAGATCCGGTTCGAAAAGGGCCGAGACATTGAGGGTGGGGTGCTTGGTGGCCACAACGTCCCCATTGATCGGGGCAAGGGGGGTGGGGGCCAGGTCATTATCACGGTTTTTGACGGTCACATTACCCGGGGCCACGCCGTTGTAATTGAGATCCAGGGAAACCGCCGGTGCCAGCACGGCATAGTAGATCTGATCCCCATCCGCAATCTCATCGTCGATGCCGGTGAGGGTCACGGTCCTGGGAGTGTCCCAATCCGCCGGGGTAAAGGTGAGGATTGGGGGAAGCACTGTTCCCTCTGTGGTGTCTGAACTGCTGATGCCAATGGTCACGTCCGCCGACGGACCGTTTGCCAGGGCCAGGGTAAAGGTAGCTGTCCCGCCTTCTTCCGTGGTGCCACCGTCCAGGGCCCCCAGAATGTAATCGTTGCCGGGCGTCACCGGTTGCTCCTTGACCACGGCGGCATAGGCGGAGAGGATGTCTGTCCGGATATCCATGGTGCCTGAATTCGACAGGGTAAAGGGGGCGGGTTGCCACGTTTTTGTCGTGTCGTCATATACCAGGGCCAGAAGGGCCTGGCTTTCATACCCCTCCGGCAGGTCGGATGTTTCATAGGGGATGCCCACGGTCACGGATGATGTGGCTTTGGCGGGTGCCGTGGCCAGGATCAGTCCGTTGATGAGCCGGTATGCATCTGAAATCGGCGGTAGGACCGTGATTTCAGCGGCGGCTGCTTTCATTCTTGCGGAATGGATGTTTGTTCGCCAGTCGTTGTCCTTGGCATAGGTGAGGAGGAATTGGGGCGTCAGGACAAAACCTTTTTCCGGGACATTTTCCGGGGACGGGAAAATAACATCCCCGGGGATGGTGATGGGGTAGGCGCCGCCATTCTCAAAAAAGATCACCACTGTACCGGTGAGGCGGCCTGAGGGGCCAAAGGTGTCCCCGGTGACTTCCCCTGGTTCGTCATTGTCATTGCAATCCGGGATGCCGTTCTGGTTTGAATCCGTGTCGGGTATGCCGCATCCGCAGGTGCCCGGCGTGATTTTGTTGGCGTCGTTGGGACAGCTGTCATTGTCGTCCGGGGTGCCGTCTCCGTCACTGTCCGGGGAGGGGGCGGGAGTTGGACCGGGGGGCGTGGGGGCCGGGGTGACGTTAAGGGTCATGGTTCCGGGTAAGCTGTCGTTTGTCCCGTCATTCACCGTAAAGGTAAAGGTGGCGTAGGGGGTGCCGCTCTTGCCCGGAGCCGGTGTAAAGGTGAGGCTGGACAGGTCGGCCACCAAGACGGTTTGTCCCGGGGTGACAGGGGTGCCGGAGAGGGCAAGGATGCCCGGATCTGGCAGGGTAACGATCGTCACCTTCTGGAGGGCATCTCCTTCCGGGTCGCTGAAGGGAAACTCTGCAGCCTTAAAGGTGTGTAAGCCATTGGCTTTTAGGGTGATGGTTTTATTCCCCGTGGTGGGGGGGAGGTTGTCGGTGACGGTGATTTTGATATCACTTGGAACCGATATGCCGCCGTCCCTGTCGGTGAGCACCACCCTCACAGTCCGGGTGTTTTTCGTTGTCGTGGTGGTATTGGTATTGTGGTAGGCCAGGGCTTGGATGATCTTCTCCACCCGTTGGGCGGGTGTCTTTCGTTCGTGGAATATTTCCGGTCTTAAAATTTGATACACCAACGAAATGCCAAGCCTTGCTGCGTAGCCTCGTTGCTGAAGCCACCGTCATAGGAAAACGCCACGTCCTGATGCTCCGTGACGTTTATCAAAAGCGAAGCCGAAACCGTTCCTGCGACCTTGTCCTGCTCAACCTGGACAAGGGTGGTGGTGGATCCTCCGGTCTGCTCCTCCTCGATCTTTTCATCGGTGAGAAGCAGACGAAGCCCTGCCGAAACAGACGGAGCCATGGGTATACCCCAAAGTCTCATCCGGCTCATCCACCTGAGGGAGGCAACGCCCGTGATCTGATCGTCCCCGGTAGAGCTTTCTGAAACATTCCAGTTGGCCGATTCGGCTTCGGTGGTGAAGCCTTCCCGACGCACGTAGAGATACTCGCCCCCGATCTCCGGCAGCAGGATGCCGACGGAATCGCCCATATCGAACCTGCGTCCGATCATCCAACTGACATTGAGCCCGTTGCTCTGATACTCGGCCTGTTCCCGGGTTGCCAGGTCGATGCCGGTGAGCCCCTCGTAATCGTGCCATGCCCAGAAGCCGGTGAAACCGGCCCGCCAGGTCCAGTTGTCGATGTAGATGCCCATGGCGTGAAGCCCCGTAACGACCATCTCCTGCATTTCACTGTTTCGGTCAAATCCGGTGCCCGTGTAATCAAGGTCCGTTTGAAAAAAACCGACATCCAGGCAGTAGAGGGTCGTGCCGAACCATCGCTCATATCCGGCCGAAACACCCGCGGTTTCAGCCTCGTAACCGATAAGGGGCGAGGCGTCCACTTCGACGCCGGCCAGAAAGGGGCTCGTATAGAGACCATTCACTTCACCTTTGGGCGCACCGGCGGCTTTGTCCGCCCAGGCACCAGTGACGGTATGCCAGCTCAATTCGCCAGAATTTATCCGCAGCTGCGTTTCCATAAATTTTTCTGCAAGACGGTCGTTGAGATAAGCGGTGGACATGGCAAAATTTCTGCGGAGGAAATCCACGCTCATGAGAAACGGGGAGGCCACCGGCTGGTAGGAAATCGACACGGTGTCGTCGTCGGCGCCGTTCGTATCCATGTCGTTATAACGAATCCGAACATTGGGATTTAATGCCCCGAAGGTGCTATCAAAGGAAAAGGAGCCCGAAACGGTGGCGGTCTCTTCGGCATCGAAAATATTGTAAGCCGCATCCAGCACAATGGCCGCATCCTCGTAGTGCAGGGTTAGCCGGGCATCGTTAATGTCCATCACCGCCGTCTCCCCCACGTGGATGGCGCGGGTGTCCGGTCCCATGCAGAGGTTCATGTTGAAACTATCCTCCAGGGTCAGGGTCGCGGACAGAACCGACACTTGGTGGGCCTCATCTGCCTCGGCGGTGATAACACCCGTATTGGTTAGTATTCCGCCGACTTCAAAGGTGATACCCGATGCACTGCTGCCGTCGGCACCGGTGGCGCTGACAGTGATATCTCCGCTATTGGCCACCCCCCCCCCGCCGTTAATATATATGCCGTGGGCGGAGGCATCCGTGGAACCGGCAGCAGCTGTGGCGAAAAGGTTCCCGGTATTCAAAACGCTTGCACCGCCGTTTACACTTATACCCCTGGCAGAAGCTGCAGCATCCGAATCGCCGCCCCCTGAGACCACGCGACCGCCGGTGGCGGCGATCTTAACATTACCGCTGTTTTGCACATCGCCGTTCGCATAAATGCCTGAAGCAGTTGCATCTGCAATCCCCTCCGCAGTGTCCGCTTCGACATTGCCCCCTATCGCAGTGGCGATGATATCGCCGAAGTTGACCACGCCTGCTCCCCCATCGGAATAGATGCCATGGGTTTCGGCGGTGGCATAGGCGAAGGTTAAAGAGGTGGCGGCGCTTCCGCCGGTAGCCGCTACGGTGATGGCCCCACTGTTCTCGATAATGCCGCTTTCCTCTGCATGGATGCCGTAAGCACCCGCATCGGCATAGGCATGGTAGACAGCGTCTGCCGTGCCGCCGCTGGTGGTGACGAAAATATCACCGTTATTGGTCACATCGCCGCCGGCATAGGCATAGATCCCCCTGGCAACCGCCACCGCATATGCCGTCTGGTCGGCGGCGGCGACCCCACCGTTTGCGGTTGCGGTGATGCTTCCGCTGTTTGCCACCGCGCCGCTGCCATAGGCGTGAATCGCACTGGCGTCGGCATTCGCATAACCGGTCGAAGATACATTTACAGCACTTCCGCCCGTGGCGCGGGCGAAAACATTCCCGTCATTGGCAACATCACCGCCGTTGTCGGCGTATATGGCGAAGGCATTGGCAAAGGAAATAACCGTAACGGCGGCATCGGTATTGCTGCCACCGCCAGCAGCAGCCGTTATGTCACCGCTGTTGCTTACAGCATCTCCGGAAGCAGCATAAAAGCCAACGGTCTCGGCATGGGCGAAGACGATTGCCCCCGATGCTCTTCCGCCGGTGGCCGTTGCCGTGATGGGCTCACTGCTTTCCATATCGCCCCCCCATGCATACAGCCCCGCAGCATAGGCCTCCACATAGGCGCCGGCAGTATCGCTCGATGCGCTCCCGCCTGCGGAGGTCACCGTCACCCCGCCACGGTTGATCACGTCCCCTTCGGACATGAACATGCCGGTTGCATAGGCCCGGGCGGTGGCATTGGAAGCGATGCCCACAGCCGTTCCTCCAGTGGCGGAAACGTCGATATCGCCGCTTGATTCCAACACTATGCGGCCGCTCGAATCCGCGTAAACCCCAAAGGCGGTGGCAGACACTTCCCCGTAACTGCCCGTCAGATCTCCCTCGGCCGTCACTTGATACGCTTCGGCGGTTTCAAAACTCTCCGAACCCGAAATATCTTTCCCGATCACCGGATCGGCATTGGTATTGAGTCCGGCCTGAGACACCTCCCCCGCCTGAAGTGGTGAAACCACCCACAGGGCAAGCCCGAAAAATAGAATCGTCGCCGTAACGTTAACGCGCCGTCTTAATGTCATATGCGTTTTGCACTCATTTTCTGAAAAAAAATCCACGTATCCCCTTTACCCCACCTATTACATGTTTGACCATTCTTAGCTGAAAGCTGACCATCGACGGCTCCCATTCGGAAAATTTTTTCCCCGAATGGAAGCCTAAAAATTCAGATTCATCTGTATCAGCCCTGACACATTGCTCCTGTCCGGGTAGAGATCCGCGTTCAACCGGGCGGACACATCCATATGGCCCCCGTTCAGGAAGGTAACAGCACCGCCCATGCGTATGCCGTTGGGCGCGCTTTGGTTCCCGTCGATAGTAAAATAGCTTTCCGGGGCACCTGCGAACCGGACAGTGATTCCGCCGGAGTTTATATTGAAATCATGCAGCCATCCGGCGTTCATCTGCACCATGAACAGATTCTTCTCGCCTGGGCTCTGGAAATACCTACCCAGCCGAAGCCCCGTCACCGAAGTCAGGTAATCGCTCCGGACCGGCGCGACCATGAGGCCCACGCCGCCGGCGCCTTCCTCGGTGAAGCCTTCCTCCCGAAGGGAAATATACTCCATGGTACCGAAAACTTCAGTGCTCCAATCGCCGGCCTCAAAGACCCGCCCCGTTTCCACAACAGCCGACAGGATATCACCGCTGTGAAGGCTGTGAGCCTTTCGGAAACTGCTTCCCAGAAGAATGGCTCGGAGGCTTTCGGATTTCGTCTGGCCGAGCGTGATCACCGATGCCGCGTAGACATGGTCCGAGAAGAAATGACCGGCGTAGGTGGACCCCAGATAACTGCTGAGCGCCCCATCCTTCAGGTTGTCCTCATAACTCATACACGCCCGGGTGTTTGAAAAACTGGCGCCCAGCACGGTCCGGACCCCCGGACGGTAGTCCATACCGATGACAAGACCGGTGGTCTCCAGACCCACCGCCGGGTCTCCCGCATCTCGCCCCTTCTGAGACTTGCTATCGCTGAGCTGGACAGCCCAGACCCCCCCGGTTTCCTGACCGTGGCCGGAAAGCACCGATCCGCCGCCCGGGAGTGCGTAACTCGAATTACCGTTCTGCAGAAACAGGGGAACGCCGGAGGAGCGCTCCGGTCCGCTGCTGGCCCGCAGGGCCGACAGCCGGTCCTGGGCCGCCCCCACGTGAAGGCCGATGGTGGAGAGTGTGCTGCTGGTGAAGTTCCGGTAGCTTTTGGGACACAGTTCGGTGTACGCAGCCGTGATCTCCGACACGCTGCCCATGGCCTGGATGGACCCTAGAACGATGGATACGTCCCCGGTGGCCGTGGGCAGGATGGTATCCAGATACCGGGTCACGCTCGCCTCGGTGCTGCTCGAATCATAAACCAGGGAACTGAATTCGTCGACATCGGCCGCCACCTGAACCCTGTCCATCTTTTGATTAATGGAAAAACTCACCAGAGGAGTGGACGCCGGCAGGGTGGTGGTGGCAAAAGTTCCACCCAACGGGTTAGAGCCGGCGCTGACAGCGATGTCAAAGGTCATGTCCCCGGTAAAGGCGTTCCCGCCCTGATTCACCACCAGGGCGCCGGCGACGGAACCACTGCCGATGGAAAGCTGCCCGAAATCGCCGTTGCCATCCACGAAGGTGGTGAACGTGTCCCCGGCATCCATCCCATAAGTGGATATATCCAGGGTCCCGCCGGTGATCTGTAGGTTGGCGACTTCATTGCCAAGGGTAAACACGCTGTAAGTCCCATCCCCCTGTTTGACCACGGCCTCGAATTGCGTGGGAATACCCAACATGTTCAGGGTGCCCGAGCCGTCAAACACAAGGGTGTCGGCGCCATCGCCACCGTATATAGACCCTATTACGGAACTGCCTTCACACAAGGCCACCGTGTCATTTCCGGCGCCCGCATTGATGGCCGATCCCACCGAGTTTGTGACGGCGCCGTCGCTTTGGGTGGTGCTGGTGGTGACCGTGATGGTGCCCCGGTTGATGATGGTGTCATTTCCTGATCCGGTCTGAATTCCGATGGCGCCTGCCGTAGCACTGCCGGCACCTGTATAGGTGGAGATATTATAGGCCTCGAACGACTTGACGTCGGCATCGGCAGTGACCGTAATCGTGCCGTCGTTAATGATGGTGTTGTCTCCGGTTAGATCCAGGATACCGTATGCTGTGGCCACCGCATTGGCGTCGGCGTCGGCATACTTAACCGTAAAAATGCCTTGTGCACGGGATCTTGCATCAACCTCGGCGTTGGCGCTCACCGTGATGGCGCCGGCATTTCCGATGGTGTCATTGCCGCTGTCTCCCGAAATTCCGATGGCCCTGGCGGTCGCATCCAAGGATACCTGGGACTTGGCCACCCCCGCCGTGGACCAGGTATAGACATCGGCCGTCGCCGATGCATCCGCCGACACGTTCATTTCGCGGTCATTACTGATAATATCGTTTCCAGCCCCGCCGTCGATACCCACGGCCGTCACATTCTGGGCAGCATCCAAGGAAATGATGGCGCCCCCCACGGCACTGGTGACAACGGAACTTGAAAAATCGGCATCCACATCGCCTGTAACACGGACGGTTCCGCTGTTTTCTATCACATCGTTTCCAATCCCCCCTGAAATACCAGTGGCACTGACGGCCAGATCTCCCTCCGAACCCGAGGATGATACACCGAAGGTGACATCCAGATCCACCACGTTTTCCAGAGATGCGCCGCCAGTCACATAAAGTACGCCTGGGTTTAAAATCGTGTCATCACCGATTCCACCGGCCATCCCCATGACCGTAGCGGCAGCCGACAGGGCCGCGCTGCCGCTGCTGCCCCCGGCAAAGGTATAGGCATCGGCAAACTGGTTGATGTCGGCATTGCCGGACACGGAAATCGTTTGAAGGTTTTCCACGACATCGTTCCCGGCGCCGCCGTCCAGGCCGGTCATATTCGATGTCACACCGGATACGGCGCCCGCAGAGGCAGCACCGAATACCGTAGTCACACCGCCAATAACATCAATATTGGAGGCCCCGGCCACGGAAACGACCATATTGCTGTAAACAGTATCATCGCCGGCACCAACATCGATGCCCACCCCCGATGTCGATGCCGCCAGCACGCCATCATTGCTGCCGGCCCCCCCGAGGGTAAAGCTGCCGCCGGTCTGGCGCACGTCGGATTGGGCCGAGAGGGTCAGGCTGCCAGAGCCGTCCACGTAGTCGTCTCCGTCACCGCCGCTGATACCCATTGCGCCAGCCGCAGCCCCGGACAGGGCATCGGTGCCGGAAGCCCCGAAAATCGTGGTGGCGGCGCTGTCCACCGTCATGGAAGCCGTGGCCGTTACCGACATGCTTTTGTTATTTCGAATGCTGTCGGCACCGTCGTCGCCGGAAATTCCGAGGGCCTCGGCGTCGGCCAAAAACGCCCCGCCGCCGCCGCTGGCACCCCCGAAGGTGAATGCACTGCCGCTCTGGCTGACCTGGACCATGGCATACGCTGTCAGGCTGCCCATGTTGTAGATAACATCGTCACCGTCACCGCCATCCATGCCCACGGCCGTGGCCTCGGCGCCCACGGTCCCGCCGGTGGTGGCGGCGCCGAAAATGGTGGTGCCGGTACCCTGGCTGCTCATGGCTGCATCGGCCGTGCTTACGATACTGCCTTGGTTCATCAGGGTGTCATCTCCTCCGCCCCCGAAAATCCCGGTGGCGTCTGCATCGCCGGTAAACGCTCCGGTGCTGCCACCAGCGCCGCCGAAGGCGAAACTTGCGCCGTTCTGGGTCACATTGGCCGTAGCGTATGTGTCGATGCTGCCGGCAGAACGAAGGGTATCGTCCCCGTCGTCATCCCCGCCGTCGATCCCCACCGCCGAACTGATTGCCCCGGCATCTCCATCGGTATCGGATGCACCGAAAATAGCGGTGGACCCGGCGTCGTAGGTGGCATCAGCGTCGGCATCCACATCGATATGGGCACTGCTGTCCACCCCATCGGATCCGGCGCCGGCGTCTATTCCCACCGCCCCGGCGTCGGCCAGAATGGAGCTTCCGGTTCCCGTGGCTCCGCCGAAGGTAAAGCCGGAGGCAGACTGGGTCAGCGTTGCAGTTGCATCCACATCGATGTGCGCAGCGTCTTCCACATAATCGTCACCGGCACCGGCATCCAGGCCCGCAGCACGGGCACATGCCCCGGAGGTCACCCCCTCGCTGGAAGCCCCGAAAATAGCCGTGGCGCCACTTGAAAGGTTCAGGGTCGCATCGGCGGTCGCCGTGATGTCTCCCTTGTCGCTCAGGTAGTCATCCCCCCCGCCCGCGGCAAGTCCGGTAGCCATTGATTTCGCCGCCAGGCTTCCGTTTTCCAGGCCGGCAACGCCGAAAATACCGACACTGGTCCCGCTCTGGGTAACGGTGGCATCGGACGCCACCGTAACGGTTCCGTAACTCACCACATAATCGTCGCCGTCGCCCATATTAACGCCCCAGGCATCGGAAACGGCCTCAAATCCGTCGGCGGATCCGGCAACACCGGCGATAGACACCGACGTGGAGGTCCCGGTGAGGTTGGCAATGCTGTTTGCGGTGATGTCCCCCTCGTTCTGGAGGTCGTCGTCACCGTCGCCGCCATGGATTCCCCGGGCCGCTGAAGTGGCCGACACCGTCCCGTCCGCCTCGGAGGTTCCGAAAAGGTTGACGGCGGTGTTGGTCTGGGTATTGGTGCCGGTAGCATCCACCGTGATATCGCCAAGGTTGACCATGGTATCGTCCCCGTCCCCCCCTGAAAGCCCCGCCGCTTCCGCCTCGGCGACAATGCCTCCCCTGGTGCCGGCAACCCCCACCAGGGCGACGCTGGTATCGGTCTGGGTGGTGGTGGCGGTGGCGTCGATGTCCATATTCCCCGAATTCACCAGGCTATCGTTGCCCGCCTCCCCAGCCAGGCCGCCCGCTGATACCAAAGTTTGCACCCCGCTGCCTGCCCCCGCGACTCCCAAGAGGGTCACCCCCGTCCCGGTGGGGGTGCTGTCGGCAGAGACGTTCACGATAAGGCTACCGGCGTTCTGGAGGGTATCGTCCCCCTCCCCCCCGAGGATACCGGTAGCCAGGGTCTCGGTTTCGTAATACCCTTGGGTCTGGCCGGATCCGGCCAGGGTCACGTTGGTGCTGCTGTTGCCAGTGGTGGAGGTTGCCGTCACATGGATGGCACCGGTATTTGCAATGGTGTCGTCCCCGTCACCACCGGAAATTCCCGTGCTTTCAACTTCCGTCGTGAGACCGGAATTGACGACCCCGGCCCCCAGAAGGGTCACCCCCACGCTGGTAGAAGTTGCCGTGGCCCGGGCATCGGCATCGATGGTGCCGGAATTGATAATTTCGTCTGCGCCGTTGCCCCCGGAGATGCCGGTGGCGACGGTGTCTGTGGTGAGGTTCGCGTCGGCAGCCCCATAGCCGGCCAGGGTGACGGCCACCGACGTGGCGTCGGCAGTGGCAGCAGCGTTGGCATCCAGATATCCGGTATTGGCGATGGCATCATCCCCGACCCCGCCGGCCATGGCCGTGGCCGCCGCATTGGCGGTGGCAGTGATATCGGCGTCGCTGTAGCCCAAAAGCCCCACAGCCACGGACCCGGCCGATGCATCGGCCGTTGCGTTCTGATACAGGTAGGCGCTATTGGAAAGGGTGTCATTTCCAGCGCCGCCGGTGATGCCAAAGGCATCCGCCCCGGCCGAAACCCCGCCGTCCAAGCTGAAGTTATTATCCACACCGGTGGCACCGGCAACCACCACCCCCACCTCCGCCGCCGTCACGTCGGCATTGGCATAGCTGTACATATGACTGGTATTGGTCACCGTATCATTCCCGTCACCGGCAGAAATCCCTGCAGCTTCGGCATCAATGTCCATGCCGGTTTCTCCCTGGGCATACCCGGCCACGCTCACCGAAACGCCGGCGGCCGACCCCGTGGCCGTGGATCTTGCCACCAGAATGGCGCTGTTGTTGATGGTATCGTTTCCTTCCCCGGCGTCCAGGGCGGCGGCATCGGCATCGGCGGTGCCTGCGGATGAGGCGAAGGAGGCCCCCGCCAGGGTTACCGAAACGGCCGTGGCCGAAGTGTCTGCCGTGGACTGGGCAGTAATCCCCGCCTTATTGGTGAAGACATCGTCCCCGGCGCCCCCTCGGATGCCGAAGGCATCGGACCGTGCGGTAGTACCACCGTCCCAGGTGGCGTCTGTGGCGTAGGCCGCTCCGAGCAACGCGGGAGAAACCGCCACGGTAGTGGCGTCCGCATTGGCAATGGCTGTGATAACCCCCTGGTTCAGGACCGTATCGTTTCCATCATCTCCCGAAATACCGGCGGCATCGGCGGTGGCCGTACCGTCCACCAGAGCGGCGGAAGCACCGATGAGTACCCCGGAAACGCCCACCGAAACACTTTCGGCATCAGCCTGAACACCGATGGTCCCGGTGTTGGTGAGAGTATCATTCCCTCCCGCCACAGAGATAGTGGTGGTCTCGGAATCCACATCAAATTCAGATGCCCTGATGGTGGTTTCGGTGGTCTCGCTTTCCGCCGCCCCGTCCCCGCCGATTCCCACAGCGGTGGAAGTAGCAGTGGTGCCGCCATCCCACACAGCATCGCTGGCTACCGTCAGACCCACCCCCCCCACAGCCACATTCACACCCACGGCGACGGCATCGGAGACGGCGGTCAGAGCGCCGTAGTTGGAGACCGTATCGGCACCAAAACCCGCCTGGATGGCGGCGGCATCCGCGTCGGCGGTGGCCGTAGAAACAGCGGCCGCCAACCCGATCCCCTCCAAGCTGACATCGGCCGTTACCGTCACGGCAGTGGCCTCGGCATTGATGCTGCCGCTGTTGGTGATGGTATCGACCCCGCCGGCATATTCAGTGGTGCTTTCCAGGGTGATCAGGATATCATTATTGCCGATGGTAACGTTATAGGCGCTGTCGGTGCTCCCCCTTTGGTCGTCGCCATGAATCCCCACGGCCGAGGCCGTGGCGGTGGTGCCGCCGTCCCAAACGGAGTTCCCAGATCCTGCGACCCCCACCAGGCCGGCAGCCACGGAAATGGCATCGGCATTGGAGACGGCAACGGCGGTCAGGTTCCCGGTGTTGGTGACAGCGTCATCCCCCTGGCCGGCAGAAATAGCAGTGGCGCCGGCTTTTGAGGTGGCTGCAGAGAGGGCCGCCGACACCCCGATCACGGAAACGGAGGCACTCACCGTGGGAACTACGACCACGGCCGTGGCGTCAATATCCGCCGCGTTGATAAGGGTGTCGTCCCCCCCCTGGGTCTCCGTCGTCTCGGTCAGAGAGATATACAGTCCCCCCCCCGCCGATATCACACCGGTGCTTCCCAATGTGTTTACTGACAGCCCGTCGCCACTGATGCCCACGGCATCGGCGGTGGCGGTGGTGCCGCCGTCCCAGACGGCATTGGCGCTGCCGGCAACCCCTATAAGCGCCACACTGGAACTGATGGTATCGGCGTTTGCCACGGCGGTGGCGGTGAGATCCGCCCCCGCCAGGTTATTCACTCTATCGTCCCCGGCACCGGCATCGATGGCGATGGCATTGGCCTCAGCAGTTGACTGGGCCAAGGCCGCAGTTATGCCCGCGAGAGTAACGCTGGTACTGTAAGTAGGTGCCACCACAACAGAAACCGCGTCCACAGAGCCGCTATTGGTGATGGTGTCGTTACCGCCAGCAGCGGTGTTTTCCCAGGTATCGGAGACGAACACCATCGAGTCGCTGGCCAGAATAGCCGTAGTCCCCGATTCGCTGTACTGGGCGCTGTCGCCCTGGATTCCCACTGCCGTGGCCTCTGCGTTGGTGCCGCCGGAGAAAACAGAATCGGCAGCGACACTGACCCCCAGCCCGTTTGTGGCCATGGAGACGGCGGCGGCGACGGAGACGGCCGTGGCCGAAAGATCGCCACTGTTGTTCACTGTATCGTCCCCAGCTCCAGCATCAATGGCCACAGCATTTGCCTGGGCGGTGGCGGTGGCCACAGTGCCGGCCACTCCGGTGATGGTAATGGAATTGCTGTAGGAGGCCGTCACCGCCACGGCGGTTGCGTCAATATCCCCCGTGTTTTCGATAAGATCCAACCCGGAGGCAACGATAGTCTCCCGGGTGGCCGAAACGGTGACCATTCCGTTTTTCAAAGTACTGTCTGCGGTGATGGTTCCCACAGGGGTGATACCATCGCCCGAAATGCCTACGGTCTCGGCTAGGGCAGTGAGACTGCTGGACAGGGCCCCGACCCCGACAAGATTAAAGGAGAAGCCTACCCCATCGGCATTGGCCACAGCCGTCGATGTGAGAGCCCCATTATTGGTGATGGTGTCATCCCCGCCGCCGGTATCGATGGCCACGGCCGATGCCACGGCTTCGGTATCCACCGCCGCGCCCGCCACCCCGAGAAGGCCCACTCCCTCAGATGCCGCCGGCGCCACGGAGACGGCGGTAGCTGTCACCGCACCATCGTTGTCCACGGTGTCATTTCCGGTGGAGGCTCCGGTGGTATCAGAACGGGCGATGGTGGTCTTTTCGTCTGTAACGACGACGGTATTGGTGGCCGTGATATCCCCGGCCGCACCGTCGGTGGTGATCCCAGCTGCTTCAGAAACGGCAACGGTGCCGCCACCGAAAAGGGTGTTCGAGGTAGCCGCAACACCGATGAGCGTCACCGAAATCCCCACCGAATTGGCATTGGCCACGGCGGTAGACGTCAGCTCACCGCTATTGGTAACAAGGTCGTCCCCGCCGCCGGTATCGATGGCCACGGCCGATGCCACGGCTTTGGTATCCACCGCCGCGCCCGCCACCCCGATAAGGCCCACTCCCACAGATGCCGCCGGCGCCACGGAGACGGCGGTAGCTGTCACCGCACCATCGTTGTCCACGGTGTCATTTCCGGTGGAGGCTCCGGTGGTAGCAGAAAGGGCGATGGTGGTATTTTCGTCTGTAACGACGACGGTATTGGTGGCCGTGATATCCCCGGCCGCACCGTCGGTGGTGATCCCAACTGCTTCAGAAACGGCAACGGTGCCGCCACCGAAAAGGGTGTTCGAGGCAGCTGTAACACCGATGAGCGTCACCGAAACCCCCACCGAATTGGCATTGGCCACGGCGGTAGACGTCAGCTCACCGCTATTGGTAACAAGGTCGTCCCCGCCACCGGTCTCCACCGCTGTAGCCGTGGCCGTGGCGTTACTTTCCGCCAGCGCCGCCGATACCCCAAACACCGCCACTGCAACGCTGGGGGAGAGGGATTCAGCAACGGAGGTGGCGGTGATATTTCCGCTATTGGTCACCGTATCATTTCCGGTGGACGCCGTAAGAGAAAGGGAGGCCTCGTTCTTAACCTCACTGTCGTCGATGGTGAGGATGTCGCTGAAGGTGTAGTCACTTCCCGATCCGTCCCCGCTGATGCCAACGGCATCGGCAACGGCGGTGGTACCCCCGTCGAAAAGTCCATTGAGGGAGACCGCGACGCCCCCCACCGATACCGACACCGGTATGGCGGTGGCAGCGGCCACGGAGGTGGACACAAGCTCACCGGTGTTGGTCACCGAATCATCCCCGGCCCCGGCATCAATGGCCGTGGCGGCAGCGATAGCTTCGGAGGATGCCAGAGCCCCGGCAACCCCGTAAACCACCACCGGCACATCCACTGATGCGGCGGTAGCAACCGAGGTAGCGATCACAGCGCCATTATTGGTGATGGTATCATCCCCGGTGGTGGCGGTTTCCTCATATTCGGCGCGAATAGTGGTACCGTCGCCATTCACCGTGATGTTGTTTGAAAAACTGATGTCCTGACTGGACCCGTCCCCGCTGATCCCCACGGCTTCAGACCTGGCCGATGCCCCGCCGTCCAGGACGATGGCCACACCCGCAGGGGCAACAGATACCGATAGCGCATCAGCATTGGTAACCGAGGTGGCCGTAAGAGCGCCGCTATTGGTGAGTACATCATCCCCGGCCCCGAGATCGATGGCGCCGGAGAAGGCCGTTGCATCCGCCCCGGTAGAGGCAACAGCCACTCCCGCCACCGCCACAGAGACACTGACAGCAGGCGATACAGACACGGCCGTGGCCGTCACATCACCACTGTTGGATACGGTATCGTTTCCGGAAACAGAGGTGAAGGTAGCATCGTTTTTGATGGCCACTGTGCCGTCCTTCACCGAAAGACTACTTGAGAGGCTTGTATCCGACCCATAGCCGTCGGCACTGATCCCCACGGCCGTTGCATCGGCTGAAGCCCCGCCGTCCAGAACCCCGGACAGGTCTGCGGAAAGCCCGGCGATGGTGACGGAAACTCCCAGCGCATCGGCATTGGCCACCGCCGTGGAGGTGAGAGTTCCGGAATTGGTTATCTGGTCACCAGCGCTTCCCCCGTCGATGGCTGTGGCGTCGGCGGTTGCCTCAGCGCCGGTGGCCGCCAGGGCGACTCCCGCCGTCACCGCCACCGACACGCCTGCAGAGATGCTGGAGGCCACGGATGTGGCTGTAACTGCGCCGTAATTGGTAATCGTATCTTCTCCGCCAGCCACCAGGTTTGTGACCTTGGCAGAGATGGTGGTATTTCCTTCGTCGTCCACATGGACAATACCGGCGAGGGTAGTGTCGCTTCCCCCTCCGTCCCCGCTGATCCCCACCGCCGAGGACCTTGCCTCGGTGCCGGAGGAGAGAACCCCGTCCAGGGAGGCGGCAACCCCCGTCCCCACCACGGCGACGTTCACCGACTGGGTGGCAGCCACCGCCGTGGCGGTAACAGGCCCACTATTGTCCACCGCATCGTCTCCGGCGCCGGCATCAATACCAGCGGCATCCGCTTCCGCAGACGCCTTGGTGATGGCGGCAGCCACACCGCTCACGGCCACCGTCACCCCCACCGAGGGGGACTCTGAAACCGCAGTGGCCACAATGCCGGCATGGTTATGGATGGTGTCACTGCCGCTTACTGCGGTAAATGCCGCGTTGCCGGAAACCGTTACACCGGACTTATTCACCGACACAAGCCCAGAAAGAGTGGTGTCCATGCCCTCGCCGTCTCCGGATATCCCCACCGCCTCGGATACAGAGCTTGCGCCGCCGTCCAGGACGCCTCCGGCCCCCAAGGCAAACCCCGAGGGAGTCACCGTCACCGACACGACATCCGCCGTGGAAACAGCCGTGGCCGCAATATCACCGCCTATGTAATTCGTGATGGCATCGTCTCCGGTGCCACCGTCAATACCAACGGCCCGGCTTTCGGCATTGGCCTCGGAGGCGGTGACAGCAAAACCGCTGATGGCCACCGCCACATCCAGGGCAGGGGCCACGGCCACCGCCGTGGCCGTCACATTATCGAAGTTGGTGATGGTGTCGTTTCCACCAGCCGCCGTGGTCGACAGGTCCGCCGTTACCAGAACGCCGTCGGCCGCCGGAACATCCACAGTTAGATTCACAGAAAAGTCCTGCCCGTCCCCGTCGCCACTGATACCCACGGCCTCGGCCAGGGCGTTGGAGGTACCGTCGTAGAGAACGCTCCCTGCACCCGCAATGGTCTCGCTCACCGCTACATTTACGGCCACCGCCGTGGCCACCGCCGTGGCCGTCACATCGCCACTGTTGGTGACAATGTCGTTTCCGGCACCGGCGTCGATACCTGCGGCCTTGGCTTGGGCATCGGCCGTGGCCATGGCAACGGCGATACCGCCCAGGGATACCGTAACACCCACATCCGGTGTGGCCGCCACCGCCGTGGCCGTCACCTCACCCGTGTTGGTAATGGTATCGTCCCCGGTCGCCGCCGTAACGGAAAGCCCGGTTTTCACCAGCACATCCGTGGATTTATCCAGAACTTCTCCGGTCTCCACCATGACATTCCGTGTATCCTGAACGTCCACGGTGTTTTCAAAGAGGATATCCTGCCCATCCCCGTCACCCCGGATGCCCACTGCTTCGGCGCTGGAACTAATACCGCCGTCCCACAGGGTGTTGGACACCAGGGCAACCCCCTTGGAAACCGCCACGTTCACCGCCTCGGCGGTGGCCACCGAGGTGGCCGTCACATCGCCACTGTTGGTGACAATGTCGTTTCCGGCCCCGGCATCGATGCCCACGGCAACGGATTCCGCCGTCGATTCGGTCACGGCGGCAGCGGCCCCCGCGATGCTCACGGCCACCGACACCGACGGGGAGACGGCCACCGCCGTGGCCGTTACATCGCCAGCATTGGTAATGGTATCGTTTCCGGCTGCCGCGGTAACGGAAATTCCGGTCTTCACCAGCACATCCGTACTTTCCGCCAGCATATCCGTGATCCCGTCATCTCCGCCCTCCTCCGGCACGTCCTGACGATCGATAACGCTCACGGCGTTTGCAATAAGAAGATCCTGCCCTTCCCCGTCGCCGCTGATACCCACCGCTTCGGCGGTGGAGGATACGCTCCCGTCGAAAAGGAAACTTCCGGCATAGGCCGCGTTCTTGCTCACCGCCACATTCACAGCAACCGCAGTAGAAACCGCCGTTGCGGTGATGGTGCCTTCGGGATTATTGCTCACCGTGTCATCCCCGGCACCGGCATCAATTCCCACCGCCACTGCATCCGACTCGGCGGTGGCCAACGCGACGCCGGCACCATCCAGGGAGACAGCCACCCCAACGGCGGGGGTAACGGCCACAGCCGTGACGGTGATGCTGGCATCGTTTTCTATGGTATCGGCCCCGCTCACCGCCGTGGCGGCCAGGGCCGTGTCCACGGTCACAGTGGTATCGGTGAGGTACACATCGTCCTCGGTCACATCAGTTTCAGTGAAAACGGCAACATCCAGATTTGCCGTTAAATCCGTTCCCTTCCCGTCGCCCCGGATTCCCACAGCTTCGGCGGCAGCGGTGGTACCGCCCTGCCAGATGGTGCTACCCGCGATGCTCATATTCTTGGCAACGGAGATCGCCACCGATTCGGCAGTGGCGACGGCCGTGGCCGTCAGCTCGCCGGTGTTGGTCACCGTGTCGTCACCAGTGCCAGCATCGATGCCCACCGCCGTGCTACTTGCCTTGGCGTTGGTAAGAGTGACCCCCGCCTTCTCGATGGAAACCGTCACATCCACCGACGGCGCCACGGATACCGCTACGGCCTCGAGAGTTCCGCTATTGGTGATGGTGTCTGCATCCCCTGCCGTCAGGTAGATAGTCTTGTTGGACGAAGCCGCTACGCGGCGGAAAAAGCAAAAATAGTGTATAACTCCTATACTTGCCCAATACCGGGTAA
>JAEINQ010000003.1 GCA_016342285.1 Desulfobacterales bacterium
CTTGGCACAAACGAACCTTAAGGTAACCCATGTCTTGGCACTTTAGGGTTACCTATGTCTTGGCATTTCTCACCTAACGTTTAAGATTGTATGCGGAATCAAGTCATTTTGATTGAAGCGTCTGGATGAGACTTCATACCCACTACATATTTAGCCATCTCAGGCGAAATGGCGATGAGACGTTTGGCATCCTGTGAGCCGGGATCTATCAGAGTAAAGTCTGAAAATTCAAATCCGGGTGCAACCGAACAGCCCATAAGAACGGTATCCGATACCGGCTCTGCTGCCTGCCAAGTGCCGGCGGGAATGACGCAGCAAAAGCAGTTGTTGCGGGTTGACAGGGTGATACGCTGGGGAGGCGTGCTTGTGCCATCCCAGGTGTATAAGTTGAGCCCCGCTCCCTGGTAGAGGTTCCAGATCTCATCCGAGGCGACCTTATGAAATCGGCTGACCTCACCCGGCTTCAGCGAGAAGTAGATATGAGTCAGGGCGGATCGAATAGCACCATCGGCGGTGGATACGGTTTTGGCGGACCTGAATACCTCACGGAACCGGCCGCCTTCCGGATGTTCTATGAGATCAATCGGTTTCATAATTTCACTTTTCGAAATTGAAAACGCTCAATTAGGAAGCACCGTGCACGGACCACGCCTGGAAATCCACATGGCTTACGACGTCCGGTGCGGCGTTGGGTTAAACCCCGATGGCCCAAAGGCTAAATCTTAGCCGCCTTATCCAAAACCTCGGCAACCCACTGGTTGATGCTCTTTCCCCGCACCTGGGACGCGGTAGCAACAGCGGCGTGAATATCCGGACTGATGCGTAACATTAAATTCCCGGAATAAGGTTTTTGCGCCGGTCTACCCGTGCGAACGCTGACCTCAAGATAATGATCCACCGATTCATGAAAGGCCGCTTCCAGCTCATCGACGGTGGTTCCGTGAAACGAAACAATGTCATCAATGCCCGCCAAACGGCCAACAAAGATTCGATCCTCTTCATCGTATTCAATTCGGGCGACATAGCCCTTGTACTTCATCATGTTCATGGTTTGAATCCTGCCTTTTCCAAGAATTCGCGCGCCGCTTTGATCCGGTACCGCAGCGCTTCCTTGTCCGGGTGCGGCCGATGGAAATCGGCACGCTTGTCGTTTAAGAAAAAGGTTACCGCAGAGCCTTGGCCTTCATCCTTCAAAGCCCCGAGAGCCAGAAACAGAGCCTCGATTTTGCGCCATTCCATGGCGCCATTGACAGGATATGAGAAAATGGCTTCGAGGGTTTTTTGGTGCTTCCTGTTCATGGGATTAATGATAGCACTATTCGCTATCTATGCAAGCATAAAATGATTGCATCCGTAATTCTTATTCGCCAATTGACAGAAACAGGTCAATGGGGTAGTCACCGTTCCACGGCGCTGTACAGCCAAACAACCCGAACCATTTTGGATACGACCGATGATCGATTCACAAATTCTGGCCTTCACCGGCTTGGCCGCCCTTTTGACCATCAGTCCCGGTGCCGACACCATGCTGGTAATCCGCTCCGTTCTGGCCCGGGGGCGCGGGGCCGGCATTGCCACCACCTTCGGCATCTGTTGCGGGCTCTTTGTCCATGCCACCTTGTCAGCGGCCGGACTCTCGCTGATCATTTTGAAAAGCGCCCTGGCCTTTGACATGCTGAAACTGGCCGGCGCCGGCTACCTGATCTTTCTCGGGGTGCAGTCCCTGAGGCAGTTGTCCGCGCATCCGGCCAAGGCCGACGCTCCCCTTCAGGGCAAGGCCGAGCCGTCGCAGAAAACCGCCCGCCGCGCCTTCATGGAAGGGATGCTCAATAATTTGCTCAACCCCAAGGCGGCGGTTTTTTACCTGGCCTTTTTGCCCCAGTTCATCAACCCCGGGGATCCGGTGCTGGCCAAGTCACTGCTGCTGGCCGGCATCCATTTCGTCATGGGAATCGTTTGGCTGTCGCTGGTGTCGCTCTTTCTGGGAAAGCTCAAGAACCTGATCGTAGGGGGGAGTTTCCGCCGCTGGCTCGAGGCGACCAGCGGGGCGGTGCTCATCGGCCTGGGGGTAAGCCTGGCATTAGAAAAGCGTTAGAAGGCTTTGATAAATTCGTGAAGCGTCGCTTAAAACCACAAAGGCACAAAGCACACAAAGAAGAAAAACGTTAAACTTGAGCTGTCAACTTTGTGACCTTTGCGTCTTTGTGGTAAATACAGATTTTTTATGGGTCTCTCAGGCGCCGTAGCGCATGCGGGTGCCGAATTCCAGGGAGAGGCGGATCTCGACCGGGCTGAGTTCCTTGGGAAAGTAGACGCCGGAAATCTTGGCGCCGTGAATACTGGCCCCCTCCAGCCGACAGGCGCTCAGGTTCAGGCCGCGCAGGTCTGCCTGGCGAAAATAGCTGTTGGAAAAATCGATCCCCACGGCATCCATTCGTCTCAGGTCCTGACCTCGAAAATCAAGGCCCCGCATGTCGCAGGCCTCTCCCTTGCCCCGACGGGCATTGAAGGTGTCCATGTCGTCATCGCGAATCAGCCGGTAGAGCTCGTTGTGGGTCTGCTTGGGTGTCTCGTCTGCCATCATCAACCCCTTTGTCCTTTTATCCTTTGGTGCGCCGCAGTAAAGAATCCACGCCCAAAGGACATGGCTTTGAGTCACCCATGGAAGGGGCAGCGATACTGCGATTCCAGTTCGAAATACCTAAATGAAACGGCATCGCCTATTGACTCTGACCATACCCAGAGGACATGAATGGCCGTTTCGTATTCAAACTATCGGCAATTTTCTGAAAACCTTGAGATATCACAACACGCGTCCCCGGCGGACACCGGGTCAATGAGGCCATGATAGCACAAGACAAGCCCGCGGCAGGCCAACGCTGGATCAGCGAAACCGAACCCGAACTGGGGTTGGGCATAGTGGTCGATGTCAAAGACCGGCAGCTCACCGTGGCCTTTCCCGCCAGCGATACGGTCCGGTGCTACGCGGCCGAAGCCGCCCCCCTGCGCAGGGTCCGCTTTCGGGTGGGCGACCGGGTGACCGACCGGGACGGCAGGCACCTGACCGTGGATCGGGTGACCGAAACCGGCGGGCGGTTAACCTACCATGGCCAGGGCGGACCCATGGCAGAATCCGACCTGGGCGACCGGATCGGTTTCAGCACGCCCCGGGACCGCCTCATGCTGGGCCGGCCCGACCCCAGCCGGCTCTTTAACCTGCGCTGCCGCACCCTGTTCCAGCGCAGCCGTTGCCGCCGTTCGCCGATCCTGGGGTTTTCGGGCGGGCGGATCGATCTGGTCCCCCACCAGTTCCATATCGCCGCAAAAGTCACCGCCCGCCGGGCGCCAAGGGTGCTCCTTTCCGATGAAACCGGGCTGGGCAAAACCATTGAGGCCTGCTTGATCCTGCACCGCCTGATCGTGACCGGCCGGGTCGGCCGGGTGCTGATTCTGGTGCCCGAATCCCTGGTTCACCAGTGGTTTGTGGAACTCCTGCGCCGCTTCAATCTGATTTTTCGCATCTGCGATGCCACCCTGTGCCAATCCGTGGAAAGATCCGCCCCCCAGGCCAACCCCTTTGAGGAAGCCCAGCTCATATTGAGCAGCATCGAATTTGCCGCCGACACCCTCCATCGGGCCGATCAAATCACGGCCGCCCCCTGGGACCTGGTGATTGTGGATGAGGCCCATCACCTCAAAGCAACGAGCCCTGCCTATGATCTGGTGGCGGCCCTGGCCACCCGCACACCGGGCCTGCTGCTGCTGACCGCCACGCCGGAACAGCTCGGCCAGGCCAGTCACTTTGCCCGACTTCGCCTGCTGGATCCGCACCGGTATCGGAATCTGGAAACCTTTGTCGAGGAAGCCGGAAACTACCACCGCATCGCTGCCCTGGCCGGAAAAATCATCGACAACCGCCCCCTGACCGCCCCGGAGCTGAAGCGGCTTCGGTCCTCCATGGCCGACCTGGACGCGCGTCTGGCCGACCCGGCGTTGCGTGGCCGGATCATCGACGATCTCATCGACCGCCATGGGGTCGGCCGGGTGGTCTTTCGCAACACCCGCCAAACGGTAACGGGCTTTGCCAGCCGGAAAGCACACCTGATCCCCCTGCCTTGCGAGGATAAAAACGTTCTGGCTGCCCTGGCCGCCGCCTTTACCGCCGAGACGACCGGTCGCGCCGCACCCGGAGTCACGGACTTTGCCGCCGACCCCCGAGTGGACTGGCTGGCCGAATTTCTGCGCAGCCACGAAGAAAAGGTTCTGCTGATCTGCCGAAGCGTGCCCAAGGCCGCCGCCGTTCATGATGCCCTGACCCAACGAATCCGTGTCAAATCGGCACTGTTTCACGAAGACCTCTCCCTGATCCACCGGGACCGCAACGCCGCCTGGTTTTCAGAACCCGACGGTGCCCGGATCCTGATCTGCTCGGAAATCGGAAGTGAGGGGCGCAACTTTCAGTTTGCCCACCACCTGGTGCTCTTTGATCTGCCCCTGGATCCGGAACAGCTCGAACAGCGCATCGGCCGCCTGGACCGCATTGGCCGACAAGACACGGTCCACATTCACGTGCCTTATCTTCAGGGCAGTGTTCAGGAGGTGCTGGCCCGGTGGTTTCACCAGGGGCTCAACGCCTTTGAAACCGTCCTTCCCGGCGGGCGGCAGATTCTGGACAGGTTCGGCGGACGGGTTCAAAACCTGGCCCTGGGGAGGTCGGACCCGGGGCAGGACCTGACCGGGCTGATCCGTGAGAGCACGGCTTTTCAAAATGACCTGGCAAAACGGCTCAAACAGGGGCGGGATCGCCTGCTCGAACTGGGGTCCTATCGGCCGGAACGGGCCGGACGAATCGTGGGCCGGGTAGCGGCCGCGGACCAGGACCCCGCCCTGGCCCAGTTCATGACCGACATTTTCGCCCATTTCGGCATCGAGGCCGAAGCCCTCTCCCCGACGATAATCCGCCTGCGTCCGGGACTGGACTTTGACGAAGCCTTTTCCGGATTTCGCGGCGACGAGATGGCCGTGACCTTTGACAGAGCCACGGCACTGGTGCGCGAAGACCTGGCCTTTCTCACCTGGGACCACCCCATGGTGACCGAAGCCATGGCGTTGCTGCTGGAATCGGAGCGGGGAAACTGCGCCCTGGCCTGGTGGCCGGAAGAGGATGCTCCCGGGCTGATCTTGGAAACGGTATATGTTCTCGAATGTGTGGCCCCGCCGGCCCTTCACATCGACCGGTTCCTGCCGCCGACCGCCATCCGGGTGGTGATCGACCACCGGCTTCAAGACTGCACCGACCAATGTTCACCGGACCTTCTCGCCCAGGGCCTTCGCAATGCGACCCCGTCTCTTTTTCTGCCGGTCCGCGACCTGCTCCAGGACCTGGTGCCGCAACTTCTGGAAAAAAGCCGGCAATGGGCCGAGGCCCGGGTGGCGGGCCGGGTCAAGGACGCCCGCCACACCATGAACGACGGGCTGGAAAGAGAAATCCAACGACTCCAAGCGCTGGCACGGGTCAATCCCGACGTCCGGCCTGAGGAAATTGCCATGGCAATGGCGGAAAAGGCGGCTCTGGACGGGGAGATCGCCCGTTCGAGGCTTCGTCTGGATGCCCTGCGACTCATCTGGAAAGGCAGACATCCTGAAGACGGGTCGTCTTGAGATCATGCCCCCCCTGTGATATGTTCGACATCCTGTGACAATCAGGCGGCCATCGGCTCCGCTGGTTTTCTATAATGGTCGGATGCCTTTTCGTCTGGTGGCCTGGTATTGCCGATTGACCCTGACCACGCCCAGAAGACCTCAACCACACCGAAGACTGTGAGAGAATCGCCCATGAAAATTTCCATCCGCTGGGTCCTGATCGCCGGCCTGCTGCTGATCATCTGGGGATCCCAGGTCGTCACTGTCTCCTCAGGTTATATCTCCTCCCAGCGGGTGTTGCTGGGCCATGCCCGGGACATCATGGAAAATATCGCGGAATTCGCCATGGCCCAGTCCCACCACCACCTGGCCATGGCCCAGGGCGCTGCCCATCTGACCAAGCGGCTGATCACCGGCAATGTGGTGGGAAGTGCAGAAAACCAGATCAGCGTCCTGGAACAGTATTTTTATGACCAACTCGCCATCTATCCCCATTTTTCCGGTATCTACTTCGGCAATCCCAACGGCGACTTCTACGATGTGAGACGAAACAGCGCCCGATCCCCCGACGGTTTTCGAACCAAAATCATCCGGCACATGGACGGCCGGCGCCAGGTAAGCCTCATCTGGCGGAACCGTGACCTGGAGGTGGTGGCCCGGGAATCCGATCCCGAAGACACCTACGATCCGCGGATCCGGCCCTGGTACACCAAGGCCGCAACGGAAAAGAAGATCGTCTGGACCGACCCCTATGTTTTTTTCACTTCCCAGAAGCCGGGCATCACCATCGCCGGGCCGGTTTTCCAGGACAAAGAATTCCTCAAGGGGATCGTGGGGGTGGACATTGAAATCGACCAACTCTCCACCTTCATCGGAAAACTGCGGATCGGGAAAAACGGCCGCGCCTTCATGATGAATCGAAACGAGGACGTGGTGGCCTTTCCGGACCTGGAAAAGATCACCATGGCCAACCCGGAGGCACCGGGAAAAACCCGTTTGGTCAAGATTAGCGAAATCGATGACCCACTGAGCCGCAAAGCCTTTGAAGCGGTCAACTGGCAGCGGGACAACAGCGGCAAACTGGTCATCGACAAACCGCTCTTTGCCAAATTCGAAAGCGATGGGGAAGTTTACACCGTCATGTTCACCCCTTTTTCAGACGAGCAGTGGCCGTGGGTGATCGGTGTTTACATTCCCGAAAACGACTACCTGGGAGCAATCAAGGCCAACGGCGCCTTTATCGTCTTCATGACAGTGATCATCTCCATTATCGCCACGGTGATCGGGCTGTTCGTCGGCCGGGGAATCATTCGCCCCATGGCCGCCCTGGAGCAAGAGGCCCTGGCCGTTCGGGAACACCGGCTCGACCCGACCCCGATGCCACGGAGCGTCTACAAGGAAATTCAGGAAACCGCCGATGCCTTTGCCCGCATGAAGGCGGCACTCAAGGACCATGAGACGGAAAAGAGCAGACTTGAACGCCAGATACGCCATAGCCAGAAAATGGAGGCCATCGGAACCCTGGCCGGCGGGGTGGCCCACGACTTCAACAACATCCTCTACCCCATCATCGGGTTCACCGAAATGGCCTTAGACGATCTTCCCGACGAGTCGAGTTCCCGGGAGAGCATGCAGGAAGTGCTCATCGCCGCCCATCGGGCCCAGGATTTGATCCGCCAGATCCTGACCTTCAGCCGGCTGGACGCTCCGGATCGCATCCCACTGGAAATGCAACCCCTGATCACCGAGGCCCTCAACCTGCTACGAGCCGCCCTGCCCGCCAATGTGGAGATTCAAAAACAGATCGACTCTCGATGCGGCCCGGTGCTGGCCAATCCGTCACAGATCCAGCAGATCATTATAAACCTGTGTACCAACGCCTTTCACGCCATGACCCCTCAGGGCGGGGTCATGACCGTCACTCTGGAAACGGTGCGCATCGCCAGCGAAGACAACCCCCGGGACCTGGACCTGGATTCCGCCACCTACGCCAAGCTGACCGTCCATGACACCGGATCCGGCATGGCCGACGAAATTCGGGAAAGAATCTTTGAACCCTATTTCACCACAAAGACGACAGGGGACGGAACCGGCATGGGGCTGGCCGTCATTCACGGCATCGTCAAGGCCTATGACGGAGACATTCAGGTCAGGAGCACGCCCGGGCTGGGATCGGTGTTTGAAATCTATCTTCCGTGCACAACCCGGGAAGTGCCGGAAACGGCCCCTGTTGACGCCCTGGCCCCGCCTTCGGGCAGCGAAAAAATCCTGCTGGTGGAAGATGAGGTACAGACCGTCAAAATGCTCGAAAAGATGCTCACGGGTCTGGGCTACCGGCCCCGGGCCTTTACCGATGCCCAAGCGGCCTTGGCCGAATTCGAAAAAGACCCCTCGGCTTTCGATCTGGTGATAACCGATCTGACCATGCCCAAAGTCACCGGCGACGTTTTGGCCCGGCGCATGCTTCAGGCCCGCCCTGACCTGCCCATCATCATGTGCACCGGCTTCAGCCCGCTCATGGACGAAGACCAAGCCAGGGCGCTGGGCATCCGCAAGCTGATATACAAACCCATGGACCGGACAGAACTGGCAATGGCCGTCCGGCAGGTGCTCGACGGCTGACCCGGATCAAGAGTGCAGTAACTTATTTACGAACCGCAACATGGATGCCTACTGTGAAGTAAAGAATCCACGCCCACCGGAGCGACCATGAACGCTTTCCACAACATGTTTCAAAAGCCGACCCTGCTCAGTCTGTCCAAAACCTGCGGCTGAGCGGCCAAGATCAGCCCGGTCGGGCTGGGAGAGCTTCTGGCGGGACTGCCTCAGAACCGCGACCCGAATCTGCTGGTCGGCTTTCACACCAGCGACGATGCCGGCATCTACCGCCTCGACGACCGCACGGCCATCGTGATGACCGCTGACTTCATCACACCGCCGGTCAACGACCCATTCGTTTTCGGACAGATCGCCGCGGCCAACGCCTTGAGCGATGTCTACGCCATGGGCGGCAAGCCCTTGGCCTGCCTGAATCTGGTGGCCTTTCCGTCCAAAAAACTGCCCCAGGAGAGCTTGCGGCAGATCCTTGCCGGCGGCCTGAGCAAGATCACCGAGGCCGGCGCGGTGCTGGCCGGCGGACATTCCATTGACGACGATGAACCCAAATACGGCTTGTCGGTCACCGGCATCGTTCACCCGGAGAAATATTGGACCAACGCCGGTGTCCGCGTCGGCGACGCCCTGATCCTGACCAAACCGGTCGGATCGGGGGTCCTGTTTAATGCCGCCCTGAAAAAATGGGTGTCGGCACGGGCCATGGACGCCTGCATCGATATTATCACCACCTTAAACCGAATCGCTGCCGAAGTCCTGGCAACATTTGAGATCCATGCCGCCACGGATGTCACCGGTTTCGGCATCGCCGGACACGGCCATGAAATGGCAACCGGCTCCGGCGTCTGTCTGGAAATTGAAATCGAAAATCTGCCGGTCATGGTCGAAGCACTGGATATGTACCGACGGGGCATGTCCACCGGCGTCAACGCGGCCAATCGGAGCATGGTGAAGGCCGATGCCCGGTTCGAAACGGACCTGCCCCCGTGGCATCGCGAAATTGTCTTCGATCCTCAAACCAACGGCGGCCTTATGGCGGCCGTTCCCGAGGTCCAGGCACAGCCGTTGGTCGCTGCGCTGCATGCCGCGGGCATTGCTGACGCCGGCATCATCGGCCGGGCAATCGAATCGACGGACGGCACACGTCTGGCCTTTAAATAAATTTGCCGGGGCAACCGTATGAGGCGCGGCTTTGCCGCGCAAGGCCGGTCTGCCGTCCATAAGGCTTTTCACTTGACGCATTCGTAAAAGGTCATTTGAAACCACAAAGATACAAAGAAAGGCAAAACAGAAAAAACATGATCGATACAGCATCCTTAAAACTTCTACCCAACATGCAGGATCACAACTGCTTCGGGTGCAGCCCCGTCAATCCCCATGGACTGAAGATGACCTTCCTTGCCGCGGATGAGGCGGTCATCTCCCGGCTTTCAGTGCCCGATCACCTCTGTGGGTGGAACCATCTTGTGCACGGCGGGGTGGTCTCGACCATCCTGGACGAAATCATGGGACGGTCCGCCGTCTATCTTCTGGGTCGGGTAATTCTGACCCGGTCCATGCAGGTTGACTTTCTCAAACCGGTTTTCACCGGAAAACCGATCCAGGCCGAAGGACGCGTGCTGGAGCGGGTCAGCGAGAGAGAGGCGAAAATCGAGGGGCGCCTCTATGATACCGACGGCGTTCTCTGCGCCCGCTCCACCGGAACCTTTGCCCTGTTTACCCCGGAGACCATCCGCAAGCTCAAATTCATGGATGACGCCCTGGTCGACGGCCTGGAACAGCTCATCGAAGCCGACGGGGCCGGGTCGGTCAAGTAAAGCATCCTCAACCAAAGGATGTTGCCTTGTACAACCCCTAAAAGGGGCTTGGTTGACGAAATCAATGAACTACCCCGCCGCAAGCGGACGGGGTATCCGCTAAGGATCATTTCAGTCTTATCGTCGCAAGCGACGGGGTATTAAACCCGATACTTCGCAATAAATTGAAACCGGAGATATCCATGTCCGATCCATCCCTGATTGTCGAAAAGATAGACCGTGTGGTCCGGCTGACCCTAAACCGGCCGGAAATGAAAAACGCCATGGATGACACCATGGCCGAAGAATTCGCGGCAGCCGTGCGGCAGATTCAAGGCGATGCCCAAGCCCGGGCACTGGTGATTACCGGCGCAGGGAATGCCTTCTGCGCCGGGGGCAACCTCAAAATGCTCCAGACCCAGCTTACAGGCACCCCGGAAGTTAACCAGGCTCAATTGCTTCGGTTCTACCGATCCTTTCTGTCGGTGCTGAACCTGGAGATTCCGGTCATCGCCGCCCTGAGGGGACCGGCCATCGGCGCCGGCGCCTGCCTGGCCCTGGCCTGTGATCTGAGGATCGCCTCTGTCTCGGCCCGAATCGGATTCACCTTTATCCGGCTCGGCATCAACCCGGGCATGGGCGCCGAATTTTTACTCACCCGGCTCATCGGGCCGGCCCGCGCCATGGAATTGCTCATGACCGGTGAAACCATCACCGCGGAAAGGGCCGAACGCATCGGTCTGGTGAACGCGGTGGTGGACGATAGCGACCTGCCGGAGCGGGCCATGGCACTGGCCGGACGGATTGCCGCCATGCCGGCGCTGCCCCTTCGGGTCATCAAGGAACAGGTACATGCCGCCAACCGCCAAACCCTGGACGACACCCTGATCCGGGCCGCGGCCTTTCAGGGCATCTGCTGTCAGAGCCCCAATGTGACCGAAGGGATTTGCGCCGTCATGGAAAAACGACCGCCCAAGTTTCTATGAAGTGCTGAGAGCGTCTCCTCCTTAAAACCGGTGCCCCCGGGTGGCTCCCAGCAATGTGCGAACCATCATCAATATTGATGTCGTCGCAAAAAAGGCCTTGAAACCACCACACAATGCACACAAAGAAGAATATAAACAAATGCAATGCCCTGTCTTTGTGGCCTTTGTGTCTTTGTGGTAAATAGGGCGACTTTATTTCAGCGCAACGCTATCGGAAAAAGGGATTATGGACTTCAGCCCCTGCATGAAACACAAGATGGTGAGAAAGGCCATGCGACGGTTCGCCGAGACCGAACTGAGCCCCATTGCCCATGACATCGACCAGCACCGGCGCTTTCCCTGGGAGGTCATCGAGAAAATGCGCCCCCTGAACTTCTTCGGACTCCAACTGCCCCAGGCCTTCGGCGGCGCCGGCCTGGACAGCATCAGCTACGCCATCGCCGTGGAGGAACTCTCCCGAGTCTGTGCGGCCGTCGGGCTCTGCGTGACCGTTCACAATTCCGTGGCGGCCTATCCCATCTTCAGATTCGGCACCGAAGCGCAAAAGCGGCGATTTCTGCCGGCCCTGGCCAGCGGCGAGCGGATCGGCGCCTTCTGCCTGACCGAAGCCAACGCCGGCTCCGATGCCGGTGGCGTGGAAACCCACGCCAAATCCGACGGAAACGGCTACATGATCAACGGCACCAAGATCTTCGTCACCAACGGCGGCATCTGCGGAACGGCCCTGGTGTTTACCGTCTCCCCCGGTGACAAAGCCCCCCCCCGGGCTTCGGTTTTTGTGGTGGAAAAGGGAACGCCGGGCTTTGACGTGGGCGAGATCGAGGATCTTTGCGGCATGCGGGCCAATCCGGTCTCTTCCCTCTTCTTTGAGGACTGCCGCGTGCCCGAAGAAAACCGGCTGGGCCACTTGGGCGACGGCATGAAAATCGGTCTGGCGGCCCTGGACACGGGACGCATCGGCATTGCGGCCCAGGCCCTGGGAATCGCCCAGGGAGCCTTTGACGCAGCTGTCAAATATGCCAAGGAACGCCATCAGTTCCAGCGGCCGATCAGCGCCTTTCAGACCATTGGCAACTATTTGGCGGAGATGGCCACCGAGATCGATGCCGCACGCCTGCTGATTTTCAGGGCCTGCGCCCTCAAGGACGCCGGACAGCCGTTTACCGCCGAGGCAGCCATGGCCAAGCTCCACGCCAGCCGAACCGCCGTGGCCGTAACGGACCGGGCCGTTCAGATTCACGGCGGTTACGGATACAGCAAGGAATACGACGTGGAGCGCTATTTCCGCGATGCCAAGGTCACGGAGATCTACGAAGGGACCAGTGAGGTCCAGCGCATGGTCATCTCCCGGGCCATTTTGAACCGGCTGACCTGAGGAGACTACCAATTCGAAATGCCTTAAGTGACTTAATTGCCTAAAATTATGGAATCCTCCCATATTTTAGTTGAAAAGAGCCGGAGCGTAGTGACTCATCAATTTTAGGCATTTCGAATTTTAGTGCATTTTAGGCATTTTCCAACAATCGGAACAGCATAACCCGGCCCCGTCGCAAAGACGTGGGTACTCTTGATCGAGGTCGATATTTCCCATGCTAAAATTGGTCGTCTGCATCAAACAAGTCCCCCTGGTATCGGAACTGCCCTGGGACAAAAAAACCGGCACCCTCATGAGGGAGGTGGCCGAGGGGATGATGAACCCGGCCTGCCTGCACGCCCTGGAGGCCGCCCTTTGTCTCAAGCGCGACCACGGGGCGGTCATCACCGCCATCACCATGGGCCCGCCCATGGCCGAAGAGGTCCTTCATGAGGCCATGGCCCTGGGCGCCGACCACGGCCTTCTGCTCACCGACCGGCGCATGGCCGGCGCCGATACCCTGATCACCTCACAAACCCTGGCCCATGCGATTGGCAAAGAGTGTCCGGACTTTGATTTGATCCTGTGCGGCTGCTACACCAGCGACAGCGAGACGGCCCAGGTCGGCCCCCAGCTTGCCGAAGCGTTGGACATCCCCGGCGTGGCTTACATCGAGGATCTGGCCTATTCGGACGGACTGCTTCGCATGAAACGGGTCTCCGACGATTTTCTCGAAACCCTGGAAATGGATCTGCCCGGCCTGGTCACCGTGACCACCGGGGCCTACGCACCGCGATACCTGACCATGGCCGGCCTGGAGGCAGCTTTCAACCGGGCCGACATCACCGTCCACGACGCCGAAAGCCTCGGCCTGGCAGCGGCGTGCCTCGGCATGGGCGCGTCGCCGACCCGCATCCTCGACGTCTATTCGCCCACCACCGGCAAAGACAATCTTGTTCTCAAGGGGCCGCCCAAACGGATCATCGAAGAATTGCTGGACCGTTTCGAAGACCGGATCATCGGCGCCATGGGCAAGGACCTGAAAACCCACGACCACGGCGAGGGATCATGACCGCTGCTTCAAAAGATATCTGGGTCTTCGGCGACTGGCGCAACTACTTTCAAAACCGCATCACCCTCCAGCTTCTGGCACGGGCACGGGAGCTTGCCCACATCACCGGCGGCCGGGTCTGCGCCGTGGTCTTTGGTCAAGACGTAGCCGAATGGGTGGACGAATACATCGCCCACGGCGCCCAGACGGTCTACGTGGCATCGGACCCGGCCCTGTACCGCTACCGAATCGGGGCCTTCACGGCGCTGATGGTCGGCCTTGCCGAACAATACCGGCCCGAAACCATCCTCGTCGGCGCCACCGGCTTCGGACGGGAATTCGCCCCAAAGGTGGCCAAACGGCTCAATACCGGCCTGACCGCCGACTGCATCGGCCTGGACATTGATGCAGACGGTCTGCTGGTCCAGACTGCGCCGAGCTTCGGCGGCAACCTCATCGCCAAAATCGTCACGCCCCAGAGCCGACCCCAGATGGCTACGGTGCGCCCCGGCATCTTTCAGGAGATCCCCCACAATGCCGAGGCGATCGGAGAGGTGGTTGAAATTCCCGTGCCCGGCGACCTGCCCGGCGAACGGGTCCGGCTGGTAAGCACCCAAAAGCAACCGCCCCGGGAGCAGCGCCTGGAAGATGCCCGGGTGGTAATCTGCGGGGGTCGGGGGATGGGCAGCAAGGCCAAGTTCAAAAAGCTCTTCGAACTGGCCCGGCTCATGGAGGGTGAAGTCGGGGCTACCCGCCCCGTGGTCTACGCCGGCTGGGCTGACCCCGAGGCCCTGGTAGGACAGGCCGGCCGACACGTCCGCCCCCAGGTATTGATCTCCTGCGGCATCAGCGGCGCCATTCAGCACACGGCCGCCATCGGAGATGCCGACTTTGTCATTGCCGTCAACAAGAACGAAAACGCCACCATGATGCGCCTGGCCGATGTGGCCGTGGTGGCCGACGCCAACCAGTTCTGCACCGCCCTGATCCGGGCGCTCAAGGAACGGCTCCGGGGCTAGTGAGTAAAGAATCCTGGCCCAGCGAACAAGGCTTTGGGATGCCCATAGAAGGGGCTGGGTTGCCGCCCTCCCGAATCAGTGTGGAGTGCCTAAAGTGAGCTAAAGTGACTTGCAACAAAACGGCCTCGGCATAGACAATTGGTAACTGTTCACGGGGTTGAAACGATACGGAATTCCAAACCCTCGCACGGTAAGCGTTTACAGGGTGCCGCAGATGCGAGGCGCCGGGCATGCAGACGTACTTTTTTCGTACTTCAAATGCCCGGAAACAAAGTCACGCCTCGGCGTGATGCCCTGTGAACGCTTACGCCGATGGACTCTGGCCATGCCCTGAGGAAATGGATCTCAATGGCGAATTGAAAAGAAGGGGTTAAGCACCAACCAGACGCGAAAGTCTTTGCAGGGTGCCGCTGGTGAGGGAATCACGGCTTTGGAGAAATTTCCGATCGGCCGTAAGGGTGAGCCCGGGGCGCAGGCCCATGAGATAGCGTGCCGTCATCCCGGCGGCCTCGGCCGTCACCTGGGCGCATGCTTTAAATGCATCGGCAGCGGTGGCATCCCGTTTTTTCCGCAAGACCCGGCAACAGACCCCGCCAAAGCGCCCTTTGAAAAGGTCGTGCAGATGCCCGGAGGCCTTCCGGGATGCGTTGCGGTGGCGATAGGGGGCACTGTCTCCCACCAACAGACCCGCAGCCAGAATACTTCCGGCCAGGGCGCCGCACATGCACCCGCTTTCTCCGACCCCGATGGAAAAGGGGGCTGCAACGGCAATGGCCTGGTCGTCGGTAAGCCCGCCCCCCAGCCCATTGTTCAGGGCCAAAAGAACCGACTCCGTGCAGTAGAACTGGCGGGTCAGGAAGAGGTTTTCGGCCTTGTCCCGAATCAGGCGGACAAGGGCCTCGACCGCTTCTTTTGACTCCGGCTCGGCCGGCGTTGTCAACGGATTAAAATGGGGTCGGCCCATGGGTCTTTCCTCTTATAGCTGAACATACAGGTTTCCTGCAATTCGATCAGGACCATAGAAAAATTCGAGTCACCACAAAGCACACAGAGGCAGTCAATATATCAAAGCCACTCGGTATGCTCCGTAATCTCTGTGGTTAAAAAACAACTTCTTACAACACATCGGCGTGATGCACTTGCATCCCATCAAATGCAAAAGTCGGTCTAATCGACTTTTTCAACGGGAAGCTTGGCGCCCAGCCAGGCAAAAACACCGCCGGAATACCGATAGACGTTCTTGTAACCCATCTTTACCGCCCAGGCAGCGCCGTTGTGGCTTCGGGTACATTTGACAAAGCCGCAATACACCACAACGATCTGGTTCTTGTCCGGGCCAAGCAGCGCCTCAAAATCGGCCTGGGTTTTCCCCCCGGTCTCCCGGGTGTCCCACTGGGTCATATCCGGAATGGGAAAAAGAAACTGGACAGCACCCGGAACATGGTTCTTTTTGTAGCTGGCCTCGTAAGGCATGGTATCAACAATGACCATTTTCTTGCCGCTGTCAATCCAGGCCTTGAGTTCATCGGTGGTCACCACATCGTAGCCGCCCCGCTGGACTTCGCGCACCAGTTTGACGGCACCGGCCTCCTTTTCCACCTCCAGTTCGAACTTGTTCTTGCCCCAGCCCCATGCCTGGGTGCTTAGGGCCAATACCAGCATCAACGTCATCGTCCACACCACTGCGTTGTGATTCCTTCCCGTCATGACCGCTCCTTATCCATTGATTTTCGTTTAAATAGGGGCCTCAGCCTTACCGGCGAGTAGGCCCGGCTGAAACGCCACCAGTAGAGGTATCCCATGCCCGCCAGCATGGCCAGGTCACGGTAGATGGCGGTTTTCAGACCGTGAAACGCCTCGGCTTCGATCTCTTCCGGCCCGAAGCAGCCGCAATCTACATCCAGCCCCATATGGACACCGTAACCGAGAATGACCACGAACAGGAGCGTCAGGCCGGCCATGGCGGCCAGGCTGCCTCGCACATCGGCCATCAGACCGGCTGCGGCGATGACCTCCAGGGCCGGCAACCCTACCGCCACAGGCATCAGCAGGGGGGGCGGAACCAGGCCGTAAGCATCAATGAGCACGGCAAAAGAACGCGGGTCGACCAGCTTGCTGCCGCCGGCATATAAGAAAATCACGCCCAGAATCCACCGCACCCAGGTGTAGGTGCCGTTGACCAGGAATGCGGGGCTTTTGGTAAACCGCTGGTAACCTTTTGGTTTTATATTCGATTGGTTTTTCATAGGCAGGTAGGTGGCTACGCTACCGCTCGAAAAAAATCCAATCGTTAGTATCGATGGGCCAGGCAACAGCCATCGACATCGTCAATGCCCGGGTTGATTAGAGGTTTTAATCAGCCCCAACCATCCGGATTCGCTATTGATTCGATAAACACCGGCACCTTGACACCCCGGAGATCATGGTTAGTTTTTCTCCGTTACCATGGATATTGATGCCGGCCGGGACCGATTGCCCCCGCTTCCCGACCAGCCAGAAAGAAACCTGACCAAATGGTCATTTTGATCCCCTTGCATTTTCTGCTATAAGGATCGACGCTGGGCGTCGGGATGAACTGCGGCGCCCATGGGTAACCCACTGAAATGAGGTTCGTCATGCCAGTTTACGAATACCAGCACCTTGAGGCTCCCTGCAGCCTGGGTCGGGTCTTCGACGTCACCCAGCCCATGGCCGATCCTTCGCTCACCCGATGCCCCCAGTGCAACGGGAAGGTGAAAAAGCTGCTCTCCCTGGCCAGCATCAGTACCCCCAAGGGCAACGCAGGTCTACGCGACCTGGGGTTTACCAAGCTGGTCAAGCGAGACGACGGGGTTTACGAAAATGTCACCCGCCGGGAGGGCGAGAGCCGTTACATGGAAAGAGGCAAGCCGGAGACCATGCCCAACCTGAGCAAAACCATCCGTGACTGAACCGGAATAATAAGGAGACAATCGCAAATGATCCATGTCGATCAACTGAGCAAGCACTATGACGGCTTCCGTGCCGTGGACCGAATCAGCTTCGACATTCAAAAAGGGGAAGTCGTGGGCCTGCTCGGCCCCAACGGCGCCGGAAAAACAACCACCTTGCGAATGCTGACCGGGTATTTCCCGCCCACCTCCGGTAGCATTGAGGTCAAGGATTTCTCCATCGCGGACAACCCCCTGGAAATCAAGCAGATGATGGGCTATTTGCCCGAATCCGCCCCCCTCTACCACGGCATGCTGGTCCACGATTACCTGGATTTCGTGGCACGGATCCGCGGCATGGGAGCCGAGGCCCGAATGGCGCGCATCCGTCAACTGGCGGACACTTGCGGCATTCACGACATCATGCACAAGACCATCGAAGAACTTTCCAAGGGGCTCAAGCAACGGGTCGGGCTGGCCCACGCCATGATGAGCGATCCGGAAATCCTCGTCCTGGATGAACCGACCTCGGGCCTCGATCCCAATCAGATCGTGGAAATTCGAGACATCATTCGACAAATCGGCCGGGAAAAAACCGTCATCCTCTCCACCCATATCCTCAGCGAGGCCGAAGCCACCTGCGACCGGATCATCATCATCAACAAGGGACAAATCATCGCCGACAACGACACCGAGTCGCTGATGCAGTCATCGAAGCAGGCGCAACATATTCATATATCGCTCGCACAGGCCGATGCCGGTGCACTACAACAGGCTCTGGCTGCCGTTGAGGGGGTCGAGCGCGTGGACACGGTGGCTGCCGACAACGACGCCCTCGTCGATTTCCAGCTGACCTGCAAGGACGGCTGCGATCCGCGGGCCGGTGTCTACGCCGCCATCAAACAGACCGACGCGGTTTTGTTGGAACTGCGCCAGGAAGTCAAATCCCTTGAAACCATTTTCCGCGAACTGACCAGGGAGCGTTAGCATGCAGCAGGTGATCCACATCCTTCGCAAGGAGTTCTTGGACTATTTCGTATCGCCCATCGCCTATATCGTCATCGCCATTTTTCTTCTGGTGACCGGGTGGTTCTTTTTCTCGACCTTTTTCCTCTATGACGAAGCCAGCCTGAGGCATTTTTTCAACCTGCTCCCGGTCATCTTCTCCTTTGTCATACCAGCTGTTACCATGCGACTGTTTTCCGAAGAACTCAACGTCGGCTCCTACGAAACCCTGTTGACCCTGCCGGTGACCTATCGGGACATCGTCCTTGGCAAATTCCTGGCCGCGTCGGGATTCGTGGCCGCCATGCTGGTGCCGACCCTGCTCTATCCGGCCACCGTGGCCACCCTGGGTCAGTTGGACTGGGGACCGGTCATCGGGGGCTACATCGGCACCCTCCTGCTGGGTTCGGCCTATGTTGCCGTGGGCCTGTTCGCATCGTCGCTGACCCGCAACCAGATCATCTCCTTTATCGTCGGCATGGCCATCTGCTTTTCCCTGACCCTTATCGACAAAATGCTTTTTTTCTTCCCGCGATTTTTGCTTGGCACAATCGGCTATCTGGGGGCGAGCACGCATTTTCAAAATATCGCCAAGGGCGTCATCGATTCACGGGACGTGTTGTACTTTCTCAGTGTGATTTTCATCGGTCTCTATGCAACGGACCTGGCCATGAAGGAGAAAAAGTAGGATGGAGAGAAAAGACAGAATCGGCAAATACGTCAAACTCCTGTCATACCTGGCGGCCATTGTGCTCATCAACATCGTCGGCATCACCCTATTTTTCAGGATAGACCTGACGGCCAACCAGGCCTATTCCCTGTCGGCCGTCAGCCGGAAGGTGGTTTCGACATTGAGCGAGCCGCTGACCATCAACGTTTTTTTCACCAAGGACCTGCCCGCACCCCACAACAACACCGAACGGTACCTGCGCGACCTGCTGGAAGAGTACGCCCTGAACGGCAACCGCTACTTCAACTACCGCTTTTACAATGTCAGTCCCGAATCGGAAAGCGTCAACCCGGCTGCCCGGGAAAACCAGGCCCTGGCCAAGAACTACGGCATTCATCCGGTCCAAATCCAGGTTATCGAAGAAGACGAGGTCAAATTCAAGCTGGCCTATATGGGTCTGGTACTCATTCACGGAGATGTCATCGAGCGCATTGGCACCCTGACCGCCACCGAAGGCCTGGAATACAAACTCACCACGGCCATTCAAAAGCTCAGCAATAAAACCAGCGCCCTTCTGGCCTTAAAGGACAAGATCCACGTCCGGCTCTATCTGTCATCATCCCTGCTCCAGGTGGCCCCCTACATGGGTCTGGAAGGCCTTTCCAAACTGCCCGCCGAATTTGCCGACATGGTGAAAAATCTCAATAAGAAGAACTACGACCGTCTGGAATTGACGGTCGTGGATCCGACAAAGGAGAACAACCTCGAAGCCATCAGCCAAAAACACGACCTGTTGGCCTTGAAATGGCCCGACCTGCCCAAGGCCGGAATCTCGGCGGGCAAGGGACTGATCGGCCTGGTCATGGAACTGGGCGACCGGAAGATCGAATCCCAGCTCCTGGAGGTCATCCGCATCCCCATCCTCGGCACCCAATACAACCTTCTGGAAAAAGAACAGATCGAAGAGATCATCAGCACCAACGTGGAATCTCTGGTGGATATCAACGAGAATCTGGGATACCTGGCCAGCAACGGCACCCCGTCCATTTCAGGTCCGTCGCGCATGGCGCCCAACCGCCAGGACACCATGAGCGGCTTTTCCGATCTGGCCCGACAAAACTATACCCTCAAGCCCATTGACCTGAAGACCGACACGGTCCCTGACAGCCTCAAATGCCTGGTCATCGCCGGGCCGACGGAAAAATTCAGCGATTGGGAACTCTACCAGATCGACCAGGCCCTGATGCGGGGGACCAGCCTTGCGCTTTTTCTCGACGGCCACAAGGAAAGCATGGACCCCCGTCAGCAGGCCATGGGACTCAACCAGGGACCGACATACATCCCCCTGGACACCGGCCTGGAAAAACTGCTCAACCACTGGGGCATCCGAATCACCAAGACCTATGTCATGGACAAGAACTGCTACAAGCAACAGACCCCCCAGGCCATGGGCGGCGGCGAACGGCAGATCTACTTTGCGCCGGTGATTCGAAACGCGAACATCAACAAGGATCTGCCCTTCATGAAGAACATCAAGGGGTTGATCACCATCAAGATTTCTCCGCTGGAGCTGGATGAAAAACGGATCAAGGACAATGGGCTTGCGGCGACCCGCATGTTCACCTCGTCCGACGAGGCATGGACCATGGGCGACCGGATCAATTTCAACCCCATGTTCCTCACCCCGCCCCCGGCCAGCGCCGAAATGACCCGGTTCGACCTGGCCTATCGGGTGGAGGGGTCTTTTCCCAGCTATTTCGACGGCAAACCGATCCCGGTAAAAGCCGGCACAGCACCCGCCTCCGAAAAGAATGAAAACGCGGGAAACACCGATGGACCCAAGCAAAAAGCAGCGGTGGATTTAAGCGGCGTCGAAGCCAAAGGAAATTTTATCGCCAAGGGAGTACCGGCAAAAATCATCCTCGTGGCATCATCGGACATCATCTCCGACACCCTGCTGTCCGCCGGCGGTAACAGCCCCAACGAGATCTTCGCCATGAACGTCATCGACAGCTTGAACGACCGCGACGATGTGGCCGTGATGCGCAGCAAGGAGCAGCGCTTCAACCCCCTGATCCAGACCGGCGCCCTAGTCAAGACCGCCTTAAAATCCGCCAACATTGTCGGGCTTCCCGTCCTGGTGGTGGTTTTCGGCCTGATCACCTGGATGCGGCGACGCGCCCGGAAAAATCGAATCCGCCTGATGTTTGCCAGCAAGTGAGGAGAAGATGAAGCTGAAGAAGGAAATGCTCATTCTGGTGGCGGTCATGGTGGCTGCCGTCGCCTACATCGGCCTGAGAAAGACCGACCGGACCCATTTCGATCTGCCCCAACTGACCCCGGTCACCGCCAACAAGATCTCCAAGCTGGAGATGATCCACGCCGGGCAGACCGTTGTCCTGGAAAAACAGGACGAAAAATGGCGTATCATGCCCCAGCAGTGGCCGGCAGACGCGGACAAAGTCCGGGGCATGATCGACATCGTCGCGGAACTCAAGATCACCGCCCTGGTTTCCGAAGCCAAGAGTTACGCCCGCTACGATCTGGACAAAGCCAACCGCATTGCGGTCAAGGCCTGGCAAGGCAAAAAACAGGTCCGATCCTTTGATGTGGGAAAATCCGCGTCCACCTACCAGCACACCCATGTCCGGCTGGACGGCGATCCCAACGTCTACCATGCCCGGGAAGACTTTCGAAGCCGCTTTGACCGGAGCGCAGGCCAGTTGCGCGACCGTTCGGTGCTCTCTTTTAAGGCCGATGAAATCCAGCGGGCGGAGCTGACCGTTGCCGGAAAAACGACACGATTGGCGCTGCACACGGCAGCACCGGGAAAAGTCGAAGAGAAAGCCGGCGAAAAAGCGGCCGCGGCCCCCGAGGCCCAATGGCGCCTGGCCGACGGTCACGCCGTGGACCCGGAGAGCATCAAAGGCCTGATCAGCGCCCTGGGCCGGCTCTCCTGCGACATGTTCATCGATGACGAGAAAAAGACGGCCTTTTCAGATCCACTATACACCATGGTGCTCGGCGGGAAGGCCGAATACCGCCTGCAAATCTTTGAAAAGGCCGAAAAGGATGCCACCGGCTACCCGGCCGTCTCTTCGGCCAGCCCTTACCCGTTCACCCTCTCCGGCTACCAGGTGGACAGCATTAAAGAGAACCTGGACAAAATCCTCAACCCCTCCCCGCCGGAAAAGAAAGCCGGCTTAACAAAACCATGAAAAATCTTTCCTCACGCCACGACGCCACGACGCCACGGTTCGAAGTTATCGAATTATGAATATCTAAAGTTTAACTTGTGATATTCATAATTCAATGGTAAGGTCCGTTGCATGATCCGGCGGCAAATAACCGACGAACTCAAGGCAGCGGCGGCCGAATACCCGGTGGTGACGATCACCGGTCCGCGGCAGTCGGGCAAAACCACCTTGGCCCAGATGACCTTTCCGGGCCGGGCCTACCATTCGCTGGAGGATCCCGACCAGCGCCTGGCGGCCGAAACCGACCCCCGTGGCTTTCTGGACCGGTTGACCGAAGGTGCCATTCTCGACGAAATCCAGCGCACCCCTGCGTTGCTCTCCTATATCCAGGGCATCGTGGACCACAATCCACGGCCCGGCATGTTCGTCGTCACCGGCAGCCATCAACCCGAGTTGCAGCAAAACATCAGCCAGTCTCTGGCCGGACGCACGGCGATCCTGACCCTGCTGCCTTTCTCCCTGGCAGAAATCCGCCATTACCGTCGCCGGTGGGACGCCTTCGAACTGATCGTCACCGGCACTTTTCCGCGGGTGCACAAGGACCGTTTGACCCCCAACCGGTTCTACAACGGCTATCTGCAGACTTACGTTGAGCGCGACGTCCGTGCGTTGATCCACCTCAAGGATCTGTCGGCCTTTCAACAATTTCTGACATTGCTTGCCGGCCGGATCGGACAGGTGATCAACTACAACGCCCTGAGCAGCGACACGGGCGTCTCTTCCCCCACAATCAAGAGCTGGATCAGCGTACTCAAGGCCTCTTTCGTCGTTTTCGAGCTGCGACCCTATTTTGCCAACATTCGAAAACGGGTGATCAAATCGCCCAAGATCTATTTCACCGATCCGGGGCTGGCCGCTTTCCTGCTGGGCATCGAAACGCCGGTGCAGGCCGCCCGGGATCCTTTGCGGGGCGGGTTGTACGAAAACCTAGTCATTCTGGAACTGGCTAAGGCCTCGCTGAATCTCGGCCGGCGCCCGGACCTCTTCTTTTACCGGGACACCAACGGCAACGAAGTCGACCTGGTCTGGCGCCGAGGCAGGCGGCTGGTACCCATTGAAATCAAGTCGGCCGCCACCTTCACCAAGTCATTTTTAAAAGGAATCGAACGATTCCGCCAAGCCTCCGGAAGCCCCTGCGCTCCGGGCTACGTGCTTTACAACGGGCCCCAGGAGCATCGAATCAACGACGTACATGTTATAAACCCGCTGATCCATGAAGCCTCGGATCTGTTTCCCTAAAAAAACGTTCCTCACGCCACTCAGGCTTCGCTTTTCACGTTACGACCCGACAGGGACGCAAAGGCACCACGTGAAAACCCTTAAAACCTGTTCTTGCCCTTTACATTGCCGCCGTCGCCTGTCCCGTGAAAAGCATCGTCCATAATCTCCGAAATTTCATGGAAATCAAATGCCATAATTGGCAACTTATTGAAACAGAAGTCCCCATTGGTGAAATGGGATTCCTGCCCAAGAAGCGTTGCGCCTTCAATGAGGGCCCGCTTCAGGCAAGTTTATCGCCCGGCACCCGATATCCCGCTTTTCAAGACGTCGTCCTGGTCCATTGAGTCTATCCGCCAAATCCAAAGTTGTTGACATAAATAAACCATTATGTATATTAACGTAATCAATGGAGTTCGAACAACTCGCCAAAGGGGAACAGCCTGAATTCCAGCGACATATCTTGCGGGATCTTCCCCAGATCCCTGGTTTGCTTTCCTCTGGCCGGCTCGTATTGCCTTACACCAGCAGCATCGTTCTGGCCGAAACCACCGAAGAGATCCTGTCCGACAAAATCAGGGCATTGTTCGAACGAATATATATTAAAGGCCGGGATGTTTACGACGTCTGGTGGCTTTTCGCCCAGATGGGCGTCCGGGTCTCATGGCCTGTGGTAAAACGGAAACTGGGTCTGTATCGGGCGCCATTTCAACCGGCCCGAGAACTGGACTTTTTTCATAGCGAAGCCGCCGCCAAAATGCTCATCAATGCAATGCGCACGGACCTGCCGCGTTTTATTCCGCCGGCCCCCCTCTCGGTATACCAGGAGGACCGGTTCACCCCTCTCATCAATGCCTTGCGCCAGGTGATTGCCGACCTCATCGATCAGGGCATGATCCTCAACCCGGTCGCTGCCCCATGAATCCCATGCACTCGGAAAAGGCGACCCTGATGCGCCTGAAAAACCTGCCGAGGCTTTTCCGTAAGCCGGACGCCGAAAAGGTCGCGCCCCATGCGGCCGTGTTTCTTTCCAGGGCCGCGGCCAGGGGGTTGGTCCACCGGATCAACCGCGGCAACTACATCAATTCCTTTCTCTACGGTTTTCCAGGGGTCGAGGAAGTCGCCTGTTTCCTTCGCCCGCCGGCCTATGTGAGCTGTGAGTGGGCCTTGAACTATCGAGGTATCAGTCTTCAAGTTCCCCGGGTCTGCACCGTGGTCACCTTGAGTACAGCCGTCGGCAGGGGACGGACCTTGACGTATCAGGGAATCCAAATCGAATTTTCCACCATTTCTCAGGACCTGTTCTTCGGATTCGAAACCGTCGACAACATTCTCATGGCGACCGCCGAAAAGGCTGTCCTGGACACCCTGCATCTTCACAAAGGCCTGCCCGCAGCCGATGAATTGGAAACGGACAGGCTCGACCCTGCCATCATGGCAGCCATGGCCGAACAGTATCCACGCAGCGTACAGAGGCGACTGCAAGCCCATATCGATCTGTCCTAGTGTTACCGCGGGGTTACGCCATGGCGTGAGTCCCAGCCTTGCTCTTTACGTTGCCGTCGCTGCGGTGTTGTGTGAAATATTGCTTTTTCAGCGTCACAATGGAAATATCAAAGTCGATCCTCCGCAGTTGAGGCAACAGGCCGGCAAACCAGAAAAAATCGCTGTGAACGACATTTTTGTCGTTTGCTTTCAATTCCAAGGCATAGGCCTCAGAGGTAAAAACCCTGCGGAGACTTTGATTTTTTAACAAAAATGTATATGATTGGTCTTATCTGAACGTTTAAACATCCAAAGGGGGGCCGAATCATTATGGAATGGATAGAGAATCTTCGAGGAAAAACAGTCGGCCTCGATACGGCCCCATTAATCTATCTTATCGATAAAAACCTAAATTTCAAATACTTACCCTTGATTCAAGCAAGTAATAGGGGATAGATCAATGAAACTTAAAATCGTTTTAGAACAGGGAATGGACGGCTATATTGTCGCCTATTGTCCGGCTTTGAAAGGGTGCGTGACCCAAGGCCGCACGGAAGAAGAAGCCATCGACAATCTCAAAGAAGCCATTGAACTCTATTTAGAAGCTGATCCACTGGATCTCACGTTGCCGCCGGACAAATATAAGGTTTGTGAGTTGGCGGTATGAGCCCCAAACCACTACTGGTCTCTGGACGCAAGCTTGAAAAGATTATTCAACGGGTCGGATATGAAAAGATATCTCAGCGAGGCAGCCACATTAAAATGAAAAACCGAAACACCGGAAGCGTTGTCATTATCCCCGACCACAAGGAACTGGACCGATGGACGCTAAAAACCATTCTCAAACAAGCAGAAATATCTGATCAGCAATTCAATGAGCTCCTGAAAAAAGGCTGATCCGCCCTGGCCTTTCGAAGACCCGCCCCACGGCATTTACCCCCCATAAAATTTCTCTTTACGTTGCGAGCTTTGCGACGTTGCGTGAACCCTGCTTTTTCAGCGCCACAATCAAAACACAAAACCTTTCCACACGCAAAGACGCCACGACGCCACGTTCTAAAACCATAAAATTATCTTCGCGTTGCGAGCTTTGCGCCGTTGCGTGAAACCATTCTTTTGCCCTCACGTTGCTGTCTTTGCGTGAGCTATCGATTGGGGAAAACAGAAAATTCGTTTGATGCGGATATAAGATGGGCGTCGGCGGTAATCAGCGTCAGATCATACACCATGGCCGAAGCGGCGATAAAGCGGTCGGCGGGATCCTGGTGCGGCAATTCGATCTTTCGACTTTTAATGGCCACATCATGATTCAAAGCGGCTTGCGAAAATGGAAACGTGTCGAGAACACGTTTCATCCAATCAGCAGGATCCCGGTCTAACTCAATCCGGCCCTTTTCCGTAAGGATGATCACTTCCCAGGTCGTTATGGGCGAAAGCCACAGCGCGTTGTCCAGGTTTTCCAGTTCCGCAGCGACATCAGATGACAAACGCTCCGGCATCAGCAAACTCCAGAGAAAAATGTGGGTGTCCAGGAGAAATTCACTCATTCAATACCCCCCATTCATTTTCTCCAGATGCCGGAGAGACAATATCACCGACAATCTTGCCTTTTGAACGATACGATCCCAGCCAGGATTCCTTGCGATCAGGCAGCGGGGCCGGATCGATCATGGCAATCGGTTTTCCGTGTCGGGTAACCAGCACCGGGCGTCCGGTCCGATTTACCTTATCCAGCACCGCAAGGCAGGTCGCCTTGAATTGCGAAATCGAAATAACGTCATTTGTTTCCATACCGACACCTCTTTATGAAGGATAGTAACTTAAATTTGTTCATATGTACCATGGTCAGAGACTATGGTCAATAATTGTTCTTTCTGCCACCGGTGTTCCATCTGCGGTCTTCAGTCAACCGTTCCAGAGTGACAACCTCCGCTGCAAATCAGCGAGCCCGGATTCTCCGGCAAGCAAACCCGTCCCGAAAACCAGGTCCTCCCCCACGATCTCACAACCAGCCTTTTATATTCCATGGCAATAAATTGCCCTATTTGGCATCTTATTGCCTTGGAATCTCCCATTGTTTAGTTTCTTAAAAAACGTTACTCACGCAACGACGCAAAGGCGCCACGTGAAAACCCTTAAAACCTGTTCTTGCCCTTACGTTGCCGTCGTTGCGCCGTTGCGTGAAACCATGCTCTTGACCTTTACGTTGCCGTCGCTGCAGCGTTGCGTGATATATTGATTTTTCAGCGCCACATTGGAAATATCAAATTCGATCCTCCGCAATTGAGGCAACAGACCGGCAAACCGGGAAAAATCGCTGTGAACGGCACTTTTGTCGTTTGCTTTCAATTCCACTGCATAGGCCTCAGAGGTAAAAACCCTGCGGAGACTTTGATTTTTTAACAAAAACGTATATGATTGGTCTTATCCGCATGTTAAACGCCCAAAAGGAGACCGGACCATGTTGGAACCCGACTATAACCGCGTCGTATCCGAGATAAAAATGTTACCGCTTTCCGACCAACTTCGATTATTGCAGCAAATGGCGTCAATAATTCGCAAAAAAACGAGCAAGGCCCAAACACGAAATATTTTAGAGCTAAAAGGCATGGGCAAGGATGTCTGGAAGGGCCTTGATGTAAAAACATATCTCGACGAAGAAAGAGCATCATGGAATGGATAGACCGACTGCGAGGGAAAACGGTTGGCCTGGACACGGCCCCGCTGATATACTTTATCGAGGAACATCCGGCATATCTTGAAACGGTAACGCTTTTTTTCGAAGCCATGGAAAGGGGCGATTTTTCGGTTGTCACCTCAACGGTAACTTTATTGGAAGTGTTGGTGCATCCGTTGCGTGCAAATAATAAGGCCCTCGCCGAAGAATACCGGGATATTTTACTGAATTCGAAATTAATCATGACAGAAATCTCCACCACGATTGCGGAACATGCTTCCATGCTCAGGGCCCTTCACAATATCCGAACGCCAGATGCTCTTCAGATCAGCACGGCTATCAACGCCGGGGCAGTCTGCTTTTTCACCAACGATATCCGGCTGCCCAAAATACCTGCCTTGCAAACCCTCGCACTTGATTCAATCCGGTAATCATTGAACAAAAAACCCTGCCCTCGACCTTCACCTTGACGTCGTCGCGGCTTTACGTGAAACATTGCTTTAACTGCAGCCCCTCGCAGCTGCCGGAAAACCCTTCTTTCCTATCCGCTTTGAGCTTTCAGCTACCCTCCGTTGCTGTCGTTGCGCCGTCGCGTGAAATATTGTTTTTTGGAACAGTCTGAAGACTGAAGTCCGAAGGGAAACGGCTCCGGTCCCATCCATCCAGTATCCCGTCTTCGGGCTACGCTTCGGCTACGACCCGACAGGTTGCCCCACGGCTACGCCGGGCAAGCCCAGACCTCACATCCCACATCTCAAATCCCAAATCCCAGGTCCCACATCCCAGACATTCGACATCCGTTGATTCAAACCGCCACTTGACACATGCGTACATTAGGCGTACAGATGAAAAATACACGAAACCTTTGGACGTATCTGTAAATGCCCCTGCTTATTATAGCCACTGGGGGCGGAACGATCTGGGAAACAGGGTGAATCATGTCTACACCAGAAACCATAAAACAAGAGCGATTACACGTACGACTCGACACCCTGTCCAAGCAGAAACTGGAACGGGCCGCAAGTTACACACGAAAAAGCCTTTCTGAGTTTGTTTTAACAAATGCGTTATCCTCGGCAGAAGAGGTGATCCGTGAGCACGAAACTTTAACCCTCAGCCAAAGTGACTGGACGGTATTTATGGATGCGCTAGAAAATCCACCCAAACCCAACAAAAAACTCAGACAGGCTTTTAAATCGCATAAACAACGCATTAAAACTTGACGGTTCCGTCTGACGATAGCCTTTTTACGAGCGAGTCAAACGTAATCAGCAGGGTACCCATTGGAACTTACCATCACGCTGTTGAATCCAAAGCATCAGCGAACGAAATTTCACTGCGGTGAAGACTCCCTTGATCAATACATCCGGCAGTATGCCAAGCAAGATAACAAACGCCGCATCAGCCGTGTATTTGTTGCATCCCCCATCGACAATCCGGCGCATATCACCGGTTATTATACATTGAGCGCCGGCAGTCTGGATACGACGTCACTTCCCGACACAATGGCAAAGCGTCTGCCGAAGTATCCCGTCCCGGTCGCACTTCTCGGCAGGCTGGCCATTGACACGCATCATCAAGGGCGTGGGGTGGGTACGCTTTTGATAGCAGACGCACTTAAGAGGGTCCATCAAGCCGCGAAAATCATCGCGGTTTATGCACTGGTGGTTGATGCACTCAATGAAGGTACTGTGAATTTTTACCAACAATTTGGATTTATTCCCCTGCCAAACACGAGCAACAAACTGTTTTTGCCTCTCGATACAATTTCTGAAATCGCCTGAACCCCCTAAAACCTTTCCTCACGCTACGACGCAAAGCCGCTACGTTTTAAAATCATACAATTTTCATCACGTTGCGAGCTTTGCGCCGTTGCGTGAAACCTTTCTTTTGACCGTCCTTTCACAAGCCATCCATCAATTCCCCAGCACATCCTTGATCCCGGCCCGGACCAGATTCGGTTTGAGATATAACTTGGCTCTTTTGATGCCCCGGGCATCGACAAAGGTGTCGGTAAAGGTGAGTTCCGCTTTCTTCAGGATCTTCACGTCACCGCTTAAAACGATGATGTGAAAGTTCAATGCCCCTGCACCGATGATCACCGCAAGAACAACCAGCACCGCAAATATTTTATTCAACCGATCCTCCCTTACGTAAAGAATTCATAGGATGTGGCCTTGGGTTGATTGTCGGCCCCGATCCGGGTGAAGTGACCATAGCGTTTGTCAGCAAACCGTTCCGATACCGGTGGTTCGGCAGCTTTTCCGACCAACGCAAGATTTCCAAAGTGGACGGTTACAAACGCTATAATACTTTGGTCGTCATTGTTAGACCTTTCAAAAACCAAAAATGCCAATCTTATCGGACCGATTGAAAATCAGCTGAAACGGAACGGAACTATGACAATCCCTATAAAGTTTTGATAGCACAATCTCGGACCTCTGTCAGAAGGTTTTCGGTAATCGAGCCTTTTGTGAGCTCGCCTTGACGGCGCCTTGTGGCCTGTGGTTTAGTGATTTTTCCACCCATTGGAATCCGCCGCGAATTTGCCGTATTCCCGAAGAACCGCGAAAACGGCGAGCCGCCGCACCGGAGGGAAACCGATGATGCCGGACAGAGATTGCATTTTTCTTGCCCCCAATGAGGCCGTTTCCGCCATCCGCCGCGACTTTGGGCAGTATCCGCCCCAGACGGCGCTCTTTTGCGAACTCTACCCGCTGCTCATGGACGATGGCACCACGGCCACCAAAGCGGCCCGCGACCAAGGGATCTGGATCAGCCGTGGCAACGGCCGAGCCCCGTGCCTGGAGCAGGCATCAGAGGTGGGAGAAAATCTGTGCCGGACCATAGAAGACGTGTCCGTCAACCTGGATCTCTTGACAAAAATCTGCATGAGGGTATTTCGCGCCCGAGCCAGACCCGAAGAGAGCACGAAACATCGCGGCGTCTGGGTCGAAACGGGCATGGAAGGGTTCTCCTGCCACCAGTGCGGCCAATGCTGCCGCATGCTGGACTACCGGACCGAATGCACGCCGGCGGACGCCGCCCGCTGGGAAGCGGCAGGCCGCACGGATATCCTGCGGTGGACGGCACCCATTCGAAAAAGGGGAGCCGTGGTTGGCTACAGCATATGGGTTCGACCCGGCACCCGGCAGTTTGCCGAAACCTGCCCCTGGCTGACCCGCGGCGACCGACCGGACCGATGGATTTGCGGCATCCAGGAGATCAAGCCGGCCATCTGCCGCCAGTACCCGGGCACCCGCAAACACGCCCGGATGACCGGCTGCCCCGGCATCCTCTGACACGGAACCCATCCTAATTCTCTTCCCAAAGTATCCTTTCCCTAATAGATGAAAATCGATGGATCCGGCTTTTTTCAAAGCCATCAAAGCTCACCCATGGGCCACATCCAGTACCGCGACGATAAAATCGACGTCTGCTGCAGGGATGCACAAGGGCGGTTTGATGCACAGCACATTGTCGCAGAGCCCCCTTTTTCTCACCAACAGGCCACCAACCAACCGTAGCCGTTCATTGATATATTCGCCTAAAGTTGATAGCGTCAAAATCGCCCCTGACGCAATCAGGCAACGTTACCACCGTCTCATTCCAAGGCCAACGCCTTTCCTATTTCCTACATATTCAAGAGGTTATTGATGAGCGAGCCATCACCCCCCTGGGAAGCGCTGAGCGAACTGATCGCCGCGGAAAACAGCGCTGAATTGACCGCATTTATTGAGACCCTCAGCCCGCCGGAAACAGCCAGGGCAATCTCCCGTCTGGCAGAGGCAGAACAGCTTCATCTGCTCAGTCTTCTCAGCCCCGAGGATGCCGCCGATGTGATTGAGGACATCCCTGAGGAGCAGGCCGCGGATTTGGTGGAGGATATGCCTTCGGAACAGGCGGCTGCGATCATGGAAGAACTGTCCAGCGATTATCTGGTGGATGTGCTGGGCGAAATGGATGGGGATGCAAGCCATGCCATTCTGGCGAAAATGTCCCATGGTCAGCGACATGAGCGGATGTTCAGGCAACCAGGCAGTAGCGGTTTCCATGCGCGAACTCGCCCTGGGCCGGGTTCGGCCGGGTGAGCTGCTCTGGGTGCTTGCAAAGGAGACCAAGATCGGCATCATCAACGGTCTGGTGCTTGGCTTGCTGCTTGGTGGCGTCGCCTTTTTCTGGAAGGGAAACCCGTGGCTTGGGTTGGTGGTGGGAGGCGCTTTGGCGGCCAACACGCTGGTTTCCGTCACCCTCGGGGGGATGCTGCCCCTGGTTCTCAAGCGGTTGAAACTCGATCCGGCCCTGGTTTCCAGTCCGCTGCTGACAACGGTCACCGATATGTGCGGCTTTTTTTTGTTTTGCGTTTCGCCACGGCGGTTCTGCCAAGACTTGGAGGCATTTAGCAGGTGTCAGGACCGGGTTTTCCATTTTCACCGTCCAATAGGGATTGTCATATTCCCGTTCCGTTTCAGCTTAAAAAACGGTCACCGATCCGGTTTCAATTTCAGCTCACGGCCTATAATTTGGGTCACAAAGCGCTCACCAAAGGTCTCCCCGGCGACCAATGCGCCAATGCGGTCAAATATTTCAGATCGGCACCCCGCATTCTCAGCCGCTTTCAGGCAGTAATCATAGGCCTCCCGAACGTCCGCGCCGGTGATATCGTAACCATACCCTTCAACCAGCCACCGCAGTGCCGCCACCCCAGCCTCGACGGCAAAGCCGGGTTCGGTCTCAGCCATGTCCCGGGCCGCGCGGGTCAGGGTCCTGGGATCGCAGGGGGTGCGATTGGCCAGTTCAATGGCTCGATCATATAGCCCCACCGACTTGGCCGCGGCAAACCACTTGCCCTCGTTGCCCGGTGTGCCGGCAACCAGATCGTTTAGAATGTCCACAGGCTCTTTTTGGGGATATTTTTTGGCAATGGCGCGAAAGGTCGCCAGATTGGTGGTCTTCTGATTGGCCTCAATGCCGTAACGACGGTAGGCTTCCTCTGCCAGGCCGCTGGCCAGCAGGATCTCTTCGCAGGCCTGGCTGATGATGCCATCGGGTTGGTTCAGCCCCCGGGAATCTTCGGCAAAACGGAGCGCTTCGGCCTTTTTTCCCATGGCCAGAAGGGCTTTCACCCCCCATTTCCGATCATGCCAGAACTTGTAAGACGCACCCTGGAGCAAGTCCATGATTTCAACATGTCGTCCGGCCGCATAAAGGGCGCTCAGGCAGGCCGCCGTCCCTTTGAAATAGCCCCGCAGTTCCGGGTCCGGGCTCAATGCCATGCGCACCACATCGATAAACTGGTCTGCCCAGTAGGAGGCGCGTTCGGCCGTGGCGCATAACTCACCCCAACAATCGGGAAGCAGCTCGATGTAGGGAATGTCATCGTCTTCCACCGCCTGCCAGAGGCGATCCAGCCATTTATCCCGCAGCCGGTCCTCTGCCGGTGCCCGGGCAATGATGGGCACCAGAGACTCGATGGCGTGGTTGACCGCATTACCGATAGCCCCCGATGAGCTGTCCACATGGGCGATGGCCGGCGAAATCTTTTCCAGAAACAACACGGCCCCCTCGCCGCCCAGAACCGGGTCGGTGCGGGCCGTTTTCTTGATCTCCGACACCGCTTCCTTGATCCGCTTGATCGCCGGCTGGTCGCGCCACCCAAAGGCGTGCCGCCTGAAACGGGCACGAAAGGCCCATGGCTGTTTGGTCATGGAACCTCCCAATGCCCCCCCCTGGCCGGGCCTACCCGGTGGAGTCGGCCTGACTTTTTAAGCTTAGAAATCTGCTTTTCCACAGCGCGAGTCGTCACATCAAGTTTGTCCGCCAACTCCGGAATTGTCGCAGCAGGCAATTCCCGCAGCAAGGCGATAATGTTCTCCTCGGTTTTCCCCGAACTTTTCCCCGAACTTTTCCCCGAACTTTTCCCCGACGGCCTTACCGCCGCTCGGTGAACTGTTGCAGTAAACAGACATCCGTCCCGGTTATCGGTAAAGTCGATCTCAGGCCAGGCTTCCAATGCTCGTTTGATGCCTGAACCCAATCCCCTGTAAGGCAAAAGTCCCTTTGCAATATAGGAAACTAAAATGGGATTGCGAATAATCGAGTTACCGGCCCGGATTTTTTCGACAGTCAGGTTGTCGGGTAGATGGCCGGGGCTGACAATTTCTATTCGATTATCGAAAATAAAAAGCCGAATGGCGGCGCTGACCAGGTAATCTCTGTGAATCAAGGCATTTACCAGTAGCTCTTCAAAGACCAGTGGCGGAATCTCGGGTACACCCGGAGCGTTCACGCCTCGCCCGGCTTGTATCTTATGAAGGTTTCGCAGGACAAAGCCCAGGGAATCGTTGAAAACTTTCTGCAACGGTCCGCCAAAGTCTTCGGTATCGACGTAATCCGAGACATGAATTTCATTACCGGGATAGCAAATTGCTTTGACGACGAACTGTGGCTTAATCCATTCCGGCCGTTCGGTAAACAGTAGTACCCCTGCAAGGTTCAATCTTCCGTCATCTACGGCCAAGTTCATGTTCTGTAGTAATTTTCGTAGCTCCTTTTTTTCACCCGGCATGTCGCGATTGTAGAACTCTTTTAAAAAATCCCGGAACCGCAACTTATCCAGTTTTTCCAGCCCGGCCCGGGTCGGCAGTTCGTCAGCGTGGAACTGGTCCGACATCTGGAACAGGCGGCGCAGTTCCTCCTTGGAATTGACCCGCCGTTTGTCCGAACCGCTCTTGAGCCATATCACCCCGTTGCGATCAAAGTACGGCTTGTCCATGCCCTTGGGGACGGTTACCACGATTACGATGCGGCCTTTTTCCACGGCCACATTTTCGGTCAGAGGTGAAATCGGGCTTCGCACATGCTGGCTGGCAGCATTGCTGATCAATTGGTTGATTCGGCCCACATCGGATAGGGCAACACCGACCAACTCACCGGCATCGGTCACGCCGATAAGAATACGGCCACCGTCACTATTGGCAAAAGCCACCATTTCCGCGGCAAGCGCATCAACGTTTCTGATGTCTCGCTTTAATTGCAGGCGGCTGTCTTCACCTTTGGCGACAATCGCTTTGAGTTCGGATTTTTTCATATTTTCGATAGGTTTATGCGCAGATCCACACCATCACGGCCCATAGGAATCAACAACGCCTCGATCCTCTGCATGGCGCTCGACAGTTCGGCGTTCATGGCTGAATCGATTTGGACAATTTGTACTGGAAGCTGTCGGCCAGGGCCTGCCAACTGGCTTCAAGGACATCTTCTGACACGCCGACGGTGCTCCAGATCTCATCCTGGTCCCTGGATTCAATGAGGACCCTCACCCGGGCGGCGGTGCCTTCACGTCCGTCAATCACGCGAACTTTAAAATCGATCAGTTGCATCGATTTGAGCTCGGGATAAAAATTTTCCAGCACCTTGCGAAGGGCGTTGTCCAGGGCGCTTACCGGGCCACTGCCTTCGGCGGCCGTAATTTCTTCATGGTCTCCGACCGAAACCTTAATGGTGGCGTGGGCGGCGTTGGGCATATCTTTGCTCTTTTCGGTCGTAACGCGAAAGGTTTCAAGTTCAAACAAGGGATTGAACTGGCCTGCCAATTTTTCAAGAAGAATTTTTAAAGACCCTTCCGCCACATCGAACTGGTATCCATCCTGCTCCAACTGCTTTATCTCGTCAACAATCTTTCGGCTGTCAACGCCGTTTTCACCCAGAGACACACCCAACTCTTTGGCCTTGAATTCAATGTTGCTTTTGCCGGACAAATCGGAAACCAATACGCGGCGCTTGTTCCCCACCACTTCCGGCTTCATGTGTTCATAGGCTTCGGGCATTTTCATGATGGCATTGACATGCATTCCCCCTTTGTGGGCGAATGCGCTCCGACCCACAAAGGGCCTTGAGTTAAGGGGAATCATATTCGCCGTCTCGCTGACAAAGCGCGACAGATTCTTTAATTTGGAAAGGTTTTCAAGGGGGATGCATGGGCGCGACATCTTGGTACAAAGCACCGGAATGGCTGATGTGATGTCCATATTGCCGCATCTTTCACCATAGCCATTGATGGTTCCCTGCACCATCACGGCCCCGGCCCGAACGGCGGCAATGGCATTGGCCAGGGCCAGCCCGCAGTCGTTGTGGGTATGGATGCCGAGTTTTACCCGTTGGGACGTGTCCGGAAAGAGCTTCTGGCGAACGTCTTGGAAAATGGTTTCGACTTCAAAAGGAAGGGTTCCGCCGTTGGTGTCGCACAACACCAGAAAGTCGCCCCCCCCGGCCATGGCCGCCCTCAGGGTTTCCAGGGCATAGGGTTTGTTGCTTTTATACCCATCAAAAAAATGTTCAGCGTCAAAGATGACCTCGCGATCACGGGCCTTTAAAAACGCCACGCTCTCGGTGATCATGGCCAGGTTTTCATCCAGGGTGTTGCCCATGATCTGCTCCACATGCAAGGTCCAGCTTTTGCCGACAATGGCAGCAACCGGGGTCCGGGCCTCTATAACCGCCTTGATATTTTCATCTTTTTCAACGCGAACCCCCGGTTTTCGGGTCGACCCGAAAGCGGCCAACCGGGCCGTGTGAAAATGTTCATTCCTGGCCAATTCAAAAAATGCCATGTCCCGAGGATTCGATCCCGCAAAACCGCCTTCAATGTAGTGAATGCCGATATCATCGAGCCTTTTGGCAATTTTGAGTTTTTCTCTGGGGGAAAAATTAATGTTTTCGCCCTGGGTACCGTCTCGAAAGGTGGTGTCGTAGATCAAAGTCGGTTCCATTCCATTCTCTCCTGTTTTTGCACGGTTTACGTCCACGATCGTCAAGCCGCAGCATTTGGCTGGGACAAAAAAAAATCCGCTACCTGCCTTTTTTCGGCGGGCAACGGATCGGATAGTTTAAGCTTTTGCTACTTAGGACTTAAATCCCTATCTCCCCCTGTGCCCCGCGGCAGATAATAATAGCTGCCACGAGGATAATAATAAGACCAATTATGGGGGTAAGCGCCTGGATCATCTTTTAACAGCCTCTGCTCATTTCCTTTTCAAATAGACACAGACGCACCGTTAGTCAAGCTCTTTTTTGAGCAAGCCGGCCCCATTGCTTGCACAACGCACGGCTACGTCTCCATTGTGGCCTACCAGGCCCGGGGGTATGCGTTTTTGCCCATGGATTGACCGGAAAGATCGGACATCAAGTCTCCGTTTGACCTTACTCTCCGAATTTGCTAAACTTTTGGATTCCCAAACCATCAGGTGTCCGGTATCCGGATGCCTGCCATAATGCAATAAACTGGGCCGGATGCGGGTGAATTTCTCTGGACAAGGCCCTGGTGCGGGTCTTGCCCTCCCCCAAACGTTGCCTGCGCAACCGGGCAAAGAAGGCATGGACAGAGGCGGGCCGCATTGACCGGGATCGGTTAAAAAACGAGACGATCCTGTTTCGCCGTATACACAAAGGAGAGCGCGTGAAGACATTGATGAACCTGGTCGGACGATTATTCTACTGGGTAACCGGCTGGCATTTCGAGCCGCTGCCGTCGTACGTTGGCAAAAAGCACGTGATCATCGGCTTTCCCCACACCGGCAACATGGACACGGTGCGGGCCTTTACCGGCTTTCGCATCGCCCGGCTCACCGGCCACGTCATGATCAAAAAGAAGTGGTTCTTCTGGCCCATGGGCTGGTTTCTCACCCTAATCGGCGGGATACCGGTCGATCGCAAGGCCGCCACCGGTCTGGTCAGCCAGATGGCCGACGTCTTTGCCCGACGCGACTCGTTCTACCTGGCCATCGTGCCCGAAGGCACCCGCTCGAAGGTGCACACCATCAAGACCGGCTTCTGGCACATCGCCAGGGCAGCCGACGTCTCCATTATCTGCTGGTACCTGGACAACGCCAACAAGGTCACCCGCTGGCTGGGCGAATTCACGCCCGGAGACAACATCAAAGAGGATCTGCTCGCCATCCACAGCCTCTATGCCGAGGCCGGATACAGTTTCCCCCTGGATGTTGAAACGCTTGAGGCCCGCTCCTGATTGCCTGTGGATAAACATCGCCTATTTATTATCAACCGCTGACCGACGCTGACCCTGGGCAAGAGGGTGTTTCTTTTTATTGAGATCGCCCCACGGGTCAACCCCTTTGGCCCGGCCAAGTCGGCCGGGCAAAAAAGTCTGCGTTGTCGGCGCGTGTCCGCGGTTAATCAAACGGATATGCCGCCGAACCATGCCATGGCGGTCTCCTTTTCCATGCCCATCCATCACCGGGAACGCCTGCGCTCCTGGCGTCTTCCGGCGGCTTGACCTGCCATGGAGTCGACCCTTATGATGGGGGTATCATCGCCCAACCGCATAAACCGACGGGTTTGGCGCTGAACACACCTGGAAAAGGAGATCACCATGAAACCGATCGTAATGACGCTCTTTCTTTTACTGCCTTCCATGCTATTGGCCGGCACCCCGGACAACAAACCGGCCCTGGCTGATCTGACGACGGTCAAAATCATTTGTGATGTCAACGTGGGAGCGGCCAAACTGCTCCTGCGACGCCTTGAGCTAATCGATGAAACGTACAGCCAACTGCTCGATGCAGGGGTCATCCCGGTGGTTGTGGTCGCGTTTCGAGGCGGTGCCAGTCGTTATGTCACCCAGGGAAATAAATACGTCGAGGCAAAAGATGCCGGAACAAAAAGGGAAATTCAGGGATGGATCAACCAGTTCAGCCAACACGGGTTCCGGTTGGAGCAGTGTGCCATCGCGGCCAGGGCACAGAAGGTGGACCCGGCCGATTTTATGCCGGTTGTCACCGTCGTTCAAAACGGCTACATCTCCATTGTGGCCTACCAGGCCCGGGGGTATTCGTTTTTGCCCATGGATTGACCGGAAAGCAATCGGACCAAGTTTCTATTTGCCTTTTTTTCCTGTCTTTCCGGGTTTCTATCATGGGATCAGGGGAACCTCTCAATGCCGGATTTTGATCAGCGCATCCCACGACCGACAGTTCGTCTCAACCCTGGCCGACCGTATCGTGGATAATCGCATCCAATGTCTCATGCAATATCTTAATGGCGTAGGGTTTGGCCAATGCCCCTGAAAAACCGTATTTCGTGTAATTTTTCATCACCGGATCATCGGGATATCCGCTGCAAACAATGACTTTGGCCTGAGGGTTGATTTTCAATAAGGTTTTGACGGCGTCCTCACCTCCCAAGCCGCCCTTCACGCTCAGATCCAAAAGAACCGCATCAAAGGGTTCATGGGATCGGATTGATGCCCGGTAAACCCTGATCGCCTCAGCGCCATCTTTGGCCGTCTCGACGGCATATCCCATTCCCACCAGGGTCTCCCTGGACAGGTCCCTGATCACTTCTTCATCGTCCATGACAAGAATCTTGCCTTTGCGATCTGTTGGATATGAAGGCTTGACACCCATACCCGGATCAACTCTGACATGGCCTTTTTCATCTGCGGGGAGATAGATCGAAAAGGTTGAACCGTTACCGACACTGGACTGAACATCGATGGTACCGTTATGCTTTTTTATAATGGAGTAGGCGGTCGTCAGGCCCAGACCAATTCCTTTCTGGGCTCCCATCTCTTTTGTAGAAAAGTAAGGATCGTAGATCTTCAGGAGATGCTCTTCGGAAACGCCGACACCCTGGTCCTGTATGGAAATCTTTACATAATCGCCTTCCGACAGGAGCAGGTTCTGGTCGGCGTTTTCAGAAGAGATTGCCAGGTTGTCGACCGTTACGGTAACCGTGCCGCCGCCAGGCATGGACTCGGCTGCGTTGACGATGATATTTTGAAAGGCATGCGACATCTGCCCCTCGTCGAACTTAAGCCGCCGGATGCCCTGCGGGCATGAGAATTTCAGTTTGGCGGCGGTTTGCTCGATTACCTGGTTGGCCACGGTTTCGATGAGAACGTCAATGGCACCCTCTCTTCTGACCGGTGCCCCGCCCTGTGAAAAGGTGATCAGCTGCTTGGTCAGTTTCTTGGCTCGCCGAGACGCGTCCTGCGCTTCCTGCAATGACATGTAGGCACTGTCTTCGGGGTTCAGTTCAAACTCCGCAAGGGAGATATATCCGGTAATCATCATCAACAGATTGTTAAAATCATGGGCAATGCCGCCGGCCAGAATCCCCAGAGATTCCAGCTTTCTGGCGTTCAGGAGTTCTTCTTCCAGTTTTTTCTGTTCAGTGATATTTCGATTAATCATCATCGCCGAGATAGACCCGTCTTCATGGAAAATCGGGGAGCCTGACACATGATATGTGCATCCGTTTTTCGGGCTGACGATTTCGATTTCGCCATGTTCGCCCTGCTGCACACGATCCTGAATGCACCATGTACATTTCCGATCCAGTCCATACAAGACCTGGTAGCAGTTCATGCTGGAAGCATTGAGCCCTACCCGTTTGCTCATGGCCGGATTGATGTATTCGATGATAAAATCGGATGAGCAAATATAGACTTCATTGTTGGTCGCATCCATCATGGATCGATATTTCTGCTCGCTCTGGACAACATGCTGCATCGCATCCTCAAGGGCTTTTGTTCTTTCGGCGACGAGCTTTTCCAGCGACTTGCTGTATTCTTCCAGTTTGCTTCTGGATTGTTTCAGATCCGAGGTCATTTCGTTGAAGGCATCGGCCAAATCGCCTATTTCATCATTTGTGTTGACCTCAACCCGGGTGTCCAGGTCTCCTTTTCGAATTTTTTCAATCAGCCGGTGGAGTTTCTCCACCGGATTGCTGAGCGTAACGGAAAACGGCACCACAATCAGCACCGTAAGCAATAAGACCGGCACCATGGTCAGCAGCAAATGGCGATAGACCAGTTGCATGCGTTGTTCCAGGGATTGATAGGAGAGGACATAGACGACGGATACGACATGCCCCAGGGAGACCTCCGTGATCGGAACCACGATTTCCGTAACCGCCTTGTGTTCAAAGCCCCGGTTGAGGCTGACGATCACCTCGCTTTTCAGCATCTCCAGTGTCCGCGGATCCCGGATAAATCGCGCTTTTTTCTCAAAATACTTGCCCTGGGTGAGTTCGCCCTGCTCGAACAGGATTTTTCCGTTGATGCCGACAAGCTGCGTATGGACGATATCCGTATCCTTGCTCAGGATGTCGTGCATCTTTGTTTTAAACAGGTTGAAGGAGTTTTGCGTCAGATGCGTGTAATACTCGATATAGGCGTCATAAATGGTCGGTGCGCTGAATTCGCTGAAAACCATGCCTTCATGCAGCATTTCCGTTGTCAGTTGGCGGCGCTCCGCGCGCAGAAAAACAAGCACATACAACGCAAAGGAGACAAATACGACCGTGAAGCCGAACGCGCTTATTTTCAGCATCAACCGGTTGATTTTAAACTTCATGTTCTGTGTCCAGTGTCTGCCGAAAGACGATCATCGGTAATGCATATGCAAGATTTCATTGATTTCCACTGCTGCACGCCCCAGCGCCTTCTGGGACGAAATTTCACCTGCCAGCGCAGATTCGATATAAATTCTGAGAATGTTCTTTATCCGGGAATATTCGGCGACGCTGGGCTCCGGAACAGAGTTTGCCAGTTGATCAACATAGACTTTTTTAAAAGGATTGTTAAGACCGGGAGACCTTTTGATATCCGATGTTCTCGCAGGTATGGCCCCAATGGTATCTGCCAGCAGGGCGCCATATCGGGTTCGGCCGGTCTCAGGCTGAATCTCGCCGGCAAACCAGCGCAGAAAATCCCATGCCTCCTTCTTGTGCGGGCTCTGGGCCATCACTCCCATAAACCAGCTGTATTGAAGGTTGGCTCTCTTTTTCAGATAGGGGATCGGGACCACCCCGACCCTGTCGTTGAAATCGATATTATCCAATTTTTTTCGAAACGCCCCGCGAAAATGAGATTCGGTCCAGGGGGCGGCGATCACCATGGCAACGGTTTCTTTGCCAAAGTCCCACATGTTGAAACTCAAATCGGCAGCACCGATTTTAAACAGGGCCTTCATGGCCTCAAGGGTCTGCACGCCTTCGGGGCTGTTGGCCAGAAACGTTTTATTATCCTCGGAAAGAAATCGACCGTTGTTGGTAAACAGCAGCGACAAGAAGGGGTCCACGACGCCAAAATCCATGCCTTTGAAAAAAGCGAATCCGCATTGTACCATTTTGCCGTCGGCATCCAGTTTCGTTGTTCTGGCCGCCGCATCCAGCAATTCCTCCCAGGTCCGGGGGTATTTGATATTTCCTTCGTCATCGACCAGGCCGGACTCGCGAAAGATCTTTTTGTTGCACAACAGCGCATAATCATTGATTTCCGTTGGGATTCCCCAAATGGAACCGTTGATCGTGACACCGGCCGTGGTCAGGAAGTGGGATTGGATATCGGCGACCAAATCCGCAGGCGCCGGGTCGAAAATGCCCTGCTGGACAAAGGAGACGCCCCAGGAAGCGTAAATCTGGTAAATGTCGGGAACCTTGCCGACCTCATGGAACAGTTTCAGTTTGGAGGGGTACTGCACATAGGGAATGATCATATGTTCGATTTTGATATGCGGGCGGATACGTTCATACTCTCTGAGGTAGTCCAGCACCCCCCGGGTGGTTTTCACTCCGTCGGCGGAAATACCTTCGAGCTGATGCAAATCCGTCCAATGGATTGCGTACCGCAGGGTGACAGTCTCAGCGGTTTGCTGTGCACAGACCGAAGTGCATACCGCCAGCACAATGCCCGCCGTGCAGATGCAGGCTTTCCGAAAAAGCGTCCCATTAACCGAATACCGAACCGTGATGGCCGTCATAACGCAACTCCAGGAGGTGGATCTCATGTTCAGGGCAGCCTGAAAAACAGCAACGGGTTCGAGCCCCACATCTATCAACTCCTTTTTTAAAGGAACCGGAGCGGACAAGTCGAGTGTTTGAAACGTCAACGTAAAATTAGCCTTCTACCCCTATTTGTCAATGAATTGCCTTTGCGGAACCATGGTGTACCCAATAGCTGTCATCGGAATCATGGCACAGGGCAAGGATATCGCCATTTTTTGTCACTTTCTTGATCAGGGTCTCCATGTTGCGGGCATCCGCTGTTTCCCGCTTGAAAAATTCTTCAAAGACATCGCTCTTTAATGTTTTTTCAGATTTCGGGTAACCCAGATTGGCCGTATCCTCCGGCGAACCGGATGCAGCAGCCGGAGCCCCTGCCTTTCCCCAAATGCGCCGCTTCAGGTTCATGGCTTCGATGACGTCGATCACCAGATTGATATTGTCGAAGTATTCGCACATGGGTTTGAAATTGAGAATGGACCTGAACAGACGGGGCTCGAAAAGATTGCGCTGATATGGAACCGCCATAAACATCAGGGAGTCCACAAAGGAGAGGGCGATGGCTTTTTGGCTCTCTTTCCTGAATCGGGTGATCCGTTCCATCAGGCTGGTCGACAGGATATACCGGGAAGTGATCTGGTATGACGTTTTTCATAGGAGGCATCGATCTCTGAGAATCGGATGGAGGTCGCTCCGATTTTCCCGTATACCAGATCTTCGCCCGAATAATTATCGGGTTTCTTGCGGAAAATCCGGCTTTCCATAAATGTAGATCTTGGAATACATCGGTCGGGGCTGTATGTCAGGTTCTCATTCACAAAACCGATGATGGAGGGAATAACAGTTGATTTGAAGCCTTCAACATATTTTTCCGGAAAAAAGTAAAGGGCCAGTCCGGCGAACAAGGAGAAGACCACCACCGCACCGATATGAACCTTTTCATCCCATCCGAACCGGGACGCAAGGAGAAAAACGGCTGCCGTGACACCAAACAAAATGAGGACGACCATTGACAGCCTGGCAACCGTCTTTTTACGAACAGCCTCTATGGGCTTGAGCAGGTCAACCAATGTGAACGCATAAAACTGTCGGAACTCATCATGGGTTTTCACTGGAATGATCCCTGACTTCATTCATGAACGCCTGCAGCTGCAGGAAGTTGCTGCTGTCTTTCAGGTCCGGGTAATTTTCCACGGTGACCATAACCGAACCCAGGACCCTTGAGAGCCTGTTGTCCAGGTCGATTTTTTAGTCATCGGAAATCTGCAGGGAAACTGCTCGGAATCGCATCTCAAAAGTTCGGTCAGCAGGGCTTTCTCGTGCTGCATATACGTTTGTACTGCAGACACCAGATTGGGAATGAGATCGTATCTCTTTTTCAGCAGCGCATCAACGCTGACAAATACTTTGGTCCCTGGTTTTTCTTGCCGATCAGACTGTTGAACATCAATACCGCAATGATGGCCTCGACGGCCAGGGCACTGACGACTATCCACATGGATGCACCCCTTTCCTGTTGAAATGTATGGTATGGCCCGTTGGTGTGCAACATGTTACCGGATAGAAGGCCGGGAAGATTCTGCCATTGTCACCTTGTGTAAAGTCAAGGGTGCCTGCGAGCCCGACAAGGGGACAGTGAACATCGGGCACGCCGAACGCATCGCTGTCTTAAAGCAGGACCCGTTCGCCGTTGAAGAGCAAACCGTCATCAACTCGGTGATCATGGGGCACGGGCCGCTTTATGCCATCATGATGGAACGCGACGCCTGCTACGCCAAAATCGTAAAACCACAGACATTCGTAAAATCAACCGCCGTTCGTTAAAATTTTTTCTTCAATTATTTCATGTGATTGGAAACCAGAATCTGGAAAATCCCAATACTTGACAAAAGAGCCTTACTTTGGCATTTTGATCAGTGAGGCAAATTTTGAAACGCATTCACAGAGCGCTTCCTTCCTCATCCGCTCTGGTGTTACCCGTTCAACCCAGTATTTAAGAAGATCCAAATGTTTTAAGGTATTCAATCCGTTCTTTAACTGATCTGTTTTCAGGAATGTTCCTTAATGGTTCTTTTTCTTGCGCCTGACCGTTACGTTCATTTGATATCTGCCTTTTTTGCTGGGCTGTTCTACGGTTTTCTTTCTTCTGGGTCTGGATATATCCCCGGACCGTCTTCTCATCTCAGTTGACTGGCTATACGCGTTATCGGCCCAGAATTGCTGACCTGTAAAGTTCCTATGCCGGCCCATAAAAGTTTCGAGGAACGTGGATCGTACCCTTGCCCTTAATGAAACCGATCACCTGTGCCAATGGATATTTTGACGGAATTGAGATGGGTATGTGCACATCGTCTGGCAACAGATGTGAATTAGAGCGGTTCACTTTTTGTGAGGAATCGATTTGAAAAACAGAAACGTTACCATATGGAATCTTTTATATATCATGCTTGTGCCGCTGGTGATGGTTATCCCGGCCATAACCGCTGATTTTGCGGAACTTAAGGCTAAGGGAGACCGTTACTGGGAAAGCCGTGACAATCAGCTCTATCTGCTGAAGGCCATCGATTGGTACACAAGAGCGTTTGAAATGAGGTCTGATGACGAAAATCTCCTTATTAGACTCTCCACCGCCTATTGGTGGAAGGGAAACGGCATTCCGGAAAAAGAGAAGCGCAAGGAAGCATACGCCGTTGGCGCAAAATATGCTGAAAACATCTGTAGGTCAAACCCCAACAGCATAGGCGGAAACTTCTGGTATGCAACGAACAGGGCGAGCTATTGTAGAGAAGTGGGTTTCATCAAGAGCGCCTTTCTCCTGCCGGAACTCAACAGTCGCATGAAAATCGTTATGGAACAGGATAAACTCTATGATCACGGCGGCCCCCAGCGTCTCTTGGCCAGGGTCGTTTATCATACCCCTATCTTTTTTCGCGGCATATCGGTCGGTACGCTCGAAGATGCTGAAAAAATGTTGCATGAGGCTATTGGAATAGCTCCGACTTTCACGACGAGTTACCTTTTCCTTTCAGACATATACAGGGAAATGGGGCGTATAGATCTAGCTAAACAGGCCCTTGAAAAGGTGCTTTCGATATCTGAGACTGCCCGACCTGAATTCACGGCTGAGAATCGCATGGATAAGAAAAAGGCCAGGGAACTGATTAATAAATATTACAAGAAATGAAAATTGATTATGATTGGAAAAATCACCCTACATAAAGCAACAGCTCGTTGTCTATTGGTGGGCTGCTTATTCCTGTCTCCTTTCCTATGGCCGACTATTTCCACTGCTTCTAAGGCCCTCAGCTTGACAGAAGAACATAACGCCTATCGACTGGGGCTTTATTCGTACATCCTCGAAGACAGGCTGGGCAGCATGACCATAAAAGGTGTTTCCTCTCCCGATTTTTTCCAAAATTTCACCTTGTCAGACGAAGTAGTCCCAAATTTTGGATACACCTTTTCGACCTATTGGCTCAGATTTACCATCAAAAACAGAACCGGCAATGACACCCGCTGGATTCTTGAACTGGCGTATCCACATATGGATCTTTTCACCTTTTACGATCCCTTGGCGGTGGGCGGGTTTTTTGAAAATCGAACCGGCAGAACAACTGCCCATTTCTCTTCAAATAAAGTGGTAAAAAGCAGGAATTTTCTTTTCTATCTTGATCTGGAAAAAGATGAGGAAAAAACCTGTTATGTCCAGGTCGCCAGTACGGACGCTCTCGATATTCCCCTAACATTGTGGACCCCCAATGCCTTTCAGGCCAAGGAGAATCGAGAGCAGTTTTTCCTAGGGATTTATTACGGTATTGTACTGGTGATGATCTTATTCAATTTTGTCATATTTCTGTTCATAAGAGACATTAACTACCTGTTCTATGTCCTGGCCATCGCCACATTCAACGGCCTTTTCCATTTTGCGTTGAATGGCCTCGGAACCGAGTATATTGCTCCTGACTCGCTGTGGTGGGCGAGAGAGGCTGTGCCTCTCTTTCTAAGCCTGGGCGTATTCTTCGCCATTTTATTTGCAAGGCATTTCTGCGACCTCAAGAGAATGGTGCCGAGACTGGATAAATGGATCGTCATCGTGATGGCTGGGACTGCCTTGGAGGGGGTTCTTGCTCTCACCATCGAACATTTTTATGCAATTTTTTCCGGTGTTGCCATGTCCATGGTTGCTGGCGCCGTGGTATTCCCTGCTATTTTGATCAGCTGGCTGAAGGGAAATCGGTCGGCCGGATTGTCTTTGCTTGCCTTTTCATTTGTTGTCGCTGGTGCAATGGTCTTTGGTCTGAAGGTCTGGTGTCTGGTTCCCACCAATTTCTATACGGTCTATGCTTGGCAGGTGGGGGCGGCTTTTGAATCAGTAATCTTTTCAATCGCACTGGCCGACCGCATCAATCAACTCAGGTCCGAAAAAGATGCAGCGTTTCACGAGATCAAAGATCTAAATATCGAACTGTCCAAGAGTGAAAGCCGTTTTCGGCGTCTTATGGACACCATGCCCGATGCCGTAACGGTCTATGACAGGGAAGGTCTTGCCGTATATATCAATCCGGCCTTTGAAAAAATTTACGGATTACCTCCCAAAGAGTGGCTGGGAAAGAAGGTGCCCCTTATTCCATCCAATGATCCGGATATGGAGCACACCCGGGAAGTGGTCCGCAGGACCATGGCCGGTGAGAGCCTTGATCTTGAAACCCGCTATGTGAGAAAAGATGGCCGGTCCGTTGATGTCAATCTGACCACTGTCACGATGAGTGACCCGGAAAGTAATCTAACGCAATTGTACATAATCCACAGGGACATTACCGCAAAGAAGCAGGCGGAAAAAGAACTGGCCCAATATCGGAATCACCTTGAACAGCAGGTAGATCAGCGAACCCGTGAACTCTCTGATTCCAACTTGCAGCTTTCGGCCGAGGTGACGGAACGAAAGCGAGCTGAAAAGGCGTTGCTTGTTGCAAAAGTAAAGGCCGAAGAAGCCACAGCGGCAAAGAGCGAGTTTCTGGCCCGGATGAGTCATGAAATCCGGACACCCATGAACGCCATCATCGGGATGGCCCACCTGGCCGGAAAAACTGAGTTGACCCCCAAACAGCAGGACTATCTCAGCAAAATTCAATCTTCTTCAAACAACCTTCTCGGGGTCATCAATGACATCCTAGACTTTTCAAAGATTGAAGCCGGAAAACTGGAAATGGAATCGGTGGAGTTCAGCCTGGAAGAAGTCCTGGAAAATCTTTCAAATGTGGTCGCTCTAAAGGCCCAGGAAAATGGCTTGGAGATCCTATTTGAAGCGGACCCCGCCATTCCGCAAATCCTTGTTGGAGATCCTCTTCGACTGAACCAGATACTAATTAATCTGACCAACAACGCTTTAAAATTTACCGAGTCAGGCGAAATCGTTGTTTCAATCAACCTTTTAAAGGAAGAACGAAACCATGCGACCCTCAGGTTTGCCGTCAAGGATACGGGTATTGGTCTAAATCAAAAGCAGCTCGAAAAATTATTTCAATCTTTCAGCCAGGTCGATGGCTCCACCACGCGTAAATACGGTGGAACCGGTTTGGGTTTGGCCATCTGCAAACGACTGGTAGAAATGATGGGCGGTAACATCTGGGTGGAAAGTGAGCCCGGCTTGGGCAGCACCTTTATTTTCAACGCCGTTTTCGACCGGAGTGGGACTGCTACGGAAAAACGGTTTCAGCCTTCAAAGGATTTGATAGGCCTTAAGGTGCTGGTGGTAGATGACAACAGAACTTCCCGGCTCATCATGCGGGACATGCTGGAAGCCTTTTCTTTTAAGGTATCCCTTGCCGTATCCGGGGAGGAAAGCCTTGCCATATTGGAGCAAGCCTCTAATAACCACCCCGTTGATCTGGTCATAATGGATTGGAAAATGCCGGGGATGGACGGACTCAAGGCCTCTCAACTCATCAAAAGCCATCCTAAGCTTTTCAGGATACCGACAATCATCATGGTAACGGCATATGGCGGGGAGGAGGTCATGCGACGTGCTGAGCAGGTGGGCGTGGATGGCTTTCTCATGAAGCCTGTAGGCCCATCGATGCTCTTTGATGCGGTTATGCAGGCTTTTGACAGGGAGATCGAAAACCGACCCCAAGCTTATCAAAAAAGCGCATATGAAGTCGAGGTCACAGAATCAATCCGAGGCGCAAGGATTCTTCTGGTCGAGGACAATAAAATCAATCAGCAGGTGGCCCGAGAGATTCTCGAGGAGGTCGGTCTTGTCGTAGAAATTGCCAATAACGGTAAAGAAGCGGTTGACCGGTGCAATACCGCTGAATACGACGCCTTGATCATGGACATACAGATGCCCGAGATGGACGGATTTGAAGCGACTTCGGAAATCAGAAAGCAAGAACGTTTCAGGGACTTGCCCATCATTGCCATGACCGCACACGCCATGGTCGGCGACAGGGAAAGAAGTCTTCACGCCGGCATGAATGATCATGTGACTAAGCCCATAGACCCTGATGTGCTTTTTTCAGTCTTGGTCAAATGGATCCGGCCTGGAGACAGAAACGTACCCGGGCACTTAGAGAGAAGACCTGCAAAGAGGGAAACACATCAGAAGGATCTGCCCCAACTCGACCTAAAGGGGATTGACACAGCCACTGTTTTAAAAAAAATCGGTGGGAATATAAAACTCTACAAAAAACTTTTATCTGAATTTTATCACGCCTATTCTGATGCTGAGAATCAGATAAAAAGCGCCTTGGATACGGAAGATCAAGAACTGACCCTTCGGCTGGTCCATACGATTAAGGGGGTATCGGGAAACATTGGTGCTCGGGATCTTCAGCAAATATCCGCGGAATTGGAATCGGCTGTAAAGGAAGGCGACGCGAACCGAATCGAAAGAACGATGAAATCTTTTACAAAATCATTGGGTGTTGTCATTCAATCAGTGGAAATGTTTTCAAAAGAAGAAGCATCACATGAGGGAGAAGGCGTGCTGGCGGGGCCTATAGAGCTTCTTGAATTTATTGGGAGGCTTGAACCCTATGTTCAGAAATATAAACCAAACCAATGCAAAAACATTATTGAAGAGATAAACGTCAAAGTTTGGCCCACCGAATACATGAAAGATTTGGCTGAACTAAGTGCGCTGGTTGACAAATATAAGTTCAAGGAGGCACAGGTTGTTCTATCCTCACTAAAACAGAGGCTATAGAATAAGGAGTGAAATAATGTCGGGCACTTTGAACGCAACGGTCCTTATCGTTGATGATACCAAGTTAAATGTAGATCTTCTTGTCAATACCCTGAGCGATGAATATGACATAAGCGTCGCGATGGATGGTCAGACCGCCCTGGAGATCGCTGAATCGGAATTGCCTGATTTGATTCTGCTGGATATCATGATGCCGGAAATGGATGGTTACGAGGTCTGCCGCAGGCTTAAGACCGGTGAAAGGACCAGAGAAATACCGATAATCTTTATAACAGCCAAGTCCGACGAGGAGGACGAGATACAAGGGTTTGAGTTGGGAGCAGTTGATTACATAACCAAGCCGATCAGTCCACCTAAGGTAATTGCCAGGGTAAAGACGCATCTAAAGCTGAAAGAGGCCCATGAAAGACTCGAGAAACAAAATGACCAACTCAGGGAAGCGGCGCGTTTAAGGGAGGATGTTGATAGCATCATGCGTCATGACCTAAAAAGCCCGCTCAATGGAATTATTTCCCTACCGCAAACGATGATTGAGGACCGAAAACTGGATCCGGAACATGTGGCATCGCTTAGAATAATCCAGAAATCAGGCCTTCGAATGTTAAACATGATCAATCTATCCCTTGACCTTTTTAAGATGGAGAGGGGGATATATCCCTTTCAGCCTGTTCCGATAGATATTCAAAAGGTCGTGAAGATAATTATTGATGAGATGCAGTGCTTAACTGAAGCTAAAGGTTTGTCTTTCAAGGTACAGTTTCAGGGGCATCCAACTAATGACAAGAACCGGTTCATCATTTTGGGCGAAGAACTATTGTGCTACTCAATACTTTCCAACCTCATTAAGAATGCAGTCGAAGCCTCGCCCGATGGAGAAATCATCTCCATTGTCTTTGAAGATCGGGAAGGCCTCTGTATCAGCATCCACAACCAAGGTCAAGTTCCCGAAGCCATTCGCGATAAATTTTTTGATAAATATGCAACGTCGGGAAAAAGGGAGGGGACGGGCCTGGGCACCTATTCGGCCAGACTCCTAACGGAAACTCAGGGGGGGCGGATATCGCTCGCTTCATCCGATTCAAAGGGGACGGTCATCAGCGTTTGCTTGCCTTCGGTTACTGAAGAAGACAGAAAAACTTTCTTGGCTATGGCGAAAATTGATGAAAAAACCCAAGAACCAGAAGACTGTAAATTGTCTTTGTCGTCGCTGGGCACTAGGCGGCTACTCATCGTGGATGATGATGAAGATAACATAAGAATTCTTGAGAAATACCTTGCCCACCCGAATCTTGCGATTGAATCGGCCAGCAATGGAAAAATTGCGTTTGAAAAATTAACAAATGATCATTTTGACATTGTGCTGATGGACATTGAGATGCCGGTTATGGACGGATATACCGCAACGCAGAAGATACGGAATTCGAAATTCGAGATTCGAAATGTTCCGATTATTGCGCTTACGGCTCATGATGATTTGAAGACTCAAAAAAAATATCTGGAAACCGGCTTCAGTGATTGTCTGACAAAGCCAGTTCATAGGGCAGGATTGATCCATGCCTTATTTGGAAACATTCAAAAGCAATCCACGCTGGCCGGAGCTCAAAAGGCTGTCTCGATAAAACAGGGATTGGACCCGGAAAATGAATACACGGTCGAGGTGGATGTCGAACTAAAGGACCTAATCCCGTCATTTTTCAAAAAGAAACACTCAGAACTGGAGAACATGCGCCAGGCACTGCGAAACAGTGCTTTTGAGAGTCTGAGAAAATCAGGCCATAAATTAAAAGGCGCTTTTGGAATGTACGGATTCCAGTCGATCAGCGACATCTGTTTCAAAATTGAAGCGGGTGCCAAACGGCAAGATGCCCGCATTGTTAAGGACAATCTGGCCATACTTGCTGACTATCTGGAAAAGACCATCATCGTATATGTTGATGACCGGTGACGTTTTCTATCATGTTTTCCAACAAATTAAGCAGGGCCAAAAAATTGTGTTCATCTGAATGAATCTGTTGTCTTTTTATAAACTGGAAGAGGGAGGTTTGGAAAAATGGCTGAACAAAGAAAAATAATGCTTGTTGATGACGACCCTGAAATACTATCGTTACTGTCATTAAAACTTGAAAAGAAGGGAATCTATGAAGTTATATCCACCTCAAAGGGGGCCGAAGCGGCAAATCTGGCAACGATGGAGTCTCCGGACATTATCTTACTTGATATCGAGATGCCGGATATGCAAGGAGATGAAGTTGCCAGTTCTCTATTGGAATCGGAAGCGACAAAACACATTCCCATATTATTCCTGTCTTCAATGATTACAAAAAGCGATGTGGCTATGTCCGGTGGGATTATTGGAGGGCGGCAAATGGCCTCTAAATCTGGATCTGTCAAAGAGCTTATATTGAGGATAGAGTCAATTCTTGACAAGCCATCGCCAGGCTAACTTACAATATAGCTGCATCGGAAAAATTTCTCCTACGCCGACGATGCTTTCTCTAATGGAACAGACCCTGCATGGCTGCTGACATTATCGCGATATTTGCTGGATTGCTGCTCTTTGGCCATTTTGTTGGTCTTGGGTTGCTGACGCGCAATCTACGCTGGTTGCGTTGGCAGCCGGAGACTAGGAAAAAGCCCTTAACGGACATATCTGTATCCGTTATCGTGCCTGCGCGGAATGAAGCCGAAGGCATCGAACTGTGCCTGCGATCCTTGCTGGCCCAAACTCATGTCAACCTGCAACTCATCGTTGTCAACGACCATTCCGAAGATGACACGCCTGACATCATTGATCGAATCGCGGCTGAAGACCCGCGAATGATTGTTATCCACAATCCGCCGTTGGAATCCGGCTGGCTTGGCAAGCACAATGCGATGCAAGCCGCGCTGGCGCACGTAGAGAGTGACCTGCTTGTTCTCACCGACGCGGACGTCGAATTCGAACCCACCTGCATTTCGTCCGCGGTCTCAGATCTCCAGGCGCGCCAGTTGGACCTTTTAAGTATTTACCCACAGTTCCAATTTGTCACATTCTGCGAAACGATTCTGCTACCGATTTATCTTTGCCTTAGTTCGTTCCTGCTTTCTCCGGCTGTCGAGGACCCCAAGTCGGCGCACGCGATGGCAGTGGGGGCATTCATCCTACTCCGCAGGGACCGGCTCAATCAGATTGGTGGCTTTGCATCCATCAGAACTAAAATTCTAGACGATGTGGCCATTGCTCGATCATTTAAAAAGAATGGCTTTACCATAAGCCTTCGATCAGCTCCTGATCTTATGCGTGTCCGATTTTTCAAAAACAATAGACATGCCTTTTTTGGCGTGTCCAAACACCTGCTTGGGATCGCACAAAGTTGCATCTGGCTGGCACCTTTATTAGCAATTGGACCTTTGTTGGTTTACGGCACGGCATTTTTCGCTGTTATTCACGGCATTGTTCAACAACGATTTATTTTGGCGGGGATTGGAATTCTTATGCTTCTCATCAATTATATAGGTCTCTTACTCACCCGTCCCAACTACAAATTCAACGCACTGAAGGCTTTGGCATTTCCATGTCTATCCATTCTGTTTGCCGCGTCCTGCCTTCGAGCTTTGTATCTGTTTCTTTGTAAAGGAAGATTTCAGTGGCGTGGTCGCGATACAGATCTCAAATCGACACGGTAGAGGAAAAGTCCGGGGTGTTGGCAAACCGCGACTACCTCGCTCCGATGAAAATTTCACATCTCCGTTTGACCTTACTTACCGAAGTTGCTAAGTTTCTCATAGTTTCTCCTCATTTGGAATCCCAAAGGCCGGATACTCGCGGTATCACGCAACGAACCGGGCCGGTATGACTCGATCAGTTACCGGGGATAGTGTTTTTATGCGAAAGAACGGGCCTCGGTTTTCCAAGGAGATTGGCCGGATTGACGGGGTTAACCGGAATAGGTCAAAAGGTGACCCTCGCTTTGCCGCATAAACAAAGGAGATCGTGTGAAGATATTGATGAGCCTGGTCGAACGATTTTTCTACTGGGTGAATTCACGCCCGGAGACAACATCAAAGAGGATCTGCTCGCCATCCAACGCCTCTACGCCGAGGCCGGATACAACGTTCCCCTTGATGTCGAGGCCTTAGACCGGGAAGCCTCTGGGGCATGAAACCGGATACCGACGGCGACCCTGCTAAAATGCGGATTTCCGGCTAAGCCGGAGAAAATGCGATTCCCGCCCGGTTCTTTCCCATGGACGCCTCCCACCGGTTCATGACGGCCTCCATTTTCCGAACCAGATCCGGCCGGTTGTCCGCGAGATTGTAGCTTTCCGTGGGATCGGTCTCAAGGTCATAAAGAAGGGGGAATTGGCCCAGTTTACCAGAAGCCACCTTCATCCATTTCTTGTTGACCGGCATGGGATACTTGTACATATTGATCTCCCGGTAGTACTTGTATGTTCCCATGCGGACCCCTTCCAGGGTCTCGTGATGGTAGAAAAACAAGGCCCGGTCCGGTGCCTCCGCCCCTTTTCCCGTAAGCAGGCCGGAGATGTCCCGGCCGTCGATGATCCGGTCTTGGGGCGGCTGAATGCCCGCCAGGGGAAGAATCGTGGGAAAGAGGTCCGTGATCATGGCCGGCCGGTTGCACACACTGGCCGGGGGAATGAGGCCTGGCCACCGGGCGATCATAGGAATCCGAAATCCGCCTTCAAAGCTCTGCCCCTTCCCACCCCGCAGGCCGCCGCTGGAGCCGTAGTACCAGGGGCCGTTGTCGCTGGTAAAAAAGACCAGCGTATTGTCCTCCAGGCCGTTTCCCTTGAGGTAGTCCAATACCCGGCCGGTGTGGTGATCGAGTTCTTCCACCACGTCGCCATAGAGCCCCAGGCCGGATTTATACCGGAATTCTTCGGACGCAAACAAGGGCCGGTGAGGAAAGGTGTGGGCCAGGTAGAGGAAAAATGGCCGGTCTTTTGACCCTTCCATAAACCGGATGGCTTCCTCGGCATAGAGCCCGCTCAGTTGAGCCTGGGCCTGTCCTTGTAGATCCACCACCAGGCGCTCTCTTCCCCGGTAGAGAGGAAACGGTTTCTGGCCGTTGCTGTAAGGCACACCGAAAAATTCGTCGAACCCGTGACTCAGCGGGTGGTATTGGGGAAGCTCGGGAAAATCTCCCAGGTGCCATTTGCCCACCATTCCGGTCCGGTATCCGACGGTTCGCAACGCCTCGGCCAGGGTGAGTTCTTCGCCGGGGATGCCGTCCACATCGCTTTCATTGCCCATATCGGAAACGCCCATAAATCCAAAAATGTGGCCGAGCAGTTTCGTCGCCTTTCTTCCCAGGGGCTGGCGTTCCTGCCACAGGGGCCAGTCGAGCCCGGCACGCTGGGGGTATCGGCCGGTCAGAAGCCCGTACCGAGCCGGCGAGCAGAGAGCGTTGCAGGAATAAAAGTCGGTGAAACGGACCCCTTCACCGGCCAAACGATCCAGGTTAGGCGTCCGGATGGCCCGATTCCCGTAACAGCCCAGATCGCCGTATCCCATATCATCGGCGTAGATGATGACGATGTTGGGCGGTTTTCCCTGAAAACCGGACATCCGCTGCAAGGGCTTCGGGGACGGCAGGACCATTCCCGGGTCCGAACCGCCGGAGAGAGACCGGTACAGACCATAACCGCCAAGACAGGCCGCACCGCCCAGTGCGGCCATCTTCAGAACTTTTCTTCGACTGATCTCCATGAAAGGTCCCCCTTAGATGGTACCGTATTCCGACAGGGGCAGAAAACGGATCCGGTCCTGAATGGCATGAATTCTGGGTTCATCGTATTTCCCCTCGATCCTGAACCTGGCGATGATCCAGACCAGGTCGCTGGGCGCCTCCACCGTCTCCAGTCCCCGGGTATCACCGGAATAACCTTTGGGGACCAATATGGCCCGTACTGGTTTCTCTGTGCCATGGGTCCTGATGGAGAGAATATTAAAATTCGTGGTGTTGTCTGCATAGAACCCGAAGCTCCAGTATTTGTCAATCGGCGGCGCCTCCAGGACATAGGGCCCCCTGGATAGGTCGGCAAATATGGAAGAATAGATGGTATCCACATTGGGCCGGACCACGTCCCGGAAGGTATGATCCACGGCAGCCCGTTTGTGTACCCATTTATCCAAGGCGCCAGCCCGCTCGATTTGAAGCCTGGAAAGCTTGTTCATGATCAGGTTCGGCAACTTGTAGATCAGGATACCGGTGCCGGCGGACCAGCTTCCCGTTAGAAGAAAAAGCCATATACAGATCTGTTGAACTGTTTTTTGTTTCATTTTTTCTCCCGTTTTGTGGCTTCCATTCACAGTTTTGTCGCTATCCGAGGATTCGCCGGATCACCGGCATGGAAACCCCTGTGGGATCGTCCAGCATGGCGGGCTTTGGAATGTAGCAGCGGACGTTCAGGGTGAAGAAATCGTTTGTCGGCGCCGGCAGCCAATTGGTGGTATCGGTGGGTTTTCGGGAAGAGACAAGAACGGTGAAGGACCCGTCGGGACCGGTTTTCAATGGGTCCTTGGACCCCAGAGCATAGCGGCCAATGGGGTTTTCGGCCAGGAAATAGTCTTTGTTGTACAATGTCAGGCTCCAGAACCCGGTGTTCTCCACCGGCATGGGACCCGGAAAGTGCACTTCATAGTCTCGCCCCGAGTGAAGCCGCTGCCCTTCCGAGTCGTTGAAGGCATTCCAGACCAGGGATTCCTCCTTGGTGAGATTGCCGATACCGATCTTTGAAATGATCGCCTTCTGAATAAAATTCTGGTCTTTAGCGCCTTTTTTCAAACCAGTGACCCAGGGGCCGTTTCGGATTTCCCCCTCTCCGCTGGACACTCCCAGGTAGTCCACCAGGGGCAGCAGGGTGAAACGCGAACCGGCCAGCCCGACAACCACCGCCAGCAGGTAAAGCATGACGGTTCGGTTCATGACCTTTTTCCACATGGCAAGTCCCTCTCCTTCCGTGATTGCGGGGATACATTCATTCTGATTGATAAAACAGATCGAAAAAAAGGGAAATGATCACAGAGCGCAAAAAGGTGATTGCAGGTCACAGACGGTTACAGGTTCTTGCGAAACGCTCCGGGACTGTGGCCGAACCAATTCTTAAAGGCGTGCTGAAAGGCGATGGGATCCGAATAATGGAGAAGGTGGGCGATTTCCTTGATGCTATGGTCGCCTTTGAGATACTCTAGGGCAAGCTGCTGCCGCACCAGTTCCAGCAGCTTTGAAAAGGAGGTGTTTTCCCTTTTCAGTTTCCGTTGCATGCTGCCGGGTTCCATGTTCATGGCGGCGGCAATGGTCTTCAGGTCGGCCTTTGCCCGGGGCAGGAACTCGATGATCCATGCCGCAGCCTGCTGTTTCATGCTTTGGGCATGGGCTTTCTTTTCTATGGCCATATTGGCCTGTTTGCGCATCACGGCCTTGAGCAGTGGATTCCCCGTGGGCAGGGTCCGCTGCATGTCCTTGCAGGAAAACTTGATGGCGTTTTCTTCTGCACCAAAACGGACCGGCGCCTGAAAGATCCTTTTGTATTCCTCAATGTAAGGCGGCTCCCGGTGCCTGAACCTGACCTCCAGCGGTTGGATGGTGTTGCAGACAAAGTTGCGGCAGTTGGTGATGATGGTGGCCATGTAGAGTTCCTGAAGCCAGACCGCCTGGTAATGGGAGGTGTCGGCGTACCGCAGCACCGTATCCCGGCCCTCTTTGCACATTTCGACCCGACTGGTGTCGGATTCCAGCCTGGCGTATCGAACCCACTGCCCCAAAGCATCTTCCAGGGTATCGCAGCTCAAGGCCAGATTCGTGATAAAGTGGTAGGGCGTTTTCAGACGCGTTTCGGCCAAGTGAAGGCCCAATGCCGGATCCCGTAACACCTCATAGGCGATCCGGGCAAGTTTCATGACCCGGTCCATGGGAATCCGAATGTCCGGGTTGTCCAAGTCCTTGCGGACGATTCCCGAACGCCCTTCGATATCCGCAAGGGAAAGCCCTTTTTCGAGAAGCATGTGAAATAGAAGTCGTGCGCCCGAACCTGCCGTGGTAGACTCTAATGTCATGGTATGGACCAATTGCCTTTCGCTGATGGAAACCAACTATATTATATCGGCACGACAGTCTCAAGGCCGTTTGGAAAAGGATATTCAGCCGGTTAACACCGGCCATTGCCCCTTATAGGATGCCCCATGAAATCAAGAATCAAATTAGCGACAACCCCAACCCCGGACGGCAGCGAGATGGTGCTGTATCAACATGACCGGGATTTCTCCATTGAGGTCAACGGTCAGGATCTGATGCACAGCCGCCAGCATGCGTCGGAACTGGCACTGGCGCGGCTGGGCTGCGCGCATCTGGCGGATTGCAGGGCGCCCGGCATCCTCATCGGCGGCCTCGGAATGGGCTATACCCTGCGCCAGGCCCTGGACATGCTCGGCCCCGGCGCCCGGGTGACGGTGGGCGAACTGATGGAGGCCGTGGTCCGATGGAATCGCGAATTCTTCGGGGAAATAAACGGCCGGCCCCTGGAAGACAAACGCGTTGTTCTTAAAAGAGGCGATATCGTCGAACTCATCAAGCACTCCAAGAGTCGGTTCCATGCCATCTTGCTGGACGTCGACAATGGTCCCGATGCCATGACCGATTCAGGCAACCGCCGTCTTTACGGGCGGGAAGGGATCGGGGCCTGTCGCCGCGCCCTGGCCGAGCAGGGGTGCCTGGCCGTATGGTCGGCCGAGCCGAGCAAGAAATACGAGCAGCGACTGATGGCCGGCGGCTTTCATGTGCGCCGCTTCCGGGTCCCCGCCTACCAGGGGGCCCAGTCCCAGTCCCGTTTTGTATGGGTCGCTTCGGTGGATCCGACGATATTGCCCCCCGGCGGCGGCGAGCCGCGTCTGCCGATAAAAAGCGCGACGGCAAAAGGCCGCGGACGGCCCCGAAAGAGACGATAGCCGATTCGGGGAAAAGCGTCCAAAAAACCCGCTGCCGGGAAGACGGCACCCAGTGACAGGATATTGAAGTTTCATTCTCTCGGAAAGGATTTGCCATGGGAAAGATGGTCAAGGTTTCGGATGCGGTCTCCATTGATTTCAAAAAAGTCGAATACCCGTCCAACAACGATGGCGATGATGTGTTCATTCGCAAACTCGACCGTTGCACGGTGACCACGACCTTCAGTTACGAGTGCGACAGCGAGGTGCAAAAAGAGATGGCGGTCATCATTACCAAACACCACCGCCGGGTCGTGCAGGATCTGGAGAACGAACTGGTCAGGAATTTCTCCCAGGTGGTCAAAACGGCAGCCAGCGACAAGAACAAAAACCCGGAGAAGATCCAGAAAGAGGCCGGGGCCAAAATCCACGCCATGGTCAACGAAAAGCACATTCGGCATGCGATCGAAGCGTCGATCTTTTTTTCGGTGAAAGATGAGGCGGCCTCCTCGTTGAAAGAGAAGTGGAACCCGAAATGGGAGAAAAGTGCGTCCCTGAAGATCGACATCAAGAATCTTCAGCATCAAAAGGATGTTCTCCGGTTTTTTGACTCGAATAAATATATCAGGATCAAATACGATAATAAAAAGGGTCAGATCGGGAAAAGAATCGATTACGACAATGCGTTGTTCGGTGATTTTTTCAAGAAAATCGAGGTCACGGCAAAAGTGACCGCCAAGGCGGTGGTCGATGTGAAGACCGACACGGTCATTTTGACCAAGGCGGTTGACGGTGCCTTTGATGATGAGATGGACCGGGTTACCAAAAAAATCCAGGAGGCCATGAACGATGCGAAAAAACTGGTCCAAAAGGCGAAGACCGACAAGGAAAAGGAAAGCGCCGTCAAATACACCGAAACGGCCGTCAAGACTTATCTGGGTGAAATCGAAAAAAACGTGGCCAAAGGGGTCGGCGATCGGATTTACGAACTGGCCAAGACCATGGGAAAGCGCCGGTCGGCCAACATCCAGGCCGGGGTGACCATTGCCCTGAGCATCGTGGGGCTTGCCGTGTCCATCACCCTGTTGGTGGTTCCCGTCGGCGGCATCGGCGGGGCCGTGGCCGCCGTGTCGTTGACCAAGACCATACTCAACGGGGTCAAGTCCCTGGTGTCGGTATACAACACGGTCCAAAAGCTTAACAAGGACGCCCAGAAACAACTCAAGAAACTGTTGGATGCCATCAAGAAAATGGCGGATGAATACAAGAAAAACGGAGCCAAACTGAAAATTGAATCGGAAAGGGTAAAGACGGTTATCGGTCTGGGGGTCTGCTGGGAAGAGGTGGTCTCGGCCCTGGGGGACTATCGTCTGGCGGTCTCCACGTTAATCCAGAAAGTCCAGAATATAGAAAAAGATATTCAAAAGATTATCAAGGACGGCGAAAAGGCCAACGAGAAAATTATTGCCGAGTTCATGAAGGACATCCCCAATGAAGAGCAGATGCGAAAAGACCTGGACAAATTGAACAAAATACTCGAACCGGTTCTTACCAAAGACAAGGAGCGCAAGCATATCATCGACCAGGCGGCCGCATCACTCAACGTCTGCAAGGAAGCCCATAAAATCGAAAAACAAATGCGGGACCAGATCAAAGCCTCCAAGGCCGAACTGAAGTTTACCAATCTTCTGGGCACCATGATCATGTCGCAACTGCCCAGCCTGACCAAAATATTCGGCGCCGAGTCCACCCGAATGGAAAAACTCGAAGAAGTGTTAAAAGCCGTTACCGCACCACTGGCGGCGCTGTAATGGAAGATGACCCTGCCATGGGAAAAACGCTTTAATTCAGAGGATTGTAAATGGTTAGGCCGTGGCGGATTGTTGACAGTATCCATACCCATGAGGGGCTTCTCGAGCTTCGGCAACGGGGTGAGACCGATTTTCTCATCACCATTGCCGGCCGGGTGCTGATGAACGCCTCGGGCAACGTCTCCGAGATCGTTCTGGCCCAGCTCGCTTGCGCGTCGCTGAAAAACAAGAAAAAGCCCCGGGTGCTGGTGGGCGGCCTGGGCATGGGGTTTACCCTGCGTTCGGCCCTGGACCATCTGCCGGCCGATGCCGAGGTCGTGGTGGCCGAACTCAACCCCATCACGGTCAAGTGGTGCCAGGGCCCCATGGCCCATCTGACCGCCGGGGCCGTGGACGACCCCCGGGTACAAATTGTCATCGATGATGTGGCCGCCGTCATCCGTTCGGCGGCCACCAAGGACAAGAAAAACCACTTTGACGCCATCATTCTCGACCTCTACGAAGGCCCGTATGAGAGAGACCCAGGCCGGGGCGAGCATCTCTACGGCCATGCGGCCATCGAACTGAGCCGCTGCGCATTAAAGGCAGAGGGGGTGTTTGCGGTCTGGTCTGAAGACCAGGACAAGGCCTTTGAAAAGCGGTTGAAGGCCGCCACGTTCGCCGTCAACCGGCAACGCCCGGGCCGGGGTGGACGCCATGTGGTTTATATCGCAAGAAAAACGGGACCCAATGCAAAATGATGCGACCGAGAAAAACCATTAGCCTCTGCGATGTATGCTACAAAGAAACGCCGGGAACAATATTTCAAAGAAATTCCGAAATCTGGATTGAAAAACACTGTCCGGAACATGGCATATTTCAAGCACGAGTAGAAAAAGACGCCAATTTCTACGAGAGATTTTCTGTCCAGCGGCCTTTGCCCGAAAAACGGTTTAATTCTTTGATCATTCCGGTATCGTTTAGATGCAATCTACAATGTGCCAATTGCTTTGCTCCCGATCGGGGGCAGGAAGATCTATCCGCAGCGGATATCGAGAAGGCCATCAGAGCGTTTGAAGGTAATACCATTTTCTTCTCCGGTGGCGAACCAACGGTCAGACGTGACCTGCCGGCGCTTATTCGAATGGTTAAACGCTCTTATAAAGCCTGCGGAATTGTGACCAACGGGCTCAAGCTTGCGAACGATAAATACCTCCTTCTTCTTAAGGACGCCGGCCTGGATTTTGTCTTTTTTTCCTTGGACAGTTTTCGTCAACGGTTTTATCAAAAAAACAAGCAAAACAGCGCAGATACAAGAGATATTTTATCACTGAAGTTATCGGCATTGGACAACTTGAAAACTGAACAGATGACAACCATTCTCTCGGCAACCATTTACAATGGAGAGAATGAGGCGGAAATGAAGGATCTTTTCGAGTATGCAATGCGGAACAGATCTTTCATATCGGAGATACGGTTTCGCAGTTGTGTCAACATCGGCAGGCATTCATATCGCAAAGAATATTTTACATCGGATCTTGTAAAAATGTTCTGTGCCCAAACCAATCTGAACCCGGGGATACTGCTCGAAACCCATCTCCTGGGATATTTGATGCAAAATGAACACACCATTCACCATGTAATGGTTGGCGTGAGCGGTGTCTGGTTAGGAAAAACGTTCTGCCCGACCGGTAACACACCATTTGAACCCTGGCCACGATGGAAAAAACTGCTTTTCCTGATAAAATTGGCGTTTATGTACTCACCCGCGTCTATGGTCAAAGCATTTCGAACCAGACCTATTTTCCGCACCCTAATGGTTCGCTTTATCCATTGGCCAACCGTCGAGAATGTCGACCTCGGCCAGATTGACAGGGACGTGGCCCATCTCTACGGCAAAGATAAAATTCTCAATTTTTGCCATACCATTATCCTGATCGGGAGGGACGCACAGCAGGACGGCAATGAGGACATCCATCCGCCAAAAACATAAGAACCTTATATTCGTTGGTGCCCATCCACGAATCGGTTTTTAAGTGGATACCAACGAGTTGGCTCTGACCCGGCCCAAAAGATGTGGATTTCTGCTGCGAATTGATTGACTCCCCATGCGGCCAACCCGGATCCTTATCGATGCCAGGCTTCCAGTCGGGACACCTCGCCCCGTAGCCGGGTCAGCGTTCCCGGATCATTGAAGAGCTTCCGGCACAGCTGGCATTTGCTGTAAGTGATAATCTCGCGGGATTGCATGCCGGCAAAGGAGGCGATAGGGGTGATCCCCATGATCCGGATGAGGTTGTACAGCCGGTCGGTTTCACTTTTGGCAAACAGCGCTTCCGGCGGTTGGTCTTTCAAGCTGCCCAGGTAAAAAAAGTCTGTTTCCGAAAAGTGACTCCCCGCGTCGCAACAGGCGACCATGTCAAGATCCGGCGTCAGATAGGGGTTCATGTCGCAGCAATTGGCCTGATAGTCGGTCAATATCCGCCGGCGTTTGAAAGAGGCTGCACGACCGGCATAGATGACCGGTTCGGGGAAGAAGGTGATGTCATGGTCACGTAAGAATTGTTCGTAGGGATCATCTTCCTCGGAAAAATCGGTCACAAATGAAACGAAATAATCAAGTCCGAACTTCTGGCAGCTTTGCGCGGCATTGAGTACATTCTTCCCGTTGACATGTTTCTGGTGCCACCGAGAATAACTCAATCTCAACTGGCAAAGCCCGTTTTGTTTCAGTTGGGAAACCAGAGGATCAGAAATTTCCGGACTCTTTGCCCAAAAACTGTTGGTAACGATTCTCGTATAGATTCCGAGTTGACGGCACAGCTTCACCAACGCCGCAATTTCCTTGATGTACAAAAACGGCTCACCCGCGGAAAAGCTGATTCCGCCGACCCCGGCCCGGGCCATCTGCCCGATGATCCCCGTTGCCTCCTCAAGGTCCATCTTCCTGCCAGCAGGAAGATCTCCCGCGGCCACACAATGCTCGCAGCGGATGTTGCATCGGGTTGAGTATCCAAAAGCCAATTTTCGCATATTTAACAATAATTCTTCAAAAGACCGAGAAGGCCGGGCTGTGACGCAAAAGCGCCGGATGCATTTGAAGTCCCGCCTTTTGGCGGAGCCGAACCCAGTCCCGAACACCGCCGCGGACGGCCATCTACGGGCATACCGTTGTAATCGCTAAAAAAAGCACACACTGGCTGGCGCCAAATCCGCCTTGCAAGCTCCAGGTAGAATGTTGAAACAAAGGTCTATGTGAGAACCCGGAAAACGAAAACATTGTGCTTGATCTCAGGGTCCTCGTAAGGCAGGGCAGCATAGGCGGGCGTTTTTTCGACCCGCTCCCAGTGCCCCTCAGCCGCCAGGGCGTCGAACTTGGCCTTAAAGCCGTCGTCAAGATAAACGACGTCGCGCAGGCTAAAGACAATGAATCCGCCAGGTGCCACGACCCGAACCAGTTCGTCGAAACCAGCGGCCGGTGCATGCCCGGCTGTGAACACGCCCACGGACAGACAGGCCGCGAAATGATTGTCCGGGAAGTCCAGATGCTCGCCCAGCAACATCTGCCGCAGTTCCCCATAGGCCCCTGTCTTTTGGGCCTTGGCCAGCATGCCGGCCGACAGATCGATTCCCATCAGATTCCCATAACCCATGATCATAAGCAACTCGCCGATCTGGCCGGTGCCGGCCCCGGCGTCGAGCACCCGAGCCTCCCGGCTTGGCACATAGCGTCCGAACAAGCCGACAGCCACGGCCGGGCTCTTCCAACCAAAACCGGTGACGTGGGCGTCATAATCATCAGCCCACTCATCATAGGCGACCTCAAGTTCTTCGTTGGAAGTGGCGGCATACACTTTCTTTAAGATACGGCTGCTGGCTGGATCTAACATACAGTCTCCTTTCGACGAGTTCACTTTTGCCCCGTTGTGATAATTTCCCGGCACGGACCCTGACCGTCCGGCGAGGGGACCCTAATGCTTTCGTAAGATGCGCCGATTGTCAAGGCATCCGGGAAACCAAAGGGCCGAGGCCCTGGAGCTTGCGCAGGTGGTTCAACGATCAATCTTCCAGAAGATAAAAGCGGTTCAACGGGAGTCAACGACAGAAGAGGGAAACTCGTAAAAAATTGAAAATTGGTGATCAAGCCAAGACAACCCTAAGCAACAGCAGCGATATTTCTACCAGCCGGCTAAACCACCTTTCGAACCCGGACCTGCCGGCCGTCGAGCCTGGCGTTTTTCATGGAATCGTTAACAATCGCCGCGGCACTGTTGTTGACTTCAAAAAAAGAAGAATCCTGATTCAGGTTGATGGCGCCGATCATGTTCGACCGGATGCCGGATTTTTCACAGATAAAGCGGACAATGGTTCCTTCGTTGATCTTATCCAGACGACCGAAGTTGATCAGAAAACGCTGGGTCTTGATGGCCTTGAACTTGCCGTTGGGTTTGCCGCTGGTTTTTCCGACGGGACTTCCTTTGGCTCTTCCGACGGGGCTGTTTTTTGCTCGAACCGATACGGCCGGTTTCTTGTCGCCGATCTCAATATTGATGTCGCCGGTCTTTTGGTAATATTCCAGGAAACGATTAAACTCCGCCGATATGAACCGATTGATCAACTCTTCTTTGTCAAATTTTTCCAGTGCATCATAGACCGCGGGAAGATACGCTTCGATCTCCTTGCGGTTCACATCGGTGTTTGCAATTTTTTCCACGAGGCCGAGAAGCTGCTTTTGGCAGATATCCTTGCCATCGGGAATTTTTCCGAAATTGAATCGGATGTTGTTCATCTGTTCCACCCTGCGGACTTTATACATCTCTTTTTTGTTGACAAGGACCACGGATGTGCCGGATTTCCCGGCCCGGGCGGTCCGGCCGCTGCGATGGGTGTATGTCTCTGTTTCGTCCGGCAGGTTGTAGTTGATCACGTGGGTGATGTCATCCACGTCGAGCCCCCGCGCGGCGACATCGGTGGCCACAAGGATTTGAACGGAACCGCTTCTAAATTTTCGCATGACATAATCCCGCTGGTCCTGGGAGAGATCCCCATGGAGGGCTTCGGCCTGGTAGCCGTCGCCAACAAGCGATTCAGCCACGGTGCGGGTTTCGTTTCGTGTCCGGCAAAAAACGAGCCCAAACATGTCCGGGGTAAAGTCTATGATCCTTCTAAGCGCCGGGTACCGATGCTTTTCCAAAATCACATAACCGGTGTGCGTGATGTTTTTAGGGCTCTGGTTCTTGCCCCCCACGGTGACCTCCAGGGGTTTGGTCAGGTATTTCCGGGCAATGGCCGCAACGCCCGACGGCATGGTGGCGGAAAAGAGCCAGATTCGCTTCTCTTTGGGCATATGACCCAGAATGGCGTCGATATCCTCTTGAAACCCCATGTTCAGCATCTCATCGGCCTCGTCCAGTACCACATGGGAAATGCAGGAGGGCTTGACCACCCGCCGGTTAATCAGATCGAGCAGGCGGCCCGGGGTGGCAACGACAATCTGCGCACCGGCCTTGATGCGGTTGATCTGATGGACGATGCTGGCGCCGCCGTAAACGGCCACCACAGCCATTTTTTGAATGTTCTTTGAAAATTTGACCATATCGGCCGTAATCTGCATGCACAATTCCCGGGTGGGACAGATGATGATTCCCTGGGGCTGGCGGATGGCCGGAGCCATCAACTGGATCAGCGGAAGGCCGAATGCACAAGTCTTGCCGGTCCCGGTCTGGGCCAGTCCCACAAAATCCCTGTCATTGGCGAGCAGAGCCGGAATGGCTTTTTTCTGGATCGGCATCGGCGCGGCAAACCCTAGTTCCGTCACCGCTGTTACCAATTCTTCCTTGAGACCTAATAACTTGAAACTCATATACTTTTTCCTCGAAAAAAGAACCGGAAGCATATCCATTGAGAGCTTCCGGTGCTTATGGTTTGGCCTTAAAACCGTTTGCCTGACAGGGGGATCTACAAAACCTGAAACAGCGGCACTGTCGTGCCCTTTGGTGCTCCCACTGGCGGAATCACCAAAGCCACCTCAGTTTACGGGTGGTTCGCGTTATGGGCCAAATAAAAAACCGCCCGGGCATATCCGGACGGCGGCGAAGGGCTTAAAAAAAGCCAATATAAACTAGTTTCCATTACGTGTACACAGATTTTACCCGTTTGGCAATCTTTTAGTTGGTTTCCGCCCGTGGTAAAGAATCCTGGCCCAGAGGACCAGGCTTTGGCTTGCCCCTATAAGGGGCTGCGATACTGCGCTTCCGGTTCGAAATGCCTAAATTTGACAGTCCCGTAAAAAGCCGAAAACCAACTTTTTCCGTCATTCCCGCGCAGGCGGGAATCCAGTCATTTCAAATGGTTCTGGATGCCTGCCTTCGCAGGCATGACGAGATTTGGGACTTTTTACGCTTTCATCAAATTTAAGGAATTCTGCCATATCTTAGCTTAAAAAGCCGGAGCGAAGCGACGCCTCAACTCTTGTCAGCCTTTTCTTTTGGCGAATTAGGCATTTCAAACTTTAGTGCATTTTAGGCATTAGCCAACAATTGAAATGGCATAGCCAATGGACTCTGGTCATGCCCTGAAGGCATGGAATTCTATGACGAATTAAACAAACCTTTCGTGGATGGATACCCGTCAGGGGATGGGTGAACGCCGGTTTCCCGGGTTTGACCCATTCACCTGTTGCACCATCGCGCGCCGCCCCCGAATCCATGCACCCGGACGGAAAACGGCATTGAATTTGCCGGTTTCGGTGGTATAAAACATTCATGAACGAACACACGGTCCTCTCACTGTCGACGATTCTTATCACCGGCATGGCCTGCCAATGGATTGCCTGGCGGGCCAAGCTGCCGGCCATCATTTTCCTGCTGCTCAGCGGCATTGTTGCCGGCCCGGTAATGGGTTGGCTGAACCCGGACCGGCTGCTGGGCGACCTCCTTTTCCCCTTTGTATCCCTGGCCGTTGCCGTTATTTTGTTCGAAGGCAGCCTGACCTTGAAATTCCAGGAAATCCCAGGGCTGGAACGGGTGATCCGCAACATGATCACCTTCGGGATGCTCGTCACCTGGATGATCGCGGCCCTTGCGACGCGGTGGCTGCTCCATTTCTCATGGGAAGTCGCCTTTTTGTTCGGCGCCCTAATGGTGGTGACCGGGCCGACCGTGATCGTTCCCATGCTTCGAACGGTCAGGCCCAATGAAAACGTGGCCAATATCCTCAAATGGGAAGGCATCCTCATCGATCCCATCGGGGCCACCATGGCGGTGCTGGTTTATGAAATCATCATTTCCGGAGGGACGACAAGCGGGTTCGGTGCCGGGATGCTGGTCTTTGGAAAAAGCCTGGTCGTCGGTCTCGTTCTTGGCGGTGCCGGCGGACAGTCTTTCGGCGTTGTTCTAAGGCGTTACTGGATTCCGCAATACCTTCAAAGCTTTGCCGCATTGTCCCTGGCCTGCGGCGTATTTGCCACATCCAACGCGTTGGTACCCGAATCAGGGCTGCTCGCCGTAACGGTGATGGGCGTCTGGCTGGCCAACATGCGGGGGGTTGAACTGGATGAAATCCTCGACTTCAAGGAAAATTTGAGCGTCCTTTTCATCTCCATGCTGTTTATCCTCCTGGCGGCCCGCCTGGATCTTGACACCCTGCTGGGGCTCGGATGGCCGGCGCTGGCGGTCTTTGCCTTCATTCAATTTCTGGCCCGACCGCTCAATGCCCAGATTTCCGCCCTGGGCTCCAAACTCTCCATGGCCGAACGTCACCTGCTGGCATGGATCGCGCCACGGGGCATCATCGCCGCGGCCATATCCGCCCTCTTCGCCATCAAGCTGGAAGCCATCGGCTATGCTGAAGCATCCAGAATGGTTCCGTTGACGTTTATGGTGATTATCGGAACGGTTCTGCTGCAGAGCGCCACGGCCGGACCCATTGCCAAGTGGCTCAAGGTCGCCGAGCCCGAACCCAAAGGCTTCCTCATCATCGGTGCCAATGCCGTCTCACGAGCCATCGGAGGCGGGTTGGTGGCCAACGGGTTCAGGGTGCTCCTCGCCGACCAGGACTGGAATCATATCAAGGCCGCCAAAATGGAAGGGCTGCCCACCTATTATGGCAATCCGGTCTCCGAACATGCCGAACGCAACCTTCGTCTGGTCGGCATCGGACGGGTTCTGGCGTTGACACCCAACGTCGAACTCAATGTCCTGGCCGCCCAGCATTTCCGGTTGGAATTCGGCGCCAACAATCTATACACGATCCGGAACCGGCGGCTGGAAAATGGCGGTGATGATCGCAGATCCGCTTTTAAACACGGCGGACAGCCCCTATTCCGGGAGCCGATCATCTACAATGACCTGGCCGAAAGACTGGCTGGCGGCGCGGAGGTCAAAACCACCCTGCTGACCGAAAAGTTTCCCTTTGACAGCTTCCTGGGCCAAAAAGAAGAAAACCGCCTGGCGCTGTTTGCCATCGATCCCAACGAACGCATCCACGCCTTTACCGCGGAAACCGATTTCTCACCGGAAGCCGGATGGAAAATCATCGGTCTAAGTAAAACCGACGAACCCCATTGAGTCTTTTTACCCAATAGAGGAGACCCATGAAATCGACCACCCGGACTTTTGAAAATGCCGCGGGCATCACACTGGCGGCCCGGATCGACATGCCCCTGGACGGGGCGCCGGAGGCTTTTGCCCTATTCGCCCATTGCTTTACCTGCGGCAAGGATTTTAAGGCCGCGGCCAACATCAGCCGGGCATTGACCCGTGACCGGATTGCCGTATTGCGTTTTGACTTTACGGGACTGGGGGAAAGCGGCGGCAACTTTGCCGACACCACCTTCAGTTCCAATGTTGGAGACCTTGTGGATGCCGCGGCTTTTCTGGCCCAGACCTACGAAGCCCCCCGGATTCTCATCGGCCACTCACTGGGCGGTGCCGCCGTCCTGCAGGCGGCAGCCGACATCCCTTCGGCCAGGGCGGTGGTAACCATCGGCGCACCCGCCGACCCCGGTCATGTGAAACAGCATCTGGCCGGGGCCACGGAGGAACTGCTCCGCCAGGGCGAGGCCGATGTCGAACTGGCAGGCCGACGGTTTCGCATCAAAAAAGCGTTTCTCGATGACCTGGACGCCACCCATATGGTCCAAACCATCGGCGGTCTCGGGCGGGCACTTCTGGTGATGCACGCGCCTCTGGATACGATCGTCGGCATTGAAAACGCCACCCGAATATTTTCATCCGCCAAACACCCCAAGAGTTTCGTTTCACTCGACCGGGCGGACCATCTACTCTCTGCCGCCGCCGACTCCCAATATGCCGGGGCACTGATCGCCGTATGGTCCCGAAAATATCTGCCGTCAAAGAAGGTCTGACCGGCTCGATAGGCCGACGGCAGGAAACCGGATCAGGGGGCCATGGATCGTGGCGCCGTTCGGAGTTGACCGACTTCGGCGATGAGTTCATCGGTGGTCACCTGCCGGCAGTAGCCCTTCATCGACCGAAGCGATGCGTCGTGCCGCTCCTGGCTGTGGGTGGCACAGGCATCGGTGACCAGTGTCACTAGAAACCCCCGGTCACAGGCATCTCTCACAGCGCTTTCAATGCACTGGTCGGTTAGCAGCCCGGCGGTTACCAGACAGTCGATTTCAAGATTTCGCAGCAGATAGTCGATATTGGTGGAGTTGAACACGCTGGAAGACCCTTTGGCAATGACGATCTCGTCTCCAATGGGTGAGATGTCATGGGGAATTTTTGCGCCAGGGGAACCCTTGGGTACAAGAAAGCCGCTGATCTTGTAGTCCAGGCCGCGTTCGCGGCCATTGCGGGTCAGGCTCTCGATCACCGTAAAGAGAACCTCGACCCCCGCCTGCCGGAACGACCGTTGAAGCCGCCCGATATTGGGCAACACGTGGTTTTCGACCCGGTCGAAGTAATACCGCATGTCGGCGGGGATATTTTCAGGGTCAATGTGCGCCCACCCGCCCTGACCGGGGAAAACAAAGTGTTGCTGGACGTCGATAATCAACATGGCCGTTCGGTCGAGATGTATCGGCCGATTCCGAGTCAACCCGCCCGATCCGTCCGCGGCTGCCGCAATCTTGGTCATGATTAATCAATGCTCTCAAGTATTGATGTTTGGCTCTTCGCTGTTTCATATGGGTAAAATTGTTCCCGCCACGGCCAGGAGGATGCCGGCTCGCGGCTCGGAACTGTCTGAGCCGCTTAGGGCCCGTTACCCCGGACAGAAACCCGTCCGGCCCCAAATGCTTCTTAACAATTCACAATATCAGCCTTTTCTATTGAAAGAAGGCGCTGTCCGGGGTTACGGTCGCTTAGCGGCGAGTTTTTCGGGCCGCGATCCGGCACCCTCCTGGCCCCCACACAAAATAGCGAGGAACCTGATGTTTTTCTCGTTTTTCATCCGGATAAAAAACCGTTTCGCTGGTCAGTATCCCAGCACCCTGGCGCCATTTGAAAAGTATTCTTCGATGCTGTTTTCAGTCGCACCCATGGCCTGCAGGGAAAGCGCCGCCATACGGGCACAGCCGTCCAAAGCGGTCATTTGGTTCAAACCGGGTTCCGCCGCGATGGCCTGATACACCCGAATGGCCTTTTGAACGTATATATTGTCCGGGTCTTCGTTGGCCAGGGACGAGAGCATCTTCTCCGGATCCGCCAGACCAACGGGATAGTCGGAGGCATGGATCAGTTTGCGCCGGCAATGGTCGTCCTCCATCAATTCGGCGACCGTCCCGATAAAATTGTAATCCGTAGAAAAGGCGCCGGCAATGTCGGCGTAGACATTGGGGTATTTTTGCATGGCCGCTTTGACTTCCCTGTATTGATTGGGTTTTCCCCCATGGGCCTTCTGGTAGCTGGGATCGTAGCCCGAATGTGCCAGGATCACCGTCACCCCGGTCTCGATTAACGGAACCAATTTGGCGACATCGCCGCCGTGTTCCATGAAATACTGGAATTCAATGTCTTTAACGACCTCTTCCAGCCCGGTATGAACCATGACCGGGATATTACAGCCGGCCAGCCGATCATAAAAAGCCAGCAGCTTTTGTCGATAGGGCATCTCGTTGCCTTCAGAATCGATCCCATCGGCGTGAAACAGGCCCACGGACGGAAAAAGCTTGAAAATAATCTTCCCCCCATTGGGCAGTTTCTTCGATTCCGCCATGAGTTCTTCCAGCCTGGGTTCTGCGTCATCGGCAAGGGGGTTGATGGAAATCCCCGGGATGATCTTTGCATTGTCCCGCGCCAGGGCCATCACCGCCCGGTTGGAAACGTAAAGGGGCGTGTTGGCATAATCCGGTTTTCCATCGGTAACGACCGGCGGAAACGCCAAAACCACCAGCTTTTCGATTCGCCGGGACGTTTTGAGTTGTTTGTTAATATCGGCTTTGTTGTTGACCAGATCCAGGCCCAACCGGCTGAGAAGCAGCCCCACCTTGAACTGGAGGGCCATTCCGGCTTCTTCCGCCAGAGAGTTGAAATACGCCCGGTCTTTCATCCAGTACAGGGGATGGTAGCCCGGCGGCAGGGAGAAGGGATCGCGAAAAGGGCAAGGGTTATGGCCGCCGAGATGTGAATGAAAATCAATGGCAGGAAGGTGCATTTATCACTCCTCTCATCGGTATCCGGGGTTGGGGCGATCAAAAGGCGTCGACATAGGTCTCGGTTTCCCAGGGGGATATTTGCCGGATGTATTCACTCCAGGCAAAACGCTTTAAAGCCAGGTATTCCTCTACGAATACGGGGCCCAGCAATTCCGGGAAGAAAGGGTCGGCGGCCAGGGCCTGAGCGGCTTCTCCCAGGGTTTGGGGGAGTCGTTCGATACCGGCGGCCCGCTTTTCTTCCGCCGGGAGATCATGGGGGTCGCCATTGACGCCCGGGCCCGGTTCTATCCGGTTTTCCATACCGTCGATGCCTGCCGCCAAAACGCTGAGCAGTGCCAGATAAGGGTTGCATGCACCGTCCACCGGTTTATATTCGATGTTAAACGACATCTCTTCCCGGCCCTTCATCCCGGACACGGCCCGCACGGCCACCTCCCGATTGTCGATTCCCCAGCATGTATAGGCCGATGCCCAGGCGTGGGGGACCAGTCGCTTGTAGGAATTCACCGTGGAAGCGGTAAAGGCACAAAGACCCTTGAGGTGCCGGAGGATGCCGCCGACAAAATACCGGCATGGCTCGGATATGCCACCGGCTGCGGAAGCATCATGGAAAATGTTCTTCCCGTTTTTCCACAGGCTCAAATGCAGATGGGCACCGCTTCCGGCCTGATCCGGGAACGGCTTGGGCATAAACGATGCAATCAGGCCGTGCTTGTGTGCCACGCCCCGACAGGTTTCCCGGAAAAGCACCTGGTTGTCCGCAGCTTCCAGCCCCCCCCCGTAACGGGTGACAATTTCCACCTGTCCTTTTCCGTATTCGGGGTAATACTTCTCCACCCTGATCCCCTGTGCTTTCAGTGAGTGAATCACGTCCAGCACGATTTCGTGGTGCCGGTTCATGGCCCCGGTCGCAAAACAGCGGCTTTGGTCAAAGGGGACCAGGTGACCGGATGAATCTTTGGTGAGCAGGTAGAACTCATTTTCGAAAGCGGCCTTGACCTCGAATTCTAGCCCGGCGAGGTAGTCCGCAAGAATCGACCGCGCACAGAGACCGGTGGGTCCGTGACCGGCCTTGTCCACGAAGTTGCAGATCATCACGGCCGTATTGGAAGCATAGGGGACGATGCGAAAGGTGCCCGGATCCGGCAATCCCGCAATCTCGCCGACACAGCCAAAGCGTGTGTCGGGCGTCAGGTTGTCCAGGACACTGAAAAAGGGCATGGCAACGGAAAAGGCATGGCCGGCGTCCAGATCACTTTCCAATTCGTCGGCGGTGGTGGCATATCCGCGGATCACCCCGTCGTTGTCGGTGTAGAGAAAGCGGATCAGGGCGATGTCATTTTGCCTGACCGCTGACAGAATTTCCTCTTTTGTCATTTTAAATCCCTCGCTTGCCGGTTGTCCCGCCGACGTTTTCCGCATTTGCCCAGGCATCCTTTTGAATGGCCCCATAAAGCGTCTTGTCGTCTTCGTTGAGTTCTTCTCCCAGGTCGAGAATCTTGTAGATGAGATAATGAAAGAAGTCATGGCGGATGGTTTCACGCAAAGCCATGACGAACCAGTGATTCCGGGCCCAGTTGATCGGCGACTGGTCCTCCCGGCCCGCTTCGAACATGCCGACCAGGATCTCGGTCTTATCGCGTACCACGTCGATCACCCGTCCGGCGTGGGCCGTCTGCACCTGTTGCGTGCCCGGATGAACCACCTGATACTTAAATGGGGTCAGGGGAGGGCCCATGGACACGTATTTCACGTCCACGCCCCTTTTCTCGGCATTGACCAAATGATCATCCAGGTGCCGGGCTTCCGGCGGGTAGAGCAGCACATAGAGTTCGTCTTTTGCCGCGTCGATCATCTCTTTTGCCTTGGCGATGACGTCGTCGTATCCTTTAAGGGTCCAGATGGTTTCGGTGGACGGTCGTTTCGTGGCGGCGTTGATCTGTTTTTCCAGGGCGGCCAGATCGGCATCGACCCGGCGGCGCATGCGCCCCATAAATTCGTCCGTTGGCAGGGGGGTGTACAGGCCCCCCTGAAGTTCAGCGACCATGCCGTTTCTTTTAAGGGCCTCCAGTATGTTGTAAATGTTTGCCCGAGGAACGCCGGAATGACGGCTCAGCTGTGACCCGTTGGCCGGAGCGTGTTGCAGCAGCGCCATGTATGTCTTGAGTTCGGACTGGGAAAGCCCCAGTGTGCTCAGGGGGGTCTGGGCCATGTTAACCTCGATGATGATTTGGAGAGGATTTCTGTTGCTATATACATTACAACATCAACGTCGTCAACAACGATGACCGCGCAAAAAATCCCAAATCCCTATCTTAGCTTAAAAAAACGGAGCGAAGCGACTCCGCAACTCTTGTCCGCCTTTTCTTTTGGCGGATTAGGCATTTCACACTTTAGTGCATTTTAGGCACTGGCCGACGAATGAAACGGCATAGCCAATGGACTCTGACCACGCCCAAAGGACGTGGATTTCTACTTCGAATTGAAATACCGGATTCCCACCCTCTTCCTGCGAAGGGGCAGGCACACGGGAATGACGAAAAAGGACGGTTTTCGACTTTTTGAGGAATTGTCGATATTTGCCTTGCCAAAAATCGACTAAGACGGCATTTTCAGGAAATGAAAAAGCCCCCAACCATGAAACCCGTCCCCGCCAGCTATTATGGAAAGGACGCACAAGGCGAACTGACCGAAAGGAAGGAAAGAATATGTTCATCGATTTGCTCAGAAAACGCAGAAGTGTCCGAAAGTTTCAGGATCGGCCGGTGGAAAAGGAAAAGGTCGATCTGCTCTGTGAGGCGGTGCTGCGCGCACCGTCATCGCGGGGGTTTAACCCATGGGAGTTCGTTTTCGTAACCGATCCCGAGACCGTTGCCCGGCTCTCTGTGGCCAAACCCCACGGGGCCTCGTTTCTCGAAAAGGCCCCCCTGGCGGTGGTGGTCATTGCCGACCCGGATAAATCAGACGTGTGGGTCGAGGACGCATCCATCGCCACGCTCATCGTTCACCTGGCCGCCACGGACCTCGGTTTGGGTAGTTGCTGGATCCAGATCCGCAAGCGACCCCACGACAAGGAGCAGACCGCCGATCAGTATGTGGCAAGACTTCTTGGGATACCGGCGACATGCGCGGTCGAGGCGATCGTGGCCATCGGCTACCCGGCCGAGGAAAAACATCCCCTCCCGGCCGACTCCCTCGAATACCACAAGGTGAGCTTTAACCGGTATGGACAGAGAAAATAGCATCCCATCCGGAATGGGCAATGTTCCGGCAGGCTAGGCCCGGCAACCGGCCCCTTCGCGGACCGGCTGCCGTCGGCAAGGATGCCTGAAAAACGCCCTCTCTCCGAAAGGCATGGGGCATTCGTTCCCATCGCCGGCGATTTGTGGTATCCTTTGATCTGTCCGGATAAGCCGCAGGCCATCTTCCCTTGAGCGGCAGGCCACAGCCATCCGGCAGCCCATGACCCAAATGCACCCGTCAAGGGTTCCATATGACGCCTGCTTCCATTGCTGAACAAACCTTCTCCATGCCCAGATCCTTTGCCGGGGGACCATAAATCCGAAGGAGGAGCGGTGATGAACCAGAAAATGCGGGTCATGACGGAAAGACCCCGTAACGCCGAGACACCCGTCGAAGCCCTACGATCATGGATTACGGCAATGCCATGTGGGGCGGGGTCCGGCTCCGGGATGTGCTGGAGATGGCCGGACCAACCCCAAATGCCCGCCACGTGGCATTTGAAGGCTTTGACAAACCGCTCGGTTCTTCGGGCATCAGCTTCATCCGCAGCATCCCCATTGAAAAAGCGATGGACTCAACCCTGCTGGCCTATGAAATGAACGGGGAAGCGCTCCCGCTCAAGCATGGGTTTCCGCTCCGGTCGCTGGCTCTGGGCTGGACCGGCGCCAACTGCGTCAAGTGGCTCAACCGAATCAGCGTGTTACGCGAGCCTCATCAGGGATTTTTCATGGACAAGGTCTACCGGGTCTTCGACAAAGGTCAGGATCCCGGGACCGGGGCCGGGGTCACTGGATTGAACCTGAAATCGTTCATCACCCAGCCCCTGATTGGAGAAACGTTTTCGACCGGCAAAAAACGATTTTGCCCCGATATTCCGTGCCGGCGCCAATGGCGCGTTTTCTTCGTCCCGGATCGAAAAACCCGTTTCAATGTCAAGTGTCTGCTGGAGAACTTATTATGGGGTTGGAATCGCTGAAATATATTTCCCGCATGCCGCATTTTTCACTTCTCCCGAAAAACGAACTCGATCGCATCGCCGAATCGGCAAAAGTCGTCAAACATCCGGCCGGCACATTGTACGCCAGGCAGGGAAAATCGAAAATCAACAGCATCTATATCCTTTCCAAGGGGTCCCTGACCATTTTCTCCGAAAAAGAAGGGAAAAAGTCGGTTTCAGGCTATATCAAACCCGGAGAAGTCTTTGGCGGCATCAGCATCCTTCTCAATGGCGGCATTTCCCTGCGCAGTGTCGAAGTGGACACCGACTGTTCCGGCTACACCATCAGCCGGGTAATTTTCCTGGACCTGTGCCACCGCTATAGCGATTTTTTTGAATATTTTCTGGAAAATTTCAGTAAGAATATTATCGATCCGTCCCTGAATTCATTGATCGAAACCAGTCAGGCCCGCCACTTTCTTTCCCATGTCGAACCGTTTTCGTTCCTGCCGGAAGATGCGCTCAATCAGGTCGCCTCAAAACTGACCGCAGTGCAGTATCCCAAGCGGACGGTTCTCTTCGTACAGGGGGCCACACGGATCGGCTACCTGTACATTCTTCAAAAGGGTTCGGCCGAGCGTTTCTTCGAGCAGGACGGGAAACGGACCATGCACGAACTGCTGGGTGAAGGTGATATTTACGGTGGCATCTCCATGCTTGTCAACGACGGAATATCGGTCCGATCGGTAAAGCTTCTCGAACCCACATGCTTTTATCTGCTGCCAAAAAAATGCTTCCTGGACATCTGCGGGCAGTATGAATCGGTCACCGAATTTTTCACCGACACCTTCGGAAAACGGATGCTGGAAAAGTCTTACGCTTCTGTCATCTCCAAAACAATGGTTCCGCGAATCGAAGGGCTTCAGTTCTTCAACCAGCATGTGGCCAGTATCTACAACACCCAGCCGGTGTTCGGCACCACGTCCATGAGCATTCGGGAAGCGGCCGAAACCATGGCCGGCAAGAACATCAGCTCTCTCTTTCTCCGGTCGGAAGAGGACCCATGCGCCGGTGTCGTGACCGAACGCGACCTGGCCCACCAGGTCATTGCCAAAGACTTCGATATCAACCGGCCGGTCTCTGACATTATGAAATCACCGGTACGTACCATTTCTGAATTTTCATTGATTTTCGAGGCCCTGATGGTCATGCTGGAAAACAACATCCGCCATCTGGCCGTGACCGATGTGGACGATCATGTGGTCGGCATCCTGACCAACCGGGATCTGCTTTCCTCCCAGGGGCAGTCGCCGCTGTTTCTGATCCGCAGGATCTCCGAGGCCGCAACCATCAAGGAAGTGATCGAAAGCCACAACCAGTTGCCCCAGTTGATTCTCAATTTGATATCCGGCGGCGCCAAGGCGAACAACGTGACCCAGTTCATCACCACGGTCTCTGATGGCATTCTCGAAAAAATCATGGGGTTCGCCATCGATCGCCTGGGCCCGCCGCCCGTCAGATTCGTATTTATGATCCTCGGCAGCGAAGGCCGCAGCGAACAGACGCTGAAAACCGACCAGGACAATGCCATCATTTTCGAGGATGTCCCGGAAAAAGACGAAGCCCGCGTCCGGCAATATTTTCTTAAATTTGGAGAGCTCGCCTGCGACCTCCTCAACCAGGCCGGTTACGATTTATGCACCGGCGGCGTCATGGCCAAAAACCCCCAATGGTGCCAGCCCCTATCCACCTGGAAATCTTATTTTTCCAACTGGATTCGCGCCGCCGAAGCCGAGGATCTGCTGCAGGCCAGCATTTTCTTTGATTTTCGCTGCGGCTATGGTGAATTGGAACTCATTGATGCCCTGCGCCAGCACCTGTTCGACGCCTTGAAAGGGTGGGCTGGCTTTTTCCGCCATTTGACCGAAAATGCGCTGTTCTTCAAGCCGCCCATCGGTTTCTTCAGAAATTTCGTAGTGGAATCCAAGGGGGAACACCGGGATGAGTTCGATATCAAGTCAGCCATGACCCCCATTGTCGATTTTGCCCGCATCTATGCCCTGCGCAACAAGGCAGAAGAAACCAACACCCTGGAACGCCTCGCCTACCTGCGCCGCAAGGAAGTACTGACCCAGAAAGAATACGAAGAGCTGGAAAAAGCATACGGTTTTTTGCTGCAACTTCGCTTCGTTCGCCAGATCACGGCAATCGTCGATGAAAAGTCCAAACCCGACAACTACATCAATCCCAAAGACCTGACCCGGATCGAGCAGAAAATGCTCAAGGAAATATTTCTCCGGGTGGCCACCTTCCAGAGAAAACTGGAGGTGGAGTTTATTGGGGTGATATAGTCGGCAGTAAAGAATCCACGCCAGAGGACGTGGCCTTGGATTGCCCCTAAAAGGGGCTACTGCCGGGTGTTTGAAGTTCGAAGTGCCTAAAATGCCTAAAATTAAGGAATTCTGCCATATCTTAGCTGAAAAAAGCCGGAGCGAAGCGACTCCTCAACTTTAGGCATTTTAAACTTTAGCGCATTTTGGCACTTACCAGCCATCTTAGCGGCATAGCCAAACGGACTCTGATCACACCACAGAACGTGGATTGCTATTTCAAATTGAAAATCGAAAAGGAGAGCGTCATGGAAAGCTACGACGTGGTGGTGGTCGGCGCGGGAACCGGCGGTCAGACAGCCGCCCATCATCTCCGGCAGGCCGGTCTGAAAGTGGCCCTGGCGGAAAAGAGCGATTTGCCCGGCGGGGTCTGCGCCCTGGCCGGCTGCCAGGCAAAAAAATGGTTTTACGAGGCCGCGGAGATCGTAGCCCGGTCCCGGCACCTGGAAGGGAAAGGGATGACTGCTGCTGCCGGCGACTGGGGCGCTGTCCGGGCCGAAAAAAACCGGTTTACCGAAGCTGTGCCCGACAGCACCGTGGAGGGGCTCTACGGGGCCGGCATCGACTACCTGGAAGGGGCGGCCCGGTTTACCGATCCCCACACCCTGACGGTGGACGGCGCGCCGGTCCAAACCCGGTTTGTCGTCCTGGCCACCGGTGCCTGCCCCATGCCCCTTCCCATCCCGGGCGCCAGCCACCTGGTCCTCAGCGACGCCTTCCTCCAGCTTCCGGCCCTGCCCCGACGGATCGTTTTCGTGGGCGGCGGGTTCATCTCTTTTGAGTTCGCCCATTTCGCCGCCCGGCTCGGTGCGGAAAAAGGGGCCATCCACATCCTCGAAGCCGCCGACCGAACCCTCGGCCCCTTTGACGCGGAAATGGTCGATCTGCTGGTGGACGCATCGGCCCGGGAAGGGATCGCGGTTCACACGGGAGACGGGGTTGTGGACATCCGCCCCGACAGGGAAGGTTTTATCGTGACCACCGCCTCCGGCCGTCGCCTGGAGGCTGACCTGGTGGTCCACGGCGCCGGCCGGGTCGCCGACGTCGAGGGGCTCGACCCGGCCGCCGCCGGTATCGCCATCTCCAACCGCGGCATCGTGGTGGACGAACAAATGCGCACCAGCAACCCAAACGTCTTTGCCGTGGGCGACTGCGCCGCCACCGTCCAACTGGCCCGGGTGGCGGATTTTGAGGCGGCCGTGGCGGCCCGGTGCATCCTGGCTGAAATGGATCGGGGCGATGAGGACCGCATGGACTACCGATTTGTGCCGTCGCTCCTGTTCACCTACCCCCAGTACGCCATGGTGGGCGCCACCGAAGAGGCCTTGAAGCACTCCGGCACCGACTACCTGAAAAGTTTCGGCAAAAACCTGCGATGGCCCACCTACCGCCGGGTAGGGCTGGAAACAGCGGCTTACAAAATTCTTGCCGACCCAAAGGGAACCCTTCTCGGCGCCCATTTTATTTCCGATAACGCCTCGGGGCTGGTCAACGCCATCCGCCTGGCCATGGTCGCCGGCCTCACGGCCGAAGACCTTCACCGCCACAGCATCATGGGCCCCTACCCGTCCCGGGAGAGCGACCTGCTCTACATGCTGGCGCCCCTGGTTCGGTAAGGACGGGAGAGATGCCCAATATAGATGCCTTCATTCACCACGAAGCACACAAAGCTGAAATCATTATATATTATTATATCCCTTCGTGCTCTTCGTGTCCTTCGTGGTAAAAAAATGGAGTTTCTACGGGACCTCTTTGTTTTCTCGCCCAGACGGCAGGCCCTTTCCGAGGCCACCGCCAGGTTTGGTGGCTTGACCCAAGGTAACGGACAATGACCCAATCTCCATCCCCAGACCCGATTTTCGACACCCTCCGCCAATGCTTCGGCTTTGATCGGTTTTTACAGGGCCAGGAGGCGGTGATCCACAAAATCGCAGCAGGCGGCTCGGCCGTGGCCATCTTCCCCACCGGTGCGGGCAAGTCCCTTTGCTATCAACTGCCCGCCCTGCTCCTGCCCGGGCTGACCCTGGTGGTCTCCCCCCTGCTCTCTTTGATGAAGGACCAGCTCGACTTTCTGGTCTCCCGGAACATCGCCGCGGCCAAACTCGATTCGGCCATGTCCCGGCAAGACTACCAGGCGGCCCTTGGGGCGGCCCGGAACGGACGGATAAAGATCCTCATGGTCTCGGTGGAGCGGTTCAAGAACGAGCGGTTTCGCCTGCAACTCCGGCAGATGGCCATCTCCCTGCTCGTGGTGGACGAGGCCCACTGTATCAGCGAATGGGGGCATAACTTCCGGCCCGATTACCTTAAGATTCCGGACTATCGCCGGGAATTCCACATCGACCAAGTGCTGCTGCTAACGGCCACCGCCACCCCGAAAGTGGCCGAAGACATGTGTGAAAAGTTCGCCATCGGTCGGCAAAACGTCATCACCACCGGGTTCTTCAGAAAAAACCTTCGGCTCCAGGTGGCGCCGGCCCGGGACCGGGACGAAGCATTGGCCAAGGCGCTGGCCAGCCCCCCTCCGGGCCCGGCCATCGTCTACGTGATTCAGCAAAAGACGGCCGAGACCGTGGCCGCAATGCTCTGCTCCCGCGGCTTCAACGCCGCCGCATATCACGCAGGGATGAAAAACGAAGACCGTGCGGCGGTCCAGGACCGCTTCATGGGCGGCCGAATCGACGTGGTCACCGCCACCATCGCCTTTGGAATGGGAATCGACAAGGCCGATATCCGCAAGGTGATCCACTACGACCTGCCCAAATCCATCGAGAGTTACAGCCAGGAGATCGGACGCGCCGGGCGCGACGGCCTTTTGTCGGTATGTACGGTGCTCGGGGACCGAAGCGGCGTACCGGTGTTGGAAAATTTTGCCTACGGTGACACCCCCGAGCGGTCCGGATTGCGGCAGGTCCTGGAAACCATACAACAGACGCCAGACGGGAATCTGGAAGTCCGACTGCAGGCTCTGAGCGCAGAAACCGACATCCGACCCCTTCCCCTGAAAACGACCCTGGTCTACCTGGAACTGCGGGGAATAATTTGTCCCCGCTACGTCTATTTCGAAGACTACCCGTTTCGACAGATCCGACCGGCTCAGGAGATCATTTCCGCCTTTGACGGCGAACGAAGGGCCTTTGTGGAGACCCTCTTCGCCCACTGCCGCACGGCGCGGGTCTGGACGACACCGGATATGACCGGCGCGGCAAAGGCGGCAGGGGCTGACCGCCAGCGGGTGGTGGCGGCCCTGGACTATTTCGATGAAAAGGGGTGGATCGAACTGTCGCCCCGGTCAAGCGTGGAAATTTTTTCCGTAATCGACCAAACATTCGACCTTGAGAAAACAACGGATTGGCTGGACGATCTCTTTGCCGCCCGGGAGGCCTTCGAGGTGGAACGGATCGGGCAGATGATGGCCCTGTTCGAGTCCGGCACCTGCCTGGCTGCCGGCCTTTCCGGTTACTTCGGAGAACGATTGGAAGCGCCTTGCGGACAATGCACGCCGTGTCAGACCGGCACGGCGGTGCTTTTTCCCGCCCCTGGCCTTGCCGCCCTTTCCGGGTTTGACTTCAACGCCCTGACCGGGCCGCTGATGGAAAAAATCCCGTCACCGGTCTCCGCCGCCCTGATGACCCGGTTTCTTTGCGGCATCCGTTCGCCGCGCCTGACCCGGGCACGGGCCGGCGCCCTGTCCTGTTTCGGCGCATTGGCCGGCCACCCCTTTCGGGACGTGCGCCAATGGGTCGAAAGGCATATGCCCCGGTGACGGCCTGCTGCCGGCAAAGCATCACCCCAAGAGCAGGTAGCGTCAGGTTGCCCCAAAAAAGGGGGGGCTAAATGCTCAATATCCAATTCTCAATGTTCAATGTTCAAGGCGGCATTCCGCCTTTTTATCTTTTTATACACAGCGTTTTAAGTCTTTGCGATATCAACGCTTAATCGCTTGATTCTCAATCGGATTTGTAGCCTATCAGCTCGACGCTGTGTATGTATGGGCAAGGATTAATGCCGTTCTGTATAAAAGTGACGGAGCGTAGCGATTCCTCACTTGAGCATTGAACATTGAGAATTGGGTTATGCCACGGACAGCCCCTCATCGATGCGCGCCAGAAGCGCCATTTTTTCTTCCGGGAATTGATACCCTTCGTAGCTCATGGAGAAGATGTGGGCGCCCCGGCGATCCTTCCAGAAATTGCCGGCATGGTCAAAACAGACCCGGGAGGTCACGTCCAGGGCCTCGACCATGCGCCGGATTTCCAGCAACTGCTCTTTTGCCGACGGCATCTCAAATTTCCCCTGGTCCAGGGCTTTTCGCAGGGGCGTTCCCCGGATGGGGCGAAAGGGACGCGAACGGATATAGTGGGGATTGATCTCGTTTAAGACCCGAGCGGTGTTTTCAGCATGGCCGTCGGTCATGGCACGCCCCCCCAGCCCGGGCATCCAGTACTCTGAAATCTGAAACCCGGCGGCCATGGCCTTTTTCCCCGCCTTGATCTGCCCGTCGGCACTCACCCCTTTGTGAATGGATCGGAGCAGGTCGTCATCGCCGGTCTCCAGCCCCAGGTGAAGCCGATCAAGACCGGCAGCGCAGATGGCAGCCAGCTCCGATGCCGGTTTCCGTTCCACCGTTCGTGCCCGGGCATAGGAGGTGACCCGTTCGATAGAGGCAAAGGTGGTTCGCAGGCAGGTCAGGGCTTCGATCAGGTCGCCGGTCTTCATGATAAGGCTGTTGGCATCCTGGAGAAAAGCGGTCCGTCCCCCGGAGAGAAGCCAGTGGTAAAGCATGGCAAAACCCGGGTGGTGATTGAGTTCGGGCACCTGGCCCATGAGTGCCATGGCCCCGTCGTGACAAATGTGTCCGCCGTGGCCGAGTTTGCGCGAGCTATCTCTAAGGTCGTTGGCCACGGCAGCCATGGCGTCAATGTCCCGGCAAATGTCCTCAACGGAACGGACCTCGAATCGCTCCTGTTTATACATGGCGCAAAACCCGCACCGGTTCCAGGGACAGTTGCGGGTAAATCGCACCAGGAGTGAATCACTCCCCCCTTCGCTGGGTGGACGGTAGACCCCGGTTTCAAATGCGTAACGTTTCATGATCTTCAAACCGCCTTTCCATGCACTCCTATCACAAATGCCAGAATCACCGGTGTTTTCCGGCAACTATTTAATTCCCGGTCCTCGGCGGGTTTTACGGGGCCTTAATGCTGAGTTTTGGCCGGCACCTGGATTCAATTCCCTCCCGGCACCGTGGTACTGGAAACTTAGGCTTTCCAGATAACCATGTAAAAAAATATAGCACGGGTGAATAAAATTGACCACGATTGACAAAAACCCGGCGTCCCGGTAGAAACGGCGACGATCCCGTCACGGGCCAACGCCTTGGGTCAATGAATCAAACAGGATTTCACACCATGACACACGCCGCCGACATCGCCATCCGCTGGTACAAGAAACTCATCCTGGACCGCCCCGTCCTCGTGATTCTCTGTCTGGCCGCCCTCATCGCCTTTCTGGGATACCAGGCCAGGGGGTTTAAGATCGACGCCTCGGCCGAAACCCTGCTGCTGGAACATGACGCAGACCTTCGCTATTCCAGGGAGGTCAACCAACGTTACGGATCCGGCGACTTTCTGATGATCGCCTACACCCCAAAGGACGGCGACCTGCTCTCGGCGGCCACCCGGGAGCACCTGGGCCGCCTGAGAAATGAACTGGCCGAACTCACCGACGTCCTGTCGGTGATGACCATCCTGGATGTCCCCCTGCTGGAAAGCCCGCCCCTGACCTATGATGAGATGAGTGAGGGGCTGCGAACCCTGGAGTCGCCGGAGACCGATCCTGCCCTGGCCCGGATTGAACTTCGCGACAGCCCGTTTTACCGGGATCTTGTGGTCAGCCGGGACATGAAAACCACCGCCATCATCGTCAACCTGAAAGATGACGGGGTTTACCGCGAGTTGATCCAAAAGCGCAGCGATCTGCTGGACAAACGCGGCCAAGGGCGTCTATCCGAGACAGAAAGCAGACTCATCGACGAGACGAGCCGGCAAATCCGCCAACGCCTGGACATGCTCAATGTGGCCCAGCACAAAAACATCGCCGCCGTGCGGGCCATCATGGACCGCTACCGGGACCGGGCCGATCTGTTTCTGGGCGGCGTGAGCATGATCGCCGACGACATGATCTCCTTTATCCGTTCGGACCTCAAAGAGTTCGGCATCGGCGTCTTTTTGCTGCTGGTGGGCATGCTGGGCATCATCTTCCGCCGGCTGCGCTGGATTGTCCTGCCCATGCTCTGCTGCTTTCTGTCGGTGGTGGCCATGATGGGGGTGCTGGCCATGTTCGACTGGGAGGTGACCGTGATCTCGTCAAACTTCATCTCCCTTCAGCTCATCATCACCCTGGCCATCGCGGTACACCTGATCGTTCGCTACCGCGAATTTCTCCGCACCAGCCCGGAAAGCGACCAGCGCAGCCTGGTCGAAAAAACGATCCGGACCAAATTCATCCCCTGTCTTTATGCGGCGGCCACCACCATCGCCGGGTTCAGCTCCCTGCTGCTCTGCGACATCAAGCCGGTGATCCACTTCGGCTGGATGATGAGCGCCGGCATCGTCTTGTCCCTGGCGCTGACCTTCGTCCTCTTTCCGGCCGCCCTGAGGCTGATGCCCAAGGAGTCTCCGGCCACGGCCCGGACGCGGCTGCATTTTCCCCTGACGGACATTCTGGCCCGCTTCACCGTCTCTCACGGCCGGCTGATCCTGGTTCTGACCGTTTTGATATCGGTCCTGGGAACCATGGGAATCTCACGTCTGGTGGTGGAAAACAGTTTCATCGACTATTTTAAGGCATCCACGGAGATCTACCAGGGCATGCGCACCATCGACCGCAACCTCGGCGGGACCACACCACTGGATGTCATCGTCACCTTTCCCGAAATCAAAGGCGGCAAGGCCGACAGCACATGGAAAGACGACGAAGAGTTCGCGGACCTGGAACTCGAAGACCTGGAAGGGGAAGACAGCGAGGCCTACTGGTTCACCGACGACCGCATGAAGGTCATTGAAAAGGTCCACACCTATCTGGAAAACCTTCCCGAAACCGGCAAAGTGCTCTCCTTTGGCACCATCATCGAGATCGGCCGGGGCCTCAACGACGGAAAAGCCCTGGACAGCCTTGAAATGGGCGTCCTCTACACCAAACTCCCCGACGAATACAAGAAGCTCATCATCACGCCCTATCTCTCCTTTGATCACAACGAGGCCCGGTTCTGGGTCCGGGTCAAGGACTCGTTGAAATCGCTCAAGCGCGATGCTTTTCTCAAGCAGGTCCGTAGGGACCTGGCGACAACGCTCGGGCTCGGGCCGGACCGGGTTCACCTGGCCGGCACCATGGTGCTCTACAACAACATGCTCCAGAGCCTGTTCGCCTCCCAGATCAAGACCATCGGCGTGGTGGCCCTGGCCCTGCTGGTCATGTTCATGATTCTGTTCCGGTCCCTGAAACTGGCCCTGATCGCCCTGTTCCCCAATCTCTTCGCCTCCGGAGCGGTTTTGGGCATCATGGGATGGATGAATATTCCCCTGGACATGATGACCATCACCATCGCTGCCATCAGCGTCGGCATCGCCGTGGACGACACCATTCACTATATCTACCGTTTTCGGGAAGAAATTCGAGTCGACGGTGACTACGTGGCGGCCCTTCACCGGTGCCACGGCAGCATCGGCCAGGCCATGTACTATACGTCGGTGACCATCATCATCGGGTTTTCCATCCTGGGGCTGAGCAATTTCTGGCCCACCATCTACTTCGGCCTCTTCACCGGGCTGGCCATGGTCATCGCCCTGGTGGCGGCACTGACCCTGCTCCCCGAGCTTATCGTAATCTTCAGGCCTTTCGGCAATCCGACACCTGCCGGAGAGGGGTGATGAGCCACCCGCAAGGCGGGTCTTGGACATACCGCTGCGGATCCGATCGATCTGGTTCTTGCCAAAGGTTTCCAGCAGCTGCTTGAGTGCCACGTAGCTGGAAAAGGCGGGCTAAAGCGTTTTTTTCGGATCGACCGATAGTCGTGTCAGGCAGAAGGGTCGGTGGCCCTGAGGCCCACCTCCACCACGATGGGGTTGGGCCCCTGATAGAAGACGAATCGCTCCTGGCGGGACAAAAAGAGGCTTTCCATTTGAAAATCGACGCCTGAGGTAAAAGAGGGAGGCGACAGCCGGCAGGTGAGGCCGGCGTCGCAGAGGTCGGACTTGAGGGCGCCGCTGATCATGTTGCAGACTTCGCCAATGACATCCCGAACTCCCTCGGGGTCGTCGATCTCGTCTTGTTCCAGATCCAGCATGGCCCCGGCCATGCGACGGGAAAAAGGTTCGGTTACCTCGACATTGACCCGTCCGCCCACACACCCCGTAAGGCTGATTGATCCGACGATACGCCCCTGGCCACCCCCGGGTTCAGGCAGGCCCGAACCCGGCTGAACATCCATGTCCAGCATGGTGTCGAACACATCCCTGACCGCAGCGCAGACCGACCCCCCAACATCAAAATTCATCACTTGTCCGCCCGAGGCGTCGGCAACGGCTTCACCATTGCCTTCCTCGATCCCTTCCCCGTCGGACAGCTTCAGTCCAACGTCCACCAGCATGAGATGGTCGCCGTGGTAAAAGGTGTAGTACTCGCGGCGGGTCATGGGGCTTGAATCAAGACGGTAGTCCTTGCCGCGGGTCAACCCCGGCGTGGAGAGTTCACAGTCCAGTCCGGCATCGCAGAGGGCCGACTTGATGCCGCCGGAAATCATGTTACACACCTCACCCACCACATCCTTGACCGCCTCGTCATCTCCGGTTTCTTCGGGTTCCAGACCCAGCATGGCAGCGGTCATGGCCTGGGCAAAATCGCTCCCGACCTGAACGTTGACGATCCCCATGACCCGCCCCATCAGGTTAATGGAGCCGAGAATTCGGTTGCCATACAGGTAGGACTGGGACATGGATTCGATGAAATCCATGTCCATGGTCAGCATGGTATCAAACACCTTCGACACGGTCTCCACAACGATGGACTGAACATCAACGGTTTCCAAGGCCTCCATGGCGCCTCCAGGATCGAGTCATTGACGATTGTTGCGGGCCGTTGGTCTGCCGACAGGCCCGCACGAGAAAAAGGATATGGGAATGGCGGCACCCCGCGCCGATATCCAACCGTTAACCTTTATCGGCAGATCCGGGAAAAGCTTAACCTGAGGCGAGAATGCCTTAAGAACAAACAAAAAAGGGGGGACCCGATGAACACTCATGGGTCAGGGACGCCCAGGGCTACCAGGAGTATGGCAGTTTCTTGTGAATGGTGATGATCTTACTGGATACGCTGAGGTATTCTCCCCGAATAAGCTCCTTGAGAATCCGGCTCACCATTTCCCGGGAGGACCCCACCATATTGGCGATCTCCTGATGGGTCAGTGCTTCTTCCACCACCAGGTCATCGCCTTCTGGCCGGGCATAATGGGTCAGGAAACGGGCCACCCGCCCGTAGACATCCATAAAGGCCAGGCTCTCGATTTTCTTGTTGGATTCTCGGAGCCGCTCCACCAGTCCCTTGAGCAGGTTGAAAACGATATCGGGATTGGAGGAAAAGATCGCACGCAGATCCGTTCGGCTGAAAATCATCAAATGGGAAGGTTCCCGGGTCACAATGGTGGCCGAACGGGGCTTACCGTCGATCAGGGCCATCTCGCCGAAATAGTCCCCCTGACCGAAAATGGAAAGAATGATCTCCTTGCCGTTTTCATCGGTGATCACTGTCTTGACCTTGCCGTCCACGATCACGTAGAGCGAATCGGTCACATCCCCCTCGCTGAGAATCACCGTGTTTTTGGCGTAGGTCTTGCGCCGGGCGACCGCCATGAGGTGTTCCAGTTCGGCGTCGTCCAGGCAGGAAAATATCGGAATCGGCTTTAACAGTTCCATTGTCCATGTCCTCCCAAGATAGTGGCGGGCCTTACCGGCTCCATCGTCAGACCGGGAAAAGAGCCCGGGGATGGTCAAAGGGTGACGCTCCCGGACTAACGGTTCTCTTCGATCAACGATTGGGCCAAAGCCAGGTCATAGGCCCGCTTGGGGTCCAGCCCTTTGCCGCTGTAGACGGCCTGGGCTGCTTCGATGGCATCGAAGGGGACCCATCCATGCTGCTCCCACAACGACGGGTCGTCGGCACTCCACATGCGAAAACTGACGCCGCCACCGGTGAGACAGACATACATGCGCACCCGCTTGTTCTGGGGAAACGGATAATAGTATAGACCACGGTTATCTTTCATGGATCGCACTTTTCTATGTTTTGAACGGGTTTGACAGGGCGCTGCAGCCCTTTCAGATGGTCGTTTCGACGAAAAGGGCAGCATTCATGGACTTCCAGCATGGAATCAGCAGGTTCTTTTCAATCAAAGAATACATTATAGACCGGATCGTTTCGGGATTCAACTCCCTATATGGCCAGACAGGTCAGCAACCCCATGGGCGGCGACCAGACCATGCACAACCCCCGGGTCAAAGCACCGCAGGTGACGGCGACAACCCCAAGCGCCTTGGCATCAAGACAATCCCCCGGGGCAAATCCCACCCATCGCAGGCGATCGCCGTCCCGGCAGACCGCCTCCGGGCGATGGCTGTGGCCCCGGAAAAGAATCCGCCCGGGAAAAGCCAAGGTCGCGCGACGAACCGCCGACTCGTCCAGCGGGGCCATCATGCACGACAGGCCCATCTCCCGGTCAAAAGGCAGGGCATGGGCCAGCACACCTCCCGGTACCATGCGGCGCAGGGGAAGCGCGGCCAGGTACCGGCGTACACGGGTCGGAATCGACGGGGTGGCCGTATCGGACGAAACAGCCAGCAGGCTGTGGTCGTTGTTCCCCCTTACCGCCATGACCTGGGCATCCATTAGCAGGTCAACACAGGCCGCGGCGCTGTGAGGGCGGGCCGAATCGCAGATGTCGCCGAGGTGGAAAATCATCTCGCAACCGCTGCGGTCAAATCGGTCCAGGGCCGCGACGATGGTTTCCGGCCGACCGTGACTGTCGGCCATAAGGCCCACGGTCTGCGGCAGGGCAGGGCCGCTCTCGCAACCGTTCACATCACCAACAGGGCGTCGGCCACCCGGGGGTAACCGTCGCAGAGAATGATGGGGTTGAGATCGATCTCGCGAATCTGGGGAAAATGGCAGGCCAGATTCCCCAGCCGAACCAACAGGTCGGCCAGGATTTCCATATCGGCGGCCGGGCGTCCGCGAAAGTCATTCAGCAGCCTGTGGGATCGAATAGACCGAATCATGGCGCTGGCCTCGATGGGGCCGAAAGGCGCCAGCCGGACGGATACATCGCGGAACGCCTCGGTGAAAATGCCACCGAGCCCGAACAGAATACAGGGTCCAAACCCATCGGGCCGGGTCATACCGGCCATCAGTTCCCGATCGCCGCGGAGCATCTCACAGACCAGCACCGGACAGCCGGGAATGACCCGGTCAATGGCCCGACAAGCGTCTCGAACCTGGTCCCCATCGGCCAGGTTCAAATGAACCAGACCGTGCTCGCTCTTGTGGGCAATCCGGGGTGCACACCCCTTGACAGCCACGGGATACCCGAGGTCGGCGGCAGCAGCCACCGCCGCGTCCATGCCATGGACCCGGCGCTCGTTGCAGGTGGATATGCCATAGGCTTGAATCAGCGCCTTGGCCGTAAATTCATCAGCACCGTCGGCACCGATGCCGGCCATGATCTCTCGGGCCGCTTCGGGTACGGGCATCTCGGAGACGGCGCCGTCGACGGCCCGTGTTCGAATGCAGTGGTTCCGGTAAAGGTCGGCCATAGCGGCAGCCGCCTTCTCAGGAGAATCGAAGCAGGGAATGCCCGCCTCCTGGAAAGTGCACAGAGCCTGGTCCTCGCGGCCAAAAAAGGATGAGACCAGCACCGGTTTCCCGGACTGTCGGGCCATCTCGATCAACGGCAACAAGTTAACCGTGAGCATGGCGCGAAAATCTTCCAGGGTCACGTCGAGCAGGGAGCGAAACAGCGGGTAGGCCATCTCGGCCCAGCCGGTGTCGATGATGCCGTGAATCAGAAGACCGTCGATCCCGTCAGCTTCCAGCAAGATGCGGGGAAAGTCCTCCACCAGGTGGGTCATGTCTGTATGAAAAGTCAGATCCACGGGGTTTTTGGAACTGGCGTACCCGGGCAGCAGGGCTTCGAGCCGTCTGCGAACCGGCCCTGGCAATTCAGGAACCGTCATGCCCCGAGCGTCCAGGGTGGAGGCCATGGCAGTTCCCGGCCCGCCGGAATTGGTCAGAACAGCGATGCGTCGCCCCCGCGCAGGGGGCTGGACGGCCAGGGTGTGTCCGGTGCGAAACACTTCCTCAATGGTATTGACCCGAATCACGCCAGCCTGGGCAAACAGTCCGTCATATATGTAGTCAGGCCCGGCCATGGCACCCGTGTGGCTGGCACCGCTTCGGGCGCCGGACTCGGTGCCGCCCACATACTGGGCCACGATAGGCTTGTGCCGGCTGACCCGGCGGGCCACCTCAAGAAAGCGATCAGCGCGTCGAATGCACTCAATATACAGACCAATGGCCCGGGTTTGTGAATCCTGCCCGAGGTATTCGAGGCAGTCCACCAAATCGATGTCCGCCTCGTTGCCGATGCTGATGGATTTGCTGATGCGGATACCGCGCTGGTGCATCCAGGCCGGAACCTGTGCCGTATAAGTGCCGCTTTGGGTGGCGATTCCCAGGTGGCCCGGTGGATCCAGCATGCAACCCGCCGACAGATTCATGGGATGGTGGGAATTGATCACCCCCATGCAGTTGGGACCGAGAAAACGCATGCCGTATTTTTCGGCCACCGCCAACAGCTCAGATTCCAGAACCGCACCGTCAACCCCGGTCTCTTTGAATCCGGCACTGACAATGACGGCATGGCGGGTCCCCAGCCGTCCGAAAGCATCCATCATTTCCGCAACGCCTGCCGGCGGGATGACCATCATGACCAGATCCGGCGCAAAGGGCAAATCCGATACGCCGGGGTAGGCCTTGCGGCCGCATACGGTCTTTTCCCGGGGATGGACCGGCAGGACCTGTCCGGCGAATCCGCTGTGCAACAGGTTGAGCATTTGCACGGATCCCATCTTGACGGGATTGTTGTTGGCCCCGAGAACCGCAATGGACTCAGGTGCCAGAATAAGATCAAGGGGGGTTGTTGTCATGGTACCATCCTTTGATGAACGCATAAAAAAAATAGTAAAAAATCCTGGCCAAGAGGGCCAGGCTTTGGTTTGCCCCTTGAAGGGGCTGTCCTGTATGTTTTAAGTTTGAAGTGCCTAAAATGCCTAAAGTGCCTAAAATTAAGGAATTCTGCCATATCTTAGCTTAAAAAGGGCCAGAGCGAAGCGACTCCACAATTTTAGGCATTTCAAACTTTAGCGCATTTTAGGCATTTGCCGGCGATTCTATCGGCATAGCCAATCGACTCTGACCATACCCTGAGGGCATGGATTTCTATGACGAATTAAACCAGGTACAAAGCACACAAAGAAAAAAGTTCTTTTCAAGATGTTCGCTTTGGGCCCTTTGTGTCGGAAAATTTTGGCTTGTACGTGGCCGTCATCATTTTAGTGCATACGAAAACGCTTACCACATTTCGTGGCCCATGCAAAGCCATGGCCGATACAGGAAATCGTTGCCGAGCCTCCCGTCAGGGGGGGGGGTAGTGGTCCAGGACAGCGGAAAAGGAAAAAACGCCGGCGAATTGATGATAAAAACCTTGACTTTCACATCACCGGCGTTAGTATATACGCCTTGCCGAAATTTTGGGCTAAAGGACCGACCCGAATCTGCCGATAGAATGATTGTCAGGTCTCACCATCTGCCCCCTTAATGCCTGTAATCAACACCGTACCAGGCTGTGATAGGCAAGTCGCGAATACCGCGTACGGGCAGATGTGCATGTAAACAATCCGGTAACATCCCCATGTGAGCCGATCCCCGCCCCGGGGTCGGTGAAATGCACGTTCGATAAATTGAAAACCCAAATAAACAGCGCGGCTCTGCGCCGCAGGCAACATAAAGAACCCAAACGGAGAAACCCATGTCAGACTTTTTGCACAACCTTAGAAACGGCACCCTCAGCAACCGCAACGACAAACCCCGAAAGACCTACGACAACAACCAGTATCGCCCCACAGACCGCAATGCCGGCAGAGACAAACGCAACGGGCCCCAACGAAAGCCCTATCCGCCGGACCAAATGACCCTCGTCAAGAAAATTCTGGAAGAGATTCAAGAGAGTCAAAAAGAACTGGTCAAGGCATCCAGGGAACGGGCTGTGGCCGAAAAAAGGATGGCGACGGCCCTGGAAACAATCGCCGCACACTTGTTTCAGGCTCCTGCCGCGGCAATGCCGGACACAACGCCGGTTATGGGAACGGAAACGTCGACTGCCCCGATCAAAGCGGCACCGGTGCTGAATACCGAAGCGACGGAGACCCCGGCCAAAACGGCAGCGGTTCAGGATACCGAAAAAGCGCCAACGCCGGCTGAAGCGGCACCGGCGCTGGATCCCGAAACAGCGGCAACCCGGGCCGAAAGCGATCCGGAACCGGCCGTTGAAGCTTCTCCAGACCGTCTTGAAGTCGCATTGACCCTCATCCGCGGGATGCGAGACCAGGGCATCACCTATGAAAAAATCGCCCGTCAGTTGGAAACTCAGGGTGTCCCAACGGTATCGGGACGCGGCAAATGGCGGGGACAGGCGGTCAGCAAGCTTCTGGCCGAGGCCTGATCGGCTGCGGCCATGAGTGATGCGTCACCCGCAGAGCGGGTGGTTTCAGCCAAGCCGCGCCCAAAAGGGGCTCAATATCCAATTCACATGACACTTTTCTCGCCGAAACGGTAAAACCTTTCCATATCCACCACTGGAATCAGGTCGTCTAATTTCAGTGTTATCTCCCCATGGGCAATACCTGCTGGACCAAAAACCAGACCATGGGGAGAAAGATCGCCGGAAGCATGTTCCCTACCCGTATTTTCTTTACTTCAAACAGATTAAATCCGATGACCATGATCAGCAGCCCGCCAACGGATGACATCTGCGCCACCACCGATGGAACCAGCAACGGCTGAAGCAACCCCGCAGCAGCGGTGATGGCACCTTGATAAACCAGCACGGAAACCGCTGAAAACATCACCCCCACACCAAACGTGGCGGCAAAGATCACCGCGGTGATGCCGTCCAGAACCGATTTGGCAAAAAGGGTCTGATGGTTGCCGGTCAGGCCGCTTTCCAGGGACCCGACAATGGCCATGGCGCCGACACAGTAAATCAGGCTGGCTGTAACGAATCCATTGGCAATTCCGCCGCCGCCATGGGCAAATCGACCTTCGATCCAACGCCCCAGCGCCTCCAGTCGCGCTTCAATGCGAAGCCGTTCCCCCACCACACTGCCCACGGCCATGCTGAAGATGACCACCAGCAGGGCATCGGTTTTCAGTGCGCTCTTCAATCCCACGAGAATCACGGCCATGGCAATAGCATGAATGGTGGTGGCAGCGTATTTATCAGGAATGCCGCCACGAAATCCAAGCCCCACCAGACTTCCGACGATAATGGCAATGGTGTTGACAATGGTACCAAGCAAAGGCGCCTCCAAACTTTAGTTCACTTTAGTCACTTGCAATAAAGCAGTCTCGGCATAGCCAATTGGCTCTGACCACGCCCACAGGACGAGGCTTCCTACTGCGTATTGAAAAACAGCCCCGCACCATAGTGAAAATTGAGGCGAACATCAACGGCAAATGAACGATCTCCCCGCCAGCATTTTTATCTCCCGTGGGGGGGCGCCGCACAATGGCGATTGACAAGACCGACACGGCTGTGTGAATTTGACGGATATCGGTAGGTAGAAAACCGCAAGCTTGCCACCGCCTGTCAAAAAGGAGAAACAATGGTTCACATCGCGGCTATTTATGGAAGCCCCCGTCGCCAGGGCAACACCGCCAAACTCATGCAAGAGGCTGTGGCTGGGGCCCGGTCGGTGGGTGCCCGGGTAGACGAGATCGTCCTGAGGGACCTGAAGATGTCGCCATGCATGGAAATCTACGGCTGCAAGGAATCTGGAAAATGCGTGATTCAAGACGAATACCAGCAGGTTCAACAGACCCTGATGGAGGTTGACGCCCTGATATTGGCATCCCCGATCTTCTTTTACACGGTCAGCGCCCATACCAAGATTCTCATGGACCGCTGCCAGTCCCTCTGGGTGAAAAAGTACTGGGTTGATGATCCAAAGCCCCCTGGCCAAAAAGACCAACGCCGAAAGGGACTTTTCATTTCAGTGGGCGCGACTCAGGGCCGCAAACTCTTCGACGGAGTCATGCTGACGGTGCGCTATTTTTTTGATGTGCTGGATGCCGAATTGTGGCGCGCCCTGCTCTATCGGGGTCTCGACGGTCCAGACGACGTCCTCTCCCATCCCGACCACCTGGCCGAAGCCCGAACCGCCGGGGAAGCTCTGGCCCTGGCCGCCATGGCCACTGCCCGGACCTGAACCGGGAATGTTGGACATGTAAAGAATCCTGGCACAGATGGCAGTCCTTGATTCGCCCCTTGAAGGGGCTGCGATACTGCGCTTCCAGTTCGAAATGCCTAACCGGAAACGATATCTGCGTCCCCGTTCGAACCCATGCCGGCCCCAACACCGTCCCGACCGGAAAAACCCTTCCCCTAAACATCGCCTGACCGTCTTTGGGCAGGCCCGGCAACCGGCAAACACCTGTTGGTTGACCTTTTGGGACAGGATCTGGTATGGACGAAACCTTTACACGGCAGACGAGTGGACCGCCGAGACCACGACGAAACGGACCGAAGGGAGAACGTCCCATTGCTGATCACCGAAATCCTGGCGCGCAATGCACGCATGTATGCTGAGGAAACCGCCCTGATCGAACGGGTGCCTGACCGAAACCTTAGAAAAACCATCACCTGGCTGGCATTTGACCAACAGGCCGACCGCGTGGCCAGGGCGCTGGCGGCCCGGGGCATCGTCAAGGGAGACCGGGTGGTCCACCTGATGACCAACTGTATCGAGTGGCTGCCCATCTATTTCGGGATCCTGCGCACCGGGGCCTGGGCCGTACCACTCAATTTCCGATTTACCGCCGAGACCATCCAAAGCTGCGTGGCCACCGCCGAAGCCAAGGCAATCTTTTTCGGTGAAGAATTCATTGGACGACTGACCGAGGTCAAACCGGCACTGGATAAAACCGTGTCTACCTATATTTTCATCGGAGACGAGACCGTGCGGCCCCATTGGTCGGAATCTTTTGAAGCGGTTTTGGATAACCCCTTGCCACTCGCACCCCGGATCGATCTCCAACTCACTGACGCGGCGGCCCTTTACTTCACCTCGGGGACCACCGGCATGCCCAAGGCAACCCTGCTCACCCACCGGAATCTGGAATTTGCCTGCTATGTGGAAAACCGCCATCATCTGCAGTCCCATCAAGACAATTTCCTATGCCTGCCACCCCTTTACCACACTGGTGCAAAGATGCACTGGTTCGGAAATTTCCTGGTGGGCGCCCCGGCCGTCATCCTCAAAGGGATCGAACCGCGACAGATTATTGAGGCCATTTCCGAAGAAGGGGTGACGGTGGTCTGGCTGCTGGTCCCCTGGGCACTGGACATTCTCTTTGCCATCCAGAGCGGTGAACTCAAGCTCGACGATTATCGGCTGGATCAGTGGCGCCTGATGCACATCGGCGCCCAGCCGGTACCGCCCAGCCTGATCAAGGAATGGAAAAAAGTCTTCCCCCACCACCAATACGACACCAATTACGGCCTGACGGAAACCACCGGCCCCGGCTGTATTCATTTGGGCATGGAGAACATGCACAAAGTCGGAGCCATCGGCCGGCCTGGATTCGATTGGGAATATCGCATTGTGGCCGAACGGGACGAGGCGGTTGCCGCGGGAACACCCGGCGAACTCATGGTTCGCGGCCCCGGGGTGATGACGGCCTATTACGGCAACCCAAAAGCCACTGAGGACGTACTGACCGACGGCTGGCTGAAAACCGGAGACATCGTCCGGGAGGACAACGACGGATTCATCTGGCTGGTCGACCGGAAAAAAGACATCATCATCACCGGGGGCGAAAACATTTATCCCGTTGAGATCGAAGATTTTCTCCAATCCCACCCCCGTGTCATGGATGTGGCGGTCATCGGGCTGCCCAGCCTCCGGCTAGGGGAAATCGCGGCAGCCGTTATCCAGCCCAAACCAGGACAGGACCTGGCATCGGTGGAAATCGAAACGTTCTGTCAGGCCCTGCCCCGTTACAAACGGCCCCGCCGCATCATCTTCGGTGAGGTTCCCCGCAATCCCACGGGAAAAATCGAAAAGCCAAAACTTCGCAAGCAGTACACGGGCAAAGCGGAGAGCTTCAAGATCGACGGGTAAACAGACAGGGATACACAGGATAGACAGGATGCAGACCTCTGCGATTCATTGGGAGTGAATCACAAAACGCCGCACGCAATACGGCAGGCGATGACGTATTGCGCACAAAACACTTTTTTCCCCTAACAAGGCCGCCATCGGCGGCTCACACGTAGCCCCGATAGGTGCGACCCATCCTGTTCAGCCTGTCTATCCCTGTAAAAAATAAAAAAATCCCGCGCACACCATGGGTGTCCGCGGGATTTGTTTTGCGATGATCTGAACTATTTCTTATCGGTCTTGACCTCTTCGAAGTCGGCATCGACCACGTCGTCGTCCTGCCCCGCCGATCCCGCGGAATTCGGGTCCGCTGGGCCGCCGGCCGCCCCCCCATCGCTCCCCTGGGAGGCCTTCTGGTACATGGCTTCGGCCAGCTTGTGGGAAGACTGGGTCAGGGCTTCGGTCAAGCGCCGAATCTCCTCGATATCGTCACCCTCCATGGCCTTTTTCAGAGCGGCGGCAGCTTCCTCGACCTTGGCCCGGGTCTCGCTATCCACCTTTTCGCCCAGTTCTTTCATGGACTTTTCCGTGGAATAAATCAGCGTATCTGCCTGATTGCGGGCTTCCACCAACTCCTTTTTCTTCTTGTCCTCATCGGCGTGAAGTTCGGCCTCCTTGATCAGTTGATCGATTTCATCCTTTTTCAATCCCGACGATGCGGTGATCTGGATCGACTGTTCTTTACTGGTGGCCATGTCCTTGGCCGACACATTGACGATGCCGTTGGCATCGATATCAAAGGCCACCTCAATCTGAGGCACTCCCCGGGGCGCGGGCGGTATGCCGACCAGCTCGAAACGGCCCAGGGTCTTGTTGTTGGCAGCCATCTCCCGTTCACCCTGCAGCACATGGATCGACACCGCCGGCTGGCTGTCAGCAGCCGTGGAAAAAATCTGGCTCTTTTTGGTCGGAATGGTGGTGTTTTTCTCGATGAGCCGGGTCATGACCCCGCCCAGGGTTTCTATGCCCAGCGACAGCGGCGTGACGTCGAGCAGCAGGACGTCCTTGACGTCGCCCTTAAGGACCCCGCCCTGAATGGCGGCACCAATGGCCACCACTTCGTCCGGGTTGACCCCCCGGTGGGGCTCACGTCCGAAGATTTTCTTGACCCGTTCCTGAACGGCCGGCATTCGAATCATGCCGCCCACCAGGATCACTTCATCGATATCGCTGGCCGACATGCCGGCGTCTTTAATGGCCGTGCGGCAGGGGCCTTCCAGATTGTCCAGAAGGTCAGCCACCAGGGACTCAAGCTTGGCCCGGGTGATTTTGATGTTCAGGTGTTTGGGGCCACTGGCGTCGGCGGTGATAAAGGGCAGATTGACATCGGTCTCCATGGAGGAAGACAGCTCCATTTTGGCTTTCTCCGCCGCTTCCTTCAGCCGCTGCAGGGCCATTTTATCTCCGCGCAAGTCGATGCCCTGGTCCTTTTTAAACTCATCGGCCAGATAGTCGATCAACCGAAGGTCGAAGTCCTCGCCGCCCAAGTGGGTATCCCCGTTGGTGGCTTTGACCTCGAAAACCCCCTCGCCGATTTCCAGAACGGAAATGTCGAACGTACCGCCGCCCAGGTCAAATACCGCGATCTTCTGTTCGGCCTTTTTATCCAGGCCGTATGCCAGGGAGGCGGCCGTCGGTTCATTGATGATCCGCTGGACGTTGAGCCCGGCGATCTTGCCGGCATCCTTGGTGGCCTGACGCTGGCTGTCATTGAAGTACGCCGGAACGGTGATCACCGCGTCGGTCACCGGTTCTCCCAGATACTCTTCGGCCGTCTTTTTGATATTGGCCAGAATAAAGGAACTGATTTCGGCCGGCGAATTGAGTTTGTCCCGAAGCCGGATCCGAACGTCACCATTGGATGCCGCCTCAATGCGGTAAGGCAGAATCGGTATGTCGTTCTGAACCTCGGGTGAGCTAAACTTTCTACCGATAAGCCGTTTGACGGCAAACACCGTATTTTCGGGATTGGTGATGGACTGGCGTTTGGCGATCTGACCAACCAGCCTTTCGCCGCTTTCCGACACCGCCACAACGGACGGCGTGGTCCGACCGCCTTCAGGATTGGTGATGACCTTGGCTTCACCGCCTTCCATCACCGCCACGCAAGAATTGGTTGTGCCCAGATCGATTCCGATGATCTTACCCATTTGTCTATCCTCCTTAAAATAGAATCTGGCCTGACAAAGAAATAATGATATTGAATATGGTTTCAGTTTTTACTGGCTGGTTCGACACCGTCTCCGTTGTTGCCCGGAGGAACTTTGGCCACCACCACCATGGCGGGCCTGAGCAGTCTGCCGTGGATGGTGTACCCTTTCTGGAATTCGCGAATGACGGTTTTGTCCGGGTGCTTCTCGCTCTCTTCCTGCATCACCGCCTGATGGACCGCAGGATCGAAAGCTTTTCCCATGGCGTCGATGGGTTTAACGGCGGCTTTATCGAAAACCCGGAACAGTTCATCAAGGGTCATACGGACCCCGTCGATAATTCCAGCGGCCGTTTTATCTTCTTCGGCGGAAACAATGGCCCGCTCCAAGTTGTCGACCACCGGCAGCATGTCCTTGACCAGCGATTCGACCGCGTATTTTCGGAAGTCTTCCATATTTCGTGCGGTTCGCTTCTTATAATTTTCAAAATCCGCAGAAACCCGGAGAAACCGATCGCCATTCAGGGCGGCCTCGCTTTTCACTGCTTCCAGTTCGGCTTTCAGATCAGCGTCAGCGGATTCCAGGGGCGTGACATCTGACGGCGCCGAATCCATCCCAGCTACCGGCTCAGAACCGGCCATCTTTTCATAAGCCCGAATCTTTTCGGCGTCGGCCTGTGACAGCTCTGTTTGCTTCGCCGTATCGTTATCGTCCGCGCCTGTCTTGATGCGTGTTTTCCCAGTCATCCGATCCCGTTGTCTCCTGATATCATTAATGTATTAAAACCAAGAAAATCTGACTGAACATAAGACGGGATGCCCCGATGTCAAGATGTCTCAATCGACGCAAAGAGGCAAAAAAAAGGCGGATGAATAGCCGGAAAAAGGCAGGGACCATGGACAGGCTCGCCGGGGGTGGCGACCGGTCCCAATCGGGAAGATGGTTGTGCACCCCCCTGTCGAATATTCCTCGAAAGCCGGTAGCCGCAAAATGACCGGGATCGATCCGCGACACAGACCGCGTTACTTATCGCTGCTTCCTTCCGGATCTGACGAGGTTCGTAACCGTCTGTTGCGCGGCGACCGGTCCATGCAACCAACCGGCGGGTGAGGTCCACCCTTCAGGGGGGGATTCAGCCCCGCATGAAGCGGATTTCGGGTACAGGGCACCGCTAGCTCCCCGCTTAGCACAACCGGCGCCCATTATAGATACTTCAAACCGTTTTTCAAGGAAAACCTGTGAAAGATCGAAACGGCAGGCCCGGCCGGGGACCCCAGCACGACGCCGGGAAACAAAAGGGATGGCCGGCCATGGCCATCAACCGAGTTGACTTATTGGCCCGGCTGTCATAAAGAATACCCATCGACAACGCCCCGTATACCCAACAATCGCCAAGGAAATTTACCATGTGGAAAAAGCGTCTTGCCTTGGGCCTGGTCTTTGCCCTGTTGTTCACCAACGGATGCGCCGTCATCATCGCCGGTGTGGGCGCTGGCGCCGGTGTTTATACCTATGTCAGGGGGGAACTCAAACGGACCTATCCGGTAACGGTCGCACCGGCCCTGAAAGCCAGCCTCGCCGCCTTGGACGACCTGAAGATTCAAATCGACCGAAAGCAATCCGATGGCATTGTCGATACCATCGAAGCCAAGCGATCAGACGGCACGCCGGTGGTCATTCGCGTGGCCGCCGTGACACCGACGTTTACCGAAGTATCGGTGCGAACCGGTGTCTTGGGGGTCTGGGACAAAGAGGTTTCCGAACTGATCCATGCCACCATCGCCCAACGGCTCCAGTAATTTCGATATCCAAAGGAAGGTGCGTCGCAAGGTCTTGCGCACCCTTGCCGATGCCGACCTGATTCCTCCAAACTCGGCCGTCCTGGTCGGGGTCTCAGGCGGCGCCGATTCCGTGGCCCTGCTCCTGTTGCTTCATGATCTGGTGGCCGGCAGCGGAACGACCCTGGCCGTGGCCCATCTGGATCACGGACTGCGACCCGAAGCCGGCCTGCTTGAGGCCACCTTTGTCCTTGGGTTGGCCCGAAAAATGAACCTGCCCTGCCACATCCGCCGCGCCGACGTGGCCACCGCGGCCAAAGCGCACGGACAGGGCATCGAAGAGGCCGGACGCCAACACCGGTATCAATTCTTCAACGATCTGCGCCGGGTGGCTGGATACGACCGTGTCGCCCTGGGCCACCACAGCGACGACAATGCCGAACAGGTCCTGCTCAACCTGTTGCGCGGCAGCGGCCCCCACGGACTTGCCGGCATCGCCCCCCGGCGAGACGACGGCATTGTCCGCCCCCTGATCCGGCTGCAACGAACTGACCTGGTGGCTTATCTGGATGCCAGGGGCGTTACCTATCTAAACGACCCGTCCAACAGCGACCTGCACCACCGGCGAAACCGTATTCGCCACGAACTGCTTCCCCACCTGGCCGACACCTACAACCCCAAAGTGGTTCCGGCCTTAAACCGTTTGGCCGGTATTTTGCGCGAGGAGCAAGACTGGATGGAGGGGTTGGCCGGAGCCTTGCTCGAATCGTGCACGGTCAGTCGGGACCCGGAATCGATCTCCTTGAATACAACACAACTGGAACAGTACCATCCGGCAGCCCAACGCCGGGTCATTCGAAACGCCTTGGCCCGGGTCAAGGGGGATCTGCTGAGGTTCGGCCATACCCATGTTCTGGCGGTGATCAACCTGATGCAGACCCCTGCAGGGAGGGGGCGGCTCGACCTTCCCGGCCGGATTCGGGCCACATGCCGTGGCCGTGTGCTGAGACTAGAAAAACACTCCCGGCCCCTGAGGGAAACGCCGGGGGCCCCGATCCTTTCTGCCGGGCCGTCGCCCTTCCATTTCAGCGTCCCGTCCCTTCCAACCCCGGGCGGCACACCCGTAAGGGTGCCCCTGGCGCCCTTGGGCCACCAGATCGTGTTTTCGATCCTGACACCTGGCCCAAAGCCCCCATGGCATAACGCTGGACAGGCCGTTGTTTTTTTTGATATGGATGCCCTGAGTCTTCCCATAACGGTGCGCAACTGGCAGCCCGGGGACCGATTCACCCCCCTGGGCATGAAAGAGAGACTGGGGATCGACCGTTTTTTGGCCAACCGGAACGTTCCCAAGCCGGAACGGTTGTTTGTTCCCGTTCTGGAAGCTGGCGGCAAAATTATTTGGGTGGTCGGCCACCGCATGGATGACACCGTGAAGGTTCGACCTTCGACCCGGTGGGTGCTAAAGGCCGAATTTGCCCTTGCCTGAACGCCAATCGTGGTTACCTTGATGCAACCCAAGGCCGGAATTGCCCCAATGGCAGGCCATCCTACCCAGCAGGAGGAGATCATCCTTGAACCCGTTCTATAAAAACCTTTCTCTCTGGCTGGTCATCACCCTGATGATGATCATGCTCTACAATCTCTTCAACCAGCAGCAGCTTGCAGAGACCAGCATCAGTTATACCGAATTTATCAACATGATCGATGATGAGCGGGTCCAGGCCGTGGTCATCCAAGGACAGGAACTGATCGTCACCGGCAGCGATCGCAGCCGGTTCAAGGTTTACGCCCCCCAGGACAACGACCTGATCGGTATGTTGCGCCGAAAAGGGGTGGCCATTACGGCCAAACCCCCGGCGGAATCGCCCTGGTACATGTCGGTGCTGGTTTCCTGGTTTCCCATGCTCATCCTCATCGGGGTCTGGATTTTTTTCATGCGGCAGATGCAGGCCGGCGGTGGAAAAGCCATGAGCTTCGGCAAGAGCCGGGCACGGCTGCAAACCGATCAGTCGGCCAAGGTCACCTTTGAAGACGTGGCCGGCATTGATGAAGCCAAGGAAGAACTCGGCGAGATCGTCGAGTTTCTCAGCGACCCGAAAAAATTCACCCGGCTCGGCGGCCGGATTCCCAAAGGAGTCCTGCTCATGGGGCCTCCGGGCACTGGCAAGACCTTGCTGGCCCGGGCCATTGCAGGGGAAGCCGGTGTCCCGTTTTTTTCCATCAGCGGGTCGGACTTCGTGGAAATGTTTGTGGGTGTCGGGGCGTCAAGGGTTCGCGACCTTTTTGTCCAGGGCAAGAAGAACGCCCCGTGCATCATCTTTATCGATGAGATGGATGCCGTGGGGCGCCACCGCGGGGCCGGACTCGGCGGCGGCCATGACGAGCGGGAACAGACCCTGAACCAGCTCCTGGTGGAAATGGACGGCTTTGAATCCAACGAAGGGGTGATCCTGATTTCGGCCACCAACCGACCCGACGTTCTCGATCCTGCCTTGCTGCGACCGGGACGCTTTGACCGGCAGGTGGTGGTACCCCTGCCCGACATCAAGGGACGGGAAAAAATCCTGCGGGTTCACTTGAAGAAATCCCCCATCGCCGACGACGTGGACTCGCTCATTCTGGCCAAAGGAACCCCCGGCTTTTCCGGCGCGGACCTGGAAAACCTGGTCAACGAAGCGGCCCTTCTGGCGGCCAAACGAAACAAGGAACGGGTCGATATGTTCGACCTGGAAGACGCCAAAGACAAGGTCTACATGGGTCTGGAGCGCAAGAGCAAGGTCATCAAGGACGAAGACCGCAAGACCACGGCCTACCATGAGGCCGGGCATGCCCTGGTGGCGCGCTTTCTGCCCAATACCGACGTGGTCAACAAGATCACCATCATCCCCCGCGGGCGGGCCGCCGGCGTCACCTGGTTTTTGCCCGAGGAACGCGACTTCCGCTACAAGGACCAGTTGGAAAGTGAACTGGCCGTTGCCTTTGGCGGACGGGCGGCCGAAGAGCTGGTCTTTGAACGGATCAGCACCGGGGCGTCCAATGACATCAAGCAGGCCACCGATATGGCCCAGAAGATGGTACGCACCTGGGGAATGAGCGCTGCACTGGGCCCGCTCTCCTATGCCAAGGGCGAGGAACAGGTCTTTCTGGGCCGGGAAATCGCCCAGCACCGGGATTACTCCGAAGAAACCGCCCAGAAGATCGATAGCGAGGTTCATGGTCTGATCCATGCGGCCTACGAAAAGGCCAAAAGCCTGCTTCGAGACAATATGGACGTCCTGCACAAACTGGCCGACCTCCTGCTGGAAGAGGAAACGGTCATGGGAAAAACACTCGATGAACTAATCCTGAGCCTGCGGCCGGACTTTCAGTTCCCGTCCCATGGCAGCACAGGTATGGCCCAGGCCGAAACCGCGGAAAAAAAGAGCGCACAAGCGCCAGAGAGCGAACCCACGGCCGAGGCCTGATTTTCCGCCACTGTCCTACGGGCGAAAAGGCCGGCGTAGCCTGCCTATGCCGGCAACAATGCCCCAAACAGGATCGCCTTTGAAGCCATCATGACCGACCGCTTGAGCCACACCCTCTGCTGGGGCGACCGCCGCCTGGAACTCGGGCGGCGGACGTGTGTCATGGGCATCTTGAACACAACGCCCGACTCCTTTTCCGATGGCGGCCGTTTTGTCTCGATCGATGCGGCCCTGGCCCAGGCCGAAGCCATGGTGGCCGCCGGTGCCGACATTCTCGACATCGGCGGCGAGTCAACCCGCCCTTTTTCCGACCCGGTCTCCGAAGAGGAAGAAACGCGAAGGGTCCTTCCGGTGATTGAGCGTCTGGCCGACCATATTCCCATCCCCATTTCCATCGACACCATGAAAGCTGCCGTGGCCCGCCGGGCACTGGATGCCGGTGCTGCCATGATCAATGATGTCAGCGCCCTGCGCATGGATGCCGACATGGCCTCGGTGGCCGCCCGATACAAGGTGCCGATCATTGTCATGCACATGCTCGGTACCCCAAAAACCATGCAAAAAAGGCCGGTCTACCAGGATCTTCTCGGTGAAATCGGCCGGTTCCTGGAGGCAGCCGCTGGCAGGGCAGAGGCCGCCGGGGTGGACCGGTCGCTGATCATTGCCGATCCAGGCATCGGATTCGGCAAGACCGCGGACCACAACCTCGCCCTGATCCAGCATCTGGCCTCACTGAAGCCCCTGGGCCTGCCGCTGCTCATCGGGCCTTCGAGAAAAGCCTTTATCCGATCCCTGCTCAGCCAAGGGACTGAAGACGAACCATCGCCGGATTCGCCCCAGGTCGAAACCGGCACCCAGGCGGCGATAACGGCCGCTATCCTCAACGGCGCCCATGTGATTCGGGTGCACAATGTGGCCGATACCCGCGCCACAGCCCGAATCGCCGACGCGCTGCTGGCAGCCGGGAACCCGGCGTTGAAAGAGTGACACCATTGGATATTTACCCATGAACCTCCCCCGTGCCGCACTGACCCGGTTTGGAAAGCCTGCCCTTTGGATGGCCGCTGTGGCCCTGTTGGGAGCCGCCGCCTTCTGGGTGGGGTATCAAAACCGAGCCATTACCGTCGAGCAATTTATTCCCCTGGTCGTCGGCCCACCCCCTTCGGGGCTTGTTGTCAGCAGTCCGATGCCCAACGGGGTGGAGATCCATCTACGGGGCCCCCGACACGCCGTAGAAACCCTGGTGAAGTCAAATCCGGCCTGCCGCATCGACCTGGTCGATGCCGGGGAAGGGACCGTGCCGATTCTCCTGACCGGAAACCATATCACCTTGCCCCCGGGGATCACCCTTGCGGGCATCGAACCGGCGGTGATCACCCTGAAGCTCGACCGGTTGATCCACAAACAGGTACCGGTGACCGTCATTTTCTCGGGCAAGCCGGCAGCCGGATATTCAGTTGGTGAAGTGGGATCAACCCCGACCACCATCCTTCTTTCCGGACCGGCCCAACGGCTCGACTCTCTGGAGCAGATCCCCACGGCAGCCGTGGACATCACCGGCGCCAAAGGGACCATTCAAAATCCCCTCACCCTGGACCTTCCCGAAGGAGTCACAGTGGCCGGGCCGGACAAGACCGTCACCGGCGGCATCCACATCGTTGAGACCATCGCCTCGCGAAAGTTCACCGGCATGGCGGTCTCCGGGAAAAACAGTCCCTACCAAACCCGGGTCAGTCCCGCGGCCATCGACATTGAGGTGGAAGGGCCGATCAATATTCTCGATGGCCTCAAACCGGACAAGGGGATCGATATTCACGTCGACCTGGCCGATCTCAAGCCGGGGGTTTACGTGCGACGCGCGGTCATCGGATTGCCGGTCAAGACCACCCTGATCAGCGCAAGGCCGGAACTCTTTACCGTCACCCTCACCACCGGCAAAGAAAACACCGCGGGAAAAAAGGCCGACCAGTGAGCCTCCACCTGAAAAGCGAGTGGCCTCATTTCAGACTGATCGGCCGCCCCCCAAAAAAATAATCCCAAGGAGAGACCATGCTTCTGGTAATCGACATCGGCAACACCAATTCGGTGCTCGGCCTCTACGACGGCGACCATCTGGTGCAGGACTGGCGCATACGGACGGAACAACAGACCACGGCAGACGAATTCAGCGTCCTGGCAGCCGGCCTGTTCGCTGCCGGCCGAATCGCCCTTTCCTCCGTCGATCAGACCATCATCTCCTGCGTGGTGCCGCCCATGGTCTCCATCCTCGACGCCTTCTGCCAGAAATACCTGGGGCATGCCCCCCACTGGGTCGATGCCCGCTCAGCCGGCGCCATGCCGATCCTGACCAGCAACCCCATGGAGGTCGGGGCGGACCGAATCGTCAATGCCGTAGGGGCCTACGAAAAATACCGCACCAGCCTCATCATCATCGATTTCGGCACAGCCACGACCTTCGATGCCATTTCCGAGCAGGGTGAATACCTCGGCGGGGCCATCAGCCCGGGAATCGTCATCGCCGCAGAAGCCCTGTTCATGAAGGCATCCAAGCTTCCCCGGGTGGAACTGTTCACCGCTCCGGACCGGGTGGTGGGCAAAGACACCATCGGCGCCATTCAATCGGGAATCATTTACGGTTATGCCGCGCTGGTGGACGGCATGGTTGCGCGGATGGGCCGGGAGATGGGATCAAACCCCAGGGTCATCGCCACCGGCGGCCTGGCGCCGCTGATGAACCGCGTGGCCGAAAGCATCGAAGCGGTCGAGCCGTCCCTGACCCTGGAGGGGTTGCGGCTGATCTACGAAAAAGTGCGGCATGCCGGGGAAAAAGGGGCATAATGCTCAATATTCGAAATTGCACTGCATCTGCCGTTTGCTTCCTCAACTCATCAACTAAACCTTCCCGTCGGCCACACCATGAATCTGCAGCTTTATGCCGGCGCGGTTCCCTCTTCCCTTGCGGCCAGATACTGAACGAACCCGCGGATGGAATTTCTCAAAAAGAAACCCTCCCGCTGACGGACCGCCGGTGAAAGCCGTTGAAAAGACGTCAACAGGGGATCCTGGGCAAGAAGCGCCTCTATGCACCCATCCTCGAAAGTTGGGTCGGATCTTTGAGACATACGGGCTGAGATGATGTCGGCCCAGCGCAGGAGCTGGGCGCGGTGGGTGCGCAATACGGGTTGTCCGTCCGGACACCAGCCGTGGTGGCCGAAACAGGTCAGGGCGTGGGCATGGGGCAGGAGGAGATCGATACTGGCCAGGCTGGTTTCCAAAAAAAACCGGGGCGGGGTGGCGGGGCGAAGGTAGACGGTGCCGTCGTCAACCCTTTGGTAGACACCGCTGGCCTCGCCGGCCATGAGAAAAGGGCCCACCCGGTAACTCACGTGGTGAACGGCATGGCCGGGGGTGGCGATGGCCGCCAGATCCGGTAGATTGATGGTATCGGCGTCAACAAGTTGCGGCTCAGGCACCGGGCGCATGGGGCCGTAGGCCCGGGCCGTGTCGCCGAGGGCCTTGAGGCTGCCGGCCCAAAGCCGTGAGGGATCGGCCAGGTGGCTCAGGGCCGAATGGTGACAGACCACGGGCGCATGGGGAAACCGGACGGCAAAATCGCCAGCCCCACCGGCATGGTCCAGATGAATATGGGTCAGCAGCACGGCGTCGATCCGGTCGACCCCCAGCGCAGACAAGGCCTCAAACAACCGGGGCACCGAGGCGGCCGGCCCCACATCCACCAGAACCGTCGCCGGTGAGGTAATCAGCCAGGCACTGATGAATTCATCGAATCCGGGCAAGGGCTGGGGAAGGGGAATCTGCCACAATCCGGGGGCGGCGGCCACGGCCAGGGGCGGGGACTGACCGTCGGGGGCCGGAACGATTTGCTCGGATCCTTCCGTCATTCCAGCCCCATCTCTTTTTCCAGGGTTTCGATCTGTTTTTGGACTTCTTTCCGCTCTTCCTTTGAAAGGGATGGGTCGCAAAGGCGTTTTTTCAGCCCCGCCAGGATCATCTCGCTACGGTAATCGGCGCAGGTATAGGTCATTGGGTTAGCATACTTTCCAGAGGACGTGGCCTTGGGCTGCCCATCTGGAAGGGGCTGCTGTCAGGTGTTTGAAGTTCGAAGTGCCTAAGCATCGGCTGAACCTTTCCGGTTCCATCACGAAAAGCGGTGACCAAAGGCCAGGGTCAGGTCCGGCCGGTCTTGATCTGCGCATTCTTGTATATCTTGTAAAAAATCTCGTATTCCTTGACCCCCTGTTTGAGCACCTTGTCCAGGCTCTCCATGTGCCCGGTGTTGATCACCGTGTTGACGCTTTTGTTGAAGGCGGTCATGTTGTCGCCGGTCCGGAACCGCTCGGTGATCAGGGCGACGAACATGTTACGTCGGCTACTCATCTCCAGCCGCCCCAGAAAACGCAGCAGGTTGTTCTGGTCCGGGTCCGTGGTGTCATACATTTCGTTGATCACCACCATGTCGAACTCGTGAAATCGCATCTGTTTGAGGGCTTCCCGGGCATTTTTGGGTTCGGTGGTATGGTAATCCATGCCCTGAACGACCTCGCGGATCCGGTTGCGAAAGGCCGGGTCCGGCTCGCAGATCAGTGCGGTCTTGGTCCCTTCCTCGATGAAATCAAAAGGGCGCTCCGAGGCATCATAGGCTTCGGAAGCCACCTCGCTGGCCAGGGTGTTTTCTTTTTTGGGCGCTGCTGCCGGCGCCGGGTCCACGGTGATTTTGGTCTTGCACTTGGGGCAGGCCACGGCAAAGGCCTTGCCCTGGGGAATCTTGTCGTCGGCGATCTTGAATTTGGCCTGGCACTTTTCGCATGAAATGTCCATGATCGTCTCTCCCGTGAGAGGTCCCTTGGCCGGGGCCCCTATCGTTTGGGCCTTCCGTATTCCTTGTCGATTTTGAGCTCTTCAATGTCGGTGGTGGATTCCCCCCGGGCGCTCTTGACATTGTCCAGGCCCCGTCCCACCACCCCTTTTCGGGAGGCATAGGCCATGGCGGTCTCTTCGGAGATCTTTCCCTCCTGGAAAATCTTGACAATATAGTCGTCGAAGGTGGTCCAGCCATAGGCGCCGCCGGCCTGAATGATCTCGTAAAACGTCTTGCCCTCGGACTCTCCCTGCTGGATGGAATCCTTGACCCGCAGATTGGTCCCCATGATCTCAAAGGCCGCCACCCGACCGCCGCCGATCTTGGGCAGCAGGCGCTGGCAGACGATCCAGCGCACGGTATCGGCCAGCCGCAGGCGGATCTGGTTCTGCTCTTCGATGGAGAACATACCCAGAATGCGGTTGACGGCCTGGCCGGCGTCCACCGTGTGCAGGGTGCTCATCACCAGGTGGCCGGTTTCGGCGGCGCTCAACCCGATCTCCACGGTCTCCCGATCCCGCATCTCGCCCACCAGAATCACCTTGGGGGCCTGGCGCAGGGCAGCCCGCAGGCCGCTGGCAAAGGTGTCGAAATCATTCCCCATCTCGCGCTGGTTGAAGGTCGCTTTCTTGTGGGGGTGCTGGTACTCCACCGGGTCCTCCAGGGTCACCACGTGAACCGACTTGTTCTCGTTGATCCGGTTTAAGACCGCCGCCAGGGAGGTCGACTTGCCGCTGCCGGTGGAGCCGGTGACAAAGATGATCCCGTTTTTTTCCTCGGCCATCTTCAGGAAGGGCGGGGGAAGGTTCAGGTCCGTGACCGTGGGGATCTTGCTTTCCAGTTTTCGAAGAACAATGGAGCAGTTACCCAGTTGGGAAAAGATGTTGACCCGGAAACGGGCCTTACCGGGCAGTTCATAGGAGGAGTCACAGGATCCTTCCGACAGGAAGGTCTCGGTCAGGCGCCGGTCGTTGTTGATCAGGTTCAGGGCAAAAATCTCGGTCTGGAAAGGGGTCAGCTCGTCAAAGGGCGGATCAATCTCCACCGCCGTAAGCTGTCCCGAGCTTTCCACCTGAAACGGCTTTCCCGTGGTGATGTTCAGGTCCGACACGTTGTCGAACGCGTCGAGCATGCGGGCCAGGATATGGTCGATTTCCTGTTTTTTCATGGTCCTCCCCCATGGATCGGTTGCAGGTTATGTCTAAAAACAGGGGGTGCGCTCAGGCCCCGGGTCAGGCGTCGGTGAAATCGACGGGCGGCGACTTGAGCAGCGCCCGGAACCGGCCCTTGTCATTGGACTTGGTGTAGGCCTCTTCGGCACTGATCCAACCCTTGTTCAACAACTCCATAATGGCGTCGTCGAGCAGCACCATGCCGTATTTCTTTCCCGTCTGAATGCTGGAATTGATCTGGTGGGTCTTGGCTTCACGGATCAGGTTGCGCACGGCCGGGGTGGCGATGAGAATCTCCTGGGCCGCGCATCGCCCCTTCTTGTCAATCCGCTTAAACAGGACCTGGGCCACGATCCCCCGAAGTCCGTCGGAAAGGGTGGAACGGATCTGGGCCTGTTCGCTGGAGGGGAAGACCTCGATAACCCGGTCCACGGTCTTGGCCGCGCTGGAGGTGTGCAGGGTGCCGAAGACCAGATGGCCGGTAGAGGCCGCCTCGATGGCCAGGCTGATGGTTTCCAGGTCCCGCATTTCGCCTACGAGGATGATGTCCGGGTCCTCACGAAGCGCCCCCTTCAACGCGGCGGAAAAGGTCTTGGTGTGAAGCCCCACCTCCCGGTGGTTGATGATGCACTGCTGGCTGCGGTGGACGAATTCGACCGGGTCTTCGACGGTGATGATATGGTCTTTGCGGGTCTTGTTGGCCGTGTCGATAATGGCGGCCAGGGTGGTCGACTTGCCGCTGCCGGTGGGCCCGGTGACCAGGACCAGTCCCCGGGGGAGGGAAGCGAATTTGGGAACCACCGGCGGCAGCCCCAGCTGCTCGGCGGTGAGAATTTCACTGGGAATTTCACGGAAAACGGCGGCGCAACCGTATTTCTGCATGAAAAAATTGGCACGGTACCGGGCCAGCCCGGGAATCTCGTAGCCAAAGTCCACGTCACCGGTCTCTTCAAACACCTTGACCTTGTCCTCGGGGGCAATCTCGTAAAGCATCCCCTTGAGTTCGTCGTTTTCCAGGACCTTGTACTTGATCCGCTCCACATCGCCCCGAAGCCTCAGGGCCGGCGGCTGACCGGAGACCATGTGAAGATCCGAGGCGCCCTGTTCGTTCATCAGCTTGAAAAAAGCGTCGATCTTTGCCATTGGATTGTCTCCCGTAAAATTGAGGAAGGTTAGGATCGGCGCCGTCATCCATCCCGTGGGCGGTGGCATGACGGGCCACCCCCCTTCAGATTCGTTGCGCCAAAGAAAAAGTCGGCCGGCGCGCCAGTGTGCTCATAACCGCCGGCCAGGGTAACTATTTGGATTGTTGGAGCAGCTTCAGCTTGGCGTCCTGATCGTCTTTTGCCCGCATCTCCTCGCGACCGAGTTCCAACAGCCTGGCATGGCTGTCGATGATGGACTGGAGCTGCACCTCGATCTGGCCCCGCTGCCGCTTGAGTTCGGCGATGTCCTCATGGAGTCGCACCAGTCGACCATGGGCATGCTGCACAAGTTTTTCGGCCCGGAGTTCGGCATCGGCCACCACGAGTTCGGCGGATTTCCGGGCATTATCCTTCATCTGATCGATGACCTTCTGGGAATTGAGCATGGCCCGCTTAAAACTGTCCTCGCGCTCCCTGAACCCGCGGATTTCCCTCTGAAGGCGAAGGATGGTGTCGTTGAGGCGGGCACTTTCTTCCTGCATCGCCTCAAAGGCCTCGGCCATCTGCTCGAGAAACGCATCGACCTCCTGAATGTCAAACCCCCTGAAACGGACACGGAACTGTTGGTGCTGAATATCCAGGGGCGTGAGTTTCATGATGTTCCCTTTCTCGCCGCATCAGTGCATCAAGGCGGCGGACAACCCCAAAAGGCTTCCCACCAGGAATTTCTGAAGGAAGATAATCGCCAGAAACACAATGATGGGTGAAATGTCCATCCCGCCGAAATTGACGGGGATTTTGGAACGAATACGATAGAGCACCGGTTCGGTGGCGTTGTAAATGAACCGAACGATGGGGTTATAGGGGTCGGGGTTGACCCATGAAAGAACGGCCCGAGCGACGACGAGCCACATAAAGATGGTCAGGACATAATCGAAGACCACCGCCACAGCACTGAGAAAATTACCGATGATGAACATAGTCTTTAAATTACCTTACAATCTCGGTTTGCAGGGAAGCATTTGGCCCGTCCCCACGGAAAACGTGTATCTGGAAAAATAAAGGTATTCCTTCGAATAAGTCAAGTGATTTCGGTGATCATCGTTGACAGGAGACAATGCAACCGGGTAATTAGTTTCCATCCATAAATGGCCTTTTTGCCCAATCTCGGCGTCAATCGGCGCCATTGCTTGTGCGGCGCAGCGCGCTACGCCTCCGCGCAATGACTTGATTTCCTTGACCTTGGACAAAAATTCACATTTATGCATTGGAAACGACGATGGGTGCCAATTGAAACCACAGCCGCTCACCGGGCCACGCCCGGGCGGACCGCTGGGGAAAAACATCCGCCTATGGAAGGAAATTAAGTGAACCGACTCGACCACCGTATCGGCGTTGTGGGCGCCGGCAACATGGGCGAAGCCATGATGGGCGCCATGATCCGCTCCCAGCTCGTCCGGCCCGAACAAGTTTGCATCAGCGATATCCGGCCCGAGCGCCTGTTGCAGCTGGAAAAAGCTTACGGCGTCAGCACCACCGACGACAACCGAAGCCTTTTTATGAATAACGACGTGGTCGTTGTCGCCGTCAAGCCGCAACAAATCGACGCCCTTCTGGACGAAATCACCGTCGGCGGCATTGCCGTGTGTACCCGAAAGCTGGTCATTTCCATCGCCGCCGGCATAACCCTGAAACGATTTGAGGACCGCCTTTACGCAACGCTGGACGAAGCCGCCCGTCAGCGCCTGCCCATCGTCCGGGTCATGCCCAACACACCGGCCCTGGTGCTGGCCGGCATGACCGGCATGAGCCCCAATGCCAACGCCGCCGAGGCGGACGTCGCTGTAACCCGCGCCATTTTCGAAGCCATGGGCAGGGTGAACCAGTTCGATGAAAAAGACCTGGACGCGGTGACAGCCCTTTCCGGCAGTGGCCCCGCCTATGTCTTTTACCTGGCAGAAGCCATGATTGCCGGCGGCGTGGCAGCCGGGCTGGATCCGGATGCCGCGGCAACCCTGAGTCTGGCAACCCTGGAAGGTGCGGTCAAGCTCATGGCCGCCAGCCAGGAGCCGCCGGAGACCCTTCGCCAACGGGTCACCTCTCCGGGCGGCACCACGGAAGCGGCCGTGGGCATACTGGACCGGGCTCAGGTTCACCAACACATCGTCGACGCCATCGTGGCCGCAGCCGAACGCGCCAGGGAACTGAGCCGATAAGCCGGGCCGCCCCGGGGAAATAACGAAAATCCGTAACCTTTGAGGCCCAAACGGCTCTGCATGGGTTCGGACCATGTTGTTCCCGTTTGGCGGTTCGTTCGTTTCCGCTCGCGAATCCGTTTTTGTAAAGAATCCTGGGCCAGAGGACGCTGATTTGGTTTGCCCTTTGGAGGGGCTGTCCTTTGATGCTTGAAATTTGAAGTGCCTAAAATGCCTAAAATTAAGGAATTCTGCCATATCTTAGTTTAAAAAGAACCGAAGCGAAGCGACTCCACAATTTTAGGCATTTCAAACTTTAGCTCATTTTAGGCATTTGCCGGCGATTATAGCGGCATAGCCAATTGACTCTGACCATGCCCTGAGGGCATGGATTTCAATGACGAATTAAAAACCGACACCGGAGCCATCAAGACCATGCTAACGGAAAGCGTTTCCTACTCAGCGGCATTTGCAGCGGGACTAATCTCTTTTTTCTCGCCCTGCATTCTGCCGCTCATACCGGCCTATTTCACCTTTATCACCGGATTTTCCCTGGAAGAGCTAACCAAAAACGTCAGCGCCGACGTCCGAAAAAAAGTCATCCTTTCCACAGCCGCCTATGTCAGCGGATTTTCGCTGGTCTTTGTTCTGATGGGCGCCAGCGCCTCATACCTGGGGGCCATGATCTTTGATCACCGCAATGCCATCCGCATCATCGGCGGCCTGCTGATCATCGTTCTAGGGGTTCATATGACCGGTCTGGTCCGATTCAGGGCTCTGGATGTTGAAAAGCGGCTCCACCTCCGCAACAAGCCCCTCCATGTGTTTGGCACCTTTGTCGTGGGCATGGCCTTTGCCGCCGGCTGGAGCCCATGTATCGGGCCACTTCTGGGCTCCATTCTCATTATCGCCGGGAGCCAGGAAACCATCTGGCAGGGCATGGCGCTGCTCGGCACCTATTCGACCGGACTGGCCTTGCCCTTTGTGCTGATGTCTGTTTTCATTCACTTCCTGGTCCGGTTCATTTCCAGGGCCACACGGATACTCAAATTCGTCAACCTCACGTCCGGCATACTGCTCATTGTTGTCGGCGCGATTCTACTGGCGGACCGGCTCAGCTGGTTCACCGCTATAGGACAGCCATGAAAACGACTTCCTTTCCCCTGTTTTTCCGTTGCCTGATGCTGGCCGCCTTTTGCTGGATACTGACCCCAGGCACCCACCAGGCCTTGGCTCAGGAAACCATTCGATGGCAGCCCTACGATACCGGGATCCCTTCGGCAAAGGCCGACAAGAAAAAGCTGATGCTCCATTTTTATGCAGACTGGTGCGGCTACTGCAAAAAGATGGAAGCGGAAACATTTCGCAACAAGGAAGTCATTCAGGCACTCAACGACCGGTTCGTGACAGTGCGGGTTGACACGGAGCGTCAAAAACGGATCGCCGCACAGTTTCAGGTCCGAGGCCTTCCGGACACGTGGTTCGTGGGCGAAGACGGCGTTCCCATCGGCAACCGGGCCGGGTTCATGTCGGCGGACCAACTGCTGAAAATCCTTCGCAGCCTGCCGTAATGGGCGTTATTGGGGTAACTGTTCACGGGGTTGAAACTCTCAGAGAGTTCCGAACCCTCGCACGGTAAGCGTTTAAAGGGTGCCGTAGATGCGAGGCGCCGGGCATGCCGACGTACTATTTCGTACTTCAAATGCCCGGGAACAAAGTCACGCCTCGGCGTGATGCCCTGTGAATGCTTACTTATTTGGAGTAGCGGTAAGCGTAGCGGCGAGCCAAACGAAAGGCGGCCGAAAGGATAACCAGGGCGCAAAGCGCCACAAGAAGCACCGGCAACCACACATGGCCATGCCATTGGGGATGACCGCGGGCCAGGTCGATGCCCACCAGCCCGAAGGCCGCCGCCACCGCCAGCCCGATGATCATCACCCAACAGAGCGTTTCGGAGTCGTACCAAGGCGTGATAGCTTTTCGAAAGACCGGCCCCTGATCCAGATGCATGGCAACCTTTCCGGCAACAACGCCAAACGTTTGTTTACTTTTGCCACGTCAACAAAGGTGTCTCGGCATAACCCGTTGACGCTGCCTACGCCCCAGGACGTGGGGTGCTAAATCGAATTGAAGGGTACCGTTCCGGGGTAAACATGGGCGGCGCGACACCTACCCGTTTCTATGACCCAAAACCGGAATAAAATCAAATGGAACATCGCCACCCATCCGTCATCAGCCCGACCGGCACTCCCCAGATCAAAGGGATGCTAGTGTTTGCCCTGACGGTTCTCATGCTGCTCGGATGTGCGCCGGCAGCCCGGCGCCTGACCGTCGAATCATTAAGTCAGGGTTTTTTGCCCGGCACCATTGTGGACACACGCAGTCGGCAGCCCATCGACTTTGCCGCGTTCATCACAGCCCTGGAACAGGTGGCCATTGTCTACGTGGGCGAGAGCCACATGGACCCGGCCCACCACGACGTTCAGCGCCGGGTCATTGAGGCCCTGGCCGATCGCCGGCCCGGACTGGCGGTGGGCCTGGAAATGTTTGATCGAACCTACCAGCCGATCCTCGACCAGTGGGGCCGGGGCCTTCTGGACGAAAACGCCCTGCTGGAAAAAAGCCACTGGTACGCCAACTGGCGATACCCTTACCCCCTCTACCGCGAACTGATGGAGACCATTCGAACCCGGGGGCTGCGGCCCGTGGCCCTGAACCTTCCCTTTCACATTCCACCAAAAATCGCCGCGGGGGGGCTCGACAGCCTTTTTGGCGACGACCGCAAGCACCTGCCCCTGCGCCTCGACACCACAAACGCCCAGCACCGGGCGTTCGTGGCCCGAATCTTCCAGCAACACCGGTCGATAGGAAACATAAACTTTGAAAAGTTCTACCAGGCCCAGTGCGCATGGGAAGAGGCCATGGCCGAGGCAGTCGCGGAAGGCGCCGGAAACAGCCCCATGGTGGTCCTTGCCGGCAGCGGACACATCATCGAAAAATTCGGCATTCCGCTTCGCGCTTTTGCGCGCAACGGCGCCGCCTATCTCACCGTCCTGCCCGTATCGGCCGGCGGCACGGCCCAACTGACCGAGGCCGACTTTCTATGGGTCACGCCCGCCAGGCCGAAGTTAATCCCCATGCACAAAGGCGGATAAGCGACAACCCACTATATGTTGAAAATACCTGTTGACACACAACAAGATGTTGTAATAGGCTTCCTTTACCGCAGGCCACTCATCTGCACCTATCTAAACCATCAACCGATTTAAATGTCCGATACATTTTCCACAAACGGGAATCATCTTCCGTGAATGGAAACACAGACGGCTCTTTCATTAATTTACCGAACCTGTCGAGGTGAGCGTGTGATTGAAAAAATCAAGAAACGGGACGGTCGGGTCGTCGAATTCGACTCATCGAAAATCACCGCTGCCATCGCCAAGGCAGGCAAGGCCACCGGCGATTTCCAGGAACGGGAAGCCAAGAAAATGACTCTTCGCGTGCTGACCCTGGCCCATGAAATGCGCCTGGATCCGGAACCCGAAGTCGAAGAGGTCCAGGATATCGTTGAGCGCGTATTGCTCGATTCGCCCTTTTCCGATACGGCCAAGGCCTATATCCTTTACCGTGCACAACATGCCCAGATCCGCCAGATGGCCACCAAGGCCAATGTGGACCTGGTGGACCACTACATCCAGAAACTGGACTGGAAAATAAAAGAAAACAGCAACATGTGTTACTCCCTGCAGGGGCTCAACAACTACATCTCCTCGGACGTCACCTCCGAGTACTGGCTCAACTGCATCTATCCGCCCGAGATTCGGCAGGCACACAAGTCCGGCGCGCTGCACATTCACGACTTGAGCCTGCTATCGGTCTACTGCGTGGGCTGGGATCTTCAGGACCTGCTCAAAAACGGCTTCAAAGGGGTCGAAGGCAAGGTTGAAAGCGCGCCTCCCCGACACCTGCGTTCGGCTCTGGGGCAAATCGTCAACTTTTTCTACACCCTTCAGGGCGAAGCGGCCGGCGCCCAGGCCCTGTCCAATTTCGACACCCTGCTGGCCCCCTTTGTACGCTACGACGATCTCAGCTACAAAGAAGTCAAGCAAGCCCTTCAGGAGTTCGTCTTCAACATCAACATCCCCACCCGGGTGGGGTTCCAGACCCCCTTTACCAACATCACCATGGATCTGATCGTTCCGAACCTGCTCAAGGATGTAGCGGTCATCGTGGGCGGCACGGAAAGAGAAGAGACCTACGCCGCCTTCCAGCCTGAAATGGACGTGATCAACCGGGCCTTTGCCGACGTCATGATGGAAGGCGACGCCAAGGGCCGCGTTTTCACCTTCCCGATTCCCACCTACAACATCACCGAGGATTTCAACTGGGACAATCCCAACCTGGACATGATCTGGAGAATGACCGGCAAATACGGCATCCCGTATTTCTCCAATTTCATCAACTCGGACATGTCACCCGACGATGCCCGCTCCATGTGCTGCCGACTGCGCCTGGACAACCGCGAACTGCTCAAGCGGGGCGGCGGCCTCTTCGGCGCCAACCCCCTGACCGGCTCCATCGGCGTGGTCACCATCAACCTTCCCAGAATCGGATACACGGCCCGCACCCGGGAGGAATTCTTCGCCAAACTCGACGGTCAGGTTCAGTTGGCTGTTGAAAGCCTGGCCATCAAGCGCAAAGTCTTGGAGAAATTCACCGACCGCAATCTCTACCCCTACTCCAAGTTCTACCTCCGGGAAATCAAGAACGGGTCCGGGCTCTACTGGAAAAACCACTTTTCCACCATCGGCATCATCGGCATGAACGAATCCTGCCTTAATTTCCTGGGAAAGGACATCGGCAGCGAGCCGGGCCGCAAATTCTCCCTTGAAGTCCTCGATTTTCTCCGGCAGCGGATGTCGGAAATCCAGGATCAGACCGGGGACATCTTCAACCTGGAAGCCACTCCGGGTGAAGGGACATCGTACCGGCTGTGCATGCTGGACAAGAAGCGGTATCCGGACATCGTCTGCGCCAACGAAGAGGATTTCCGAAAGGGAACGGCCCCCTACTACACCAACTCGACCCAGCTTCCGGTCAATTACACCGACGACCTGTTCGAAACGCTCTCCCTGCAGGACGAACTTCAGACCAAGTATACCGGCGGCACCGTCCTGCACATTTTCCTGGGTGAGCAGGTACGGGACACCGAAGCCCTGAAAAGCCTCGTTCGGAAAGTGGCCACCAACTACCGATTGCCGTATTTCACCATCACGCCGACCTTCAGCGTCTGTCCGGCCCACGGCTATCTCACCGGAGAGCAAACCCATTGCGCCGTCTGCAGTCAGGAGACCGAGGTCTATTCCAGGGTCGTGGGCTACCTGCGGCCCATTAAACAATGGAACAACGGCAAACAGGCCGAATACAGCCGCCGAAAAACCTTCGAGGTCGCCTGACCCCGCATCACTGCCATAATGGAAAACAAACCAGACAAGGGGGCCCCGGTGTTTTTCGGCGGCCTCCAAAAGAACTCATTAATCGATTACCCGGGAAAGATCAGCTGCGTGCTTTTTTTTTCCGGGTGCAACTTTTCCTGCCCTTACTGTCACAATCCCGACCTGGCCCTGGGCCGGGCACACACCCAACAGCAGGTCCCGGAAGAGGCCGCCTTTGATTTTCTGACCCGACGGCGGGGCCTTCTTCAAGGGGTCGTGCTCACCGGCGGCGAAGCGTGCCTCAATCCGCACCTGTCGCGGATCTGCCGCCGCATCAAGGCGCTGGGATACCCGGTCAAGCTCGACACCAACGGCAGCCGGCCAAAGGTCCTTACCGCCCTTCTGGCCGAACACCTGATCGACTACGTGGCCATGGACATCAAGACCACCCCCGGCGCCTATTTCCCGACCCTTCGCCCCATTGACCGTCCCCAGGATATCGAGGCCAGCATCGACATCCTGCTTGCCGCTGACATCGACACTGAATTTCGCACCACCTGTGCCGCCCCCCTGGTCAATGCCACGGTGATCGAGGCCATTGCCCGGCGCATCCAAGGCGCCCGGTGCTACGCACTCCAGCCCTGCCTTACCCAAGATGCCCTGGACCCGGCCTTTTTTACAACCCATCCGGATCAGCCCACCCGCGAAGACCTTGCCGCCTTTCAGCGCATCGCCGCCCCTTTCGTGAAATCCTGCCTCGTCCGATAAGGAAAAGCCCGGCAGTCAACAAATCTGTTGCAATGACTTCATATTAACAACGGAATCAATACAAAATCCCCCTCTTCCGGCCCCTGTCGATCGCGATCTCGCCTTTTCCCGTCCGGTATCAAACTCGTCGCGTAAAGCAAACAGAATTCACATACTGTACGTCATTCATATTTTCCTTGACACTTCCTTGCTGAATTCCGTACATTGACCTGGACTTGCGGCCTACCTGCCGAAACACAAAAACCGAAGGGAGGACGAACATGACCAACGCGTACGATAAGGCTTTTGCCCAATCCATCAACGATCCGGACGGGTTCTGGACCGGGCCGGCTGAGGACTGCCACTGGTACAAGAAATGGGACAAGGTGCTCGACGACAGCAATAAGCCGTTTTACCGTTGGTTTACAGGCGGGGAAGTGAACACCTGCTATAACGCCCTGGACTATCATATCGAAAACGGCCGGGGCGGTCAGCACGCACTGATCTACGACTCCCCGGTAACCAACACCATCCGAAAATACACCTATGTCCAGCTCCGCGACGAAGTGGCGCGATTTGCCGGGGTGCTGTTCAACCAGGGGGTGGCCAAGGGGGACCGGGTCATCATCTACATGCCCATGATCGCCGAGGCGGCCATCGCCATGCTGGCCTGCGCTCGGATCGGCGCGGTCCACTCGGTGGTCTTCGGCGGGTTTGCCGCCAAAGAGCTGGCCACACGAATCGACGATGCCAAGCCCAAGGTCATCGTGTCGGCCTCCTGCGGCATCGAGGTCAAACGGGTCATCGCCTACAAGCCCCTGCTGGACAAGGCCATTGATTTTGCCGAGTTCAAACCGGAAAAATGCGTGATCTTCCAGCGCCCCATGGAAGAGGCGTCCATGGTGGCGGGACGGGACGTGGACTGGATGGAGGCCATGGAATCGGCCCAGCCCCAGGACTGCGTACCGGTGGCAGCCACCGACCCGCTCTATATTCTTTACACCTCGGGCACCACGGGCGAGCCCAAGGGGGTGGTCAGAGACAACGGCGGGCACATGGTGGCCCTCAAGTGGTCCATGAAGGCGGTTTACAACGTCGATGCCGGGGATGTCTACTGGGCCGCCTCGGACGTGGGCTGGGTGGTGGGCCACAGCTATATCGTCTACGCTCCCCTTCTGCAGGGTTGCACCACGATCCTGTTCGAAGGCAAACCGGTAGGGACCCCCGATGCCGGCGTCTTCTGGCGGGTGATCAGTGAACACAAGGTCAAATGCATGTTCACCGCGCCCACAGCCTTTCGGGCCATCAAACGCGAGGACCCCAGGGCGGAGTTGATGAAGAACTACGACCTGTCCTGCTTTAAAACGCTTTTTCTGGCCGGAGAACGGCTGGATCCGGACACCCTGCACTGGGCGGAAAACTGTCTGAAAATACCTGTGATCGACCACTGGTGGCAGACCGAGACCGGCTGGGCCATCTGTGCCAACTGCATGGGGATCCACGACTTCCCGGTCAAAATGGGCTCGCCCACCAAACCGGCCCCGGGGTGGAACGTCCAGGTGGTGGATCCGGACTGCAATGTCGTCAAGACGGGCGAAATCGGTGCCCTGGTGGTCAAACTGCCCCTGCCCCCCGGGACCCTGCCGAGCCTGTGGCAGAACGACAAGCGCTACGTAGAATCCTATCTCGAGGAATTTCCCGGCTACTACAAAACCGCCGATGCCGGCTACATCGACGAGGAAGGCTATGTCTACGTCATGAGCCGCACCGACGACATCATCAACGTGGCCGGTCACCGGCTCTCTACCGGAGCCATGGAGGAGGTGCTGGCCGATCACCCGGAGGTGGCCGAATGCGCCGTGCTCGGCGTCGAGGATCAACTCAAGGGGCAGGTGCCCGTGGGTTTTCTGGTCTTAAACGCCGGGGTCGATCGGCCCCATGAAGACATCGTCAAGGAGGTGATCGCCATGGTCCGCGACCGCATCGGACCGGTGGCCGCCTTTAAGACCGCCACGGTGGTCAAACGGCTGCCCAAGACCCGTTCGGGCAAGATCCTGCGGGGCACCATTCAAAAGATCGCCGACAACCAGCAATACAAAGTGCCGGCCACCATCGACGATCCGACCATCCTTGTGGAAATGGAAGAGGCCCTGATCGGCATCGGGTATGCCAAGGCCAGAAAATAATGTAAGGCATTGGCCAACAAATGAAAAGGCACCGCCAACTGACTCTGACCATGCCCTGAGGAAATTGATTCCCAGGACGCATTGAACGGTTGGTAGACCGGTGCGCCGGAATTGAGGCCGGCCCGGCTGCGCTGTCAGCGCGGTCGGGCCGGTCTTTTTTTGTGCCTATTGCGTTTTGCCGGTTGGCGGGGGTATCCACACACAGGTGGGTGCAATCGAGGTGTCCATGGCAAGGGGCTGGGATACTGCCCCAGATAAGTGTGGAGTGACTAAAGTTGATGCACTCGTAAAAAGTCAGCAATATGCCCACTTTTTTGATTAACCACGAAGAGCACGAAGTACACGAAGCTGAAATCATTATATATTATTTAACAACCCTTCGTGATCTTCGTGTCCTTCGTGGTAAAAATTGGACTTTTTACGGGACTGTCAAAGTTGAGGAGTCGCTACGCCCCCCATTTTTTTATAATGGTTGGCAGAGCGCAGCGATTCCACACTTGAGCATTGGACATTGGAAATTCACGGAAGCCGTTCTCGCCGGCACGATAGAACCGCTTCCGGTCCACCACTTGAAGGGGTGGTTGAATGCCAGGATTGAAGCAGGCCCTACCCGATGGTGTTTTTGACGATACCGATCAGCTTTTCCGGATCAAAGGGTTTCTTGACAAATGCCACGGCCCCGAGAATGGCGTGGTCGCCGTCGATGCCGCTGACCACAATGACCGGGATATCCCGCAGTGTCTTGTCCTGCCGGAGCTTGCGATAGAATCGCGGCCCCCATTCTCTGGGCATCTGCAGATCCAGGGTGATCAGATCCGGCTTTTCCTTGCGGACCACTTCAAGCCCCTCGGTGGTGCTGCTGGCGCTGCATGTCTCGTATCCATTGTCGCTGAAGACCGCCTTTAAGTATTTGACGATCACCGGGTCGTCGTCGATGACAAGTATTTTCTTCGGCATGGCTGTCCTCTCTCAAGGTCTACTGGGTTCTGGGTGCCGCCATTTATTTTTTCCGGTGACACTCGCCGCACATCACCGGCCCCTTGCCCTGGGTTACATGGCACCCCTTGCAGTTGAGATGATAGGCCTTCATCAGCGCAGGCTTTCGCCCCTGAGCCTCCGACGCATGGCATTCCGAACACCGCTGGTCTTCGCTCGATTCGTCTTCGATCCGTTTGCCGCCCTCATCGTAGACATGATGGCATTCGCTGCAATCCTCGATTCCGGCCGTCTCATTGTGGGTGTCATGAACAAAAACGGCCGGGGCTCGTCGAGGCGAATCAAAAACACCGTTGTCCACCACCACCATCTCTTCCTGGGAATGGGCCGACGCCATCAGCCCCAGCAGCAGTACCAGCAACGGAAGCATTGTGCGCAATCGCAATCTCATCCTCTCTCTCCTTTGCTCAGGCCGGTTTTTCCATCACCTCGTAGATAATGTCACCGAAAAATTTGATGTCCAGGCCGATACCGTAATGGTGGTTGATGTCTTCCAGGCCACTGTGGCAGTTGTGACAGGGTGCGATCAGCACCTTGGCGCCCCGGGCCTTGGCGTTGAACAGTTGTTCGGCCTTAACCCGGTTTCCGTCCATGCGGGTCATTTTGTACGGAGGTCCGGCGTTGATGACGCCGCCGCCGGCAGCGCAGCAGTAGTTATATTCCCGGTTGGGATGCATCTCCACCACCTTCTCGCAAATGGCATGGGCCACATAGCGGGACATTTCGGCCAGACCACCGCCCCGGACCACATTGCACGGGTCGTGCAGGGTGACCGTCGGTGCAAACTTCTTCTTGATCCGGATCTTTCCCGCTTTGAGCAGGTCGTGATAAAATTCGATGGCATGAACAATGGGGATGGGCGGCATGCGCCAGCCGAGCCAGCGGTTGCCCATGTCGTATACCGACCGGAAGGCGTGACCGCATTCGCCCATGACGATTTTTTTCACCTTGAGCCGGGCGGCGGTCTCGAAATGAGCCCGTTTCAGACGCCCCATGATCTCGTTGTCACCGGAATACATGGCCATGTCGCTGTTGTCCCACCCGGCCGAGGCCGGCATGGTCCAGTTGACCCCGGCCACATCCATGATCACGGCAGCCTGGTAGATAAGCTGGGCCTGGAATTTGGGCTCGGGGCCGATGACCGAGTACATGATATCCGCCCCTTCTTTTTCCAGGGGGATCCGCAGGGTCGGAATCTCCGCCTGGGCCTCCTCTTCCTGCCACTGGAGCGTGTCGGGCCATTCATCCGGCTTGACCCACATCTGGTTGAAAGTCACCGAATGGCTGTGCGCCGTGTCCTGAAGATACAAAGGGGTGACGCCCAAAAGATGAATGATGCGCCGAACCAGAAGCATCATGTAGGCGATGTCGATACCAAAGGGGCAGTACATGGCGCATCGCTTGCATAGGTTGCATTCGGTATGGGCGATTCGGGCCGCTTTCTTGATGAACCCGGCGTCGACCTTCCCCCGTCTTTTAACCATCTCCCAGATGGTCTGCTTGACCTTGCCCACCGGCGCGTATTTCGGGTCGTTATCGTGGGACAGATAGTAGTGACAGGCCTCGGAGCAAAGTCCGCAATGGACGCAGGTCTCCACGTAGGCCTTCAATCGGGCACCGGCTTCGCCTTTGAGCACCCGGTTGACCACCTTCTCGATTTTTTCGTCGGTCAGCCTGGCGACCCCTTTTTCAATACCGTCATCGAGTACTTTCTCTTCTTGAACTTCGGGCTCACCCATTGCACGAACCTCCGTAGATCATCAACATGTTGGCCGGCACCGCCGGCATCACCGGCTACCAGTCCCGGGCCTTTCTCACCCCCCCGAATTCCGATCCCATGTAAGCCCGGGTGAACGGTGAGAAGAGCATGTGACTCAACCGGGTGAAGGGAATGGCGACCAGCATGATTTCACCCGAAACGACGTGCAGCACCATCATCAGCGGATAATCAAACCACTGGTGGTAGGCAAACAGGCCTGTAACAAAGGGTGCTGCAACAATGGCCAGGATCACGTAGTCGGAGGCCGAGGTGACATAGGCAACCTCCGGACGGACCTGCCTGCGGACCAGAAAGAAGATGCACGCGCCGATGACGACCAGGGTCATCAGATCGGCGAGTCCGTCCGGCAGCGACCACCAGCTGATGCCCCATCCCTCGTCCCAGAGGATAATGTGGGAAAGAAGAAGCACCGGGACGAGCAGCAGGCTGACATGAAAGGAAAATGTGACGATTGTCATAAATGGATGCCTTCGCATGTTCACCGCTGCAAAGGGGGTAACCCAGTGGGCAATGGAGCGCAGGCTGTACTTCCAACTCATAAAGGAATAAATGAACCGCTCTTTTTGGTTGACCAGCCGGATCATGCTGGCCAGCCGGTAAAGGCATCCGCCGATGAACACGACAAAGGCGATCCATGCCAGCGGCCCGGCGACAAATTGGTAAACTGCGTGCATCGTCTCCTCCTTTAGCCCATCAGATCGGCGACCGGCAGGACCCGTCGATAATAGCGTCCGTCCTCGACTGTTTTTAGAAGTATTTTATCCCCGGCCGGACTAAAGACCGGATCCCAAGCCGCCTGGCAACGCCGGTCCCACAGTCGGTCGTTAACGGCGATGGTGTAAGCGCCGCCCTTTTCCACCCGGGCGGCCACCAACTGCCCGTCCGGGCTGAAAACCGGGGCCCAGGCCATGTCGAACCGGGTGTTCCAGGCGCGGTCGTCCACGGCGATCACGTATTGGTCACCGTCTTTGGCGGTCAGGGCCAGCCGGCTGCCGTCCGGGCTGAACCGGACATCCGAGGCAAGGTCGGCAAAGGTGCTGCGCCAGGGCTGTCCGTCCACGGCAATGGTCCAGCGCCCGAAGTCGCTGGCGATCACGGCAGCGATGCGGCTGCCGTCCGGGCTGAAGCACTGCTGCCAGAGCTGAACAAACCGGCTGTCCCAGAGAACCTCGCCGTCCTGGGCCAGGGTCCATTTTCCGTCCACGCGCACCGGAGCGATCACCGCGCCGGTTTGCGTGCTGATCACCGGCTCCCAGACACAGGCGAAGATCTTTTCCCAGGGCTTGCCGTCCACGGCGATGGTATAGTCGTAGAGATTCAGCCGGACCTCGGCGGCCAGCCGGCTGCCGTCCGCACTGATAGCCATGTTCCAGACATTGACAAACTTGCTGTCCCAGGCCTTTCCGTTGAGCGCCGCGGAAAAAGCACCTTCCTGGAATTTATGGACCTCGGCCTCGCCAAAAGAGGCCACCTGAACCGAGGCGGCCGTGCTGGTCCCGTCCGGACTGAGGGCAAAGGCGTTCATGTTATCAAAGGTCTGCTCCCAGGGGATGCCGTTGAGCACCATGCAGTAGTTCATGTCCCGCTGGGCCGCCACGGCAATGCCGCTGCCGTCAGGACTGAACAGGGTGTTCCAGACATAACCGAATTTCTTCTCCCAGGACTCGCCGTCCACCGCCAGGGTCCATTCGCCCATTTCCGAAACGATGGCCGTAAGCCGACCGTCCGGGGAAAAACGCAGGTACCAGCATTTGTCGTAGGTGCCCTCCCATGGCTCGCCGTTGACACAAACGGTAAATTCCCCTTCGTCCACGTTGACGATGGCTGCGACCTGCTCCCCGTCCGGGCTGGCCTGGGGTTCCTCCACCCAGCCGAACTTCTGGGACCAACCGTTCATGTCGATGCGTTTCTCGCCGGTTTCCCAGTCCCATGTCCTGTAATCGACCATATCACCTCCTGGATGGTACTGCCCGAAGCAACGGGCAAGGCTTTCTACATCATTTTCCCTATCGTCCGGCCCCTTCGGGTGAAGCCAGGCGATCAGCCAGCAAAAGCCAGGTGCCTGGGGGCTCCGAGAGCGGGAAGACGCTGATATCGACGGCCATCGTTGGCGACGTCGCGTTCTTGAGTAAAATCGCGTCGGTCCTGGGGGCCGAGGCATCGCCCAGCATCCGTCGTTTTTGGTTGGCAATCACGATGCCCAAGGAATCCGGATGGTAGACGTCCTCAATGCCCAACCCCACCAAGTCTTTTTCCGGAATTCCGGACAACCGGGCCCAGAGGGCGTTGCCGGCCCAGAAATTGAGATCCTTGCAGACCGCGGCAGGGAAATCGATCTGATGAAGAAACTGCAGGCGAGGCGCGTAAATATTCGCGTAATAGTCGCACTGTTCGCATAACCCGCTGCAATGCAGCGTCGGATTTCCCTTGGCGGTGAAACAGGCCCCAAGCCGGTTTTCGTATACCGTGCATTCCCGGCAGGCGTCGCGAATGACCTTGTCCTGAAAATACTCCCAGCATTTGATAAAGGAACGAAAACGCAGACCCTTCAAACCATTGGTGCCGAGTTCATCGGGCACCCGGTGACCGGAGGACTGCAGGAAATAGATCAATTCTTCAACGGAAATCGCGTATTTCTTTCCAATACGAAAGGCGCGAAGTTTTTTGGACCGGATCCACAACCCAACCGTATTCCGGTTGAAACCACATAAAGCAGCCACTTCGGACACGGATAGGGTGTTGTGCAGTTGGGGCATCGTCTTGCCTGCAGGAGCAATTAAAATTGTCATTTTGCTTATAGAAATTTTGCAAACCCAAAGTTTTGCAAAATTGATCCAGCATAACCTATCAAAACCGGCAACCGAGTCAAGGAAAAAATGAACCCCGTTCAGCCAGCCGTAACGCACCCGACGGCAATCCAAAAGGGCTTGTTTCCCATACCAATTCATGCTATCTGACCCCTGAACCCTGAAGAGAACCGTCTGCATTGGCCCCAACGCGGCATGCCGGGCTTGGCCGCTAACAAAGCGGAAAAAAACGGCCAAACGCGATATCAACGCCCAATATGATGGAGGAAGGACAGTATGGCTCAGGACAATAAATTCATCCCTCTGCTCGTGGTCATTCTCATCGGGGCGTTCGCTCAGATCTTGTTCGCTGCGGTCGACTGCAAGGATACGCCATACCGGGCGGCCGTGGCTTTCTCAAAAGCATATTTCGCCCTCGATGAATCCATGGCAGGCCGCATGTGCAACGACGGCGTCACCGACAACGAGGTCAACCTGGTCCGATCCTACCTCAATGCCAAATACACCGAAGCTGCCTCCCGCGGTTACCGGATGGAACGGCTCAAAAACATGCTCTTCCAAATCCACACCGAGACCGTGGCCACGGGAGCCGATTCGGCTAAAGTCCATCTGAAGGGAACAATCCAGAACAGCATCAACCCGCTTTTCTGGTGGGTCGGCAAACTCTTCAAGCTGACACAATCCAGCCAGGTCGAAGAAACCCTGGAATTGGTCAAAGCAGACGGCAAATGGAAAGTCTGCGGCACGCCCTTCACGCTGGCCCGGTACGCGACTGCCGAATAATCGTTGGTCCGCAGGCCGAGACCCAAAGGCGATCGCACCGGAGGACTCTGCCCTTTTGGTCTCGACGCCATGCCCCAGGAAGATGATGGACCCGATCTTCGCCCGTATCCGTGAGCATTCTCGCCAGATCGCGTCTCGCCTTCCCACTCCCATGTTCTACAAAGATTGCTCCCAAGCCGCCCGGCGCTCCCGTGACTTCTTTGAAACCGATCCGGTCATCGGGAAACTGCTCGGCTTTGTTGCCGACCACCTGGAAAATGACTTCGGCCACGGCCTGGACCATGCCATCAAGGTGACTCTGGACGCCGGGACCCTGCTGATCGTCGAAGGCCAACATCTCCACGACACCGATGACCAGGTCCAAAACCGCCTTCGGGTGGTCCAGAGCGCCGGACTTCTCCACGATATTCAACGAAAACACAAGCACCACGCCCAACGGGGAGCCGAGTACGCCAGAGACATCCTGACCGACTATCCTTTTTCCGCCCAGGAAATCGCCGACATCCATTGCGCCATCGCCAACCACGAGGCATTTACCGAGCCGATGCCCATAGACAAAACGGATGGACGATTGGTTTCCGACTGCCTCTACGATGCGGACAAGTTCCGTTGGGGCCCGGACAACTTCACCCACACGGTATGGGACATGGTGTCGTTTTCCGGCGTCCCCCTGGCCACGTTCGTGGCCCTGTATCCCAAGGCCATCCGCGGCCTGAATCGAATTCGCAGCACATTTCGGACCCCTACGGGCGCCTTTTATGGCCCCGAGTTCATCGACCTGGGACTGGCCATCGGCGATGAACTGCTGCGATTCATTCGAACCGAATTCGCCGCCGAACTCAACGAATGCCGGTAAACACACGACACCTGCCTGCCCTGATTTTTTCGGCCCTGGCCCTGCTGATCTGTCTGCCGGTTCTCGCCGGCTCCCCGCTTGTGGAAAATCGCCAGGCGCCCTTCCACGTCGGAGAAAAACTGGTCTTCGAGTTGCGCTGGGCCTTTATCCCGGCCGGTGAGGCGGTCATGGAGACAATGCCGCACGAAAGTATCCAAGGCCAACCGGCCCGGCATTTCAGGCTAACGGCCCGGTCAAACGCCTTTGTCGACGCCTTCTATAAGGTCCGCGATGTCATCGACGCCTACACCGACACGGGCCTGACCCGGTCCGTCCATTATAAAAAACAACAACGTGAAGGATCGACGCACCGGGATGTGACCGTGGTCTTTGACCTGAAGGGCGGCACCGCCCAATACACCAACCGCGACGAGGTGCGCCCCCCCATGGCCCTGCTCCCCGGCAGCTTCGACCCCCTGTCCGCTTTCTACTATATCCGGGGCATCGACCTGAAACCCGGAACAGCCCTGGAAAGACCCATCACCGACGGGAAAAAGAATGTGATGGGTCGGGCAAACGTGATCCGGCGGGAAAAAATCCGAGTGTCGGGAAAAACATACGACACCTTTCTCATCGAACCCGAACTCAAACATATCGGCGGGGTATTCGAAAAAAGCCCCAGAGCCAAAATCCAGCTATGGGTCACGGCCGACCACCGGCGCCTGCCGGTAAGGCTCAAGAGCAAGGTGGTGGTGGGCAGTTTTGTGGGGGATCTGGTGTCGGTCACCCAAACACCCGCGCCATAACCCTTGGGTAAGGGATCCTGCCACAGGACGTGGCCTTGGGTTGCCCCTGGAAGGGGCTGGGTTACTGGCCTCAGATCAGTTTGGAGTGACTAAAGTTGAGGAGTCGCTACGCTCCATCGGATTTTTATAATTGGCAGAATTCCTTAACTTTAGCTCACTCCAAACTTTAGTTCACTTTAGTCACTTGTGCATAGGGGTCTCGGCATAGCCAACTGACTCTGACCACCCCCACGGTACGTGGATTGTACCTTCGAATTCAACTCCCTCCCGGCACCCTGTGCCGGAAACTTGGGCTTTCCAGATAACCATGTTGCGAAACATCCCGCTTTTAATCCTCTTTCAGGCGGACGCACCGGGTTTTTGACTGAACCGCATTTACTGCTTGACATTTAATTTATCGCTGTATATGGTTTCTCCATCATTTGTTGGAAGCATAGGTTGGCATCTTTTTAATGGGGGTGCTGATTCCAATTCTTCAGGAGCGATTCGCCAAATGTCATCCCCGCTGGAAAAAGCCCGCCAGGACCCGGAGTCCATGAAAGGTAAAATCCTGGCCGCCGCCCGCCGACTCTTCGGCGAATACGGCTATCACGGTGTCACCACCCGCATGATCGCCAAAGAGGTGGGCATCGACATCTCAACCCTGTACTACCATTGGGGTGAGAAACAGGACCTGTACGAAGCGGTACTCACCGACCTCAACGAGGAGATCCGGGGGAAACTGACGGAAATTGAAAAGATGGTTCGCGGCAAGCCCATCGATGTCCGCCTGGAAGTGGCCATTGATGTCATGAGCGATCACTTGTTTCAAAATCCGGAAGCATCGAACCTCATGTTGTTCAGCTATTTCTCGAAAACGCGCACCCGGTCCGACCTGGACACCCGAATGACCGAACACCTGGCCAATATCGCCGTGGCCATGGGCCTGGCCCTGGACAAATCCCATGTGCCGCCCCAGGCCAATGCCAGGGTTCTGGCGGTGTGGAATTCCATCATCAATTTTGCCTCCGGAGAAAGCTATTTTCGCCCTATGCTCAACTTGGATCGATCAGCCTATCTGGAGGTGGTCAAGGAGACATTGAAGTTCATTCTCATCCCGGCGTTCACCCGGGACAAGAAATAGCGCTTCAAGCGGATGGGCATTTATGGAGGTTTCCAATCCATTTGTCATGAAAAGTGCCGCCAAGTCAGCCTGGCGGACCGTACCGATCCGAAGCCGATCGCAGGCGTTTTCATGCCGCTCGGCAAACTGCCAACATGAACGAATACAAAAGGAGGAGAAACATGGCATTGAATCTTGAGGCGGTGGGGCAGCCCTTTGCCCCCCTGACCAAGGATTACACATGGAAAGACGTTGTGCTGTATGCCCTGGGGGTCGGCGCCGGCTTTTCAGACCTTGACTATTGCTACGAAAAGGACCTGAAGGTCATTCCGAGTTTTTCCATCGCCTCCATATTTGACATTTTGATGCAGATCGGTTTGGAGTCTAAAATCAATCTGGCGGGCGTGCTTCACGGCGAACAGGAACTGATCTTCCACAACCCCATTCCCGTTGAGGGGACCATGACCACCGAAGGCAAAATCACCCACATGTACGACAAGGGTGAAGGCCGGGGGGCTCTGGTGGTGGGGGAAAGCGACACCTTTCATTCCAACGGACAAAAGCTGTTCACCAGCATCTGCACGGTCTTTGGCAGACTTGACGGCGGATTCGGTGGCGAAAACGCCCCGAAAAAAGAAGTGACGTTTCCGGACCGGGAACCGGATTTCACCGTTGAGGAAGCCCCCTCTGCGGACCAGCCCCTGATCTACCGGCTCTCAGGCGATGTGTTCAGCCTTCACGTGGACCCGGAATTTGCCAAAATGTCCGGCTTTGAAAAACCGATCATGCACGGCCTATGCACCCACGGATTCGCCTGCCGGGCCCTGATCAACGCCTTGATTCCCGGTGAGCCGGAAAAGGCACGACGCATGGCCTGCCGATTCTCCAAGACCCTCTATCCGGGGATGCCCATCAAAACCGTGATCTGGAAAACAGAAGACGGCAAAGCCCTGTGGCGGGTGATCAACACCGAAACCGGTGACACGGTCATCGACAACGGCATCTTCGAATACGGCGAAGTTCCCAAACGGGAAATCCGATACGACGGCCGGGTGGCCATCGTCACCGGCGCCGGCGCCGGCCTGGGCAAAGCCTATGCCCTGGAACTGGCCCGCCGCGGGGCCAAAGTGGTGGTCAACGACCTGGGCGGAGCCAGGGATGGTTCCGGCGACGGATCGGCCACCCCGGCCGATGAAGTGGTCAACGAAATCAAGGCGGCCGGCGGTGAGGCCGTCGCCAATTACGATAACGTGGCCACGGCCGAGGGGGGTGAAAACATCGTCAAGACCGCCCTGGACGCCTTTGGCACCGTGGACATTCTCATCAACAACGCCGGCATCCTGCGCGACAAGAGCTTTGTCAAGATGACACCGGACAACTGGCATGCGGTGCTCAATGTCCACCTCCAGGGGGCCTACAACGTCACCCGTCCGGCCTTTGCCGTAATGAAGGAAAAAGCGTACGGCCGCATCGTCATGACCACATCGGCGGCCGGCCTTTACGGCAACTTCGGCCAGACCAACTACACCGCAGCCAAGATGGCCCTGGTTGGGCTCATGAATACCCTGAAGATCGAGGGAAAAAAATACGACGTAAAAGTCAACACCATCGCCCCGGTGGCCGCTTCGAGACTCACCGAGGACGTGCTTCCCCCGGAACTCTACGAAAAGCTCAAACCGGAGTTTGTCACGCCCATGGCCCTTTTTCTCTGCTCGGAAGAGTGCCCGGTCACCGGCAATGTCTACAATGTGGGCATGGGCTTTTACAACCGGGCGGCCTTTCTCACCGGTCCCGGGTCGGTACTCACCGACGGCCAGAGCATACCGGAACTGGAAGATGTGAAGGACAACCTGGGAAAAATTTCCAGCCTCGACAAGGGCAAACCCTACTTTGACGTCAACGAACAGATCGGCGACCTCATGGCCGCTTTTTCCCCAAAGGCAGCCGACGACGCGGGCGGCGGAGATGCAGCCGGCCCTTCGGTAGCCGACATTTTCGGTTCCCTGGCCGACAGCTTCAAGCCCGAGGCAGCCACCGGGGTCGACGTGGTCTTTCAGTACCATATCTCCGGTGACGGTGGCGGGGACTGGTACACGGCCATACAGAACAGCACCTGCACCGTTGAGGCGGGGAAACACGACAAACCGTCGTGTACCCTGAAAATGGACGCTGGGGATTTTACGGCCATGATGACCGGAAAGCTGCCGGCCATGCAGGCTTACACCTCGGGCAAGCTGTTGATTGAAGGCGACATCATGAAGTCCCAACTCATTGAAAAACTGTTTAAGCTTTAAAATTGCCGGGCAATTTTAAAGAAAGGAGATAAAAATGATAGGAATTACTTCTTTTGGCGCATATATTCCGCGCTTGAGGTTGAGCCGGTCATCCATTGTACAGGGGATGGGATGGTTCGCCCCGGCCATCATGGCGGTCTCCCAGGGCGAACGGTCCATGTGCAACTGGGACGAAGATACCATCACCATGGCGGTGGCCGCCGCCCGGGACTGCCTTGTCGGTGCCGACAAATCGAAACTCGACGCCCTCTACCTGGCCTCCACGACCCTGCCCTTTGCCGATCGTCAAAATGCCGGCATCGTTTCAGCAGCCTTAAATCTTTCCGATGAAATGATCACCGCTGACGTCACCGCTTCCCAGAAAGTGGCCACCACGGCCCTGATCACCGCCCTGGAATCGGTCCAGGGCGGCAATCGGCACAACATCCTGGTCACAGCCGCTGACAAGCGTGAAACCAAAACCGCCTATTTCTACGAAATGTGGTTCGGCGACGGCGCCGCGGCCCTTTCCGTGGGCGACGAAAATGTCATTGCCGAATACCTCGGCTCCTACTCCATGTCCTGCGATTTCGTTGACCATTACCGGGGGTCATTTAATACCTACGACTACGTCTGGGAAGAACGCTGGACCCGGGACGTCGGCTACGGCGAAATCATTCCCAAGGCGGTGGGCGGCCTCTTTGACAAACTCGGCATCACCATGGACGACGTGGACAAACTGGTTTTCCCCTGCTTTTTCAAAGGAGACCACAAAAAGATCGCCAAACAACTCGGCGCCACCCCGGAAAAACTCGTGGACAACATGCATGAAGTCTGCGGTGAGACCGGTGCGGCCCATTCCTTCATGATGTTTATTTCCGCCCTGGAACAGGCCGAGCCCGGGGATCGCCTGCTTCTGGTGGGATTCGGGCAGGGGGCCAATGCCCTCTACTTCAAGGTCACCGACAACATTAAAAACCTGGCGAGCCGAAACGGCGTGGCCGGGACCCTGGCCAACAAGAAAACCACCGACAACTACTTTAAATGGCTCAAGTTCCGTGACCTGATCAAAACCGAGATGGGCATCCGGGCCGAGGCCCCCACCCAGACAGCCACCACCGTGTTGTGGCGCAAGAACAAGATGATCCTCGGCCTGGTGGGCGGCAAATGCCGCGAATGCGGCACGGCCCAGTATCCCAAAATGGACTATTGCGTCAATCCCGCCTGCGGCGCCCTGCGCAGCCAGGACGATTACGAGTTCGCCGATGCCCCCGCAAAAGTCAAAACCTTTACCGGTGACATGCTGGCCATTTCCGTGGACCCGCCGGCCGTCTACGGCATGATCCAGTTCGACGACGGCGGCCGGATGATGGCCGATTTTACCGACTGCGAGTTGGACGACGTGAAGGTGGGACTCCGGATGCAGATGGCCTTGAAGGTAAAGGTCAAAGACCCCCAGCGCGGATTCGTGAACTACTATTGGAAGGCGGTTCCGGCGCCCGGTGCCGTCGAAGAGATGAACAAGGTGCGTTTTGACGGGCGGGTGGCGGTCGTCACCGGCGCCGGCGCCGGCCTGGGCCGGGTCTATGCCCTGGAACTGGCCAAACGGGGAGCCAAAATCGTGGTCAACGACCTGGGCGGCGCCCGTGACGGTTCCGGAGGCGGATCGGCCTCACCTGCCGAGCAGGTCGTTGCGGAAATCCAGGCCCTCGGCGGCGAAGCGGTCCCCAACTACGACAACGTGGCCTCCGTCGAAGGCGGCGAAAATATCATCAAAACCGCCGTGGATGCCTTCGGCACCGTGGACATCGTCATCAACAATGCCGGCATCCTTCGGGACAAGAGCTTTACGAAGATGACGCCGGAAAACTGGAACGCCGTCCTCGACGTTCATCTGAACGGGGCTTATAACGTCACTCGGCCGGCCTTTGCCATCATGAAGGAAAAGGGGTACGGTCGCATCGTCATGACCACGTCAGCGGCCGGCATCTACGGCAACTTCGGCCAGACCAACTACTCTTCGGCCAAGCTCGGCCTGGTGGGGCTCATGAACACCCTGAAGCTCGAAGGAAAAAAATACAACGTCAAGTGCAACACCATCGCCCCCATCGCCGCATCCAGGCTCACCGAAGACATTCTGCCGCCGGATCTGCTGGATAAGATGAAGCCCGAATTCGTGGCACCCATGGTCGTGTATATGTGCAGTGATGAATGCAAGCCTTCCGGCGAAATTTTCAATGCCGGCATGGGCTACTACAACCGGGCGGCCATCATGACCGGCCCCGGCGTCCAGCTCGAAGGCGATGAACTGCCCAGCGTTGAGATGATCGCCGACAACTTTGATGCCATCAACTCCCTGGCCGGTGCCAAGGAACTCGGCGATGCCAACGCCGCCTTGATGGATCTGATGACCCCACCGCCCCCGCCCGAAGCCAAAAAGGCCCCAGCCGCCGCCGACAGCACTGCCGGCAGCAACTCTGGCGCCATCGACATCCAGGCCGTATTCGACAATATGGCATCCACCTTCAAACCCGAATCCGCCACCGGTGTGGATGTGGTCTTCCAGTTCAATATTTCCGGCGGTGCCGGCGGTGACTGGAACGCGGTTATCAAGGACGGTGCCTGTGCCATTGAGGCCGGTCTGCACGACAAGCCGGTCTGCACCTTGAAGATGGCCGATGCCGACTTTTCAGCCATGATGAGCGGCAAACTGCCGGCCATGCAGGCCTACACATCGGGCAAGCTGAAGATCGAAGGGGACATCATGAAATCCCAGCTTCTCGAAAAGCTGTTCCAAATTTAAATTGCCCGGGCAATTTAAATGGTAAGCGGCTTGGCCGCTTAAACGAACCAACAAAAAAACTGGATCCAGGGAGGAATCAGTATGGCTACTGGAATAAAGGATAAAGTCGCAATTATCGGAATGGGGTGCTCCAAATTCGGGGAACGCTGGGATATGGGCGCCGAAGAACTGATGGTCGAAGCCTTCGAAGAATGCATCGTGGATGCAGGCATCGGGAAAAATGATATCGAGGCCGCCTGGCTCGGCACATGCTTTGAAAGTATCAATGTGGGTCGAAGCGCCGTGCCGTTGTCCATGACATTGCGTCTGCCCTTCATCCCGGTGACCCGGGTCGAAAACTTCTGCGCCACCGGCACCGAAGCCTTCCGGGGCGCGGTATACGCCGTGGCCTCCGGGGCCTACGACATCTGCCTGGCCTTGGGCGTGGAAAAACTCAAGGACACCGGGTACGGCGGGCTTCCCAGCTTTGTGGGCTCCGACTCCGGCAGTCTGACCTGGCAGTGGTTTCCCAACATCACCGCCCCCGGCTCCTTTGCCCAACTGGCATCGGCATACGGCGCCAAGTACAACGTGTCGGATGCGGATATCAAGGATGCCATCGCCCATGTATCGGCCAAAAGCCATGCCAACGGGGTAAAAAATCCCAAGGCCCATCTTCGCAAGGCCGTGACCAAGGAACAGATCAAGGCCTCACCCATCATCGCCCATCCCCTGGGTCTTTTTGACTGCTGCGGGGTCAGCGATGGTGCGGCCTGCGCCATTGTTACCACACCGGAAATTGCCAAAAAACTGGGCAAAAAGAACCTGGTCTCGGTCAAGGCCCTTCAACTGGCGTTGAGCAGCGGCGAAGAGATGGCCTTCAACGACTGGGACTGCACTAATTTCATGACCACCACCAAGGCCAGCACCATGGCCTATAAAGAGGCCGGCATCACCGATCCGAGAAAAGAGCTTTCCATGATGGAGGTCCACGACTGCTTCTCCATCACCGAACTGGTCACCATGGAGGATCTGCACATCTCCGAACGGGGCCAGGGTTGGCGGGATGTTCTCAACGGCGTCTACGATATGGACGGCGAGGTTCCATGCCAGGTCGACGGCGGCCTCAAATGCTTTGGCCATCCCATCGGCGCTTCGGGCCTTAGAATGATTTACGAAATGTACCTCCAGCTCCACGGCCGGGCCGGGGACAGGCAGCTAAAAGATCCGAAATATGGCCTGACCCATAACCTGGGCGGATTTCCGGCCATGAACGTGTGCAGTATTTCCATCGTCGGCAAATACGAATAGAATCGCTGACGCGATTCTATATAACGCGGCTTCGCCGCTTGATTGAGCTGCATGACCTGATAAGCGGCGCAGCCGCGCTAGATATACGTTTTGGAAATCGTTTTTCTGATTTCCAAAACGTATATTGAGGAGAGAAAAATGGTTGAACTGAATCGGTCGCAAAAGCAAATCCAGAAGGCGGCGAGTGATTTTGCCAGGGGAGAGTTTGACAAGGACCTCGCCCTTGAGATGGAAAGTGCCAATGAATTCCCCGAAAAGATCTGGAAAAAGGCAGCAGATCTGGGATTTATCGGCGTCCATTTTCCCGAAGCCTTCTCCGGAGGCGGAATGGGGATGATGGATGCCTGCCTGATTTCCGAAGCCTTCTGCAGAAAAGATTCGAGCATGGGCACGGCCCTGTCCCTGTCGACTGCAGGGGCCGAGTGCCTGGTCCGGTTTGGCGGTGAAGCGACAAAAGAAGCGTTTCTACCGAAAATCGCCGAGGGGAAGATCCGGTGCGGCTATGGTTTTTTTGAACCGGGATGCGGGGCGGACCTGACCGGGGTGGAAACCATCGCCGCGGAAAGAGATGGCCACTGGATCATCAACGGCACCAAGACCCACGTCCTCAATGGCGGGGTCGCCGGGGTCTATGTGATCCTGTGCCGCACCGACCCGGAAGCGCCAGCAGAAAAAGGGCTGAGCCTCTTTGCGGTAGAAGGGGATCGGCCCGGCATCAAAGCCGTCAATGCGGGAAGAAAACTCGGCGCCAACATGATCGCAACGGCAGACCTGACCTTTACCGACCTGAAATTGCCCGCTGAGAACCTGCTGGGAAAAGCGGGACGGGGACTGGCCCAGGCCGAATCCTTTTTCCAGGAAGCCGGTATCCTCATCGCCGCCCAGTGCCTGGGAACGGCCGCCGGCGCCTTTGACCGGGCACTGGCCTATACCAAGGAGCGGGAGCAATTCAACCGCAAACTGGCCGTATTCGAAATCACCCGGCAGAAAATCGCCGACATGGCCATACGGATCGAGCAGGCCCGGTTGATCACCTATGAAGCGGCCAGACGCTCGGATGCGGGTGGCAAAGGAATGGACAACCTCGGCTTCATGGCACGCCTTACGGCGGCCCGGACGGCGGTGGACGTGGCCGACGAGGCCATCCAGCTCTTTGGCGGCTACGGGTACATGAAAGAATCGGAAGTCGAACGGTTTTACCGGGATGCCAAGATCGCTGCCCTCTCCCTGGGTGGTGCGACCCGGCTGAAAAACCGCATCGCAACCGATGTCATCGGAAAGATCAAATAAGGAGTATCGTGTAATGGAAATTCTTCACTACACGGAAGGACACCATCAATTCCGTGAACGGCTCCGCGGATTCTGTGAAACCGAGATTAAGCCCCATGTGGAACAATGGGAAGCCGAGCATCTCGTCCCGAAAGAAATCTGGCAGAAAATGGGACAGGGCGGTTTCCTCTGTCCCAATCTTTCCGCTGAATACGGCGGCATCGGCGGAGACCTGATCCATTCGCTCATTGTCACCGAAGAGCTTTCAAAGACCATGCAAACCGGCCTGGCCGCCGGGCTGCACAGCGATGTGGTGGTTCCGTATATCGAAGCCTATGGGTCGGAGGAGCAAAAACAGAAATATCTGCCTGGATGCGTCTCCGGCGATATCGTTACGGCCGTGGCCATGACCGAACCCGGGGCCGGCAGCGATGTGGCCGGCATGGAAACCACAGCGGTCGACGACGGTGACGAGGTGATCCTCAACGGGTCCAAAACCTTTATATCCAACGGAGTCATCTGCGATCTGGTGGTCCTGGCCGCCAAGGACCCGGCCGTGGATAACAAGCACCAGGCCGTCTCCCTCTATCTGGTGGAAGCTGGCACCCCCGGGTTTAAAAAGGGAAGCCAGCTAGAGAAAATGGGCTGGCACAGCCAGGACACGGCCGAGCTCTTTTTCACCAACTGCCGGATCCCCAAGGCCAACCGCCTGGGCGAAAAAGGGTCGGGGTTTTTCATGCTCATGGGAAAACTTCAACAGGAGAGACTGGTCTGCAGCATGGGAGGGGTGGCCGCCGCGGAACGGATCCTGGAATACACCATGGCCCGATGCCGGAAACAGACGGTCTGCGGCAAACCCCTGTCCAAATCCCAGGCCGTGCAATTCGCTTTGGTGGAAATGGCCACGGAAGTCAAGCTCGGCCGCACCTTTCTCGAAAAACTGGTGGCCGATCACATGGAAGGGCAAAATATCATCGTCGAAACCTCCATGGCCAAATACTGGTGCACGGATCTGGCCAACCGCCTGGCCAACCGTGCCATGGATCTGATTGGAGAGGACGCGGCATTGGAAACCTGCCCCCTGACCCGGGGCCTGCGCGATGCCCGGGTCATGTCGATCTTTGCCGGCACCAACGAGATCATGAAGGGCATCGCGGCCAAGTTCATGGGGTTGTAGGTGCGGGCTGGAAAGAAATCAATCTGCGGCAATACCGGAGAGAAAATGATGGCCGCGGCAGAAAACACCCGATCCTGGATTCTCGATACTGGATAAGAACCGGTATCCAGCATCTGGAATCCAGTATCCAGCAACAATCAGCGGCCCAAAGAAAGGACCACACATGGCAGCCATGACCCAGGAGCAAATCCGGCATTACATCGAAAAACCCTTCGCTTTTGTTGAGCGCATGGGACTGCAGGCGCTGGTGCTGGAGCCGCGGCACGTCAAACTCTGCGCTCCGCTGGAAGGAAACGGCAACCATATCGGATCCATGTATGCCGGGGCACTGTTCACCCTGGCCGAAATTCCCGGCGGCGCCCTCTTTCTCACCACCTTTGACGTCGACCGGTTCTATCCCATTGTCAAGGAGATGACGATCCGGTTTCGACGCCTGGCCGCCACCGACGCCTTTATCGAAATGTTCATGGATGAATCCGAAGTACGGCGGATCGAAGGGGAAGCGGACGCCAACGGAAAATCGGAGTACATCCTCGAAGGCGAAGTAAAGGACGCCGACGGCCAGGTGGTGGCCACCAGCCGCGGCATCTACCAGCTCCGAAAACATGGAATGTAGGCTGGGGGCTGGGGGCTGGATACTGGATGCTGGATACTGGATGCTTGATGCTGGATGCTTGATGCTGGATACTGGATGCTTGATGCTGGATGCTGGATGCTTGATGCTGGAGGCTGGATGCTTGATGCTGGATGCTGGATGCTGGATGCTTGATGCTGGAGGCTGGATGAGGATTGGTCAACCTGATTTATCCAGGATCCAGTATCGGGCATCCAGCATCGGGTTCAATAGTGACTGAAATAAGCAGGCCGTCTCGACGGATGAATACAACGGCCAAAGACAGAAAACCAAGTTAAAAAGGCGGTTCATCATGGAAATCATCCAATACACCGATGCTCACATCGATTTTCGGACCCGGTTGCGTGCGTTTATGGAGCGGGAGCTGGTGCCCAACATCGATCAGTGGGAGGCCGACCATGTCGTCTCCCGGGACATCTGGCGCAAAATGGGCCAGGAAGGGTTTCTCTGTCCGACCCTGCCCCAAGAATACGGAGGGCTTGGCGGCGATTTCCGCTATTCGGTCATCGGTATTGAAGAAATATCGAGAACCAACAGCGGGGGACTGGCCGCCCCCTTGCACAGCGACATCGTCGTACCGTACATCATGAGCTTCGGCAGTGATGATCAGAAAAAGAAATACCTTCCCGGCGCAGCTGCAGGAGAAATCGTCACCGCCGTGGCCATGACCGAGCCTGGCGCCGGCAGCGATGTGGCCGGCATGGAAGCCACTGCGGTAGAAGACGGCGACGAAATCATACTCAACGGAACAAAGACGTTTATTTCAAACGGCGTTCTCTGCGATCTGGTGGTTGTGGCCGCCAAAGACCCCCTTGCGGAAAATTCCCATCAGGCCATATCCCTTTACATCGTGGAAGACGGTACGCCGGGCTTTAAAAAAGGAACTCAGTTAGAAAAAATGGGGCTTTACAGCCAGGATACCGCCGAGCTGTTCTTCAGCGACTGCCGCATTCCGGCCGAAAATCGCCTGGGCGACAAAGGGATGGGATTTTTCATGCTCATGGACAAACTCCAGCAAGAGCGGCTGGTCTGCGTCATCATGGGTGTGGCCGCCGCCGAATTCATGCTGGCCTGGACCACAAACTACTGCAAGACAACCATTCAAGCCGGACGCCCGTTGAGCCGGTCCCAGGCGGTCCAGTTCGCCCTGGTGGAAATGGCCACCGAAGTCAAGCTGGGCCGGACCTTTGCGGACAAGCTCGTGGCCGACCATGTGGAGGGGGAAAACGTGATCATCGAGACCTCCATGGGCAAATACTGGTGCACGGAACTGGGAAAACGGGTGGCCGACCGTTGCCTCGATCTGATCGGAGAACCCGGCGGTCTGGAGCAATGCCCCCTTACCAGAGGATTCAGGGATGTACGGGTCATGTCCATCTTTGCCGGCACCAACGAGATCATGAAAGGCATCGCAGCAAAATTTATGGGGATGTGAACTCGGTTTTGAAAAACCGACAAATTTACCGGGAGAGAGATGATGATCAAAACACGCATCACCGAAATGCTTGGCATCCGCTACCCCATCATCGGCGGCACCATGATGTGGATCTCCGAAGCCGACTTTGTCGCCGCCATATCCAACGCCGGCGGTCTCGGGATCCTGGCCTCGGCCATCTATGCCAGCAAGGAGAGCTTCGCCACGGCCATCGACCGCATTCAGGCACTGACCGATAAGCCCTTTGCCGTCAATCTGAACCTTTTCCCGGCCATGCGCGCCATCGACAACAATGAATACCTTGATGTGCTTGTGGATAAAGGGGTCGGTATCGTTGAGACATCGGGTCATGCCGCACCCGCGGACCTGTGCGGCCGTTTCAAGGAAGCCGGCATGCGCTGGATCCACAAATGCGTCGGTGTCCGCTATGCCCTCAAGGCTCAGTCTCTGGGTGCCGATGTGATCACCGTGGTGGGATACGAAAATGGCGGCGCCACGGGCAAGCTCGACATCGGCACCCTGGTGCTGGTTCCCACCGTGGTGGACGCGGTGGACCTGCCCGTGATCGGCGGCGGCGGCATCTCCGATGGCCGAGGCGTGGCGGCGGTTCTCTCTTTAGGGGCCGAAGCGGTCATCATCGGCACCCGGCTCCTGGTCACCGCCGAGTGCCCCATCCACGAAAACCTGAAAAAATCGCTGATCGGGGCATCGGAGTTAGACACCATGCTGATCATGCGCACCATCAACGCCACCCACCGGGTCTGGACCAATGCATCGGCCGTCAAATGCGCCGAACTGGAAGCTGCCGGCGCCGATTTTTTCACCGACATTTACCCGGTGGTCTCCGGCGAAAACGCAAAAAAGATGTTCACAGAAGGCGACACCGACTGCGGGATCGTCTCCGTGGGACAGGGCATCGGCATCTGCTGCGACATCCCCACGGTGGCTGAACTGTTTGAACGGATGATGAGCCAGGCCGAATCGAGCCTCGGGCGCTTTTCATAGAGGTTGCTTAGAATTTTGGTTCGCAGGATCTGGGTTTAAACCCTCTGATCTGGTTGGCTTTTGGTGGCAGAAATTAAAAATGCCTAAAATGCACTAAAATGCCTAAAATTAATGAATTCTGCCATATCATAGCAAAAAAATCTGGAGCGAAGCGACTCCACAATTTTAGGCATTTCAAACTTTAGCGCATTTCAAATTTGGACATGTCAAGGAGGACAAATGATCCCCAAAGGAGCGCTTTCCGGTGTCACGGTCCTGGACCTCTCCCGCCTGCTGCCGGGGCCGTACTGTTCCATGATTCTCGCCGATCACGGCGCCCGGGTGATCGCCATCGAAGACCGCAAGCAGTATGCCGCCGACGGCCTGTTCCTTCCCAATGTCTGCCGCAATAAGGAACACATGACCCTGGATCTGAAGTCTGTGACCGGCAAAGAGATCTTTTTCAAGATGGTGGAAACGGCCGATGTGATTCTGGAAGGGTTTCGTCCCGGGGTGGTTGACCGCCTGGGCGTCGGCTACGAAGCGGTGAGACAGGTCAAATCCGACATTATCTACTGTTCGGTCACCGGATATGGCCAGACCGGCGCCTTTCGCGACCGGGTCGGCCATGACATCAATTACCTGGGGTATGCCGGGGTACTCAACATGATCGGCGAAGCAGACCGGCCGCCGTCGATCCCCGGCGTCCAGATCGCCGATATGGCCGGCGGCGGCATGAATGCGGCCATCGGCATATTGCTGGCACTGGTCTCCCGGGGAAAAACCGGTCAGGGCCAGGTTGTGGATATTTCCATGACCGACAGCATGGTGGGACTTTTGCCCGTGGCCATGTACTGGAAATCGCTCATGGGCCAGACGCCGGCCAGGGGTGACAACATGCTCTCCCACCGCTACGCCTGCTACAACACCTACGAAACCGCCGACGGCCGCCACATGGCGGTGGGAGCCGTCGAGGGCAAATTCTGGAAAGCCATCTGCGAGCGGCTGGAACTCGCCCGGTATGCATCGGCTCAATACGACGACGCCAAACGAAAAGAAATCATAAAAGCCTTTCGGGAAACATTTCGTAAAAAAACCATGGCCCAGTGGGAAACGGAGTTGGCCGACCTGGACCTTTGCGTCAGCGGCATCCGTACGGCCGACGAGGCCGCAGACTTCCCCCTGTTTCGCGAGCGGGAAATGTTTATAGAGGCGCCGGGCGCTTCCGGCAAGGACGAAACCACCATCGGTGTGCCGGTCAAGTTGAGCCGGACCCCGGGATCGGTGCAAAACGCTTCGGTCCAGTTCGGCCAGGATACCGAAAAGATATTGACGGAACTCGGTTACAAGGCTGAAGAAATAGCCTGTTTCGCAGAGAATGGCATCACTTAAAGAAATGCCTTTCATCCGGAGGAAAAGTTATGACGCAGGACATCTATCACCAGCTACGGGAACAACTGGATCAATACTCCATCGGGTTTCCCGCCTCCAAGTCCGGGGTGGAGATTCAAATCCTCAAAAAGCTCTTCACCGAAGAAGCGGCCGCCATGTACCTGGACATGACCCTTTTTCTGGAAACGCCCGCCGACATCGCCGCCCGGGCCGGCCGTGACCCGGAAACGACCGCCGCCCTCTGTGAACAGATGGCTGGAAACGGCCTGATTTTCAGGTATCGTAAAAAGGAAACAGTCCGGTATGCCGCTGTCCCCTTTGTGGTGGGGTCCTACGAATTCCAGTTGAAAAATATGGACGAGGAACTGGCCGCACTCTGCGAGCAGTATATGACCGAAGCGCTGTTCGACCTGGACCGGTCGGTCCAGGTCCCCATCCGCACCATCCCGGTCAATAAATCCATCGACGGATCCACCACCGTGGCCAGTCATGACGATGCCAGGGCGATTTTAAAGAGCAAGGAAAAAATCGCCATCGCCGAATGCATCTGCCGGGTCCAGCAGCACAAGACCGGCAATATGTGCGAAAAGCCATTGGAGGTCTGTTTTGTTTTCGGCAGCCACGCCGACTATTATGTGGAAAACGGTTTGGCCCGGTTCATCGGCCTGGAGGAAGCCCTGTCCATTCAGGACAAATGTGAAGCATACGGACTGGTCAACCAGCCTTTTAACGTGATCAACCCCGGCGGCATGTGCAATTGCTGCGGGGACTGCTGCGGCGTTCTGCGCGCCTTGAACCGGCACCCTCGCCCGGTGGATCTGGTCCTGACCAATTACCAGGCGGCGGTGGACGGGGATGAGTGCACGGCCTGCGGCCTTTGTGAAGAACGATGCCAGGTCAACGCCATCACCTACGACGATGACGGAATCGCCATGGTCGATGAGAACCGGTGCATCGGATGCGGGCTCTGCGTGACCACCTGTCCCGCCGAGGCAATCCGCCTGCAACCGGTGCCGGAAGACCGTCGCCGCACACCGCCGAAAAACGAGCAGGCGCTTTTCACGGAGATCGCCCATATACGGGGAACCAACCTCGTGCCGCTGAAAATGGCCGGAGCGTAAAAAACTCGGCTTTCGAGTTTCAGGTGGGAGTGGCTTTTACCCGCATTCCTTTAGTTTAAAGGGACCAGCCACGAAAATTGACAGTCCTGTAAAGGCCATTTTCACCACGAAGGAAAAGAAGAACACGAAGAGTTCGCAATAATATATTATGATTTCAGCTTCGTGTACTTCGTGATCTTCGTGGTGAATTAAAAAAATTGAGTAACATCCCCACAACTTGAATCGGAAAGGGAGCCAAACCATGAAAACACGCATCACCGAATTGTTCGGCATCGACTACCCCATTCAATGTGGGGGCATGCTATGGCTGGCCACCCCCGAACTGGCCGCGGCCGTTTCCAACACCGGGGCCATGGGCAACCTGACCTCGGGCAACTACAATTCGGCCGATGAATTTGCGGCTGCCATCGACCGGACCCGGGAACTGACCGAAAAGCCCTTTATCGTCAACATCACCACCATGCCCTCCATCCGGCTTCCGGTGGAACTGCTCAAGGATTTTTTTCGGGTCTCCTGTGAAAAGAAGGTGACGGCCCTTGAGATCGCCGGCGCGCCGGTGGACACCTTTCTTGGCCCCGAGTTCATCCCCATGGCCAAGGAAGCCGGGGTCAAAGTGCTCCACAAGGTGGGGACGGTCAAACACGCCCTTCACGCCGAAAAAGTCGGCTATGACGCCATTACCGTGGCCGGATTCGAAGAGGGCGGCTTTCCCCACGGTGATAATGTGGGCACCATGGTTCTTTTGCCCCGGGTGGTGGAGGCCGTGAACCTTCCGGTTCTGGCAGCCGGCGGCATGGTGGACGGCAAGAGCCTTGCCGCGGTTCTGGCCCTGGGGGCCGACGGCATGATGATGGCAACCCGTTTTGTGGCCACGACAGACTGCGCCGTGCACCCCAACATCCACGAGCGTCTGGTCCAGGCCCAGGAGAATGAAACATCGCTCCACCTTCGCGGGCTGCTTTCGGCCTTCGGCCTTCAGGTCCGCGGCCTCAACAACGCGATCATGCGAAAGATCGCCGAAGTGGAGCAGGCCGGCGGCGATCTGGCCGAACTCTTCCCTCTGATTTCGGGCCAGCGCGCCCTTGAGGTCTGGAAAGACGGCCGGGTGGACGAGGCCATGCTCACCTTCGGTCAATCCGTGGGGCGCGTTTACGATGTGCCCAGCGTCTCCGAACTGGTGGCAAGAATCGTCCGCGAGGCCCAAACGGCCCTGACCGGTGCCCTGGAAAAATTTTGATGTTTGTTCCTGTCAATGCCGGGTAAGGCTTTGACAAGTGCTTTGGGGACCGATATGAAAAACGGGCCGTTCGGTTGAGATTCGTTTGGTTGCTGAACGGACCTGTATTTCATCCCCATCCCTGCACGGAGACCCTGACCATGCCCATACTCAAGCATCTGTTTTCGCCGGTTCGAATCGGCACCATGACGGCCAAGAACCGGCTGATGATGTCGGCCATGAGTATCAATTTCGGCGTCGATGCCGATGGCTACGTCACCGATCAGCTCACCCAATACATGGTGGCCCGGGCCCGGGGCGGGGTCGGCATGGCCCTGGTGGGCGGTGGCGGCATTCACCCTTCGGGGGTCGAACTCCCCGACCTGCCGGCACTGTGGGACGACGGATGCATTCCGGCCCTGAAAAAAATGGTCTCAGCCGTGCAACCGTTTGATTGCCGTCTGGGGGTCCAGCTCATGCACGGGGGTCGCCAGACCTACCACCCGGAAAAAGTGGCCCCCTCTGCCATCCCGGCGCCGGCAGTGGTCAAAGGCGTTCCCAAGGCGCTCACCGTGGAGGAGATCGGCGACATCGTCGCCGCCTTCGGGGACGCAGCCCGTCGTTGCCGGGACGCGGGCTTTGATTTCATCGAACTCCACGGCGCCCACGGCTACCTGATCAACCAGTTTCTCGCCCCCAATGCCAACCACCGAACCGACCACTACGGCGGATCCTTTGAAAACCGCATCCGTTTTCTTTTGGAACTGATGCAAGATATCGCAACGAAATGCGGACCGGACTTTCCCGTGGGCATCCGCATCAACGGCGAGGACTACATCGAAAACGGCTGGACCCTGGAAGAAGCCCTGCGCCTGACGCCGATCCTGGAAGAGCAGGGGGCCGCGTACCTCCACGTGTCGGCCGGGGTCTACGGATCTCGCCAACTCACCATTCCCTCCATGTACGTACAGCACGGCTGCTTCATTCACCTGGCCGAGGCCGTCAAAAAGACGGTCTCCATTCCGGTGGTAGGCGTCGGCCGGATCAAGAGCCCGGAGCTGGCCGACCGCTTTCTCAAGGAAGGACGGGTCGACGTGGTGGCCATGGGCCGGGCATTGATCGCCGACCCGGATCTTCCCAACATGGCCCTGGACGGAAACCTCGCCGCCATTCGGCCCTGCATCGGATGCTGCCTCGGCTGCATCCATGCGGTGCTGGCCCTGGAACCGGGCTCCTGCGTGGTCAATCCCCAGGTGGGACGGGAATACCTGCTCGGCGGCCAGGACCGGTCAACAACGCCTAAAGCCGTGCTGGTCATCGGCGCCGGACCGGCAGGTCTGGCCGTTGCCCGAACGGCAGCCCTGCGGGGCCACGGGGTAACGGTCTGCGAAGAAAAAGGCGCGGTGGGCGGTCTGCTCCGCCTGGCTGCCGTGCCACCGGGTCGCGCCGAAATAAACGACATCCTCGCCTTTTTGACCCGGGAGCTGGAGAGGCTCGAAGTCAACGTGCAACTCAACACGCCCTTAACCGAAACGCTCCTGGATGCACTGGTCCCGGATACAGTGGTCCTGGCCAGTGGCAGCCTGCCCGACATGCCCATCATTAAAGGCCTTTTCAAGACCGACATGGATCTTTGCACCGTCACCGAAGTACTAGACGGCAAGATTGTCGGAGACCGAATCATTGTCCTCGGCGGCAACCAGGCCGGCCTGGTCACCGCGGACTTCCTGGCGGAAAAAGGAAAAGAGGTGGCGGTGCTCAACCGCAAGCGACACTTTGCCGAAGAGATGTCCGCCAACGACCGCTATTATCTTCGCGAACGGCTCAAACAGGGCCATATTAAATTATACAAGCAAGTGGCGGTAGACCGGTTCACCGGCTGCGGCGTCACCTTTACCAGCGCAGGCGAAGCGGTTGCCCTGGAAGGCTTCGATACCGTGGTGGTGGCCGAAGCCATGGCATCGGTGCGGGATGCAAAAACCCTGCTCAAAGGAAGAAACGTCGAAGTCCACGTCATCGGCGATGCCAAGAGCCCGAGAAACCTCATGCTCTCCCAAAGTGAGGCCGAAGAGATCGGCCGCTCGATCTAAATCTCGAAACACGAAGAACTTGGCGCGATATCGACGTAACAAAGCAATTGACTCATCACAGAGTCACAGAGGTCACAGAGATCTGTTTTTATTCCCGGCCGGGAGACGGCGTCCGGAAATAAGAAAGCCCTGACAGTGTATCTTTTCACAGATCGCCGTCTCCCGATCTGTGAAAAATTAAAATTCTCTGTGTGCTCAGTGTCTCCGTGGTTGGCCATTCGGAAAGGCAAATTTTGACTGAAGAACAAAATGAAGCATTGAAACCCGGACCCCTGGATGGGATCCGGGTGGTGGAATACGGCGTCTTTCATGCCGGCCCGGGCGCCGGCGCCATCCTTGGAGATCTGGGTGCCGAAGTGATCAAGATCGAGTCAGGGTTCGGCGACCCCGAACGCTACTGGACCCATGTGGGCGGACTGGACATCTCCGCCCCCAATGGCCAAAGCCTGATGTTCGAGGTCTCCAATCGGAACAAACAGGGCATCCACCTCGATATTCGATCCAAAAAAGGACGGGAGGTCTTTGACCGCCTCATCGCCGGGGCCGACGTCTTTTTGACCAATCTTCGAAAGAGCACCAAGGAAGAAAAGGGGCTGGATTATCACACCCTGTGCCGGGTCAATCCCCGGATCATCCATGCCAGTGTCTCGGGTTACGGCACCGAAGGCCCCATGAGCAATATCGGCGCCTTTGATCCCATGGGGCAGGCGCGCTCCGGAATGATGTTTCTCAACGACCCGGACAACCCGTCCCTGATTCATCTGGCCATTCTCGACCAGGCCACCGCCATCGCCTTCAGTCACGGCATTGTCACCGCCTTGTTCGTGCGTGAACGCACCGGCCGGGGCCAAGAGGTACACGCATCGCTTTACAGTACCGGCCTGTGGCTCCTTTACGCCAATGTCATGACCACGAGCATTCTCGGCATCAACCCCAGCATCTCCTGGAACCGACCCCGAAATTCGCCCCTTCGCAACAGCTACCGCTGCTCGGACGGCAAATGGCTCATCGGTGTTCACCACCCGGAAGAAAAATACTGGGCTCCCTTTTGCGAACTCACCGGCCAGACCCACCTCCTCGACGACTCCCGTTTTGCTGACGATGCGGGCCGCGCCGCGCATTCAGCCGAACTGGTGGAAATCTTCGACGCGGTTCTGGCAACCCGGACCCGGGACGCGTGGATGGAAATTTTTCCCAAACACGGACTGATGTTCTGTCCGGTGATGCGACTGGAGGAAGTGCTCGACGACCCCCAGGCCCTGTCCAACCGCTATATCACCGAATTCGACCATCCATCCCTGGGAAGGATGAAGATCCCCGGCTATCCTATCCATTTCAGCGCCTGCCGTGCCGGCACCCGGACTTCGGCGCCGGCCGTAGGAGAGCACACGGATCGGATTCTCTCCGATTTGGGGTACGAGGCCGCGGAAATCGAGAAGCTGCGACAGGCCGAGGTGGTTCGCTGAATCCGGGTTATCGGCTGCCCCTGAAAGGGTCTGCCACACCTTGATCACCAGATCGGAAACAACGAAGCACACGAAGCTGAGCTCATTATAAATGTCCAATATCCAATTCTCAATGTTCAAGGAAGGTATGCCGCCATTTTAGCCTTTTAAAAAATTGGCAGCGCGTCGCGATGCCACACTTGAGCATTGGAAATTCACGGCAGTCGTTCTCGCCGGGACGGTAGAACCTCTTGTGGTCCACCATTTGAAGTGATGGTTGAATGCCCGGACTATGGCGGGCCTGCATCGGATCCGGGGTAAGATGGCGCACGTCGCAACCGGGATAACGACCCTGCCCGGCGACTCCTGAAGAGGCAATCCGAGGTTGATTTCCGCCGTGAATGGCAGCATGTCACCGGTGCTGGTGGGTATGGCATGCCCCATTTATGAACAAAGTTTATTTTATTTTACTTCGAATACATTTTTTGTCTTCGATCAGATGCAGCCGGCCGAGCCGCATGGCTTACCGGAATGTCCACTTAAAAATCGAAATGACATCACCACTGAAGGGATTTTTACCATGGCAGAAAACGGATTCCAGGTCGAACGGTTCGGCGCTGTGGCCCGATGCAGCATGAACCATCCGGAAAAGATGAACGCCCTGAGCCCGGAGACGGGCGAACCCATGGTCGAAGAGATGGGTCGGCTCATGGCCGACGACACCGTATCGGTGATCGTGCTGCGGGCCGAAGGCGGCAATTTCTGCACCGGTTCGGATTTATCCCTGCTGGGCGACAACATGGATCCCGTCTTTCTCTGCCAGGTGATGAAACGGATCAACGCTTTTTTATTCGATCTTCACCAGGGCGCCAAAATTGTCATTACCGAGGTAGACGGATACGCCCTGGGCGGCGGCCTCGGCCTGGCCCTGGCATCGGATATCACCGTGGCCACCGACCAGGCAAAATTCTGCTGCGGGTTCATCCGCATCGGAGCGGTACCCGACATGGGCACAACCTATTTTCTCACCGAACGGGTCGGCATGGCCAAAGCCAAAGAGATCGCCCTGACCGGCGACATCGTCGACGCCGGTCAGGCCCTGGCCATGGGGCTGATCAATCGGGTGGTTCCCCGTGAAACGATCTCGGAAGAAGTGATGCAACTGGCCACCCGCATTGCCAAGGCACCGCCCGAGGCCCTGACCCTGACCAAGCGGAACCTGAACCGGGCACGCCGCATCGACCTTCAGACGGCCCTGGATCTTGAGGCCCACATCCAGCCGCTGATGCTATTGTCGGACGCACACAAGGCAGCCATCAAAAAGCTATTGTCCTGAACCCGACACACCGGAAAAGAACACCAAATCCAAACCGTCCCTGGTGGAGAAAGGAATCGAATCATGGTTAAAAAGGCAACCGGCACCCTAACGGTGGGAAATTTCGTCAAGGTCGCGGCCACGCGATACGGAGACCGGGAGGCAATTTTTTGTTCGACCACAAACCGTCGTTTTTCATTCCGCCAACTGAACCAGCGCACCAATCGCCTGGCCAATGGCCTTCTTGGCCTGGGCCTGAAAAAGGGGGATGTGGCGGCTTTTTTGTGCACCAACCGGGCTGAAATCGTCGAAATTTATTCAGCCCTGGCCAAGATCGGGGTGCTCGGTATCCCGTTGAACTACCGCCTCGCCCCCAATGAAATGATCGACCTCATGGCCCACGGCGAGGCATCGACACTGATTTTCGATCCCTGGTTCGGTGAAATCGCCACGCAGGTAAGGGAGGCCCTTCCCCGGGTCCAGCATTTTGTGGGCATGGGGGACACGATCCCTGAATTTGCCGTCGGCTACGAAGATCTGCTGGACAGATCTTCGGACCTGGAGCCAGCCGTGGAGGTCTTCGAAGAAGACATCATGTACATGAACCTGACGTCGGGAACCACCGGGCTGCCCAAATCGTATCTGCTCACCCAATACAACAACGCGGCCGTGGCCCCTTTCTTCGCCAGCTATTTCGACATCACCCGCAATGATGTGGTACTCACCGCCTTTCCTATCTTCGGCCGGGTCGGTTTCGCCTGGTGCATGGTCTCCATCCTGGCCGGCGCCCGAAACGTCATCCACCAGTTCAATCCCCAGGAAATCTTCGGGCTCATCGCATCGGAAAAGGTCACCATCTCCAACTGGGTGCCCACCATGGCCGCCTTCATGTTGGCCCTGCCGGAAGTGGACACCGCCGACTTTTCCTCACTGCGAGCGCTGGTGTTCGCGGCGGCCCCGCTGACCTCATCCCTTCAGGAAGAGATCAAGAGGCGGATCTGCCCCCATCTCTATGAGTTTTACGGACTCCAGGAGACCGGTATCGTGGTCTGCATCGGTCCCGAAGAAAAAGCGAAGCATCCGGCCTCTGTGGGGCAGGTGGCGTTTTCCGCCGAGGTCAGGATTGTGGATACCGAGGGCCGTAACGTGCCTGCCGGGACGGTCGGCGACATCATCGCCCAGGCCCCGTCCGCCACCGCCGGGTACTTTAAAAACGAGGAAAAAACTCGAGAGGCGTTTAAAGACGGTTGGTTTCATACCGGGGACCTGGGTTATTTTGATGAAGAAGGCTTCCTCTACCTGGCCGGAAGAAGCAAGGACATGATCGTCACCGGCGGCCAGAATGTCTTTTCCGTGGAAGTCGAAGACACCCTGATGAGCCATCCGGCGGTAGCCGATTGCGCCGTCATCGGGCTTCCCGACGATACCTGGGGCGAAAAGGTCACGGCGGTCATCGTACGGACTCCCGGAGCCCAAGTCACCCAAGAAGAGATTATCGCCTTTTGCAAGGAAAAGATGGCCGGTTTCAAGGCGCCCAAGGCCGTGATCTGGCGTGAGGAACCGCTGCCACGCACCCCCACTGGAAAGGTGACCAAATACGTCCTGGTGGAGTCCTTCGCCTGAACAGTGGCCGCACAAGAGGGATTGACGGCGACATGAATGCACCTGGTTTGCGTTACCCGATCCGACCGACACCTCCCGGTCCGGGCCGAACATCCTGGACCGGGTTCTGAGAAAGGAAAATCACCATGGGATTTGAACGAACCTGGCACCAATGGTATCCAAAAGGAACCCCGCCGCAAGTGGACATCGAAAAGGTGACCATGTCCCAAGCACTGGAAAGCGTTGCCGCCGATTTCCCGGACCGGACGGCCTTTGTCTACATGGGGAAAAAGATTGCCTACGGGGACCTCAACCGCATGGTCAATACGTTCGCCAATGCCCTGATGGACCTGGGGGTCGGCAAAGGGGACAAGGTCGGCATGCTGTTGCCCAACATTCCCCAGATCGTCATCGCCGATCACGCAACCTATAAAATCGGCGCTGTCACGGTCATGAACAACCCCCTCTATACCGAGCGCGAGCTGGTCCACCAGCTCAACGACTCGGAGACCACCACCCTGGTGACCCTGGACCTGCTCCTTCCCCGGGTGCTTAAAATACAAAAAGAGACCCGGATCAAAACCATCATCACCTGTCACATCAACGATTACCTCCCCTTTCCAAAAAAACAACTCTTCCCCTTAGTGAAAAAAGAGATGTACCGGAAGGACACGAGCCATGACGGGGTTTTTCCCTTCATGGAACTCATGAAAGCCTATCCAGACACGCCGGTTCAACCCCGCGCGGCCTGGAACGACACCGCGGCCCTGCTCTACACGGGCGGAACCACCGGTGTAAGCAAGGGGGCCGAGCTGACCCATGCCAACATCTCTTCGGTGGTCCAGCAGTTCAGCGCATGGTTTCCGGACTTAAACCGTGGCGACGATATCCGAATCCTGGGCATCTACCCGATCTTTCACTCCGCGGGCTATTCGGTGAGCCAGAATTTGGTCATCTGGAACGCCTGGACGGCCATCCTGGTGCCACGCCCGGAACCGACCGTCATTACGGAGATGTTGAAGAAATTCAAACCGACATTCCTCCCGGGCGTCCCCACCATCTACGTGGGCCTGTTGAACCACGAACCGTTTTGCAAAATGGACCTTTCCTTTGTCAAAGGGTATTTCGGCGGCGCCGCCCCTTTGGCCGAAGACACCTTAAACCGGCTCCGGGATCTCCACGGGGCCATCATTCACGATGTCTACGGCGCAACGGAAAACACGGCCTTTGCTACCTGCACACCCTGGCAGGGCAAGGTGAAAATCGGCACGGTGGGCATCCCTTTGCCCAATACCGACCTGAAACTCGTCGACCTGAAAACCGGAGACGACATCCTGGACCCGGACCGCGAAGGGGAAATCTGCATCCGTGGCCCCCAGATCATGAAAGGGTACTACAACCAACCCGAAGCGACGGCGGCGGCAATCAGAGACGGGTGGCTCCACATGGGAGATGTGGGACGGATGGACACGGACGGATTTCTTTCCATCGTAGACCGAAAGAAAGACATGATCGTGGCCGGCGGGTACAACGTCTACCCCAAGGAGATCGACGAAATTCTCATGGCCTGCGAAGGGATCACCGAGGCCTGCGCCTTTGGTGTGCCGGACCCCTACCGCGGCGAAACGGTCAAGGCCTATGTGGTACGAACCCACGGCGCGCATCTCTCCGAAGATGAGGTCATCGGCCACTGCCGGCGTCTTCTTGCCGCCTACAAGGTGCCCCGGCAGATCATGTTCGTGGACAATCTGCCCAAGACCGCCGTCGGCAAAATCCAGCGCAAGGTGGTAAAGGAAATGGAGATGGAAAAGACCATAAACAACTGATCTTAAATCCATCTTGGAAAAGGGAACGCCCCTTGAACCCTTGAACCCTTGGCCCATTGGCCCCTTGAACCCTTGAACCCTTGAACCCTTTACATAGGTTCTCCCATGCAACTGATCCAGCCCAGCCACACCCCGGGTCGGCACTGCGCCAGCACCGGCCTTCAGGACCTGGTCAACCATCACGGCATCGCATGGAGCGAGGCCATGTGCTTCGGCCTGGGGTCGGGCCTCGGCGTCTGGTACCTGACCCTTCCCGGCCTTGATCCGAGCCCCATGGTCCACGTTCGTTCCCTGGACATCGAATCCGAATTCTTCACGCGCATCGGCCATCCCTTTCAATGGCAGCGCTTTGCCGACCCCATGGAAAGCGAACCCGCCCTGTGCCGGGAACTGGACCAGGGCAGGCCAGCCCTTCTCCAGACGGACATTTTCCACCTCCCCTACTACGGATCGGAAACCCATTATCCGGGCCACGTCATCACCGCCTGGGGATACGACAGCCGGGAGAAGGTCTTTTTCGTCACCGACACCGAACGGGAAACCCTTCTGGAAGTCCCCTTCGATGCCATGCAAAAGGCCCGCTACTGCCCGAAGCACCTCCTGTCCATCGAAGGAAATGCCTTCTCGCCGACATCGATTTCGCCGCCAAAGGACACGGCCGCCGTCATCGCCGAGGCCATGGCGAACAACAGCCGCAGGATCCTTCACGGCACCCCGGGGATGCAGGGCATGCCAGGGATCTTTGAAGGGATCGATGCCCTGAACCGGTGGCAGGGGGCCCTACCGGCCTGGCCCGACCTGGAGACCTGGCGCTGGGCTGCCCGGTTCGCCTACCAGGTCATCGAAAAACGGGGAACCGGCGGCGGCGGGTTTAGATACCTCTACGCCGATTTTCTGGAAGAAGCCGAGGGAATCGTACCGCAACTGGCCGGTCTGGAACTGCCTCGGAAAATGAGAAAGGTCGGCCATGCCTGGACCGCGCTGGCCTGGCACCTCAAGGAAGCCTCTGAAAAGGACACGCCCGACCTTGGCCTCACGGCCGCAACGCTTCAAGAGGTCACCCGCCTGGAAACCGAATACCACCTGGCCGTGCTGGAAATCGCATTCTGAGACGGGGGGCGGCATGGGGCAAGGATGCGTGGGGCCGGGGTTCCGTCTCCCACCGCCACGGGCATGACCGGGTACCCGTCAGCAGGGAGGGCGAACCGGTACCAAAAGGGGACTGCGGCGACCCCGGATTGACGTTGGTACCGTCAGTCGAGCACCAGGATATCGGCCACCAGTTCCCAGAGGTACTTCACCTCGAGATCGTCCATGCCGTAGTGTTTTTTGATGCTGTTGAGCTGGCCGTGGCAACTATGGCAGGGCACCACCACCATACGGGCGCCGGTGGCCCGAATCTGTTCCATTTTGCGCCGGCCGTAGAAAATGCGCTCATCGTCGTAGCCGGTGGCCATAGTGCCTCCCCCACCGCCGCAGCAGGTCTGCTGGTTCCGGGCGGGATGCAGATCCACCCAGCGATCGAGGCATTGATCCATAATCCAGCGCGGCTCCTTGAAATAGCCATGACCGAAACGGCGCAGGGCTTTTCGTCCATAGTTGCACGGATCGTGGTAAGCCGCCAAAACCGTGGTGCGGCCGCGATCCAAACGGATGCGCTTGTCTTGGATATAATTGACGAGCAGATCGAAAACCGTATAAAATTGATATTTTTCTAACGCTTGCGGATACCAACGTTCGAACCCGGACCGGGTCGCCAGGTAGGCGTGCCCTCATTCCGGCCACAGCAGGCTGTTGACCTGAAGCCGTTCCATATTGGCCGCCACGCGGCCGACCAAGGTACGCATGCCCTCATCATCTCCGGTAAAAAAACCCCAGTTGGTCCCTTCCCAGTTTTCCACCGGCACGGTCCAGTCCTCGCCGGCGGCATGAAAAATCTTCCACCAGTGTTTCAGGTCCTCGGTGTGGGTGTTGACCAGTTTGTTGTGGACGGTGGCCATCAGGTTGGCCCCGGGTTTGTCGATGGGCACCTTGAAATCTTCAAACCCAGGTTCTTCGGCAATCTCCGCGGCCACATCTTCCAGAATGAAAACAAAATCCTCTTCAGGCAACCCCAGGTTATTGCCGGTCTTGATGGCCATGGTCAGGCCTTTGTGGATGATTCCGGGGACGGCATCCCGATCCCTCAAGCCGCGCACCCGGCGAACAATATCCGGTATGGCGATGCCCAGGGGGCAGACCGCTTCGCATTTGGCGCACATGGTACAGATCCAGGGCCAGCGAGAGGCCACCGTCGCCCCGGACTGTCCCAGGGATACCAGGCGCACCAGCATGCGGGGATCAAAACCGTCGACACCGGCCACGGGGCAGGCGCTGCTGCACAGACCGCAGGTAAGGCAGAACGCTTGATCGAAAAACCAGTCCCTGCAGCAATCGCTGTCGAGCCGGTCGAGTTCGATAATCTCAGGAGAAGTATTCAAGGCATCATCCTATTTGATTCTTCCGGCATTAAACCACCACTTACGTGGTGGACCGTAAAAAGTTTTACCGTTCCGGCGAGAATGAACTTCCGCCGTGAATATCCAATCCCGCAACAAAATCGGCCACCAGGCCGGCAAAGGAGCTTCCCATGTTGGCGGCCAGTGTCCCATGACGGATTCTACCGCCACCATTTTCAACGACACCCAGAAGGGGCGCCAGTTGCCCGCATCGGGCAGCGGCATGTTCCGGTCCCGGGCCGGCGTAACAATTGCCACTGTGGCACGTGAGCAGCATCACCCCGTCGGCCTCGCCCTCGAGAACCGTCAACAGGTGCTCCTGAGAGACACTGCCGCCGCAGGGAACCTCGACAATATGCAGGTGAACCGGCAGGGGCGCACCGCCGATGGCCGCCGCCCGAGCAGCCACCGCCGCGGAGCGGGCGCAGCAAAATACCACCAGGCGAGGTCCCGGCTGGGAGGCAAGCGCATTGACCGCCGTTGTGAGGACGTCTCCGATGGATGAACCCTCCGGGGTGTGAAAAGCGATGGCCCCGGCCGGGCAACTGGCGGCGCAGACACCGCACCCCTGGCAGGCGGTGGCCAGGATTGCGGGCCGATTCGTCAACGCGATAGCCTGATGCGGACAACAGCGCACGCAGGTCAGGCAGCGGGCACAACTGCCGACAATGCCGGCAACCATCGCCGGCACATCGGCATCGGTGGTCAGCGCCTGCACCACACCGGCCACGTCCGCATCACACGCTGCCGCCACGCCGCGGGACGGACCCATAACGTAGACCCCCCGTCGATTCGTGGCCACCGGCAAACGACGAACATTGTCGGCCTGGGCAAAGCCTTGCCCGTCGGTTTCCAGCCCCAGCATGCCGGCCACGCCAATGAGTCGGGCCGACGGCGCGATGGTTTCGTCCACCACGGTCAATGCCGGGGAGAGCCCGCAACACTGGCCCGTGATTTCATCGTCAAACACGATGCGGACCCGATCCTGTTCTTGTCTGATTTCGGGACGTTTCCGGGTGAATTTGACGACCCGCACCCCGTGATCCCGGCACCGGCGGACGAGGGCCTCTATGCCGTCACCGGCCACTTTGAGATTGGCGGTGAGCACAAAGACCTTCAGGCCGTGGTCCTGGCTAAGCGTCAGGGCAGCATTGAGCACCTCGCGGGTAACCTCAGGGTGGCTTTCCCGATAAATGCCATGAAGAAACACGACACTGTCGCCGGCCTGCAGGAATTCAGGCGGTGATCCTGCGGCGGCGGCCGGGGTCAGTTGCCCCAGGGACCAAATCGTGTTCGCAGCGGTCAACCCGTAGTGGTGGAGATTCGGTTGATGTCGGGCGTCTTCGGCCAACACGATGCGGTCGGCGGAAAGGGTCGAACGACGCCCGTCCATCTCGACGGACAGGTTGAAATTCCCATCGGTTCCAGTCACCGATAAAAACTGCAAACCAGGCAGAACACGGCATCCCGGTCCGGACAGGTCCGAAAAGCGGTCGGCCGAATCAGCCTCACAGGCCACACTCACCGGCAAACGCTGCCGCAACAGGGCTTCGGTCAATTGTCGGGCCGGGTCGCCACTGCCTATGATCAGGGTCATTGCACTCACACGTTCTCCCATATCCTCGAATCAAAGCGTCCTGTCCCAGTGGCCGATGTCGGTTTACCCGCGCTGGTCCTGCAAATAACGCAAAACCGCCTGAACGGTCCGGTCTGCATCACCAATGGCTTCGGCGATGCCCATCGGTCCCCGGGCGGCCCCGGCAGAAAAAAGACCGTTTCCAGTGGGCTCACGGAGAAAAAATCCCGTGGGATCCAGTGGCGTGTGGAGCAGTTCGGACAGTTGCCGTGCGTCCCGTGCCGGTATCATGCCGACGGTGAGCACCAGCAGATCGAAATCTTCATCGATGCTTTGATCGGAGGGCTTGTCGAAATAGGTCAGGCGCACCTTGTCCGCCCCGGTGGCGCGGACGTCGGCCGGGATGGCCCGCACCAGACGCATCCGCTGCCGGGCCTGGTCGTAGAAGGCCTGAGATCCTTTACCCGTCGTCTGGATATCGATGTAAAAAACGGTGACCGCCATCTCCGGCTGGCGATGCAGCACGAGATTTGCCATGCGCAGCGCCGCACCGCAACATGCCTTGGAGCACCAAAGATGCCCCAAGGCGGCGTCCCGACTGCCCACGCACTGAATAAAGGCGAGTTTGCGGACCGGAGCGCCATCGGCAGGACGTGTCAGGAGCCCTCCGCCACGCAGACGGGATTCGAGTTCCAGGTGGGTCAGGACATTGGTCTCTACCCCGGACCGGGGGTAGGTCCAGGCGCCCAACACGTTTCCTGTCGGCGCCAGGCTTTGCCCCTGCCGATCCGCCTTGGGGGGCGGGGCAAAGGATTTGGCGGAGGGATCGAAAGGTTCAAATCCGGCAGCCACCACCATAGCCGCGGCCTGGCGTGTCATGGTTACGGGCCGGGCCTCCAGATCGATAGCGTGGGTGGGGCAGGCCTCCTGGCAGCGGCGGCAGGAACCGTCTTGGAAATATCGGCAGTTGGCGGGGATCAAGGTCACAAAAGGGCGGCTGTGCGCCGATGGCCCGCCCCGCAGGGCCGCTCTCTGGGGGCATACGGTGAGGCAGACCCCACAACCATTGCAGCGGTCGTCATCCACAAAGCGGGGGCCTTGATGAAGTTGGACCCCATACCCGCCGTTGCGATGGATGCCGGTCACCCGGGTCGCACTGAAACGCTGCAGGTGGCGGCAGGCATTGGTTTCGGCCAGTTTGGTTTCCACCAGGCAGGCCCCGCAATTGACACAGGCCTCGGTGGCCTTGCAGGTATAGCCCACAGCATGGCCGCCAAGAAAGGGCTCTTTTTCCACCAGATCCACGGCCACATCATGGCGGTCAAGCCCGACAGCCAGGGCCATACCGGCCACGCCACCGCCGATCACGAGCACGCGCTGCCGTGACATCATCCGCCACCTTCGAGCATGGTTTGTAAGCGTTCGCGGATATCGGCGGCCAGTGCTTCAGCCTGATCGGTGGAAACGCTGTCGGTGATACAAATGCCGGCGGTATCGAAAACATTGACCTCTCGCCCGGAGCGGGCATGCAGATCGTCCTCGAAGGCCTTCCAAGTCTCAAGGGGGAGAAGATCGGTCAGTTTCATCGTATCCGGCCTTTCATTTGGATCCGGAACGGAAAATCTCGCGACAGCCCGGACTCAAGAGAAAGCTCAATCTACCCAAGGCCGGTGGGCTTGTCAACGGCTGCCCGGAAATGCCGGAAAGAGACAGGGACATCATTTCATCGTTGATTCTTTGTTTAAAATTTGGTGTTTTCTCATCAAGCAGAACCCCTCCGGAATCGATGCAGCAAGGAGACAGAGATGAGCCTCCCCGCCCACGCCCACCTGTTCAAACCGTTGAAGGTTGGCCCGCTTCGTTTGAAAAACCGCATCACCATGGCCCCGCTCTACCTTGGATACGCTGCCGATTGTCAAAAAATCAAAGCGGCCCGGCTACATGGCCTCCCTGGCCGGTATGGTCAAGAAAAACGTCCGGGTTCCGGTCATCGCCGCGGGCCGCATCGCCACGCCGGCCAGGGCCGAAGCCATTCTGGCAGAAAACAAAGCCGACCTCATCGGCCTGGCCCGCATGCTCTGGGTCGATCCCGAATGGCCTCAAAAGGCCCGCCTGGGCCAGGACCAGGCCATCACTAAATGTAGCCCGGCCTGCGATGCCTGCCTGCAACTGGTCATGCAGGGTAGGCCCGCGTACTGCCCGAAATGGCCCAAGGAAAAACGCGCCGCTTACCGCGAACGCTTTCGCTGATCAACCGAAAATTCAATATTCAAGACCCCTCTGTTTTCCGTACCAACGAGGTTTGACAAAAGCGGTCCAGAGGCCTATAAATCTGATTTTTGCCAACCGGAAGGAGCCGTTTTTGGACGATACCCCCTGTCAGGCGGTACTGGATAACATCAACCGCGTTATGGTCGGCAAACGTGACGCTGCAGAGTTGTTGATGGTGGCCCTGCTGGCCAACGGCCATGTCCTCATCGAAGATGTTCCCGGACTCGGGAAAACCTTGCTCGCCAAAGCCCTGGCCAAAAGCATCGGCGGAACGTTTAAACGCATCCAGTTCACCCCGGATTTGCTTCCCTCCGACATCACCGGTTTCAACGTGTTCAACCAGAAAAGCGGAGAATTCATCTTTCAGCCCGGGCCGGTCATGAGCAATGTCCTTCTGGCCGACGAGATCAACCGGACCATCCCGCGCACACAGTCGAGCCTCCTGGAAAGCATGGAGGAGCATCAGGTGACCGTCGATGGAAAGACCATGCCGCTTCCGCGGCCTTTCCTCGTGGTGGCAACCCAGAATCCCATCGAAATGGACGGCACGTTCCCCCTGCCCGAAGCCCAGATGGATCGATTCTTGATCCGGGTCAGCCTGGGGTATCCGGACAAAAAAGAGGAGTTAACCATTCTGGATCGGTTTCGGGAAAACGATCCGCTGGCTGCGCTTGCGCCGGTGACCCAGCCGGAAGAACTGATTGAGCTTCAACAGGCGCGGTGCAAAATTCGCGTATCTGTCGCCGTTCGCGAGTATATCATCGACCTCGCCGTTGCCACGCGCAGTCACAGGGCCTTGCGGTTTGGCGTCAGCCCGCGCGGTTCACTGGGGCTGCTGCGCGCCGGCCAGGCCCTGGCCCTCCTGCGTCAGAGGGACTACGTGCTTCCCGACGATATCAAATACCTGGTCCAACCCGTGCTGGCCCACCGGCTGATATTCAAGGAGGAAGAAAGGCTGCGGGGCGGAAACCCGGCGGAGATCGTCGCGGAGATCCTCCAAAAGGTGCCCGTACCCGGCACCGCGGAAAGAGACTGAAGCACTTGATCCAACCCGCGCCTCAACCCGATACCGGTTTGCCGGAAGGCGTTTCCGTGAATCCTCCCGAAGAAGGACAGATCAGCGCTTTTTCCTTTCCGCTGATTCTTTTTTTTGTCGCCGTCCTGTTGTTCGTTGCGCTGCTCAACCGCCGCTTCGACCTGATCCTGCTCAGTCTCATGGTGCTGACACTGTTCGGAGGCGCCTACCTGTTCAGCAGGGCGAGTTTCCGGCAGTTGGGATGGCAGGTCCAGGTGGACCGGCAGCGAATTTTTCCCGGGGAAACCCTGACCATGACCGTGCGGCTGGCCAACGCCAAATTCCTCCCGGTGTGGGTCAAGGTCCGGCTCGGGATGAATCGAAGCGCTGCGTTTGCGGCCGAAGGCGCCCTTTCCGGTGAATGCGGTCTTCTTTGGCACCAGCAGGCTCGGTTCGACTGGCCCATGACCGCTTGGCGGCGCGGGGTGCATTCCCTCGGAGCCATCTCGATGATGGTCGCCGATCCCTTAGGCCTCTATCCCCGAGAAAAATTGATTGCCGCCCCCCGGATTGTCGTTTTTCCCCGTATCGTCGATGTAAAACCGATCGAACTCCCCCGGCAGGCTGTCTTCGGTCTGCCCGGCCGGCGCAGCCCTGTAAAGGACCCCATTTATCTTCTCGGAACCCGGGATTATCGCTCCGGTCTACCGGCGCGGTTCATACACTGGAAAGCCAGCGCACGCACCAATCGGCTGCAGGAAAAGATTTTTGATCCGTCCGAACAGGAAAAGGTGCTTCTGGCAATAGACGTTGAAAGCTTCACTGAATGTGGGGCCGCAGAGGCTCTGGAACGCACCTTGGAGATAGCGGCCTCTGTGGCGGTGCAACTCGACAAGCGCGGCAGCGCCTTCGGGTTTGCCTGCAACGCGGAGATGGCCGACGGCGCAAGCCGAGTACTTTCCGTAGCCGGGCACAGGCATCAAATTTCGGCCATCCTGGAACTGATGGCCCATATCCGGCCAACCTCAGCCATGGCGCTGGAGAAGGTCTTGACAGGAAGGCCCTCTTTTCCCGGGGGCACCAGCGCCCTGGTGTTCATCCACGCCATCGGCCCCACGGTTGCCGGGTGGCAAAACGTTTTGACCTCGCGCAAAATTCCCGTTGTTCTGGCGGTGTACGACACTCAGGGAGAAAAGCATATAAAAGGCCTGTCGTTTCATAGCATCCTTCCCATGAATCAACTTGGCAGCATGAACGGATCGACCCAATGGACAAAACAGCCACATTCTTCCTGACGCTTAGCGCTGGCTGCATGGCGTTGGTCTGGCGGCTGGCTGTGGCCAATTACATCAGCCTGGCGGCATTCAAACGGCCCTATCCGCTGCCGGAAGCCGTGATCGCGCTGTGCCTGGCAGCGTTGATTTGTGCCGCAACACGCCATCGCGGCCTGCGCGTCATCACCGTCATCGGACTTCACGGATTCGGATTGGCCGTTGCCATTTTGCGAACCGTCTACGTTTATCACACCTGGTCACATTCCTTTATCTCGCTACGCTGGATCACCCAATGGCTCGACTCCGGCCCGGATATCAACGCATGGTCGGCCATGCTGCTGCAGGCGATGCTGGCGGTCGGCTTCTGGTGGGGCGGTATTTATCTGATCCGCGGTCGGGAGCGTCTCCAGAGCCATTACGCCCGCCTGGATATCGGACTGACCGCTTTCTTTGTTCTGTTTTTGGCCAAATTCATCCTCTGGCACAAATCAGGCATCGAAATTCAGGATTTCCTATCGGAAAAACTGCTGATCTCTTTTATGATTTTCGGTTTGCTGGCCATCGCCATGGCACGGCATCAGGGGACGATCCGTACACAGTTCATCTCCGGGAAAAAAATCATCGGCATGACCCTGAGCGCCTCCGCGGTGGTGGTGCTGTTTTCCACCGGCCTGATGATGTTTTTTCTGCCATACATGACAGCCGCGGCTGAATTCGGCTACACGGTCTTAAAAACCGTATCCGGTCCCGTGGGTGCGGTTTTGATCGCCATTTTGCGCCTTATGTTCGCCCCCCGCCGCATGGACCAGCAGTTGAGCACCCCGGATCAGAACCCGTCGCCGGTGATGTCCGGCGAGGCCGTGGCCGATAACAGTTGGTGGTTCGATCTGATCGAGAAAGTGATCGGATATGTCGTCTTGGGCGTGGGCACGATGGTGCTGCTGGCGGCCATGATCGCTCTGGTATGGCTGCTGGTCGGGTGGCTGTGGCGTAGAACCCCGGATGGGGACAAAAACCGGAACGGGGGCGACATCGCTGCTTTTAGGGCCTGGTTCAAGGCCCTTGTCCTACAGATTGCATCCCTTTGCCGGACGGTTTTAAGCTTCTTTTGCCGTCCGCCCAGGACCGGAACCGCTTTTTTCGGGGCACTCCTGGTATGGGGCCGCCGCAGCGGGATACCGGTCAGAACCGGCGAAACCCCGCTGGAATACGGGCAACGGCTAAAGGCCGGTTTCCCCGTGGTTGGACCGGAAATAGCGACGATTGTCAATCTGTTCAACCAGGAGAAGTACGGCGAGCAGGCTCTGGATCTCCACGGCCTCGACTCGGCCGACGCATCCTGGCGAAAGGTGCGCAGCCCCTTGCACTGGGGTCGGCGCCTGCGAACATGGTTTCTGCAGCAGGGGGACCGTGCTTAGCAAGCTTGTCACGATACCATCACGTGAGTCTAAAAGCGGCATGCGAAACAGGTTGTCGCGTCCCTGGAAAAAATGGCCGCCTTTCACTGCCCGGCATGTTTATGAAAACATGGTTCGCCGATAGAGATGCTTACCTTTCTTTCCGACAAATTTAACGACCGTGGTTATGACAGCTTTGGATAATTGAGTAGTAATGACAATGAAGATTGAAGCGCAGTCATCCGATATTTGTTGCAGAAGTGGTTATGTCCTCTTTTGCCACCTTTTTGGATGGCGGCTACCATGCATCACTGCAATGATGACAAGTGCGTTCCTTTCGATACGATAGAAGATGGCAAATGGGAAACGATGGATCAGAGCCCGGTGAGTGTCTCGGTGAACAATAGGGTATAAATGCGGATTTTCCGCCATGGCATTCCACGTATGCTGGACCTCATTCAAAAAGTCTCTACCAAGACCCTCACGCTGTTTTTCATACCACTTGGCGGCCTCTTCAAGGGCAACTTCCGCACCTGGTCTGAGGTGAATCGAATATCTCACAGCCGTTTCCTGATATCCGTCATCACATCTTCCGCACTACGCCCTATTATACCGTCGCCTTCATAATCGTCCAACCGACGGTCCAGTTCTGCCCGTTGTTCGTCCGACATCGCTAACGCTTCCTGTTCATGGGCGATGCTATCCCATAAATCCTCAACCAGCTGTATTTTTTCAGATATCGGAAGTTCTCTCAGGCTGCCAATCATTGGTCGATCCTCCTTGGAAATGTTGATGAACTGTTAAAATAGCAACGATTTTCAAAAATGCCAAGCTATCAAAACGCCCGATCAATATTTCCCCTTTATTTTCCTCTTCGGCAACCGGCAATACCTTTCCCTGCGTGTTTCTCAAAATCGGTTACCCGGTCGCAGTCCAGGCTGGTACGGTAAGATGTTATTTCAGGAAAGAAAAGAGGGATTTTAAAGAGAGACCCTACAGTGCATTTTCTGGTTAGAAATTTGGTTTCGTGTTCCAGAATTTCTATATCGCTCTTTTTAGCCTCCAAAAAGCGAATATAGACCCGTTTACAGGTCGCTTTTCGCTTTAACCATTTTTATTTATAGCATTTTGCGTGGCCCGACCCCAGATCCCCCCGCTATGCAGGCATCGTTGTCAAAGACGTCCTCGGGCGCCTCATTCAAACCACTAAACTCGGAAACGTAGTAGATTTCTCCGGCATCCCTGCAAAGAATCGCCTGGCTGCCAAAATCCGGATCCGCGTTGGCAAAAAGATACGCATCCTCTATGTCGGTCAATTTGAAAATCATGCTTCCATCTCTTTCACCTAAGCTGAACGGTTGTCTGGATTGCCTCTGCGCCGGCGGATCGTCTATAGTGCCCCAATGAATATATCGAAAAGCGCCTAAATTGATTACAGCCGTTAAGCTACCTAAAATAGGGCTATGACTGTTACAGCTTTGGATAACGCTACTCCTCAGGCGCGGCCTTTAGGACATCGCCTGCAGGAGTTTGTTGGATGTCCTTCTCTTCCTTTTGCTTGAGGGACACTCCCTTTGAATCCTTCCACGCTGTCAAGCCGTTGGCTTGACCTCCATGGATAACTGCTGCTGCAGCACTCGGGCTGGAAAACTCGTGATCTGCAAGGAAGACTAATCGATCGTTCTTCTCCTCAACAACACCATCAGATCTCAATCCGGCCCGTAGGTTAGCTGCGTACTGGTATTTCTGTGTGGAAGGACGTTCTTCGAGAACGGCCTCAGATCCTTTGAGCACAACGAACCCATTGTCAGTCTGTCGACCTGTCGCTTTGAATCCTTTGATCTCACAGAACAATAAGTCCGTTCTTCTGGCCCTTGCTTCATTCTTCACAACTGGTTTTAGAAACTCTTGACCGAGAATCGGGAGAAGTTGTTCCATGCGATACAGGAACACGTCCATGTCGGCTGCATCTGACTCAGGAAGGTGTGAACCGCTTGCCTGAGCATTCTCCAGCTCGAACCGTCCAACAGCACGCGCTGTCTCAATCAGCTTTCCCTCCAAATACTTGATGTGCGCTTTGGTTAGGTTCTCATCTTTGCTGACGAAGAACACTAGGGTTTTCCAAAAATCCCTGTCCAAATGCCCTTTGATCCGATTTCGAATAATTTCCGCCTCGCCTATGTATACGCGATCGCGACCCGATTCCGGATTAACGCCGGCGAGAAAGTACACACCGGGTTTTCCGGCCTCTTCTCTCTTCAACATTTCCTCGATCTGTGACCGTGGACCGGCCACGGCTTTGCCGGTCCAGTTTGAGATCTCAGCGGTGCGGACAGATGTCGGACTGCCCTTTGTCAGAAAAATTCTCACGGTTGCAGTGTCATTCATGTTTCTCTCTCATTTGGCGTCAGCCTTTTTGCTGTGTTCAGTGCCTTCTTCACGACATCGGCAACAGTGTTGTCTTTGATGCCATGATTTTTGCAATAATTCGAATGCAACCAATCAGCTAAATCCTTATTACCTTTGCTCGAATTGCACGTGGCGCAACACCGGGCAATGTTCTCACTAGTGACAATGGTTGCGTCATTGATGATGTGCTCCCAGGTTGCGAGAGTTCGCCGCGAGCAACCTCGGGGTTTCTTATCAACCATCTGGACGCCGCAGTAGATGCAGGCCTTGTCTCGCTCACGAACTTCTTTTTCAAGCCATGCGGGAATACCCCAGCGATTCATTATCTTTCCTAATCACATCCAACATTAATATTCTGTAGCCGACTTGTGTTTAAGTCTTTTTCAAAACATTGCGGATTCCGAAAAAATCCGATCCTCACCAAAAAACTTTGAAATTACCTATGGTATCATTTGGTTATGCCATAATTTTTTTTTGGATATCCTATGTTATCGATAAATAGCTGCAATTTGGACGAAATCACTCTCCATGCATTTTCAACCTGTTGTTACTGTAACAAATTCAGGACACTGTACCTCTGGGAAGATTAACCGACACCTTCGGCATAATTTGGGGCGGTGTATCCCCCGAGTTCGAAG
>JAEINQ010000156.1 GCA_016342285.1 Desulfobacterales bacterium
CCTCGCGCAAAATGGCCACTCCCACACCCTCGGCCACCAACTCGCGCATGATGTTCTCGTCAACGGACTGCTCCACGGGGTTGGGTTCCACTCCATAGGCGGACATCCGTTCGCGAAGAGCCACATGAAAAGGACACCCGCGAAACGTATACACCCATGGCAGGGCGGCCAACTCCCTCCAATTGCCTGGTTCCACCTGAGCAGCAAGGGCTGTAGGAATGGCAATGGTCAAGGTTACGGATGCAATGAGTTCATCGTGAATGCCATCCTCGCCCCACACTCCGAAACGGAATCCCACATCCATCTCGCCGGAACGCAGCAATTCGGACGTATACCGACTCTGGGAGACTATAAAAGAAAGATGCAGATCCGGTATGATCGGACGCATGTGCCTGACGAGTTCTGCCATGCGTAAAAACGCGGGATCGGTATTCAGCCCGACAGTCAAGGTGGCCGAAGATCCACTTCTCAGGGTCGCAGCCTTGGAATTGAATTCCTCCATGGCCTGGATTGCACTACGGGCGTAAGGCAGCAAGGCTTCGCCTTCAGATGTCATTGCCATGCCGCGCGCCTTGCGAACAAAGACCTGATATTCCAGTTCCTCCTCAAGCTGCCTGATCTGGCCGCTCAAGGCTGATTGGCTCAAGAACAAACTTTCCGCGGCACGAGTCAGGTTACCCTCAAAGGCCACGGCCAGAAAGCATTGCAATTTCCTGATGTCCATCAACGCTCCTACTAGCGTTCGGAATTTCCGAACGGTCGATCTGTAAATTCGAATTGGATTTATTCCGTTTATTCCATGACAAGAAACATAAATAAAGACAAGGTAAAAAACATGAGTCAACGGAAAATCGGAACATTCTCCCTGTGTTGCATGATGATCGGGGCCGTGCTCGGTTCCGGCATCATCATCCTGCCACCGCTGGCAATCGAATCCGCTGGGCAATGGGCCGTACCTGCCTGGGGACTGACAGCCCTTTTCGGCATCGCCTTTGCCTATGTCTTCGCCCACATCGGAACCCTGTTTCCAGGGGAAGGCGGAGCAGCCAGTGCCGTGGAATCCGCCTTTGGCTCAGGAGCCAAACGGCTTGCCACATACACCCTTTCCGGAGCAGCCCTGTTCGGACCTGCCGCAGTCATGTTGACTATCGTTGATTATCTTCCGCCTGCCCTGGCCCCTGAGACCGACCTCGGACGCGGCCTTGCCGCCGGAGCCGTACAGATCGCCAGTGCCGGGCTGCTCGCTTCAGGATTGCGAAACATGAGCCGGGTCACCCTTGTACTGGCTTCCACGGCAACAGCTCTTCTGCTCATCGGGTCCGGCATGGTTCTCGCGTTTCATTCCGGCCCTCCCTCGCCCCTGCCAGAATTCAACGGCAGGTCCATGGGCTACACGCTGCTGCTCCTTTTCTGGGCCGTGGTCGGATGGGAGGTGGTTGGCAACTACGGGGCCGAGGTCATCAATCCCCGCAAGACAGTACCACGAGCCGCCATCATTGCCGCCGTAGTCGTCGGGCTGGTGTCCATGGCCGTGGCTGCCGGGTTGCAGTACGGCATCTTCCCGGACAAGACAGGCCACGGCGTTGCCGCCCTGCTCTACCCGCTATTCGGCTCCTTTGCCCCCTGGGTCATGGCCGGACTGGTCATCGCCTTGTGCGTGACAACCTATCTCATGTTCGTGGGCGGTGTTGCCCGACTCGTCGCCCATCTGGCCAAAGAAGGCGGATTTCCCCTGTTTTTCGACCAGAGAAACGCACACGGAGTACCTTGGGTGGTCATCGCAATATACACCATGGTCCATCTGTTCCAGATTTACCTGGCCTCGACAGGCATCCTCGATGTGGCAGGAATCCTTGCCATTGCCGATGGTTTTTTCCTGGTCAACGCATTGCTAGGCACCATGGCGGCAGTCAAACTGTTTACCGCCCCACTGCCACGCATGACGGCAATGCTTCTCAGTCTGGGTATTTTCATGATCCTCATGCAATCGCACTGGCAGGTGCTTTCCGCCATTGCCATCCTGATAGTTCTCATCGTGTACAGAAAGCGCCTCTGTCCGACACGGGCAAGCTGACCCATGACGATCAATCTTGACTTCCGGGCCTTTTCCATCAAGGATTTACCGTCTGGGCGGGATTGATATGCAAAAGAATGGGGCTGTCCTAGATAATCGAAATGGCTTAGGACAAACCTATGCAGAAAAGTCGATTGAGTTGGTACAAACAAGAAC
>JAEINQ010000157.1 GCA_016342285.1 Desulfobacterales bacterium
GCCGAAGAACCAACTGAGAAAGGAAATCGCCAAAGTCAGCTTTGCGCCCATCACGTTCGTGGTGGGCGTGGTCCCGGTGGTGGTGCAGCCGGTTCTTACCGTTTACATCGGTGTGGAAGCCGAAGTGGGCGGCGTGGTGACCGTGGGCATCGAGCTGACCCAGGTGGCCAAGGGGGGCGTCCTGTGGACAAAGCAGGACGGAATCACCCCCGTTCTTTCCTTTGACCCTGGGTACGAGATACACCCTCCCACCATCGAGGCCTATGCAGAGACCAAGGGATATGTCGAATCCCAGTTGTCCATGAGGATGTACGGAGTCACCGGCCCGGGAATTGGTATCGAGGGATACCTCAAGGCCCGTGGCGAGGCAGCGGTTTCCTTTAACGACGATCTCTGCGACAACGGCCTCAACCTGTCGCTGTACTGGGGAATTGACGCCAGTTTCCTGTGGGACCTGGGTCTGGCCAAAAAAATCAGCAAGCTGCTCCACGCGGAAGAAGTGGAGCTCAAATACTCCCTCTACAAACACGAGGGCCTCATCAAACGCTGGAACTGGGGCGGAGTGTGCGGAGACGCACCCTCTTACCTGGAGCTAACCGGGCCGGAGGCCCTGACGGGCAGCGTGGCGGCCGGGTCCGGCACTACCGTAACGGTGGATTATACCTTGAAAAATACCGGCGACCGCAGGCTCGACTGGAAGGTGGAATCCTTGATTCCCGATGGGCGGATCACTTTCGACAACCAGGCGTCGCTTTCCGGGCAGTTGGACCAGGGGCAGACCCGCAGTCTGGCCGCACGGGTGAACACGGCCGGAATGAGCGCCGGGGAATACCGCAACAAGGTGGTGTTCACCAATCTTTACGATGGGGGCCTGCTGGACCAGGCCGATGGAACGCGCAGCCTTTCCGTGCTGGTCACGGTCACACCGCCCGCCCTGGCCGCGCCCGTGCTTACAGGAGCAACCCGGGCCCAGGGCGGAACCCTGCCCACACAGGTGGACCTTGCCTGGACCTGGCAGGACGCGCAAAACGCCGGGTCCCTGCGGGGATTCAAGGTGTACCGGACCACCACGCCAGAAAACGAGTACTCCTGGTTGTTGATAACCACCCTGGCCAATCCGTCGGCGCGAACATACCGGGTGACCGGGCTATCCACTGAAACAACCTATCATTTTGCCGTCCAGGCCTATGCGGACAACAATACCAGCGTTTTTTCCAACACCCGTTCCGTGACCACGGGAAGCATCCCCGGGGGCGGCGCCTTCACCAACGCCATCGGCCAGTCCTTCGCGTACATTCCGCCGGGAACGTTTACCCTGGGAAGCCCAACGGACGAGCTTGGCCGAAGTTCCAATGAGACCCAGCACCAGGTGACCCTTACCAACGGTTTTTACCTGATGACCACGGAGGTGACCCAGGGCCAGTGGCGGGCCGTCATGGGAACCAGCCCGTCGTATTTTTCCAACTGCGGGGACGACTGCCCGGTGGAATACGTCTCCTGGAATGACTGCAAGGCGTTCATTACTGCCCTGAACGCCCTGGAAGGCACGGACAAGTACCGGCTTCCCACGGAGGCGGAGTGGGAATACGCGGCCCGGGCCGGGAGCACCACGGCGTTGGCCAATGGCGGAATCACAGTCACGGATGGAAGCTATGATCCAAACTTGGATGCCATGGGTTGGTATGGCTATAACAGCTGCGTCAGTTATACAGGTTGTTACAATACGGGAGGAAGCTGGAGCGGCTGCGGTTGTGCCGGGACGCATCCCGTGGGCGGAAAGCAGCCCAATGCCTGGGGTCTGTACGACATGCACGGCAACGTCTGGGAATGGTGCGAGGATTGGTACGGGGAGACCTATCCTTCTGGAAGCGTGACGAATCCCACGGGGCCGGCAACAGGCTCGTACCGGGTGCCGCGCGGCGGCAGCTGGCTCTACTACGCCCAGTACTGCCGGTCAGCGTACCGCTACAACTACACCCCGACGGGCAGGTACGGCAACATAGGCCTGCGCCTTGCCAGGACCCAGTAGTTTTAGTTTTTGGTTTTTTACTTTTTAACCTTTTGCAGAAGCCGTATGAAGATCCCATAACGCAAGGCTTACGAGCAGGGCATGAGAGCGAAGCGCGAAGCAGGCGCAGCTCTCATGACCAGCGAGAAGCCGAATCGCAGCCAAAAGCGTTGGAAAGCCTGGGA
>JAEINQ010000158.1 GCA_016342285.1 Desulfobacterales bacterium
CCCTGATGGCGGATTTGTATACGCACTGGGAAAACCTCGAGACAGGCAAAGCTGAACTCGATAAAACCACTCTGGCGATACGGGAAACGGCGGAGCGCCTGGTGTCGACTACCACTGCCTCAATGTTTGACCAAGTTGAAATGGCGGATCGAACCAGCCTGGCGGCGGCCGTCGTTGTCGGCCTGACGTTGGTGATCTTTGGTGTCGGTATCGCAAGGGGGATCACGCGGTCCATAAACCAGGTGATTGCGGGATTGATCGAGGGCGCAAGGCAGGTTGCCTCTGCCGCCGGTCAGATTTCATCCGCGAGCCAGTCCCTGGCTGCGGGGTCATCGCAACAGGCTTCATCTTTAGAGGAGACTTCCGCCTCGCTGGAGGAGATGTCCTCCATGACTCAGCAGAATGCCGACAACGCCGGTCAGGCTGATCATCTGATGAAGGAGGCCAAGACGGTCATCGTGCGAGCCAGCGATTCCATGCAGCAGATGACCGACTCCATGGAAAACATCTCCAAAGCGAGCGAGGAGACCTCCAAGATCATCAAAACCATCGACGAAATCGCTTTTCAGACCAATCTGCTGGCTCTTAACGCAGCGGTCGAGGCCGCCCGGGCCGGGGAAGCCGGGGCAGGGTTTGCCGTGGTTGCCGACGAAGTGCGCAACCTGGCCATGCGGGCCGCCGAGGCGGCTCGAAACACCGCCGAGCTTATCGAGGGGACTGGGCGTCAGGTCAAGGACGGCAAAAAGTTGGTCGCCAATACCAGTGAAGCTTTTGCTGGCGTGGAGCAGTCGTCGACCCATGTGGCAGATCTGCTGGCCGAAATCGCTTCGGCCTCCCGGGAGCAGGCCCAGGGAATCGTGCAAGTGAACACGGCCGTGATCGAGGTGGACAAAGTGACCCAGCAGAATACAGCCAACGCCGAGGAGTCTGCCACTGCATCGGAGGAAATGAGCGCCCAGGCCGACCAGATGAAAACCTATGTTGACGAACTGGTGACACTTGTGGACGGCCGCAATGGTCAAGCCGATAGGGCCGTCGGCGTTACCCCTTCCCTTCGGAAAACCGATTTTGCCGAGCCCAACACCCTTCTGCCATCATTCCATACGGCGGAGAAGGAAACCCGAAATACGGCCTTTCAGGGCGCCTGAGAGCGTTTTTCAGATGGGCCTGGTTGCAGTAAAAACCCCATCCATTGAATTGACGTATATTTACTGCGCTGAGTATGTTTACAAGGCAAAGCAGCGGGTTAAGGGATGGGGCCAATTACCTTGTGAGATGGCCGTTTTTGAGCGAGACAGAGAAAAGTCTTACACAGAAACAAAGAGGGCCGCCCTGATGGGATAGCCCCTTGATTTTATGGTGCCCCCGGCAAGAATCGAACTTGCGGCACATGGATTAGGAATCCAATGCTCTATCCACTGAGCTACGGGGGCTAAACAGCGTTGTTACAAAGCACTGCTGATTTCTTTCAGCCAGAGCACAAATCGTGGAAGACCATTATCCCAATCCCCGCGTCCTTACAAGCCTTTTTCAATGCTTTATCAAAGCGTTTCATCTGTTCAATCGATCTCTTGCGAAGCCCGGGGCTGGAATTTTCAACTGCTTGCGGCCGGGGGAGATTCATTCCACGTAGACCGTCTGGCCCGGGAAGATTTTGCTGCGGGGATTGAGCCGGTTGGCCTGAAGGAACTGGTTGAGGGACATGCGGTGCTTTTGAGCAATCGTGTAGGGGCTGTCGCCGCGTTTGATTTCATAGGTTTTCATCCCCTTAACCGTTTTGGTGCCACCGGTTTCATTTCCCGGAATACGCAGCTTTTGCCCGATGGACAGGGTCGTCCCTTTGAGGCTGTTGGCCGCCTGGATCTCGCGGGTGGTTGTACGGTAGCGCTGGGCAAGAATCCACAGTGAATCGCCGCTTTTAACCACATGGGTGGCGGGGCCGCCGGTCGGCGTCGGGCGTTTTCGTTTTTCAGGTTTGGCCACGTGCTGGCCGCGAAGGGGGATTTTCAAAGCCCTTCCGGCGACAATGTAGCTGGTTTTCCGGATGTTGTTGGCCGCGGCGATAGCGCTAACACTGGTGCGATAGCGACGGGCAATGGTGGACAGGCTGTCGCCCGATCGGACCTTATGGTAAACAAAGGGGCGTTGGGGTTTGGATGATG
>JAEINQ010000159.1 GCA_016342285.1 Desulfobacterales bacterium
CTGCACGACTCTGCCCAGGCCCGCAAGGGGCATTACTGATCTCAAGCGGAAAACCATACTAAAAAACCGCCAAACTGTTGCAAACAGTCTGGCGGTGTAGAATCAAAAGTTTTTGAAAAGGAGAGCGCGAGAATGAAGCCTTTCGAAAAGGCTTCATTCTCGCGTCTTCATTTACAACAATCTATTGGCGATCTCGCGGGCGGCCTTGCGGCCTGCTCCCATGGCGGAAATGACAGTGGCCGCTCCGGTAACGATGTCACCACCGGCAAAGACGTTGGGAATGGATGTTTCGCCGGTTTCCGGATCAGCGGCAACATACCCCCACTTGTTGAGTTCAAGATCGGGCGTGGCTTCGAGCAGGATCGGATTGGGCCTGGTTCCCACGGCAATAATCGCCATATCGCAACGGAATTGCTCGGTCTCGCCTTCAAGGCAGACAGGGCTGCACCGACCGGAATCATCAGGCTCGCCAAGTGCCATTTTCTGGACAGTAAGAGCCTTGAGTCGGCCCTGATTGTCGCCGTGAAAGGCAGACGGTCCACACAGGCAGCGGATCTTGATGCCCTCTTCTATGGCATGTTCGATTTCCTCGCGGCGGGCAGGCATTTCGTCTTCGGATCGACGGTAGACAATGGACACTTCTTCCGCACCCATGCGCAGGGCGGTTCGAGCGGCATCCATGGCCACGTTGCCCGCACCGAGCACGGCCACACGCCTCGCCTTGTAGGCAGGGGTGTCATAGTTGGGAAAATCATAGGCCCGGCCAAGGTTGACGCGGGTCAGGTACTCGTTGGCTGAAAACACGCCCACAAGATTTTCGCCGGATACGTTCAGGAAACGAGGCAATCCCGCGCCCACTCCAATGAAGATGGCATTGTATCCATCGTCGAGCATATCCTGAATGGTAATGGTCTTGCCACCCACCCAGTTGCACTTGAAATTGACGCCAAGCTCCTTGAGCCCTGCCAGTTCACGTCCAACCACGGCCTTGGGCAGACGAAACTCGGGGATGCCGTAAATGAGCACACCGCCAGGTTCGTGCAGGGCCTCGAAGACATCTACCTGAATACCGCGCCCGGCCAGATATCCGGCCACTGTTAGTGAGGACGGACCAGCACCTATGCAGGCTACTTTCAGATCTTCACGCTTCAGGGCGCAGGTGTCGAGATCGGTGATATCCTCGCATGCCGACTCGGCAGCAAACGTATCGGCCACATAGCGTTCCAGACGACCTATGGCCACAGGCTCGTGTTTCTTGCCGAGAGTGCACATGCCTTCGCACTGACTTTCCTGAGGACAGACGCGACCACAGACAGCGGGCAGGGAATTGGTCTTGCGAATAATGTCGTACGCGCCGTGCAGATCTTCGTCGCACAGGGCAGCGATAAAACCCTTGATGTCTATCTCGACCGGGCATCCCTTCTGGCAGAGGGGAACCTTGCACTGAAGGCAACGGTCAGCCTCAAGCAAGGCCTGCGCGCGGGAATAGCCCAGAGCGACCTCGTCAAAATTCGTCCCTCGCCTGGCGGCATCCTGATGAGGCATGGGAACGCGCCCACGGACTTTTTTGGTTTTTTTCACATCAGCCATTGCACTGACACTCCTTGCTGAACAATTCCATGGATTCCTGTTCCTGCTCCCTGAACTGCCAGAGCCTGGTCTTGAGTTCGGTAAAATCAACCTTGTGGCCGTCGAATTCCGGGCCATCCACACAGGCAAACAAGGTCTTTCCGTCCACTGTGCAGCGACAGGCACCGCACATGCCTATGCCATCCACCATGATGGAGTTAAGCGACACGGTGGTCTTGACTCCATAGGGTTCGGTGACCTTGCAGACCGCTTCCATCATGGGAACCGGACCAATGGCCACAACCTCGGCGATCTCATCCTCGGTATCCAGAATATCCTTGAGAACTTCGGTCACGAAACCCTTGTGACCTTCGGTTCCATCGTCGGTTGCAATGCGCAGCTCCGGGCAAAAAGAAGACAGTTCGGAGCAAAACAGAAGCAGATTCTTGCTTCTGGCTCCGACAATGGCTATAACGCGATTTCCGGCCTCCACATGGCCTTTTGCGATATGGTGCATGGCTGCAATGCCGGTACCGCCACCAACACAGACCACTGTGCCGGATCGTTCAATGTGCGTGGCCTTGCCAA
>JAEINQ010000160.1 GCA_016342285.1 Desulfobacterales bacterium
CAAGCACGATATCCCCGGCGGTGGTTGAATTTGCCACCAGGGCGCCTATGGTGGTTTCAATGGCGTTCCCTGTGGTTCCTATGTTTCCACTGGCCGTCAATGTGGTGGTGCCGACAGCTATGATATCAGCAGAACCGTCCGTGCCATTTTCTAAAATATTTCCTGCAGTCGCGGTCAAATCAACAGATCCGCCTGCATTGACGTAATCAACATAGATGTTGTCAGGAGCAGTGGTCCCCGCCGTGATGCTGACGTCACTTCCAGCCTGCACCGATACCGCAACTACATCCCCCACGCCTCCGGCTATTAAAGCCGTCACGTCTCCAGCGGAATTTTCCGCCCGGACATCCGTAAGGGTCAGGGTGTCTGTATCCGCCTGAATCCATACATTGCCTGCGTGCCATGCGAAAGCCTCTTGAATATTTACGGGGGTTACCCCATTTAAAACATTCAGGAAAACACCCAAATTACCCGCCCCGGGTCCTGGGTTGTCTGACACACCGTTTTCAGCCCAGATGTTGCAGGCAACAATGTCTATGGCAGCATTTGCATTGGAACCTGTCCCGATCCCATCGTTTGCCACAAGAGTAACAGAACCAGTAGCTGCAGAAATATCAACGATAGCATCTACAACCAACTCTTTAATGCTTCCCTTGGCCGTAATGTTTACCGAACCAGCAGGAGTTGAAATGGCCCCGCCAACGTTGGAGCCTCCAAGGGCGACATCGCCGGAGGAATAGACCTCCACCATATGTCCGCCTGTGGCTGCTGCCTGTCCGCTTGAGCCTATGGTCAACGTTCCCGCTGGATTATACAGAGCCAAGGCCAAATCATTAGCGCCGACGGAAAATACGCCGTTCAAATTCATGGATGTTCCAGCGCCCAGATAAATTTGGTTATTCGATCCCCCCACATTCAGCGTGAGGGTGGAAATATCAAATGAATCCGTGTCATAAAGCTGGATGTTACCCGTAGTTCCAGCGTCCTGTGCAGAGCTGACGGAAATGGACGAGAAGGTGCTGGCGTCTATATCCAGGGCTCTCTTGGCATCGTTAACGTCCGTGGGATCAATAGCAGATATGTCACTGGCTGTTCCACCCACATGTTCTGCTGCCTGGATATCCAGGCTGGCGCCTCCAGAGCCTACCCCGGATGTAGTTCCGCCACCTGCAATAAATGTAAGGGGATCACCATCATCAAAGATACTCTTGTTAGCGCCCAAAGCATAAATGGTTACATCTCCGGCTTTTCCTGCACTAACACCTCCCGCAGCCACCGTCTCCACGGTAATGTCGCCGTTCACGGCTCTAACATAAATATCTCCGGAAGTAGTCGTCAGACTTTCCAGGGTAACGTCATCCGCTTCCCAGATGTTGATGTCCCCTAAAGTAGTCGTACTGGCCACAAGAGTGCCCACCCGGGTGTTGATGGCCGCCAACGAGCCAATACCAGTTCCTATTGAACCGGTGGCTGTAAGGGTGGCCTTGCCGTTCTTGGAGATAATGTCCGCAGCAGCATCTGCGTTTAAATCTGTGATAGAACCTGCCTGCGCATCCAGGATAATACTGCCCGAGCCGCCGCCGTTGGCATCGGCGGCATCAATACCAACCAAGCCCACTGCAATGCCCGCACCGGTGGAAGTAAGGTCAATGTACTTGCCGATTCCCTTCCCTGCAATCTGAACATCCGTGGCCGTGATGGCCCCGCCCGCCTGGATATCAATATTACCGGTGCCTGTATCCACGTCGATCAGATTTATGGCGTCGGTTTCTTCAATGACTATATTTCCGGCAGTAACTGAGGCATTCAGGATACTTACCTGGGTTTGAATGGGATCAGCAGCGGCGCCAATGCCCGTGGCCGTGGTGATGGTGGTTACCGCAGCCAAGCCGTTGGCGATAATGTCAACGCCGCCTGCGTCACCGACCTCCACCAGGGCGCCGTTATCAGAGGTGATGCTTACGGCCCCAGCAGTGTTATTGGTTGTGATTAACTGGCCCAGGCTGATGTTGCCATCGGCATCCAGGGTGATGGCGCCCGCCCCGGCGTTCACAACAGTGCCGTTCGCCATGATAATTTGGCCGCCGTTAACCCCCGCCGTGGCCGCCGTAATGGTGACCGGAGCAGCCCCGGTGACCGTAATATCTGCAGCGGT
>JAEINQ010000161.1 GCA_016342285.1 Desulfobacterales bacterium
GGATTACCACTGATATCCGTCAACTCGAAAGTTGCCTGAACAATCTGGTGCTCAAGGCGCGTCTGCTCAATCGGGCTGTGACAATGAATCTGGCCTGGGAAGTGCTCGACAACTATGCGGTTCAGAATTCGGCACCTGATTTCGGGCATATCATCGAATTCATCTGCAAGAGTTACAGTCTGTCCGAGGACGAACTTAAATCAAAAAGCCGTAAACATCAGGTTGTCCTGGCTCGAAACACTGCATTCTACCTGGCCCGCAAGCATACCGAACTCTCTCTCAAAGCCATTGGCGAGAAATTGGGACGCAGACACTCCACAGTGTTCAAGGGCATTACCAAGGTTGAACGTGAAATTTCCATGCAGACCCCACTGGGTCGGCAAATCGAACATACCGCACATCGACTTACTCCTTAAATAGCCCCTACATGTTCTCTCGGAATCGATAGTCGAAGCAGTCATATTGACTGCATCGGTTCCGGGAGAATCTTTTCAGACTGCTGAAAAGTGGCTGATCGCGGCGTTGCTGCGATTCGGACAAATCCTCGCGTATTTGAATACGCTTCGGCCTTGTCCGATTCTTATTTTGTTTATTTCTGTAGAAATTCCAAGTCACCCCGCGGAGGCTTATACGGGTCCAGGGACGTGTCCCTGGCAGGTGCAGGACAGCGTCCTGCCCCTCGGAGAGCCGCCGGAGGCCCTTCCCTCGAAGTGCTAAACCATCAGGATTCTGGTGTGCCGAATCCGCCGCCGCCCGGGGTTTCGATGCGGATGTGGTCGCCTTTTTTCAGGGTGCGGTGGAATTTTCCCGGAAGTGTTTCGGGCTGGCCATTGCGAGTGAGTATGTTGAGGCCCGGTTTGCCCGGCTGGCCGCCTGCCACGCCGAATGGTCCACGAGTTCGACGTTCGGACAGGACAGTGATTTCGCAATCGGACAGAAGTTCAATCTCCCGGACCATGCCGTCGCCGCCCTGATGCTTGCCCATGCCCCCTGTGCCGCGCCGGACAGCATATTCCCCAACACGGAATGGGTAGGCATATTCAAGAGCCTCTATGGGGGTGTTCAGGGTGTTTGTCATGTGGGAGTGGGTGGCGGATTCGCCGGGGCTTCTGGGGCTGGCTCCCATACCGCCCGCCAGTGTTTCGTAATAGGCGAATGGTGCGCCTTCCATGCCGTGGGCATCGCCGATGGTGATGTTGTTCATGGTTCCCTGGCTGGCTGCCGGGATGCGGTCGGGCATGGCCTGTGCGAGTGCCCCCAGAATGACGTCCACGATGCGTTGAGAGGTTTCCACATTGCCTCCTGCCACGGCTGCCGGGAATGAGGCATCCACTATGCTGCCCTTGCGCGTGATCACTTCGATGGGCCGCATGCAGCCTGCATTGGTGGGGATGTCGCGGGCAACCAGGGCGCGAAAGACATAGAGCACGGCTGACAGGGTGATGGACCGGACCGCGTTGACGCTTCCCCGAACCTGATCATCGCACCGGGAAAAGTCAAGTCTGGCCGTGTCTCCGGATATTTTCAGGGTGAGATTGATGCGGATGTCCTTTGTGCCAAGCCCGTCATCATCGAGAAAATCTTCAAACTGGTGTTCACCGTCAGGGATGTCGATGATGGCCTGCCGGGTGACGCGCTCTGAGTAATCCATAAGTTTTCGGGCATAGGTGGTGCAGGTATCCAGCCCGTGTTTTTCGATGCACTCACGCATGCGCCTGACGCCGATGGTGTTGGACATGAACTGGGCTGAGAAGTCGCCCTCGCGTTCGGCCGGGGTTCGCACGTTGTTGAGAATGAGCCGCATGAGTTCTGTATTCAATGTGCCGCGCTGGAGGATTTTGACTGGAGGAATGATCAGTCCTTCCTGAAAGAGTGAAGATGACAACGGCATGGAGCCTGATGCCATGCCGCCCACATCGGCGTGATGGGCGCGGTTGGCAACGAAGAATGCCGGATTGTTTCCATTGTCGGCAAAGACCGGGGCCACCAGGGTGATGTCAGGAAGGTGTGTGCCGCCCTTGAAAGGGTCGTTGAGCATGACCATGTCGCCCTTGTCGAATCCGCCATTTTCTTTCATGGCTGCCATGGCCGATTTTACGGACAGTGGCATGGACCCGAGATGAACCGGAATATGTGCGGCTTGGGCG
>JAEINQ010000162.1 GCA_016342285.1 Desulfobacterales bacterium
ACGGTACCGACTATTTTCTCATCCCCACCGCCGAGGTCCCGCTGACCAACATCTATGCGGACGAGGTTGTTGACGAGGCCAGGCTGCCCATCAAGTTCTGTGCCCACACTCCGTGCTTCCGTTCCGAGGCAGGGTCTTACGGCAAGGACACCAAAGGGCTCATTCGCCAGCACCAGTTCCACAAGGTGGAGATGGTCAACTTCGCTCATCCCGACAAGTCCTACGAAGCCCTTGAGAACATGACAGCGGCTGCCGAAAAGATACTGCAACTCCTGAACATCCACTACCGGGTCATCGCGCTGTGTACCGGCGACATGGGATTCGGTGCGGCCAAGACCTATGATATCGAAGTCTGGCTGCCGGGTCAGGACGCATACCGCGAAATCTCGTCGTGCTCCAACTGCGGTGACTTCCAGGCCCGTCGCGCCAACATCAAATTCCAGCCGGCCGATTCCAAGAAAAAACAGTTCGTGCATACCCTGAACGGCTCCGGCCTGGCCGTGGGCCGCTGTCTGGTGGCTGTCATCGAAAACTACCAACAGGCCGATGGCTCAATCGTCATCCCCGAAGCCCTCAAGCCCTACATGGGCGGCCTCGAAGTTGTGAAATCCGAATAGGATTTGCCTGCACTCGCCAAAAAAAGGCCGGGACGCATTGACGTCCCGGCCTTTTTCAATCTCTCATCGTGTAATGAAATGCACGGATAAAACACTACCCGAACATTTTCCCGTTAAAATAACTGCCCGCGCACGCCCTTTTTCAGTGCCGCAAAGACTTGCGCCCTGGTCATGGTCGTGGTGTCGATGGTGATCGCATCGGCAGCAGCCTTGAGCGGTGCAACCGGACGATTTCGATCCTGATCATCCCGTTTGGCAATCTGGGCCTTCAATTCCTTGAGGTCAGCCGGTTTGCCAAGATCACCAAGTTGCAGGAACCGCCGACTGGCACGCTCCTCGACCGAGGCATCCAGAAAGAACTTGTGCGGCGCATCCGGGAACACGACCGTTCCCATGTCACGGCCTTCGGCCACTAGGGAAAACCTAGCACCAAGGGCCTGCTGCGCTGTTTTCAGGAAAGTGCGAACCACTGGCAGGGTGGCAACATTGGATGCCCACATGCCTACCTGCTCAGTACGGATTTCATCACCTATGGGTGTACCGTTGACCGACAGGACAGAAGTATCACCCATGCCTGACAAGGCAAAATCAAAACCATCAAGCGCGGTCTGCAATCGTGCCTCGTCCCAATCCCACGAACCTTGGCCCAGCTTCCAGGCAATGGCCCGGAACATGGCTCCGGTGTCGAGATAGGGGATGCCAAGTTCGCGTGCAAGCTGCTTGGCCATGGTGGACTTGCCCACTCCTGCGGGGCCGTCAATGGTAACTATGAGCAAATCAGGCACCCAGAACCTCCGCCAGCGTTTCGATGAACTGCTTGTTTTCGGCATCGGTACCGACATTGACACGGATAAGCTTGCCAAGACCGAAACTTCCCAATGGTCGAACAATTATGCCCTTTTTGAGCAAGGCCTTGAACACCTGCTGTGCGGACTTGGTCGGCTGAAACATGACAAAATTCGCCTGACTCGGCCAGACCTTGCACCCGAGTTTGGGCAATTCGTCCAGAAAATATTCACGCCCACGCATGACCAGGGCAAGGGTCTCGTTGTAAAAAACCTCGTCACCCAGAGCCGCAATCGCAGCCTCCTCGGCCAACAAATTTACAGTAAACGGTATGCGTGCGTTCTTCAGATGTGCGAGAAGGGTGGGAGGCAGGACACCAAAGCCGACTCGCAAACCAGCCAGCCCATAGGCCTTGGAAAAAGTCCTGAGCACCACCAGATTATCGAATTTGTCATAGGCCTGAAGCGGCGTATAGGATTCGGGCGGCCAGACAAAATCGATGTAAGCCTCGTCCACCACCAGCAGACAGTCCTCGGGCAGCACGCCAGCCAGAACAGACAGGTCTTCCACGCTGGCAGCCAGGCCAGTGGGATTGTCCGGGCTGGTGACAATGACCATGGCGGTATTTTCGTCAGCGGCAGCAGCCATCTTGTCCAAGGGCAATTCGTAGTCGTCGCCACGCTCCACTTCACGATATTCCACGCCTGCCAGCTTGGCGCACATGGAGTA